>CAYRRV010000019.1:0-58691 GCA_964426725.1 uncultured Bacteroidales bacterium | reverse complement strand
TTTCCATTTCACGTATTTGAAGTTTTGATTTTGCAGGCTCTCACCATCGTAATTAGGATTTGCTCAGAAAGTCAGCTAACCATTTAATAACATTTCAGTTTCTGTTCTGTATTTGTTCCGATGATTGGATTTTGATTCAGATATGACTCTGATGGCAAGCATATCATTAAAGAATGGTCCATCCATCGTGTAATCCATCTGAAAATTAAGCACGAAAAAACTTTTAGTCTGATAGTGTATCAGGCTCATTACAAAAAAGATCATGGAACGAGCATTTGGAATACCTGGCTAACATACAGGCTTCTTAAATCAGAAGGTTACACGGGACTATATCATCATCTGAAAAATGTAAGTAAGAGATTTCAATACGGAAATACCGTTTTGAGATGTGAAGCAACCCCGGCACTTCCCACGGCCGATATGCACTGGAATTATTTCAATATACCTGACCCGGAAAATTACCTGCAACCCAAATTGGTGATGGCAGCAGGTGTAAATCCAGATCAATCATGGGTGCTTGGTGTGGTAAATACAACAGGTATTAAAGTGCAGCATCAACCTCCATCCTCACTGGCTACCGACATGACATTGGTTGAAACGATGGACGTTACAGTAGATATTCCTGCTTTGGAAGATACCGCGAGAGTTTATTTTAGCGTGTTTAAGAGCTATCTGGACAGAATTGAAAAAATTGACCAGGTCGTGATGGAGAACGGGAAATTACATTTGCTGGTTGGGGCAACCGAACATCTCATGCTACAATCTGATTCCATGTCGAATGTTTCAATTGATCCCGGTACAGGAGTGGAATTATTCTCTGATGCCGGATTGGAGTTTGAAGTATATCCCAATCCATTTAACGGGCAGGCTCATTTCAGGTTTAAATTACCATCGGCTTGCGAGGTTGCCATGGAGATTGTTGATATAACGGGGCGAAAGGTATTTACTTCTCCTAAACATCATTATTACAGTGGAATGCATCAATTGTCCTGGGATGGAAACGATATGGGCGGTCGTTCTGTTTCTGCCGGTGTATTTATTGCGCGGTTAATTATTTCATCAAATAATCAAACCATTGTTAAAAATCTGAGAATATTGAAATCGGAATAGTTTTTTTCATAGCAGAGTTAGTTAGATAATAAAGAAGCGCCGGCTGATCCCGGTGTTTCTTTATTAAGTCCCTTCAATACATCACCAGTTCATCTTAATTTCTGTTCACTACATCACTGTTTCATCATACATTGTTATATTTCGTGTAATTTGTAATATTTGTTCTGCATTTTGAAACAATTGTAATACTTTTATTATCATTTTTTCCTGATCTTTCACGCCTAAAAAATAATTAATCATGCAGAAAAGTTCATACACGGTAATGATATCCATCATAGTAGCCCTGGGAGGCTTTCTATTGGGTTTCGACAGCGCCCTGATATCAGGGGTTATTCCTTTTATCCGCGATTATTTTGAATTAACCGAAATTGCCCTCGGATGGTCTGTAAGTGCTGTTCTTTTAGGGGGTATGGCAGGTAACTTATTGGCCGGCCCATTGAGTAACCAGATAGGAAGAAAGAAATCTCTTCTCATCACGGCAGTTCTTTTCACTATTTCTGCTATAACCTCAGCCATTGCACAGGAATTCTGGTTTTTCATCATTGCAAGAATGATTGGTGGCATTGGAATCGGTATTGCCATTCTGGTGGCCCCGGTTTATATAGCGGAGATAGCCCCTCCGGCTAAACGAGGAAAGCTTGTTTCTATTAACCAGTTGAATATAGTGATAGGGATTAGTCTTTCCTTCTTTTCGAACAGGCTACTGTATGAACTAATTGACAGTGAAATTGTTTGGAGATGGATGCTGGGCGTTGAAACCATACCGGCATTGCTCTATTTTATTTTTCTTTTTATCATTCCTGAAAGTCCAAGGTGGCTGGTTCAGCAAAGGAGAACCCCTGAAGCTGAGGCCACCATGCTCAAGGTAGGCGGTGAGGAATTTGCCCGGGTTGGAATGAGTGAAATCAGGGAATCACTCAAAGATAAAGAGAAAATGCCTTTTAAAAAGGTTATGAGCTCTTTGTTTTCTGGTAAAATCAAGTATTTTCTGGTTATCGGGATTGTTTTGGGCATGTTACAACAATTCACCGGGATCAATTCAATTTTTTATTATTCTCCCGAAATATTTGAGAAAGCCGGTAGTGCGCGCGATTCTGCCTTGTTGCAGGCTATAATTATTGGTCTGACAAACCTGGCATTTACCATCGTGGCCATGAGCATGATTGATAAATTCGGTCGTCGCAAGTTATTGCTAATCGGAGCTATAGGGATGGCGCTCGCGCATCTGACCATTGGAATAACATTTAAAACAGCAGAATACAAAATCTCAGAGAAAACCCAGGTATTTTTTGAAGAAAGCTTTGATGCTGTTGCTGCAGAGAAACTGGTAGCCCTCAAGGGTACAACGTTTGAATCCAGAAGTGCTTTCCTCCATGAACTGGATGAAACACTGACAAAGGAAGAAATGCAGTCTTACAAGCTGGATATTCTGAAAAAATCCGTGGTTTTACCCGGGCTTATCGTGTTAATTGCCATCATTGTTTTCGTGGCATCCTTCGCCGTGTCTATTGGTCCGGTTATGTGGGTGTTGCTTTCTGAGATATTCCCGAATCACGTGAGAGGCATGGCTATCTCCATCGCGGGTTTTTTCAATGGAACTATCAGCTTTCTTGTTACATTCCTGTTTCCCTGGTTACTCGATTCCATCGGTGAAGCGAATACATTTTTTATCTTTTCAGGATTCATGATAGGCACATTTATTTTCGTGAAGATATTTATTCCCGAGACCAAGGGAAAATCACTGGAAGAAATTGAAAAATCAATTGTTAAAATATAAAAATCATCATAAAATGCAGATCAGCAAAGATACAACCGGAGGTAAGGCGGGTAAAGGAAAATTGTGGGAATTTACAGAAAAAAATAATGGTTCTTTTGTTTGTCCCGAACCACAGGAAATTAAACGTTTGTTTTTTCCTATTATGAACAGGTACGGGATGAAATGTTCCGTTACGCCTGAACTAAAAGGTGACATATGCAGTTCCTTCCACAGTTATCATTCGATACCAGTTGTTACTGAAGATTTTCACAGGGTGGTCAATAACCGGAATTTCTGGATCAGAACGCGGTCTTATGCTCCATGGTCAATAACCGGGGTTAGCGTGTGGGAAAAAGCCGGCGCATTTGATATTGAGACGACTGCAGAGGGTGAAGTCGGTCTTTTTCATCTGAAAAAAAGCAACTATGATCTGAAACTTGAATCAAACATAACCATTTTTGTTCCTCCTACTGAGGATTTCGTTGAACTCATGATCGTGAAAGTAAAGAATAAAGGGGAAACAGCAGTAGATTTTACCCCCTGGGCAGCCGTGCCCCTTTATGGCCGTTCGGCCGATAACCTGCGGGATCACAGGAACGTGACGACCATGTTCATCGAAAATTACAGGGAAAATCATGGTGTGAGAATCAAACCAAGAATCAATTTTAACGAGTTTGGTCATTCTGATAATCCAACGAGCTACCTTGTGCTGGGATACGATGAAGATGGCAATGGACCAACAGATATTATAAGAACTGTAAGAGATTTCGCGGGAGAGGGCGGGAGCCTGGAAAAACCCCGGGCAGTTATAAAAAATTTGTCAGAAAAGGATCTGGAAGAGTTGCAGGTAGATGGTTTTGAGGCTATTGGCGGACTGAAATTCAAGGATGTTACCCTTCAGCCCGGGGAAGAAAAATCCTTCATTATCATTAATGGTATTACCGACAATCCCGAGGATCAGGAAAAATGGAAGAAGAGGTTTGGTACACTTGACAAAATTGAACCTGTTGTCGCGGATACCAGAAAGTACTGGCAAAAAATTGTGAACGAGGTAAGTTTTGAAACCGGTGATTCAACATTTGATAACTGGACCAAGTGGGTGAATTACCAGTTAATTTGCCGGCAGGTTTACGGCAATTCATACCTCCCCGATTTTGGTTATGGACGCGGAGGTCGCGGCTGGCGGGATCTGTTTTCCGATTTGCTATCTATATTTTTAATTGATCCTGAGAATGCAAAACAGGAAATTATCAATAATTTCAACGGGATCCGCGTGGATGGAACCAATGCAACCATAGTGGGAACAAAACCCGGGGAATTTGTCGCCGACAGGAACAACGTGCCTCGCACCTGGAGCGACCATGGCACGTGGCCTTTCTTCGTGCTTAATTTTTACATGCAACAAACCGGCGATTTTAATGTGCTGTTTCAGGAGGTTTCTTACTGGAAAGATATGCATGTCTTCAGAAGCAGGAAAACAGATGAAGAATGGAGTGAATCTTACGGTTTTAAACAAAAAACCAAAGAAGGAAAACTCTACACGGCTTCTATCCTTGAGCACATTTTGATGCAGCATTTTTGTTCGTTTTTCAACGTGGGCAAGCATAACAACATCCTTCTCGAGGGAGCCGACTGGAACGATACTTACGATATGGCCCGTCAACGCGGTGAATCCGTATGTTTCTATAACTGGTATGGCAGCAACATGAAAACCCTGGCATCTCTGCTTGGTTTCCTGAAAGAAAGGGGGATAACCACTGTACCATTGCTAAAAGAAATGTTGATGCTGATGGATACCATGGCCGGAAATGAAAAAGTCGATTATCGTTCCCCGGAAAAAAGGAAAGGACATCTGCTACAATATTATGAACTTGTGAAACATAACATTAGCGGCGAGAAAGTTGAGGTAAATGTAGATGATATCATTACCGATCTCGAAGCAAAAGCCGAAGAAGTTTTTAATCATGTAAGGCAGAACGAATGGCTGACCACAAAAGAGGGGTATTCATTCTACAATGGCCATTACGATAATGATGAAAACCGGGTTCACGGTGATAACCCGAAAGGAGTACGCATAGACCTTACCTCGCAGGTGCTTCCTACTATTTTTGGTACCGCTACAAATGAACAAATCCCGGTTATTTACAAGTCTGTACGTCATTACCTGAGGGATAATAACACGGGAGGATTGCATCTTTGCTCTGATTTTAATGAAAACAAACTCTATTTTGGCAGGCTTACCGGATTTGTATACGGTCATAAGGAACATGGCGGAAAATGGATGCAGCAAAACGTGATGTACATGTATGGCCTGTACAAAAGAGGGTTCGTGAAGGAGGGATACGAGGTCTATAAAGACGTGTACAAGTTGTGCAATGATTCTGGTACCGCGAAAATTTTCCCGGGAATACCAAGCTACTTTGAACTGGATGGACACGGTGCCTATCATTACCTTACAGGGTCAGCTACCTGGCTGATGCTTGCGCTGGTAACCCAGGTTTTTGGAATTCGCGGTAATTACGGGAATTTAATCATCGAGCCCAAGCTGGTAAAGGAACAGTTTGAAAATGATAAAAAAGCGGTGATGAATTGCAATTTCAGAAACAAAAAATTGCGGGTTGTATATCACAATGTAAATAATAAAGATTACCCTGACTACAAAATAAAGAAGTTATTAATTAACGGCCAGGAAATACCAGACGTTCTGTCAGATGATAATAAATCGGCACTATTCAGTATTGAAAAATTCGACGGTTTGTTCAAAGACACGAACATCCTGGAAATTGAGCTGGATTAAACGATGCATCAACTTTTAAATGATAAATTAAAAGTATTTTTGGCAGAACCGGGAGTTGAATATAAAGGTTCCCGGTTCGATTGGTGCGGGTATATCATGCAGGTTGATTATGAAGGCAACACCTTTTGTACAAAAAACAGCCTTACCAAACAACCTGGCAGGGAAGGAGAAGGGCTTTGCAATGAATTTGGAATTGATATGCCCATCGGATATGATGTGGCTAATCCTGGTGAATACTTTCCCAAAATCGGTATTGGTCTTTTAAAAAAGGAAGATAATGAACCTTATTCATTTGAAAAGCATTATGAGGTAATTCCTTTTGAAACTGAAATAAAACTGCAGGAAAACAACATTCGTTATATTTCTCGTCCTTCAGAAGTAAGCGGATATGCATTCCTTTACCAGAAGGAAATATCACTTAATGAAAATAGTTTTACTATTACTTACACGCTTGAAAATACCGGGAAAAAAACCATTCAAACAAACGAGTACGCGCACAATTTTATCTCCTTCAATCATAAAAGAATTGATCAGGACTATATCCTGGAACTTTGTGGGGGGCAATCTGAAGGGGAATTAGTGGAATATATCGATCCGGAAAGTAAACTCAGGATTTCGGGTAATATTATTGCTTTTACTGGAAAGCTTCAAAAGATTATCTTTATTTCCCTGCTTTCGGACAATAATATCAGTGGGTTTAGACTTTCACATGAAACAGGGCGACTTTCAATTGCAGAGAGTTTATCGCGACCGGCAAAAAAAATTAACCTGTGGTGCGATGCACACGTGATTAGTCCCGAGTTGTATATGGCTTTAAATATTGAACCGGGAGAAAAAGACTCCTGGAAAAGAACATATACTTTTTCAAAAAATATTTTTTGACTGCATTTGAACTATTTGTACACACTTTTGAAACATTTATAGCACGATTTATATTGTTGTCGTATTATTTTTGAGGAAAAAAGAAACATGAACAGTAAAACAATAACATTCATTTTAATAGGATTTGTCCTGAATTTATTCTTCACTGAATTGGCCGGACAGGAAAAAGAGCCCTCGAAAGCATGGAAAGAACGTGAAGAACGGACACGATGGTTTCAGAACGACCGGTTTGGTATGTTTATTCACTGGGGTATTTACGCGATTCCTGCCCGGGGTGAATGGGTAAGAAACAAGGAAGAAATAACCATCGAAGAATACCAGCCATTTTTTGAACAGTTCAACCCGGTGGATTATAATCCTTCGGAATGGGCGAAACTGGCTAAGAAGGCCGGTATGAAATATGCCGTGATGACTGCCAAACATCATGACGGGTTCTGCCTGTGGGATACCAAATACACCGAATACAAGGTTACCAATACTCCCGCGAAAAGAGACTTGTTAAAAGAATACGTGGAAGCTTTCAGGGCCGAAGGACTAAAAGTGGGATTGTATTACTCACTCGTTGACTGGTATCATCCGGATTATCCTGCCTATGGCGATTACAGCCATCCCATGCGAGAAAACGAAGACTGGAAAAATAAAACCCACGATTTTGATAATTATATCAAATACATGCATAACCAGGTTGAGGAGTTGGTTACCAATTACGGGAAAATTGATATCCTCTGGTTCGATTTTTCTTATGGCGAAATGAAAGGTGAAAAATGGGAAGCTACAAAGCTCGTGAAAATGGCCAGGAAACACCAACCCGGCGTGCTTATTGACAACAGGTTAGGGGGACGCATGGAATCCCGGGAACCGGAAGTTTACGCGGGCGATTTTGAAGGACCTGAACAGTATATTCCGGAAAAAGGAGTATTCGACGATGATGGCTTCCGTATACCCTGGGAAGCTTGTATTACCATGAATAACTCCTGGGGCTACAACATGACAGACAATAATTTTAAATCACCCGATTTTATCATTCAAACATTGGTGAATTGCGTGAGCAAGGGAGGAAATCTCTTACTAAACGTGGGACCCGATGCACTTGGCAATATTCCGGATAAAAGCGTGGAAACCTTACTTGAAATTGGTGAATGGATGGACAAAAACAGCGAGAGTATATACGGCTGTGGCCCAAGTGATTATGAAGAGCCCCAATGGGGCCGGTACACCCAAAAGGAGAATGTAATATACGCTCATGTTTTGCGCGAAAATATAGGTCATTTCGTTCTACCCGGGCTAAAGGATAAAATCCAGTCGGCTACACTATTGAGAGACGGGACAGAAGCCATTTTAACAGAATGGTGGCTGGGCAGGGAAAAGTCTTTCATTCATGAAGAAGATATCTTTTTCAATTTCGGGAAACCTGTACCATGGACTTATGAATTACCGGATCCGACAGATACTGTTATTAAAATTGTTTTAAATGAAGAGTAAAAAACTGACTATATTTGCTTTAAAAATAAACAATAAAAAGATGCGTTACCTCTTACTTATTTTTGCAAGTTGCCTGGTTTTTTCCTTTGGTTGCAAAAGTGTTTCAGACAAACAAAATATATTTTCAGGTGAGAATGACTCCCTGGTTTTTATAAAGTCCGGATCATCTACACTTGCTGTCGATCCCACGACTGGCGCCAGGTTTGTTTCATTGGAGCACAAGGGAACAGAATTACTTACCGGACCAGAAGTGAATAAACAGTTCTACGGATCTTCACTTTGGCTAAGCCCTCAAAAAAAGTACTGGCCTCCTTCTCCTGTATTGGATGTTGAACCCTATTCCCACGAGATTGACGGAGAACAGGTGACTTTTTTAAGTAAGACAGATTCATTAAGTGGATTTCAGTATACAAAAAAAATTGTTCCGTTGCCGGAGAAAAACGGGTTTGAAATAATTTATACCATTGAAAATATAACCGATTCGGTAAAAGGGGTTGCTGCCTGGGAGGTGACCCGGTTACCGAAAGACGGATTGTCATTTTTTCCATTGGGAGAAATCCCCCTGGATAGTTGCTTGTTACTGGATTCTGTCGTAGACATGACCGTTGAAGATAACATCATGTGGCACAAGTATCAGTCTGATGATATCAACTTTTCACCGAAAAAATCAAAATTATTCTGTGATGGTGCTGAAGGATGGATAGCTTATGTCCACGAAAGAGTTCTTTTCGTGAAACGATTTGAAGATTTATCTCCCACTGAAACTGCACCTGGTGAAACAGATATTGAAATCTACGTGAACGTGAATCAGCCTTATATTGAGATAGAAGTACAGAGTGCCTATAAACTATTACAACCAGCTGAAAAAATCGAGTGGTCTGTTACCTGGAACCTTGCCGGAGTGCCCGGGAATACTGACATTGAAACCGGGAACAGAAAACTTTTAGATCTGGTTAATCACCAACAATAATTACAATTTTTATGAACGTCCTTTCGCGGGTTCTTATTTCAATTTGCTTCTTATCTCTGTTTAGTCCCGTGTACAATCAGGTTTAAAAGATTAGTTACCGCGGGTACAATGACTGCTATAGTATTTTTAACGATTCGATTGAAGTTGTCATTGCACCGGAAGCAGGTGGGAGAGTACTCTCTATTAGCCTCATTGGTAACTGTAAACCCCTCGTTTTCCTCCCGGCCATGAAGTGTATTCCGGTTTTGGAGGATGCAGTGCATGAAAAACATCAATTAGCAAGTTGTTATTGGTAATAAGTATGATAGGGCTTAGTGTTAGGGATAGTATTAAAATTCCTCATCAGGATCACTTCCATGTATCCGCGAGTGATTTGATTTCCATGGATATTGGCACATTTATGCATAAACAAAGATTGAACTTGGTTTGTTAGAACTTTTTTTTCTGTACTTTAGCATTTTCAAATCAAGAGACATGCTTCTTTTCACTTGAATGCTGCAATATATTAGCCAATATTATTATTTAAATGAAAACGGGAAAAAGATTTGTAAGGATTGTTTTTGTAACGGGAATTATCACCGGGGCCATCTTAATTATGCTTATGGGGACGGGTGCGAAAATTACTTCGACCAACAATTTTTGTAATGCATGTCATGTCCATCCTCATGTAACAACTTCATGGAAGATGTCGACACATTATGATAATCAACATGGCTTCGTGACTAATTGTGTCGATTGTCATCTTCCTCCCTCGGGTTGGCCATATTACAGGGAAAAGGTTAAAACGGGTGCCAGGGATGTTTGGGGTGTACTATTTAAAGATACAGAAAAAATAAACTGGGAAGAAAGATCCAGGCTTGAGCATGCCGTGAATTATACTTATGAAGCTTCATGTCTCCATTGCCACGTGAATTTGTTTCCAAGGGGACTTTCTCGCGAAGGGGAAAAAGCTCATTTGCATTACGAGCAAAATCCTGAGGAATTGCGTTGTATTAATTGTCATCTTGGAGTGGGTCATTATGATGAGGATTTGCTCCACGCGCGAAATATAGATTTTGGTGAGGGAGTAATAGAAGAAGATGCTGGAAAGTACGAAAAGGCAACCGTTATTGATACGTTTGCCAATTTTACTGAAAATGTGCCGGGCACAACCGTTAGTTTTGATATGGTCGCTATTCCTGGCGGTACATTCATCATGGGTAGTCCAAAAGATGAACCCACGCGTGATCCGGATGAAGGACCGCAGGTTGAGGTTCAACTGAATCCTTTTTTCATGGGAAAAGTAGAAGTTAGCTGGGACGAGTATTTAGTCTTTTTTGGAGAAACCTCCAAAACAGGCAGGTCATCTGATGCTGAAGGTGATCAAGAACCTGTAGACGGGATATCGGGACCTACACCACCTTGGGGAGCCCCGGATCAGGGATGGGGTAAAGGAAAAAGACCGGCCATTACCATGACACACTACGCGGCCACGGTATATTGTGAGTGGCTCTCAGAGAAAACTGGAAAGAAATATCGCTTACCCACCGAGGCAGAGTGGGAATATGCTGCCCGGGGAGGTACTACAGGACCTTATTTCTTCGAGGGAAATCCCGCTAAATTATCAAGGGACAACCTTTTTACTAGTATTTTCGGCAAGGATACTTCTACCATTAATGATTACGTGATTTACAAGGGAAATAGCAATAGCCGGACAGGATTACCTGATAGGGTAGAACCAAATCCATTTGGATTATTCAATATGTTGGGTAATGTTGCCGAGTTTTGTTCAGATTACTATAATCCGGATATTTATTCAACTTATGAAAATCAGCCGGTTATAAACCCAAAAGGACCTGATACAGGACATGAGCACGTGGTCAGAGGAGGATCATATAAAAGTGAACCTGCCGATGTCCGGTGCGCGAGTAGAGAATTTACCCGGACAATGGAGTGGTTGAAAACTGACCCGCAAATGCCCAAAAGTAAATGGTGGTATTCTGATGTAACAACAGTAGGTTTTAGAATTGTATGTGAATATGAAGATGATTACCTTTCCAATTAATAGTATAAATATAAATAAGATATGAAAGAACAGGAATCACTATCAAGAAGAAAATTTCTAAGTAACAGCTCCTTGATTGGGGCAGCTGGAGTAATTGGCGTGAGCCAGATTATTTCAGCCTGTGGTAGAAAAGGTGCGGTTACACGTGAATTATTCTTACCTCCTCTCCTTGAGGAGGCCCCTGACGGAAAATTACTAAAGGCTGGTGTTGTAGGATGTGGTGGAAGAGGAACCGGGGCAGCTATCAATTTCCTTAATGCTGGCCCAAATTTGGAAGTTACTGCATTGGCTGATGTTTTTCAGGATAATATAGATGCCTGCAGAACAAGGTTGAAAGAACAAATGGGAGTTGAAGTTGCGGATGAAAATTGTTTTATCGGATTTGATGCCTATAAAAACGTAATTGATGCTGGTGTGGATATTGTCATTCTTGCAACACCCCCGTATTTCAGACCCGAGCATTTTCAGGCCTGTGTCGATGCAAGAAAACATGTATTCATGGAGAAACCGGTTGCAGTAGACCCGGTAGGTGTGAGGACAGTTATAGCTGCTGCCAAGCGTGCTGAATCCATAGGACTAACCGTGGTTACCGGAACCCAAAGGCGCCATCAGCGAGATTACATAGAGACATTCAGGAAGGTAGCAGGCGAAGGTGCTATTGGAAAAATCGTGTCTGCCAATGCATACTGGAATCAGTCTAAATTATGGCACCGGGATCGCAATCCAGAATGGAATGACATGGAATTCATGTTGCGTGACTGGGTCAATTGGTCCTGGCTCTCCGGCGATCATATCGTTGAACAGCACGTGCATAATATTGATATTGTCAACTGGTTTGCCGGCAAGTTCCCGGTTAAAGCCGTGGGTTTTGGAGCAAGACATCGAAGGGTAACCGGTGATTTGTACGACATGTTTAGTACCGATTTTGTTTACGATGATGAAGTGCACATGCACAGCATGTGCCGGCAGATTAATGGTTGTTCTAATAATGTTTCTGAGTATATAAGGGGAACAGAAGGTTATACGAACTGCAGGAATACAATTTTTGATTTGGATGGTAATGTAACCTGGGAATATGCCTACCCGGTGGATGAAGATGGCCAACTCATGAAAAATGTAAAAATCAGTCCTTACGACCAGGAACATATTGATATGGTAACAGCTATTCGCACCGATCAATCTTTCAATGAGGCAGAAGATACCGCGAAATCAACACTTACCGGGATAATGGGAAGAATTTCTGCCTACACCGGTAAAGAAGTTACCTGGGATGAAATGATGAATTCAGACCTGAAACTGGGGCCAGAAGAGATTAAATTCGGCGATGTAAGGATGGAATTCCCGGTGCCCGTGCCTGGTGAACCGGCTGCTTAACATAAATAGCATTATTATAATATCTGCCTGTCGATATCGTGTTAATATTCTGACAGGCAGTATTTTAATATACAATCACCATTGAATGAGCATTGTATGACTATTCTCAAGTTATCAACAATTTGAATGAAATTCATTTTTTTATATCAACTTCCCGGTACGCCGCGATTACTGCTTTTTCTCCCCCGGAACCGGGTTTTGAATTGCCATGCTCCATACCTAATATTCCCTTGAACTCCTTTCGGTGGATATGTTCAAACACGTTTTTATAATTAATTTCACCCGTGGTAGGTTCTTTTCGTCCCGGGTTATCACCAATCTGGAAATAGGCAATTTCATCCCATGCAAGGTCAATATTCGGGATCAGGTTACCTTCCTGAATCTGCTGGTGATAAATGTCAAATAATATCTTGCAGGATGGACTTTGTACAGCCTTGCATATTTCAAAAGCCTGGGGTATTTCTGTCAGGAAAAGCCCGGGGTGATTTCTGAAATTCAAGGGTTCCAGTACCATTACCAGACCATGAGGTTCCAGTATTTCACTGGCTTTTCTCAGGGCGTTAACAACATTCACCGTTTGGTACCCGGGTTGTAACCGCAAATCAACATGCCCCGGCACTACAGTCATCCATTTAGCATTTACCCTTTTGGCCACTTCAACGGATTCTTTTATTTCTTTAAGGAATTCATCCAGTTTTTCCTTGTTGCCACTTGCAATATTAGGCTCTTTCCAATAAATTGTGTGGGCAACAAATACACCCATAGCCATATTTAATTTTACCATCTCACCGGCAATTTTCTCCTGAAGTTCAACAGGTTTTCCTTTCATGCCATTGTCTTCCCATGCACGAAAGCCCATATCATGCGCGAATCTGAGCTGGTCAACCGGATCTTCTCCTGCCAGGTTTTTAAACATACCGAAATGGGGGGCAAAGTTCATCACGAATGGAGCCTCGTTCCTGTTATAACTTTTCGAGGTTCCGGGATAGGCAAAACCCATTGCGCTACCACCGATCATACCGGCTGCCCCGGTTAAAAATGTTTTTTTCACAAAGTCGCGTCGTTCCATGATTTTAATATTGGTTAGGGACATAAAAGTACAAAGTTTTTAATATAATGCTTACCACATTTATTCACACTTTTTTGGCACAGTCTTTTCTTTAATATAGATGAACCAATAAGAAAAGAAAATGACAAAATTTAGTATTACCGGAAACTGGGACAAGATCAGAAAAAAACTACAGGATGAATATCCTGATTTAACTGATGCCGATCTGGCATTCAAAAGAGGAGAGGAAAGCCAGTTAATCGGACGAATTGAGAAGAGAATTGGTGGAGAAAAGAGAGACAGGGTCGTTAACAGGATCATGGACCTGAATGATGCCTTTCCATAGCAGGCATGGTCTAATGACCACGTAAGTGAAAAATGTCTAACTGAATTATAATGTTATGAAACATACATGTTTACAAAACACAAACACATTTATAATAAAATCATTAACATGGATGTTCCATCATACCTTTGAAAATTAATTTTATTATGATGAAAAAAATTGTATTATCTACAGATTTTACCGAGCAATCACAACCTATTACAGAATATGCAATAGAACTCGCCATGGAGTTTGAATTGGGTGTGCAACTGGTTTTCGTGATTGATGTGAATTATTATACACCTGATTACAGGCCCATGGGAGGGATGCAGGTGATGCAACCCGACATTGCAAAGCTGGAAGAGTTCGCTTTGGAGGAATTCAAAAAACTGGGAAACCGGGTAAAAGAAGATTATAATAATCCTCCCCAGGTAGATTTGGTAACGAGGGTTGGCAACACGGGAAGTACCCTCGTTGAAATGTCAAAGAAGGATTTTACAGAATTCATCATGTTGAATTCGGATCACCATACTGGTTTTTTTGAAAGTTTTTTCACCGATACCGAGGATGATCTGATTTATCGTGCTGAATGTCCCGTGTGGTTTGTTCCCCCGGAATATGTTTATAAATCTTTTAACCGGATAGTTTACACGACTGATTACCGCGAAGCAGATATTGATGCCATTAAAAAAGTAGTTCCCCTGGCCAGGAAAACAAATGCTTTCTTGTTTGTACTGCATGTTACCGATGATATGGATTTTAATGACAAAACAAAAGAAGAAGGATTCCAGCAAATGCTCAGGGAAGAAACAAAATACCAACTCCTGGAGGTAGAAACAATCCCGGGGAAAAACGTCGAAGATATTATTAACAGATTTGCTAACAAAATGAATGTTGACGCTATCGCGTTGTTAAAAAGAGACCGTAGTTTTATAAAAGAACTATTCGTGAGAGGTTCAACCAAGAAGGTTATCCTGAAAGCAGAAAGACCCGTGATTGTTTTCCATGAGCATTGATGAAATAAAACTGACAATGAGGTCTAGGATCATGTTAATGAAAAAATGACGGTTGATCTGTACCTAAAGTTCTATAAAGAGGAATAACTTTCCGCAATATGAAGTGCGACGCGTCACTAGTCTTCAATCTTTAGCCATTGTTCCGCTTTTTTATCATCGCCGAAATATTGAATTCGTTTGCCATTCTGTTGTTCCCTGAGATTTGCCGATTCAAAGAATACATGAGTGAACAGGTTCCTGGGCACCACGATGGCCATTTTTTCACCGTCAAGTTGATTGAACCGGTCATGAAGTTGATTGTTGTGCCAGGTTTTATCTTCGATTCCTTCAAAGTATTCACATTCTTTAAGATTGACCATGATTTTTCCAGGATGATGAAAATTTATAAATTCTTTGATTTTGGCAAATTCCTCAGGATAATCTTCACTGAGAATATTACCACATTTTTTCGTCCACTTGATATGTAATATCCCGGTTTTTTTCACGTGGTCAATCTCAATATTCTTATTCATGAAACAATCCATACAAGTATAGTTTTGAATTATTAGAAAATTATTTAAACGATAATTGTACCAAAAATGGCCCGGTATTTTCAATAATACATAAAAACGGGAAATGAACATTGAAGAGCAATTAATGATCCTGTTAAACGTGTTTATTGCCTGCATGCTCACGGGATTAATAGGTTTGGAAAGAGAGAAATACGATAAGCCTGCGGGTTTCAGGACAAGCATGTTAATTGGAGGGGGTGTGGCATTATTAACCAGCCTGGGTAAAGTAATCATCATCGATTTTTACAATTATTTCCCGGCTGATCTCATTGATGCTGATCCTACCAGGATAATTCAGGCTATAGTTGTGGGTATTAGTTTCATTGGAGCGGGTACGGTTTTGCAATTGAAGACAGAATTAGAAATAAAGTACCTTACCACGGCTGCATCCACGATTTTTTCAGCAGGAATAGGAATTAGTATAGCTCTTGAACAATATATTCTTGGGGTGGGATCAACATTGCTGGTTCTCTTCATCATGTATATTGTCCGGGTCTTGAAAGAAAGATTCCAATGATTACATGTTTTTTTCATTCAACATAAGAAGTATCTGTTTCCGATAAAAACTCGTTGATGCCCATCCAGTTTATTTTCAGGCGGCAATCCTGATCTTTTTCCACATCAACTTCCGAGACATCTACCTCGAATAATTCACTCCTGATTTCTTCATTGGAGAATCCTCCCGGTGAGTAAACCAGTCCCCTGAATCTACCCGTGAGAGCAGATTCCTGGTTAACGCAAAACGATAAAACGTCGCTGGTTTCTTGAAACAATGCCTTGTGATAATAATCGACAGCAAAGCTTACCGTTACCCTGTAGGGATTATCATTCTTTAACAATACTTTTAATCTTAGCGGGCTGTCTGGAATAAAGGGATTTGAATGTCGCCACTTGTAGTGAATAGAAACATTTTCCTGTTCATGTAATTGTTTCCATGAACGATGGAGATCGCCATCACCTTGTAAGAAAAGAAATACCGTGAGCAATGTCACGGTATATTTTGTTAAACTAATCATAATCATTTAATATTTTATTCTTCTCCCTCAATGGATAGCTTGTTAACTACTTCTATTGCACCACCCTGGTATGCATTTTTCTCCGCCAGGTACCGCTCTCTCCAGTTGTCAACTTTCCCCGTGAGAATTGCACGTCCATTGTCGACTTCAACGTTGATCTTGTTTTCATCTACATGAGGCGACCACCATAATTGACTGACAATAGCACTTTTCACCTGTGCATCTGAAGCGGGAAAATCATCATAATCCATGGGCATAGGGCCGTAATGGAAGAACGGGACAATTTCATAATCATTAATATTTAATTCATTATGTACTTCAATAACACCATTTACCCTGGCTGCAACTTTTTCAGCTCTTTCTTTCTCGTATTCACTATCAACAGTTCCTCTCAGTATAATGTCACCTCCTTCAGCTTCCACGTTTATCTCGTATTTTTCAATAAAGGGATCCCATTCCATGGCTGTAGACACGTTATCGACCAGGGTTTCATCGCTTGCCACGTGAGTTGGAGCAACGCTGATGTTGTTGATTACCTTGATAACACCTGTTATGTTTCTCGCGTCGTCACCTGCCGCTTTTTTCGCCCGGAGAGTGTTGACGTTTCCCGAGAGTGTTACAATTCCCTTATCTACTTCTATCTCTGGTTCGAAGTAATTTATTCTTGGATCAAAGAGAAATGCATCCTTTATGGCCTTTTTTATGGTTTCATCATCTTTAGGAACAAATGCTTCTTTCCTGATATTCTCATCCATGGGCCAGTATTTTACTTCCAATTCTTCAGAGTTAATATCCTTAACACCATTTACCCAGGCATCTGCTAAAGCTTGCGATTTTTCAGCAACACTCTTGACCGTTCCGCTCAGTGTTACAATACCGTCTTTCACTTTCACGTCAAGAAGTGCATCATCAACCCTGATATCATTTTCCAGTGTAGCGGTTATTTCTGCTTCTATCTCCTCATCACTTCTGTCTTCTGTTGACGATACAAAATCAATATTGTTGATAATATCTTTTACTCCTTTCAGTCCTTCTGTAGCCTCTTCGGCCAGTTGCTTTTCCTGCCATGAGTCAACAGTTCCTGTAAGTTTCACGATGCCATCCCGGGCTTCAACATTTATTTCATGCTTTTCGATAGCAGGGTCAAAAAGCAATTCAGTTGTTATCTTTCTTTTAAGTACGCTATCTTCAACTGTCACGGGTTGTACATCTATCATGTTAATGATGCCTCTTACCCCCCTGACCATGGAGGCAATTTCTTCTGCTTTCCTTTTGGCCAGGAGCGTTTTTACCGTTCCGTTAAGGGTCACGATCCCCGCGTCTGTTTCAACCTCAATGTTTTTTGAATTGATTTCATGATACCAGGCTAATTCTTTATTAACCGTGTTGGTTATAAGGCTGTCTTCCGGGTATATTTCATCAGGAATAACCGTGGTTTCCTGTTGTTGCCTGTCTTTGCAGCTTCCAGCGAATATCACGAGCATTAGAATAAAAACAGGAATAGAAAACAGTTTTGTCAGATTTCTTAATGTGTCCATAATGCTTTAAGTTTTTTCTTTTTTAGTTAAAAATTCATGCCAGGCGTATCCATCGTTTAATATTTCCATTTTTTTTTCAGATACATCTAAATGTGTGAATATTATTCCACGGTAACATTGAATAATTTCCACGAAACAGAGATTTTAGACCATTAACAAATTTATTTTGATTTGCATAAAAACTTTTTTTGAGCCATATTTATTCCCAAACTGGCATACTCGAATAAGCAATGTTTCGAAATAAGATATATATTATTCATTATCATTTGAATCCGGGTGGAGTTACCAGTATTATTAAGTCACAGGTAAAAGGATTAAAAAGTGTTGACAGTAATTCCGAAATCACGGTAATTACCGGGTTGGCTCCCATGGAAAAAATCTTTAATAAAGATATTAAATTAATCGTGAACAAAAGATTAAACTACCTTTCTCTTCAAAAAATAAATAATCCGCGAAATTATTGCAATAAACTCCTGAAGCAATTAAAAAAAATAGTCAGGAAAAATGATATTATCCATTTTCATAATTTGAACCTTGGTAAAAATCCATTGGTTAACTATGTAATATATCAACTAATACGGGAAGGATATCCTGTTTTCAATCACGTGCATGATTTTGCAGAAGACAGGTCTGTTAACATGGCCTTAATGCAGGCGGAAGTAGAAAGAGTATCAGATCTGGAAGTATCAGAAATCATGTATCCTTCTTCACCTAACCTGTATTACGGGGTTTTAACATCTTTTGATCACGAGCGATTGGAGTCTCTGGGAGTAAAACAGGAAAAAATAAAGCGATTACCTAATCCTGTTAGTATTCCAGCTTTACCTGAACCTCAAAATAATAAAAAGCTGAAAGAGCAATTAGCGACTGTTTTTAATATTGATCCTGAAAAAAAATGGATAACCTATCCCGTTCGGGTCATAAAGAGGAAAAATATTGGCGAGTTTGTTTTACTTGCTTATCTCTTTGCTTCAAAAGCTGTATTCTTGGTGACCCAACCTCCTGCTAACCCTGCAGAAATGGGTGAATATAAAAAATGGGTTCATTTTTGTCATCTTAAAAAGATCCCTGTAATTTGGGAAGCTGGTCGGGCAGCTAATTTTTCCGAAATTATTTCGGCAAGTGATTTTTGCATAACTACCAGTGTAATGGAGGGTTTTGGGATGAGTTATCTCGAACCCTGGTTACATCACACACCGGTAATAGGCAGGAATATCTTGAGAGTAACCCCTGATTTTATTAAACTTGGTCTTGAATTCCCGGTTCTTTACGATGGAATTCAAATTAATACCGGGGAAAAATTAATTGATTTTGCAGAACTTAATTCAACAGAGCAAAGATTTTTTATCGGGCAGCTTGGTATACCTGAAATTCGTGAACAACTTATATCAGGTAATCCTTTTATAGATAAATTGTTTGAGCCGGTTGAACAAAAAATTATAATTAAGAATGAAATGATTGTCAGGGAGAATTTCTCGGTGGCAAAATATGGAGAGACTTTACATGGAATATATGAGGAGATTACTGGAGGGAATTAAGCCGTTGACCCCGGTTGATTCGGGATTAGAATCCCGTTTTGAGGTTAAGAAAGAGATAAAAGCGATTTTGTTCGATGTATATGGCACGCTATTGATTTCAGAATCAGGAGATATTGACCGGTCAACGATGTCAATCGAAAACCTGAAAAGAGCCCTCGAATTCGCGGGAATAATTGTTCCCGGAAAGCCCGGTGAGCAAAAACTAAACCGGGTTTTAGAGGATGTGCTTTTTAATTTTGAAATGACCATCCTCAGGTATCACGACTACGCGAAAGAAAAAAAAGTTATATTTCCCGAGATTGATATTATTCGAGTGTGGGAAGAGGTTATCATGTTTTTCGTGCAAAAAAAGCAATTGGCATTAACAGGAAAAACTGATATTCACGCGTTGGCATTCAAGTTCGAGATATTAAGCAATAATGCTTACCCAATGCCCGGCATGAAAGAAATAATCGGGTGGCTGTACTTGAAGGGAGTTCCAATGGGGATTATATCCAATGCACAATTTTACACGCCCGTGATGATGAATTATTTCCTTTCAGAGAAATTACTACCCGTGGAGAATGTAGATTTTTTCGAGGATGATTTAATTGCATTTTCATATAAGCATTTGAGAGCAAAACCAGATCAGTATTTATTTGATAGTATTTCGAAAGTGCTAAAAGACAAGTATAAATTATATCCCGGCGAGGTACTTTTTGTTGGAAATGATATGTACAAGGATATCTTACCAGCAAAAAGGACGGGTTTTTATGCCGTGCTTTTTGCTGGTGATAAACGTTCGCTGAGACTTCGAGAGAATAATCCCGAAGTTAGTAATATTATTCCTGATGCTGTGATTACCCATTTGGAACAATTAAAGAAAATAATCCGAACATGAATATATCTCATCTTAATATTGGTATTGTTCATTCACTGGTAGGAAAAAATGACGGTGTGTCAATTGTAATAGACCAGACCGTGAAGGCAATGGTGAAATACATGGACATTGATTTAGGGCATATTCATTTTTTAGCAGCTCATACTTCACCCCGTTTCAACGCGGAAACTGATGATGTTTTCTGGCACAAAAACGGAATTCACAAACGCGTGCTCGATAATTACAGTAACCCCGTCGTGAGTACCCTGGATAATGAAATTCATCAATATGCTTTATACGCGAAAAAAATAATTACCCGTTTCATTGAAAGCAATAGTATTGATTTACTGATAGCACATAATACATCCCATCCCCTGAATTTTATCACCGCGGTGGCAATTGGTTATTACTTCGAGGAGTTAAGAGAACAAGGCATTATATGGCCAAAACTCCTTGTTTGGTGGCACGATTCCTATTTCGAAAGAGAGAGGTTTAAAAACCCATCACCTGTTATTAAAAAATACCTGAAATATTTGCCGGGCACGTACGTGGATGGTATAGCTTTCATTAATAACACGCAACCTTCTCTTGCAAAAAGGCTTTTTAAGCAATATAACCGTGCAAAACTCGATCTGTTCTTTAAAGACAGAATTACCGTGGTGCCTAATACCAGCGAGATTGAATGGGATTGGAAAAATGTTAACTGGGAATCAGATGACCTGGTTTTTCCTCCCCAGGATAATTATAATAATTCTTTTTTCAGGGATATCAATTTAATCTCATCCATTAACAGGAAAGGATTTACACTTAAAGATGCCGTTATTTTACTGCAACATACACGAGTAGTACCCAGGAAAAAAATAGAATTAGCGATTGATTTTGCTTTCATGCTCGAGAAGAGGTTTCTTGAAGATGGAAGAAAAAAATGCGTTGTTGTTCTGGTAAGCGGTCACTCCGGAGATGAACAAGCAGGCTACGAGCGCTTCCTGCATACATATTTCGATCAACGAATGAAAGCCGAACCCGGCTCGAATGTAGTGTTGGTATTTGGTGAAGACAGGATATTATCGCATCGCGATATTATCGTGGATAAAAAGTATTACAAGTTTGCCGAAATACCTTCTATTATCAGTGCTTATGGTGGCCTGGGAACATTTTTTAGTGAAGTTGAAGGATACGGCAATAACCTACTCGAGATGATATCATTCGGGTTGCCCGTCGTGATAAATAAATACGACGTGTATAAGGAAGAAATCGAACATCTCGGGTTTCAACTCCCGGCTATTGAAAATGGCTTGATTACTGATCAGGTTGTAGAGCAGGCCTACGAGTTACTCACTAACATGAAAAAGAGAAAAGAGGTGATGCTGCATAATCTGAATACGCTGCATGAAAAACTGGATCATAAAATTATTGCAGAAAAACTCTCGCCTTTAATCAACAAAATGTTTACAAGGATACTTTAATTACCGGAAATTCGCCTTAACTTGTATTATTAAATGATGAAGCATTAAATCAAAAGATATGGGAGATTTTTATCAAAATGGATTAGTGACAACATTACATAATTTCAGGACGAGAAACTTGGAAGACCTTGAAGATACTCTCCTGGAATTCTCAAAAAACCGGCCCATGTGTCTGATTTTACCCAGCCTGTATTCTGAATTGCGCGGACAGGCCTTGGCCCATATAGTTGAGGAACTCACCCGGGTACCTTACCTGTCTGAAATAATTATCGGTCTTGACAGGGCTAACAAACAGGAATTTGAACACGCGAAAAAATATTTCAGTAAACTTCCCCAACATCACAGGGTATTATGGAATGATGGCCCCCGTTTGAAAAATCTCGCGAACATGCTCATCGAAAAAGGTATTTCTCCAGGGGAATTAGGAAAGGGACTGAATGCCTGGAATTGTTTTGGATACTTTAATGCTTCTGAAAAAGCAGAAGCAGTTGCATTACACGATTGTGATATAGTTACTTACGACAGGAGCATGCTTGCCCGTCTTTTTTACCCGGTTGCAGACCCCTATTTTAATTATAAATTTTGCAAGGGATATTATTACCGGGCCGATGATGAAAAATTACATGGCAGGGTTGCGAGGATTCTCGTAACACCCCTGTTGAGAACGTTAAAGAAATTTTTCGGATCACTTGAATTTCTCGAGTATATCGATAGCTTCAGGTATCCACTGGCAGGTGAATTTTCCATGCGAGCAGATGTGACGAAAACCATCAGGATACCCAGCGACTGGGGATTGGAAATAGGGATACTTTCTGAAGTGCACCGGAATAATTCTACAAACAGGATCTGCCAGGTTGAAATTGCCGACAGGTATGATCATAAACATCAACCAGTTTCCTACGATAAACCCATCAAGGGACTTTCAAAAATGAGCCTCGATATTGCCAAGGCTATATATGGTAAACTCGCTGCTAACGGGACTGTTTTTTCCCGTGGGACTTTTCGTTCTATTAAGGCTACCTACTACAGGATCGCACTCGATTTTATTGAGCAATACCATGCCGATGCGGTAATTAACGGTCTTTCACTTGACAGGCACGCTGAAGAAGAACTGGCTGATATGTTCGCGCAAAATGTTTACACGGCAGGGGAACAGTTTTTGTCGAATCCTCTTCAATCTCCTTTCCTGCCAAGTTGGAAAAGAGTGGTGAGCGCGATCCCGGATTACCTGGAACGCTTTTATGAAGCCGTGGAATTGGATAATTCAGAATAGAATGGATATGAAATTTTCAATCAGAGAACGTGTGGCCAACCATTTAAATTTAATTTACGGGGCCGACATTACCCTTGATATTATTGATCGGTGCATGGAACTTCTGGAACATTACCGGGAGAAAATTCCCCGGCACGAGGGTAATACATGGGATAATTCAGAAATAGTACTGATTACTTATGGAGACACCATAAATGAATCATGGCAACGCCCTTTGCTTTCGTTGCGCTATTTTCTCAACAAGTACCTGTATGATATCTTTAGCACTGTCCATATTCTACCGTTTTTCCCGTATAGTTCCGATGATGGCTTCTCGGTTATTGATTACCACAAGGTTAATCCGGAATTAGGAACATGGGGGGATATCAGGAAAATCAGGTCCAATTTCAAATTAATGTTTGACCTGGTTATCAATCATGTTTCCGTGAAAAGTAAATGGTTTCAGCAGTTTTTGAAAGGAGAAGCACCAGGAAAAGACTTTTTTATTGTTCCTGATGCCGGGGATAACCTGACAAAGGTTATACGTCCGCGTAGTTCACCCCTGTTAACCCCGTTCGAAACTGCTTCAGGTATAAAGCATGTCTGGACAACATTCTCGGCAGATCAGGTTGATTTAAATTTTAAGAATCCCCGGGTTTTTTTTGAAATACTTAAAGTGTTAATGCATTATCTTGAAGAAGGGGCACGAGTAATCCGGCTTGATGCAATAGCTTTTTTGTGGAAAGAGCCCGGTACTAACTGCCTGCATTTGCCAAAAACCCACGAGTTTGTCAGGCTTTTTCGAACCATTATGGAACACGTGGCCCCGGGTTCAATATTACTAACCGAAACCAATGTTCCCAATAAGGAAAACCTGAGTTATTTTGGAAAGGGTGATGAGGCGCGCATAATTTATCAGTTTAGCCTGCCTCCTCTCTTATTGCACGCGTTGTACGCGGGTACATCTAAATATTTAACGGCCTGGGCCCGGTCAGTTCCCGAGCCACCTGAAGGATGTACCTATTTCAATTTTACTGCTTCACATGACGGAATTGGAGTAAGACCACTCGAAGGGGTTCTTCCCCCTGGAGAAATAGAGGACCTAATTCAGGGAGTAATGAAAAACGGCGGTCTGGTTAGTACCCGCAAAAACCAGGATGGAAAGGACATTCCTTACGAGTTGAATATAACCTACCTCGATGCACTTAAAACAGGCAGGGACAGTAGTGACCAATATCATATCCAAAGATTTATCTGTTCACAATTGATAATGCTCGCTCTTAAAGGTATCCCAGGAATATATATTCACAGTATTTTAGGTACTCCAAATGATCATGAGGGCGTTAAAAACACTGGAATAAACCGGTCAATAAACCGGATGAAATGGGATTTGACAGAACTTGAACACCATTTAAAAGAAAATCCTGTTCAGTCAGGAATTTTTAATATTCTTCGCAAGCATATTCATAAAAGACTGAACGAAAAAGCATTCCACCCCGATGGAACCCAGGAAATACCGGATTACGGGAGCCGTTTTTTCGTGATTACCCGAAAATATGAAGGGAGACAAGTCGTTTGTATCAGCAATGTAACATCTGAAAAAGTTACTTTCAGACAGTTTAATAAGTTTAATGATACATGGTATATTGACATGCTTTCCGCTCAACGTTACAGCAGGGATAAAAATGAAGTTGTACTGGAACCATACCAGACAGTATGGCTTACCACCATCTGACCCCGGCAGTGTAAACAACATCTGCTTTCAAACATTACAGTGCTATACCCTGTATTTTGTATCTTCGCGAGAAACTAAATATTGAACCCATGCAGAAAAATATTGTTATTCTGACGGCCATGATCATGGTTGTGGCGTGTAAAACCGAATTTAAAAAAGAAGAAAACATGAAGATAAATCCTGACAAGCAGGTTGTAATAGATAGTCTGATGAACCGCTATGGTGAGAATGAAAAATTCAGAATTGAAAGAGGAGTAGAGCAGGTTGCTTCATTATGGACAACAGAAGACGGAACCGATGAAGAATTCAAAAAATTTTGTCTTGATAACTTCATCGAAAGCGGGGCGAAGCTTAAAACAGTTTTTGATAAGATTTCCAGGAATTTGGAAATATTGAATGGGCATTTCAACACGATTTCTCTGGAACTGCTTAAACCAATCCACTTGGATATGGGAACAATCCACGAGGTAGACCAGATGTTTGGGAGTTATAGCGCCGGGGCTCATCTCGACAATGATTTTTATCAAAATAAGATAGCATTCTATATTGCATTGAATTTTCCTCATTATACTTTAGGAGAGAAAAATGAACTGGGAAAAGACTGGAACTCATTGCAATGGGCTTACGCCAGGATGGGGGATATATACACCGCGAGAGTGCCGGCGAAATACCTGCAGGAGTATGCCCGGGTTAGTACTGCTGCAGATATGTATATATCGGAGTATAATATTTACGCGGGAGAATTACTTGACCCCCGGGGTGAAAAAATTTTTCCGAAGGGATTGAAACTCTTGTCTCACTGGAATATCAGGGATGAAATAAAATCGAATTACGGGGTGGAAACAGGATTAAACAAGCAGAGATTGCTGTATGAAGTAATGGTGAAAATCATCCGGCAGGAAATTCCTGAAATGATTATAAATTCTGAAGAATACCAGTATTCACCCTATGAAAATAAGGTTTATAAAGATGGTGAAGAAGTAAAATTTGTACCCGGGGATAATACCCGCTATCAACACCTTCTCAACAGCTTTCATGCTTTAAAAGCAATGGACCCGTTTCACCCGGAACTTGATACCTATATCAAAAGAAAATTTGATGGCGAAATGGAAATGCCTCAACCCTGGGTAGAAGACCTTTTTGTTGATTTCCTCTCTTCTCCGAGGGTTAAAGACGTGGCAGGGTTGATTTCCCGGAGGCTGAAACGCGACCTTGAACCTTTTGATATCTGGTACGATGGATTCAAGGCGCGAACAGGAATAAATGAGGAAGAACTGGATAACATTACCATGGCTAAATATCCATCTTGTGAAGAATACGAGGAGGATATGCCTGATATTTTAATGAAATTGGGCTTTTCAGAACAAAAAGCCAAAGAAATTGCATCAAGGATTACAGTCGAGGCAGCCAGGGGTTCAGGGCATGCCTGGGGTGCAGCCATGAAATCTGCAGATTCATACCTGCGAACCCGGGTAACATCAAAGGGTATGGATTACAAGGGGTATAATATTGCCACTCATGAATTTGGCCATAACGTTGAACAAACCATTAGTTTGCATGATGTTGATTATTACATGATAAATGGAGTCCCCAACACATCGTTTACCGAGGCTCTTGCATTTATGTTCCAGCACAGGGATTTGGATTTACTCAATATTGAAACCGGGGGTGATGAAAGAAAATACCTTAGATCACTGGACAAATTCTGGTCGGTATATGAAATAATGGGAGTTTCTTTGGTTGATATGAATGTATGGAAGTGGTTGTATGATAATCCAAATGCTACTGCCGGGGAATTGAAAGAAGCCGTTCTTTCCATCTCAAGGGAGATTTGGAATAAATATTATGCGGATATATTAGGTGGACAAGACAGTGAGATACTCGCCATTTATTCTCATATGATCTCGTATCCCCTTTATTTATCAGCCTATTCCTTCGGTCAGATTATTGATTTTCAGATAGAACAGTATATTCTTGATAAGAACTTCGCACGAGAAGTCCAGAGAATGTTCAGCCTGGGTCGACTCACTCCCGATGTTTGGATGGACCGTGCAGTTGGTGAACCCGTTTCTGTTGAACCCATGTTGAAGGCTGTAGGAGAAGCGATAGAATATTTCTAGAGTCTTGTCATTGAAAAAATGACGGTTGAGTTGTGCCACAAGTAGTAAATTAAGGGACATCCTTTCTGCAATATCAAATGTGACGCGTCACTACGCGGAAAAATAAAGCAGGAATTATTCCTTAAATTTGCAAAACTATGCTTTATAACATATTTTTGCGGGAATTATAACCTGACCTGATTAATGTAGGAGAATACGCATGCTTACCGTTGAGAAGATTGGCGGGACTTCCATGTCAAAATTTGAAGAGGTCCTCAATAATATCATAATAGGAAAAAGAAAAAGGGACAACCTTTATAACCGGGTATTTGTAGTATCGGCATACGCGGGTGTAACTAACTTGCTTCTTGAACATAAAAAAACCGGTGAACCGGGGATTTATAAAAAGTTCGAGAAACTGGAAAATTATAATGAAGGACTGGAAAATCTTAAAGGCAAATTAATTGAAATAAATCAATCATTTAAAAATATTGGTCTGGAGCAGGATAAAGCAGATGACTTTATTGTCAGCAGGATCGATCAGGCCAAAAATTACCTTAACAGCATGGCCGATGTATTGGCATCGGGTTACGTGAATAAGCAAAATATACTTTTGGCAGCCCGTGAAATACTGGCATCATTGGGTGAGGCACATTCTGCATTTAATTCTGTCAATATTCTGAATAATAACGGGATCAGCGGTCTTTTCGTTGATCTTTGCGGGTTTAACGATTCTGAATATCTTTCGATTGACGAGAGAATTCACAAGTACATGAAGGATATTGATTTCTCGAAATACATGCCGGTAATAACAGGTTACGCGAAAGGTACAGAAGGTATCATGCGCGAATTCGACCGGGGTTACTCTGAAGTTACATTCAGTAAAATTGCTGTTGAGATTAACGCGGATGAAGCGGTTATACACAAGGAATTTCATCTTTCCTCGGCTGACCCTACCATCGTGGGAGTAGAAAACTCCATTCCCGTGGGATTTACCAATTATAACGTGGCGGATCAACTTGCAGATATCGGTATGGAAGCGATTCATCCAAAGGCTTCTAAACCTATCGAAGTGAATAATATCAATATTCGCATAAAAAACACGTTCGAACCGGAACATGCCGGTACACTGATATCAAAATCTTATATTTGCCCCGAATCGAAGATCGAAATTGTTACTGGCAGCGATAAGGTTGTTATCATTGAAATACATGACCCAATGATGGTCGGTGAAGTAGGTTTCGATTTGGCCATTATGCAGGTTTTTGCCAAGTACAGGATATCATACATTCTCAAGTCAACCAATGCCAACAGCATTTCCGTGGTTATTTGGGAGAAAGACCTGAAGGAAAGCCTGATTAATGAACTGGACGAGAAATACCAAACCATTGTAGTGAAGAAAATAGCCGTTGTATGCACGTTGGGTACGAATATAGCCAAACCCGGCATTCTTGCTAAAGCCACGAAAGCTCTCGCGGATGAACAGGTAAATATTTCAGCCATGTCGCAATCTCTTTCCCAGGTCAGTATTCAGTTTGTTGTTGAAAGGCAGGATTACAAGAATGCAATTATTGCTTTAAACAAGGCGCTTTGCCTAGGTTAAATATAGGTACATGTGGATTATCTTCCACATGAAATAAAACATATTTCATAGCTCCTGCTTAAGTTGCGGTTGGAGAGAAGCGAACAAACGCTTTCCGTCAGTTGACGGGTAGCCCCGGTATTTAGTTTGTTGATTTTCACAAACGAAGTGCAGTGAAATGCTTACAATAACTTCATCGATTGAGAAAATTGATCAATTTGGGTGCTGATTATTTTCGGGGTGGCATGAATTTCGTCTCATCACATTAAAAAAATGGTGAGATGAAAATTGTAACTTTAACACTCAATCCTTCACTTGATAAAAACACGAGGGTCGAATTACTCCAACCAGGAAAAAAAATGCGTTGTGAATATCCTCGTTTTGAAGCCGGCGGGGGTGGGATAAACGTGTCGCGTGCTTTAAACTATCTTGGAAAGAAATCCATCGCGTATTACCTGGCTGGCGAGGGTGAAGGACACATGATTTACGAGTTGCTTTTAGAAGAAGGGGTGGAACAATTCATGATCGAATCATCACTTCGAACGAGGGAGAATTTCATGGTTACCGATAAAACCACCGGGGATCAATATCGATTTGGAATGCCCGGGCCAAAAATTCCGGAACCAGAGTGGGAAAAAGTTGAAGAGAAAATTAAATCAATTGATCCGCTACCAGATTTTCTTGTAGCAAGTGGATCATTGCCTCCTGGTGTTCCTGAAGATTTTTACGCTAACCTTGCAGATTATTGTAAAGAAAATGGCACGAAATTCATTATTGATACTTCCGGGTCTCCTTTAAAATTGGCCGCGGATAAAGGAGTATACCTGTTAAAACCCAATTTGAGGGAGTTTGGACAATTGCTTGGAAAAGAATCAGTATCAGCGATGGAACAGGAAAAGTACGCGTTTGAACTCGTCAAAAATCAAAAATGTGAAATTCTCGTGGTATCTCTCGGCGCCAGGGGGGCGATGTTGACCACCTCTAAAGGCCATGAATATATTGTGCCTCCAACCGTGAAGCAAAGAAGCGCTGTTGGAGCCGGGGATTCAATGGTTGCTGGTTTACTCTTTGGATTATCTGAAAACAGGGATGTTAAACACGCGGTGATGTATGGAGTAGCGGCAGGAACAGCGGCTACCATGACTCCCGGCACCCAGCTTTGCAGGAAAAGTGATACAGAAGAAATATTTAAATGGCTCGAAAATAGACATTGATAAAATTAATTTTTATGCCCGAATTACCAGATGTTGAAATATTCAGAAGATACGCGGAATCGAAAGCAACCCGGAAAACAATTAAAAAAGTTTCCGGTGATGAAGATCAAGTGATGGAGGCCTCTGCAAGAACAATTGGACGATCAATTAATGGACATCAGTTTATATCCACCGCCCGGAAAGGGAAATACCTTTTCATGGGCACGGGCAATAATAAGAATGTTGTATTTCATTTTGGGATGACAGGTAATTTTGCTTACCGGGAAAAAAAATCTGAATTACCAGCAAATACCAGGTTTACCATTGAATTTGAAAATGGAGATCTCCTGGGATTCGTGAATCAAAGAAAGCTGGGGATGGTTGATTTAACCGATGGAATTGAAGAATTTTGTCGCAAAGAAGAAATAGGTCCTGATGCCCTTGAAATCAGCCAAAAGGATTTTATTGATCTCTTGAAAACCCGCGAGGGCAGCATTAAGTCAGCGTTGATGGATCAAAGCCTGGTTAGTGGAATCGGGAATATTTACTCGGATGAAATTCTTTTTCAGGCTGGCTGGCATCCTAATAAACAAGTACCTGATTTATCAGAAAGTGATCTGGAAGAACTTTATCAAAAGATTCACCATGTTCTCGAATTAGCCATCAAAAGAAATGCTGATCCTGCTAAATTACCCTATACCTGGTTGTTACCTAACAGGGAGGAAGGTAAGAAATGTCCGCGTTGCAAAGGGAAGATTGAAAAAATCAAGATCTCGGGCAGAGGTTGTTATATCTGCCCGTCATGTCAAAATAAATAAACTTATGGAGTACAGAATTGGTTGTTCAGGATATCATTATGATGCCTGGAAAAATAAGTTTTATCCTGAAGGTTTGGAAAAGGAGAAATGGTTTGATTATTACACCGAACATTTTGATACCGTGGAAATTAATAATTCTTTTTATAAACTACCGGAAAAAAAGAACTTTGAAACATGGTACAAGAATTCTCCTGATAAATTCCTGTTTACACTCAAGGGGAGCAGGTATGTTACGCATATGAAGAAACTTAAAAATATAGAAGACCCCGTGCAGGAATTTCAGAAAAGGGCATCTCTTTTAAAGGAAAAATTAGGTTGCATTCTCTGGCAATTACCCGGTAACCAGCATATGGATTTGAAAAAACTTGAAAAATTCGGGGAGGTACTGAGTAATGAATTTACTCACGTGATTGAATTTCGACATGAAACATGGTTCCACCCGGAAGTATATGATTTAATGAATGATAAAAAGCTGACCTTTTGTATATTATCAGCACCAAACGGGCTGCCAGCCAAGGCCGTGAGTACTTCAGATACAGGTTACATGAGATTTCACGGGAAGACTGACTGGTACAGGTATGACTATAGTGAAAAAGAGTTACATGACTGGTACATGAGACTTTCTCATTTAAATGTGAAAAAACTTTTTATCTATTTCAATAACGATTACATGGCTCATGCCCCGGGTAACGCGTTGACGATGAAAAAAATGATCGAGTAGAAAACTGTTATTATGGAGGAAAAGAAAAATAAATATTTCGACATTCAGGTTGATGAAGTTTTTAACGAGCTTGATGTCAGTAAGGATGGTCTTGATAATGAAGAGGTAAAGAAGAGGAAAGATAAATATGGTCCAAACAAGTTAAGAGAATACAAGCAGAAAAGCCTTTGGGAAATTCTCCTCTCGCAAATCAATAACCCGGTAGTGTACCTGTTGGTGGCAGCCGCGACCATTTCCTTTATTTTCAGTGACATCCCGGAAGGTATTGCCATCGTGGTTGTCATCCTGTTGAATACCATTATCGGGTTTTGGATGGAATACCAGGCCAGGCAATCCATGCAGGCCTTGCGAAAAATGGATCGCATCATGGCCAGGGTAAAAAGAAATGACAAATCCGGGCAAGTAGACGCCGAAGATATCGTACCCGGTGATATCATCGAACTTGAAGCAGGGGACCTGGTGCCTGCCGATGCCCGCTTATTTGAAACATCTGAATTGCAGGTTGACGAATCCCCTCTTACAGGTGAATCAGTGCCGGTGGAGAAGAATACCAATAAGGTTAAATCAAAAACACCGGTGGCTGATCGCACATGCATGGTTTACAAGGGTACATCTGTTACAGGTGGAAAAGGTATGGCCATTGTTACAGGAACCGGAATGGATACAGAACTGGGTAATATTTCCGAGATGGTAACCAGTGCAGATGAAGAGTCCATTCCCCTGAACATGAAATTAAAAAAACTGACCAAAAGCCTGATTTGGATCATCCTGGTTCTTGCCGGTATATTTTTTCTTTCAGGCTGGCTGGCAGGTAAGGAATTTTACCTGATGTTCCAGACAGCTATCGCGTGGGCTATTGCAGCGATTCCGGAAGGTTTGCCTATCGTGGCAAGCATGGCCCTGGCTCGCGGAATGCTCCGGTTATCGCGACAAAATGTAATTGTCAAGCAACTGGGAGCCGTGGAAACGCTGGGAGAAACAACCGTTATTTTCACGGATAAAACAGGAACACTAACCGAAAATAAATTAACTGTCGATACCTTGTTTATTACCGGTATGGGGAAAAAGCGGGTTCAATATGATCATGAAAAAGAGAAGGCCTCCATTGAAGGAATTGAAAGTCTGGAGGAAGATTCCAGTCTTCATCAAATACTCAGGATATCTGTTTTTTGCAATAATGCTGATTTGGGTGATGATGGTAATGAAATGAACGGCGACCCCCTGGAAATTGCGCTACTTCAATTTGTCAAGTATTTTGATGAAGAGAAATACAAGACGCTCCGGGAACATGAACGGAAAAATGAAGATCCGTTTGATTCAGAGACAAAAATGATGGGAACGATCAGCGCGATGGAGAAGGGTTATTATCTCGCCGCGAAAGGGGCTGCCGATGCAATTCTGAACAGGGCCGACAGGATAATGATAAATGGAAAAATCAGTGAACTTGATGAAGATAACAGAAAAAAATGGATCAGTAAAAATGATGAACTTTCAGAAAACGGATTACGTGTATTAGCATATGGTTATCGTGAATTGGATGAACAGGATAAAGATTTGCTGGATGCTGATGAATTCGTGGATAGACTCATCTTTGTTGGCTTGATCGGCTTTATTGATCCCCCGCGTGAAGAGGTGAAAAATGCCATGGATTTGTGTCATACAGCGGGGATTAATCCCGTGATGGTTACCGGGGATCATCCCGGGACAGCAATGAATATTGCACGTCAGGTGCATCTCATCAGGGAAGGAGAAGAAGAGAGGGGTATTCATGGAAACGAACTGGAAGATATCCTGGAAAAGGAATCTGATAAAGAAATCGCGAAAGCTCAGGTTTTTTCCAGGGTTGACCCCGCGCAAAAGCTCAGTATCATTGAACATTTTCAAAATGCCGGTGAAATAGTGGGTATGACGGGCGATGGCGTGAATGATGCGCCTGCACTGAAAAAAGCCGATATCGGCATTGCCATGGGTAAAAGAGGAACCCAGGTTGCACAGGAAGTTGCCGATATGATATTGCAGGACGATAGTTTTCCATCCATTGTTAAAGCCATAAAGGAGGGGCGGATTATTTTCGGGAATATCCGGAAATTCGTGATGTATCAGTTATCATATCACCTGGCAGAGATTATTATAATTGGATCTATTAGCTTTACAGTTTTCAATTTACCCTTGTTACCCTTGCAGTTATTGTTCATGAATTTATTGAGTGATGTATTCCCGGCCCTGGCGCTCGGTCTGGGTAAAGGTACACCAGGTGTAATGCAAAGACCACCCAAGGACCCGGGGGAATCTATCGTGACAAAACAAAACTGGATGCTGGTTGGCCTCTATGGGCTCATAATTTCCGTTTTTGTTAGTGGATCCTATTTTCTTGCCTGGTTTCATTGGGAAGAATCAAAGGAAACATGTAACAATATTGCTTTCTTTTCTCTCGCCTTCGCGCAGTTATGGCACGTGTTTAACATGCGTGAATCTGATGAGAAAGTATTCATCAATCAGGTAACAAGAAACAAGTATATCTGGTACGCCCTCGCTTTTTGTGTAACGGTTTTGATCGCGGCATACTTAATCCCGGGACTCAACACGGTATTGTCACTCCAGGAAATGGAACTGAGAAGCTGGGTATTAGTAGTCATAACAAGTATACTGCCATTGATAACCATTCAGTTCATCAAGTTTTTTAATAGCCGTAAAAAATAAGCAAAGCCCTTAACCGGGAGACCCGTACATTGCCCTTTCATTAGTCTTTTTCTCGGAATATGAGAAATAACCGTAAATATCGACTTCATTGATCATGTTTTTCTTCACGTTAGTCTTGTAAAGATTCTCCGAGTATTGAATGTACCAGTTATGATAAAAACCATCTCCCCGGTCCTTGTAAATACTAATGTAATAGAGTTTTTCATCACTTGATCCCATATTGGACTCGAAACCAGAGAAAAGGATAATTCCATTTTCATTTGTATAACCTGACGCCAGCACGTTTTCACCATAATTCCAGTCGTCATATGTTTCATATATTTCAACCAGGCAGTCATCCAGTACACCATTATTATGGTAAGTATAAACAACGAGATAGGTGGGTTGAATGACCGTTAGGGTAGTACCCGTGACATCAAATTTCCTCTCGTTATCCGAGTATACTTTCAATTCAACCTCGTATGTGCCGGGGGTAGAATAGACATGTACCGGGTCTTTTTCGGTAGATTGTTCTCCATCACCAAATTTCCACTCGAATTTGGCCCCATCTTTCGAGGTGTTCGTGAAACCAACTTCCTCACCAGCATTAACAGTGGGTTTGTCAACTTCAAAGGAAGCTACAGGCTCTTTCGTGCAGGATGCAATAAATATGCCTGATAGTATTAGTGTAAGTAATTTTAGCGTTTTCATCCTCTATTGTTTTAAACATCTGAACGTGTCATCTTTTGGTTTTTCATAAATGATATCCAGTTCTCTTCGCACTTGTCGTATTTGTTCCTGCAACCTGCCATTGGTTCTCTTTAACTCGTTAATCATTTCTTGTTGTTCTTTCATGCCTTCAGTGAGAAGCGCTGCTAAATTACCGTACTGTATTCCCAAAACCCCGTCTTTCTCTGAGACTACCTCAGGTACGACCTCCTTGCATTCCTGGGCGATAAAACCTAATTGTTTACCATCCGGTAGTCCTTCCCCGTTGTATTCGAAGTAGACCCCGTTGAGGTCTTGTATCTTTTCAAGCGCTCCTTTAATGGGTGAAATATTCTTTTTCAACCGGCGGTCAGACCAGTTATAGTAATAAATATCAGCGTAAGAGGGATAAGAGTTACCATAAAAACAATAATAATACCCGTAATAAAAGCTCGAGTAGCTCGAGTAACTCGAGTAACTCCAATAGCTTCTGTAACTGCTGTAGCTGCTGTAACTTGAATAACTGCTATAGCTGGAATAATCAAAATAACTCGAGTACACATCGTTGTAGTTCGTGTAATTATTCGACGCGTAGCTGTTGTAACTAAAAAGAGAGTTGTACTCTTTTTCGCAGGATCCCAGCATGGAAAGCAGTGCAGAACCTCCTGAAAGGGTTATAGTGGCTGAAGCTATCCTTTTAAGGGCTTCTCTTCTTTTCAGCTGGTTGTTTTTTGCTTTTGAAGTGAGTGGGGTTTGTTTATCTTTCTTTTGCATGTTTATGTTGATTTAGGTATAAATGAATGGGATTATCTTGTTAAATATAGTTTCGGGTAATATTTTATTCATGCAATGCTCTGGTCCAAGCGGACAGGGTTTCGTGTAATTATCAGCGAACGAGGCACCCAGGCATTTATTTTTTTCCGGGCAATGTTCCATGGGTGCTGTTAAATGACAATGCTCTTGGTATCCATAGACCTCACGTGATGTTGGCCCCCATGTTACCACAGCTTTTTTCTTCAGCATGTGTGCCAGGTGCATGATAAAATTGTCACAGGTTACCAGGATGTCTCCCCTGGACAGTATGGGAACCAGGGACACCGGGGTTGTAAGTCCTAAAACAGAATAGGTGTTTTTTATATGCTGATCTTCTTTTCTTCCCACTTGCAGGACAAACACTCCTTCCTTCAGCAACATGTCAACCAGAATGTGCCATCCCATTGGATGCATTGATTTGCGCGGTGATTCGGAATGTGGAGCAATGATAACATTTTTTGCTTTCCAGGGTATGAATTTCAATAATCCTTCATCCGCGGGTTCTGAATCTGTTATGAATAATACTTCTTCAACCGGGGTTTTCAAACCAAAGGACCGGGCCAGTATTTGATATGCTCTCTGTTTATTCCCGCCCAGGTCTTCTTTTGCCCAGTAATCATTGGTAATAATGGATGCAGTGGCTGGTGGGTGCCCGATTTCCTGAATGGCCGGATGATTCCTGAATATGGATGTATAGCCTTTTCGTCTTACCAGTTTGAATTTTTTCCCCGGGTACTTGCCATAAAATTGTTTTAGTACACCCGACAACATCAACGCGTCTCCCAAACCACCTACCGGATTAATCCAAACGTCTTCACCGGCGGTTAATTTTTGTACAGGATCAAAAGGTTTGATTTTTAATGTTCTCGTTGTCATGATGATTCTGCCATTATTTTGTGAGGTTGATAGCTAAAATCGGCCTTTAAACCGGTAACAGGTTCAATGTATTTTTCAAAAATGAGTGGTTTTTCCCTGCAATGAGGATACTTGTGCATGAAGTCCCGGTGCTTGAAATAGGAATCCAGCGGGCAGCCTCCATGACAAATATTCCAGAAACGACAATCCTTGCATTCTGTTTCTGCCAGTATTTCTGTCCGCTTTCTTAACAATTCTCTTTGCTCGTTTCTGAAAATTTCATCCAACGAGTAATCCCGGATATTCCCGTATCTTAAAATGTCGTAATCGCCGGAACGTCCGCATTGAGAAGTTTCGCCGGTCGGGCCAATATATACCCAGTTATAGGCACATGCACCCGAGTCTTCACAACCGAGAGGTGCATTTTCTCCCTTGATGAGTTTCGTGAATGAATCGAAAGGTTTAACCGCTGAAAACCTGTCCTCGTGCTCGTACCATACAGGGTAAATGGCTCCCAACCAGTCTGCTACCTCCTCTGGCGTAACCGATAGGCTCAGTTTGTCTTTCCCGAATATTTTAACCGTGTTAAAGCTGGGGCCGGCGTTCAGTTTCAGATTCGTGAGATAATAAAATATTTCAAGCGGCATTTCGAGTGAAAGTCTCGTGATAACATAAATGATACCCCACCCCATGTTGTTCTTATCCAGGAGATTGATACCCTCGAAAAATTTACGGTTATATTGTTCGGAGTCAATTTTCTTGCCCATTCCCCTGACCCCCGGCAGGGGCTCAAAACTCGTCCCCAACGATTTCATTCCCATGTCTTTAAAAACATCAATTAGTTCCTGGTTTATCATCGTGAGATTCGACTGCATATCATGCTTTATTCTTGATGCCGTGCTTTTACAATATCTTGCCTGAAACTCCAGTGCTTTCCTGAAGTAATCCACGCCAAGCATGCAGGGCTCACCTCCATGCCAGATTAGTTGAAAGTCATTATCTTCATGAGCTTCAAGATACTCGTTAATCTTTTGAAAAACTATCTCCAGTAAATCAATGGGCATGATTGATTTTTCTCCCAATTTTACCACGTCACAATAAATACAATTTGAATTGCAAAGTTCAACGGGTTTAAATATGATTACTTTTGTGTTTTTCATATCACTGCATTTTTACTTGGTTATGCAGGTTATGGTAATCTGAAGCGTCCATCATTTCTGTAAAAAAGTTCTCACACCCGGGGTTTAACTCCAGGCAATCCGCGAACTTGCCACCGCATACTCTCCAACTTCTACATGAGGCACAGCCATTGGGTTGCAGGAAATGTTGCTGCCAATCTTGTTTTTTCTTCAAAAAAGTGGGATTTTCATGGATATTTTCGAGATCGTCCCGGCCCTTTCCTATAAATTTATTCATGGCAAGGTCGCTGGACGATAAAGCAATGTTCATTTCTTCATCCAAGTGGAGAAAGATTTCGGGATCATCAAAATACATCGCGTCGAAATTGGTGATTTTCCCGGTCGTGTAATTTGAAACAATATAATGGAAAGGCTCAACAGGTGCATGACCAGCTTTTCCATATACCGAGTAATGCATGAGATCATTCATGGAATCCCAGTCAGTTGATTTCCCGTCAAAGTAAATCCCGCAATGGATCCCCAGTGAAGATAGTATTTGAAGGTCAGTATAATTTCTTTTTATGGAATTTGACAGGAATATTCTGATATTAAGGGTGGTAAATATTCTCTTTTTTTGCAAGAATATTTTTAAATCACCTAATTGTTCAGTGAACAATGCTATGGGAATTGATTTCCAGTTTTCCTGGAGTTCGACAAATGAAACCGGAATCCCGGGGGTAAACCAAATATTTCGTAGTTTTAAACCCGGTCGATGCGCCCACCTGTATGCATCGACAATTTTATCACCGTTACTTGTTTTCACGACTACCTCGTAATTTTGCAGGCTGCTAATTAGTTTTGGCTCAAAGGGGATGACTAAACTATGTTTTATCATTGTACACCTCCTTCATTCTTAGCCGGGGTTCATTTTTAAATTTTGAGAGGGCGTGTGCCATGCACCCCCCGGAACATAGTTTTTCTTCCAGGTATGGACAGGTATCGCACTCGAGATATATGCCCCCTGTTTCTGTCTTAATTTTAGAGTGGAGACCCTCGTAGAAAGTAACTATTTCTTGTATCGAATTAAAATCGAAAACCGATTTTTTCTGGAACCGCGACAGGGGAAAACAAGACCAGACCATCATGTCGGGGCCGATATCCACTGCCGGACCACATCCGAACCGCAACCGGCCATTGTTTATTTTGAAAAGTTTTCCAATCTCTTCATCAGTCAATCCGCAAATCGGGAACCCACAATCGAACCCGACATTTATTTTCAGCATCTCGAATGTTGGCAGGTATTTTAGCAAAGATTTATACATGAGGGGAAATTCTTCAACTTTCACGTACATATTTTTTTCCCCCGGGATCGGGTGCGCGAGGCCCAGACGAATATGATGCTTCAACCCGTACTGATTGATCATGTGAAACATGAAATCCAGTTCAAACTCTGGCTCGTATATGTTGTAGCCGGGAGAAGTAAGGTGGCCAAAAACCTTGAAAAAACGGGTAAGTGCTTCTTTCTCGGGATAAGGGGTTATATCAGGATGATTAATGTTGCATACAAAAGAAAGTTTATTAGGATCAATGCCCGATAAATGTTTGGCAGCTTCTTCAATAGCCCTGTTGCCCATGATCCCGCTGGTAAAAATATTCACGTGGAAATTTCTTTCAAGGATGTACAGCACGAAGTCAACAAAGTCTGGATGTAAAGTGGGCTCACCACCGAGAAGTGCAATAGCCTTGTCACCTGATATTTCATGCAAATCTACAATATAAATTAAATCCTGCCAGGAGAGCATTTGTTGATCAGATTCATCCATATGCTCCTTCGCGAAACAATAAGGGCAGGAGCGAACACACTTTTCTGTTAGCAGTACATTGGCCATATTCCTGAATTTAGGAACCAATTTCCGAAAAATTAATCTAATAAGAAGCAGAAATGAGTATTCGCCTGATTTGAATTAGAATTTGAGCGGAGTGCTCAATGTGGTGGAAAAACTTATTTTAGTCCTTTACTGAAATATTCTTCAAAAAAGCCTCACACTCCAATACTTTTATATCACTGCTGTAAAAATCATTTTAAATCTGATGTGATAATAACGTGGCATGCCAATCCCGGCGCTGAGTAATATTGCATCCCATCTTCTAAATCTGGAAATTGTGTATCTTTTTTTTCGTGTTTTTGCACGTGCGTCTCTTGTACTTGGCTTTGCCCTCTGCTACCTGGTTTACCCAATTTGGCAACAGGAAGTTCTTCCAGAATGCGGTAATTACCTGATGTGATATTCCGGTAAAGAAATTCGGTGAGATGCGAAAGACTGATGTTGCTGGCCTCCGCGAATGCTTTTGCCGACTCAATAACATCTTTGTTATAATGTAATGTAAGTTTCGTGTCCATGATTCGTTCTTCTGCACATGAAAAAAGAGTATTATTTACGTAAACTGCAAATTTTACAAGAAAATACAGATTGGGTTATTGATTAGGGAGGCTCGTGTTAAACGCGGGAAATTAGTTTACCTTCGCGACTGGGTTTTAAAATAATAATGCATGGCCAATGAAAAATCCTTATTGAAAGACAGGAATCTTTACATTATCTTTTCAATTACATTAATTGGGGTAATGGGTGTTTCGAGCATTACTCCTGCATTTCCTGAAATTGCTGGTGAGTTTGATATTACCAAGCAACAGGTAGGATACCTGATATCGGTCTTCACGCTTCCCGGAATTTTTTTAACTCCTTTCCTGGGTATACTGGCAGACAGGTTAGGCCGGAAAAAGGTGCTTGTTCCTGCCCTGTTATTGTTTGGCGTGGCCGGGTTTGCCTGCTTTTTTGCCCGGGATTTTAAGTTATTGTTACTTTTTCGTTTTATTCAAGGGGTGGGAGCAGCATCGATTGGTTCATTGAATGTTACACTTATTGGCGATCTGTATTCGGGAAAACAACGGGGAACGGCCATGGGGTATAATGGGAGCGTGCTAAGTGTGGGTACTGCTGCTTATCCCGCCATCGGCGGTGCACTGGCTGCAATTGGCTGGTATTTTCCTTTCATACTTCCTGTACTGGGGATAATGATAGGATTCATTGTAATGCGCTTCCTTAAAAATCCCGAGCCGAAAAATAACATGAAAATGATGCAGTACCTGGGCAACACGCTCATGAGCATGTACAAGTTCAAGGTACTTACAGTTTTCCTGGGAAGTATTACTTTTTTTATTATAATTTATGGCGCCTTTTTAACCTATTTCCCGTTTTTGATGGAAGAGAAATTTGGTGCACCCGTTTATGTTATTGGTGTTGTAATGTCGGGTACTTCAATTTTTGCGGCGATCACATCATCTCAACTGGGGAAGCTTTTCAAGCTGTTTTCATACAGGACCCTGCTATTAATCTCGTTTGCACTTTACATAATATCTCTTTTGATTGTTCCAATTGTCCCGAATATTTTCGTTTTACTTGTACCCTCGGCCATTCTTGGTATCGCGAACGGGATAAATATGCCGGTAGTGCAGACCCTGCTGGCCGGCCTGGCTCCCATGGAATACCGGGGCGCTTTCATGTCGGTAAATGGTATGGTATTGCGATTGGGACAAACACTCGGGCCTCTATATACTGGCATCTTTTATGGTTTGTGGGGATTAAAGGGCGCTTTTCTTTCCGCGATCGTGCCGGTATTAATTGTTTCCGTTATGGTTCACCTGGCTTTCAATAATGATTAAAATCTGGTGATTAAAATTATGCCGGATAAAAATATCTTTGTTTTTTGTTATTTTGATGAATACCTTGTATTTTGGCTATCCAATTATTAACCAATTTTTTTCAAACATGCGGAATTTATCATTAATTTTTCTTTCCAGGTTATGCCTGAGTTTAGGTATACTTTATGTCTCTATTTCCTGTGTGAACGAAGCTGGTAAGCCGACCGGGGAATCAGCAGGGGAGATAACCATAAGTCCGGAGTATATTCAATTCTGGCAATTTAAAGGAAAACCTGTATTGTTACTCGGTGGTTCTGATGATGATAATTTATTTCAAAGGGAAGATCTCCTTGAACAACTGGATATCCTTCAATCTATTGGAGGAAATTACGTGAGAAATACAATGTCATCCAGGGATTCGGGTAATGTCTGGCCCTTTTTACAGCTTTCTAATGGTAAATACGATTTAAACCAGTGGGAGCCGGAATACTGGCGGAGGTTTGAAACATTATTAGAAGAAACTTCTGCCCGGGATATTATCGTTCAGGTCGAAATTTGGGCTACTTTTGATTTCTACAGGGACAATTGGTTGGTAAATCCATATAACCCCGTGAATAATGTCAATTACAGCCTGGAGCGTGTTAATTTGACTGCTGAGGTTCCTACTCATCCTGTATACACTGAAAATAATTTTTTCCGTTCAGTTCCTTCTCACCTGAACCTTGAGGCTTTATTATGGCATCAATCAAGGTTTGTTAAAAAGCTACTCTCGTATTCATTACAATACAATAACGTTCTTTATTGCATGGACAATGAGACCTCGGTAACATCAGAGTGGGGAAAATTCTGGTCGTTGTATATCCAAAAACAAGCCCGGCTTGCCGGAAAATCTGTCCATACCACGGAAATGTGGAACGCGTGGAACCTCGCGAACCCGGTGCATGACGAAACATTTGATCATCCTGAGATATACTCGTTTGTTGATATTTCTCAAAATAATCATATAACCGGGCAGGCACACTGGGATAATGGATTGGCCCAATTCGAAAGGCTGAAAGCCATGGGTGTACTTCGTCCTGTAAATAATGTCAAAGTATATGGTAATGATGGTGGCCGTCATAAAACGACCCGGAACGCGATTGAATCCTATTGTCAGAATGTGCTAATGGGATGTGCTTCTACACGTTTTCACAGACCCACTTCAGGACAGGGAATAAATGCTACTGCCCGTGCTGTAATTAAAAGTTTGAGGGAGATGACAAATAAGATGCGTTTTTTTGATGCAAAGCCAGCCAATGAACTGTTGTTAAACAGGGAAGAGCACGAAGCCTACTGCAGGGCTATTCCTGGCAAGGAATATCTTCTTTTTTTCCCTGCAAATGGAGAAGTAAGTATTGATTTTAGTGATGAGAATGGTACATACTCTTTTCAGTGGATGAACCTCCTGGAAAATACAATTGTTAAGGAAGACCAGTTTGATGCTGGTGGCGTGGTGAATTTTACTACTCCCGGGGATGATTATTACTTGTTGTTCGTGAAAAAGGAATGAGAGTTTCCATGAGGTGACAATAAGTCCATGGCTGTTTATCATCTTTCAAATTCATCATTATACACCAGCTCGCCCTCTTCATTGTACATTTTCACGTAATCTACGGCGCCACTACCCCGGAAGCTGATTGCAAGGCCTTTTACATCATCAAGCGGATCCTTGTAAATAATTGAATAAACCTGAACTTTGTCAAGATATACCCCAACTCTTTTGTTTTGTGTTTTTATCTCCAGAATTCTCCAGTAACTAACATCCTGGAGAAAAGTATTCAGGTTATTGAAGTCACTGTTCAGGGAAACTTCACCAAAGGACGCGGTCAACTGTTTATTATCGCAGTTTGGATCAACAAAATTAAACGCGAGCCTGCCATGAAGATTGATGACTTCAAACCTGGAATCAAAACAAGGTTTCCCGCCGGTTCGCGTGTTGTTCTTAAATTTTACCTCGAGAGTCAAATTGTCACCCATAATGCCAAAATCTTTTATATTCCTGTATTCCGTGACAAAATTACCCGTATCTGTAATATTCCTGGCAGCTAAAACTGAAGGGTCAACGTGCAATAATCCTTCATTAACAGGATCCAGAGTTGGTTCAAGTTGATGATTTATTATGGTTTCCCATCCATCGGTTACCACGTGAACGCCAACGCATTTCATCCTCTCCCCGTTGGCAATTATTTTCACGGCATAGTAATCCGGTAATTCAAATACCTTACTGTAATGGTTCATGTTCTTTTTTACAGGTATAAGCTCCCCGTTGTCATAATAATTATTGTCGATAAAAATATTGGATGATGTTACCCGGCTGACATCATAATAAAACGATGCGGTATGAGGAGCCCTGCCTATTGTATTATTACTGGAAAACTCTACCCTTCGTTTATTCATTTCCGTTTCTACGGAAGGATAGAAAACAATAATGAAGATAATAATAAAAACAAGTAATAAACTGATGATTCCCCATAAATACGGATTCGTGACAATTCTTTTATAATAATTTGGCTTTGGCTCAGATTCCATGGCCGATTGTTCGCTACCATTTCTTTTATTATTGGCGCAAAAATCTTCCCAGTTTGCATAATCCATGTAACGCGCAAGGGCATCCTTCGTGGCGTTTTGAGGATTATATCCCATCTTATTTGAAAATATCCTTCTCAGTGTTCTGGGACTAATCGAAATACCGGTCATTTCAGAAATCTGGTCGCTAAGTAAGTCATAATTATGATTGGTCCATGTATTATAACTTCCCCAGTTTAGTTTTTTCTCAATCAGACTGGCACACCTCTTAATGTATTTAGATTCTTTTACCATTAAATCCCTTCAAGATATTTATTCAACGAATCAAACTTAAAAAAATTTATTTTCATCACCATAAATATAAATATTTTTTATAACAAATCCTTATGTTTCTCATTTTCAGTAAATGCCATTGGTTGTCACGGCTTTGTCATAATTCTGTCAGGTAGTTGTCAAGCATTTTTATGCATCTATTACTTAATATTGATACTGCAAATTACTATACATCTAAACATTAAATGAAACACCTATGAAGAAAAAGTTTACCTTTTTATTTTTAATGTTTTTCAGCACCGTTTTATTGACATTTTCTCAAAAAACAGGTGTGATTACCGGAAAAATGGTGGATGCTTCTAATGATGAACCCTTATTTTTCGGGAATGTATCACTCAAAGGGACTTCTGCGGGTACCGTTAGCGATGAGGATGGCAGGTTTGAGATTAATAATGCCCCCGTTGGCTCTCGCGTCCTTGTGTTGAGCTACATTGGGTATGAATCTGTTGAGTTGCCGGTTGAAGTTAATGCAGGTGAAACAGTTGATATTGGTGAAGTTGGTTTGGAGATGGTTTCCATCATGGGTGAAGAAGTTGTTATAACAGCCCAGTTAAGGGGACAGGCTTCAGCCATTAACCAGCAGGTTAAATCCAATAATATTGTTAATGTAGTATCCAAAGAAAAAATTCAGGAAGTTCCGGATGCCAACGCCGCAGAATCTTTGTCAAGATTACCGGGTATAACTTTAAGCCGCAGTGGTGGTGAAGGATCTACAGTGACAGTTCGTGGAGTGTCGCCAAGGTTTAATTCGGTAACGGTGAATGGGCAGAGTATACCGGGTGGAGATGCAAATAACCGTTCGGTTAACTTAAGTATGATTTCATCTGATCTACTTGATGGAATCGAAGTGTATAAAGCTATTACTCCGGATATGGATGGCGATGCAATCGGTGGTTCGGTTAACCTGGTTACAAAAACTGCCGATCCGGACTGGCAGGGACGCGTGCAGGTTGAATCCGGGTACCATTCATTGATAAACGGTATTGGAACCTATCGCGGAAGTTTCAACCTGGGTAACCGGTTTTTTGATAATAAACTCGGCGTATTGGCCGGAGCAAATTATTATAGGGCAAACCGCAACACAGACTGGTTTGATGGTGATTATGAACTTACCGGTGACGGCACCGGATACCGGGGTAATAATGCCATATTCCGAAATCAAATAGAAATGCGGGACAGGTATGGATTCAGTGCAACCATTGACTATCAATTCGAAAGCGGTGAAATTGTATTAGATCATGTATATTCACAAACAACGAGAGATGTTGTAACCAGGGGTAAAAGGGCAAGACCTACAGTTTCAACGCTTGATATGGAGTTAAGTTTATGGGAAAATACGTTAAATCTTAATTCCACCAACCTCAGGGGTGAATTTGATTTATTCCAGTCGATGGAACTAACTTTTAATCTTGGACGTTCGGTTACTACCAATGAATCTCCGGATGGAGCAGGGGCATCAGCAGAAATGGAAGCCGGCCTGACACCGGAGGCAAATGATACCCAACCGCTTGATATTTTCAGGTATTTGCAGCCATACTTTGGGTTGGATCGGTTTACTGGAGGTAATGGCGCTCATAGATCATACAATTATCTTGAGGATGAAAACTACAACGGACAGGTTGATTTAAAGATACCTTTCTATCTGGGTAGCTGGTTCTCAGGTAACGTAAAATTTGGAGGTAAGGTAAAACAGAAGCAACGCGACAGAACGGTGGAGAATTATGCGGTATATGACTGGGTAGCTTATGACTATGCATTCAGATCAGAGTTTCCGGAATATGCCGAGCGAAGAACTTCAGCAGGTGCCTATCCAATGGCCCTTTTCATTGATGAGGATTATACCGGGTACGATTCGCCTTTTGCAGATCACAACGATATACCCTTTGTTTTTGATCCCGACAAGATAACGGAAATTGATGATCGCATGAAGCAGATCGATTCCTTATTTAAAAGAAATGTAAATGATCATTTTCAGGAATACAGTGCGCTCGAGCGGATTACTGCAGGATATGTGATGGCTGAAATTAATATAGGTCAGCGGATTACGTTGATTCCGGGTTTCAGGTATGAAAACACCTACCTTGATTTTGCAGGTAGTGCCGGTACCCAAAGAAACAATGAACCCTTCAGAATTACCAGGAGTGATACCTCGGCCGTAAGTTCCGTTGGCGAATTTTTACCGATGATTCACTTTAAATATGAATTTATTGATGGATTTGCTTTACGCTTGGCAGCAACCAGAACATTGTCAAGACCTAATTACCTGAACCTGTCGCCTTTTACTCAAAGAACGCTGGCCAATCAAAAGATTGTCCGTTTTGGTTCGATTGATTTGAAAATGCCAACAGCCTGGAACTACGATGCCAACTTATCATGGTTCTCCAAATACGGGCTGATATCTATAGGTGCTTTTTATAAAGAAATCTACGACATTGATATCAACGTACGTTTCCACGACTGGAGTGGTTCGAATGATCCTGAGGCAGAAGATTATAATCCTTATCGGGGATGGATTGTCAATAGCCCTATCAATTCAGAGGAAACAACAACCATTTTAGGTGGTGAGCTTGAAGTACAAACCAATTTCCGGTTTTTACCAAAACCCTTCGACGGTATTGTATTAAGCGGGAACCTCACACTAATGGAATCGGAAACGGCTTACCCTTACTTTTTCACCAGTTATCCGCCACCTGATTATCAGCCTGTAACAGAAGATTCTGTCCGGATTAACAGTACGCAGGGTCAGGCCGATTTTATTGCCAATGTTACCCTTGGGTATGAAAAAGGAGGATTTTCGGGTAGAATTAGCATGAATTACCAGGGACCCAGGCTGGCAACATCTGCAAATAGCCGCTTTCAGGATGAATACAACGATGAATACATGCGGTTTGATGCTGCGTTGAGTTATAAAATCAATGCTAACTGGCAGATTCTTGCCAATTTGGTGAACCTTAGCAATGAAACCGAGCGGAATTACATATACACGCAGGATCAGCCTAGCAGGATAGAGCAATATGGGCGTAGATACACGCTTGGCGTGCGATACATATTTTAGTTTTAGTTTATTTATATAAGGCAGGCTGGGTAAAACCAGTTTGCCGATACAATTTTTTTATTAACCTAAATTTTTTAATTATGAAGAAAATGTACTTTCTAACACTAGCTCTCGGACTGATTTTTTTTGGTCTAAACAGTGCAAATGCACAGGATTTTCCATGGCCCGATCTGGGTGAAGCCATGATTATTGAACCCGGCGCTCCGGGGACAATTAATAACACCATCCATGGTGATACATCTGCAACCGGTGAACGACTGCATAATCACTACATCTTAAGAAGAGGTCAGACTTATTTGTACACCGCAAGAATCCAAAACACCGGATATCCTTTAATGGTAACAGCTGAGGATGGTGACGGAGAATTACCCATCGTTAAAGCATTGGGGCCTGCAGAAGGTGAAGACGAAGCTGAAAGACCGTTTCACGCGGAGGGCGATCTGTACCTCAAGGATATTACCATTAATGGTTTCGACCAGGGGGGTAACTATACTGATAACGCCACCGTACGTTTAGCTGCTGACGAGATTACCGTTGTTTTAAAAGGTGTTAATTTTGATTTTAACCGCCAGAATTCCATTCGGATTAATGCGGTTGATTGTGAATTGTATGTAGAGGACTGTATTATTGGCAACCAAGGCGTTGCAGCACGTTTATGGCAGGGTTTTGCCGTGCATTTCCGCGGTAACTGGACGCCAATTGTACACATGAGAAACAACACGATTTATAATCAACACCATCAGATTTTAAACAACATGAGCGAAGCACGTTATGGTAAGTTAATTTTTGAAAACAATACTGTAATGAATACTGGTACTGGTGGCGCCTACTTTGGCCGGCCGGATGAACTGGTTGTTAAAAACAATTTGTTTGTGAATATTGGTATCATGGGCGACGGCTTTTTTGGCGACCGGGAAAATTTTGCTGAACCACATTATTATTTTGCTTTAGACTCCAACTTCACGGATACCACCAATACTGAACTGCTTGATCCGGTGGTTGATTTTTCAAACAACCATTTTTATTTAGATCCGGCGGTTGCCGAATTATTGCCCGACTCTTCTGACAAGTCCACTGAGACAATGATTAATCCTTATCTTTTAAGCTTAATTGACGAGCCAACTAACATAATCGCTGACGAAGCATTTTCATTCACCAATTTCCCGGCTACAACTGGCGAATATGAATCATACATCAATGATTTTTATGCTTTCTCAGATGATCCGGCGGAGTTGCCGCAATTCGATGCAGATTTTAGAATTCTTGATTTCGGTTATCCGGAGACCAATGAAGCCTACACAGCCGCAACCGATGGTGGCCCGCTGGGAGACAGGAACTGGTTCCCCGGTTTCGTGTATGTTGATAAAACCTTTATTGCAAACGATGAATTTAAGGTTTACCCGAATCCTGTCAGGAGTTTTCTTAAAATTGATTTGGAGAATGAACTTGTCGTGAATAAAATAACCGTCACGAATATAATCGGTCAGGATGTTAAAACCGTGAACAATGTTTCCGGACGTTCAATCAACGTGAACATGGATGATATGAAGCCGGGTATTTATTTTATGAATCTATATAATGGTAATCAACTCGTGGGGATGAGTAAGGTAGTGAAAAATTAGGATGGGTTGAACATACCTGCAGGAATCAGGTCTAATTTTTTCCTGATTCCTGTTTTGTTTTTTTTTTATAATTGTTTTGTTTATTTTTATTTCATCGGAAATGTCTTTTATGATATGATATTTTACGTGAAATGACCGGTTATTAACGTAGCTGAAAATGATTAAAATGTTCAATAAGGAATTTTTCTATATCAAGCTGATAATTTTTGCAATCATAGGGGTTTCCTTATGGTCGTGTAATGATTCTAAAACACAAGGTAAAAGGAGAAATGCCACCAGGATTGATTTGGAACTGATTTGGACAGGGATGGGTGATAGAGGGGGTATTATTGATGTCAAGACAGATAGCGCTATTGTTGAGGCCGCGGAATTCTCACCGGATGGAAAAATCATTGCAACTGGTTCAAGAAATGGCAGGCAATTGATTATATGGAACGTGAAAAACGAGCAGAAATTATTTGAACAAATCTATGATAATACAATTGAGAGTCTTTGCTTTAGTTCCGATGGCAATTTTCTATACGTGGGGGGGGAGTTTAATTATCTTTCAGTTAGGAATACGAAAGACTGGTCATTACATGAAAATATTCCTTTACCATCCGGAATAGAAGGCATGCATGTTTCAAATGACGGGAAAATCCTCGCGCTCGGAAGAGAAGATGGAATGGTTAGTTACATGGAATTAACCAATCATACAATTATTGATTCATTGCTCCACGGTATGCATGGAGCTCCTCCAAAATACGGGGAGGCTGGCTACAGGGCAGATGTTAATTCTCTCGATTTTACGCCCGACGATAATTACCTCATTACCGGTGGTTTTGACGGGGAAATAAAAATATGGGATATCTCAGCCGGCAAGGTGGTCAAAAAAATAAAGGGTCATGAGGGATCAATTAAAATGCTAAGAATGAGTAACAATGGGACTTGTTTCGCGTCTGCATCATCTGGTATACCATACGAGGGGGACAATTCAATCAAAATCTGGGATTTTAAAACAGGAGATTTACTGCATGAACTCACGTCACCAATAGGATCGGAAGCTGTTGAATTTACACCATGTGGTGAATTTTTACTTGGTGGCACCCAGGAAATGGACAATCATAACACGGATATTGCTTCCGCGCAAGGCCAGATTTATGTTTATTCAATTCCTGATGATTTCATGACACAGCCTATTAGTCTGGTACACAAGGAGCAGGTAATGCTAAGTGAATATTTCTGTTTTAACAAGGATGGTTCATTACTTGTTTCAGGCCATAATGATGGTACGGTGCGTCTTTGGAAAGTTCTGTACAGGTAGCACAAACACGAGTCTTTATTTTCATGTTTATGATAGGTTACTAAAAATGCTTTCACCAATTTTTGGTTGCTCTATATTTTTTAATCTTATATATCCTTACTATTAAAACTGTTACACGTAATATGAAGAACATGGTCAACAGGAGAAAATTTATTTCAATCCTTGGTTTAACATGCGCTTCAAGCGTTGCATTGCCAGGTAGTCTTGCAGGTACTGGTTCACCCCGTGAATTTGTTCCCGGGCAAACAGGCATAAAAATAACGGGGATTAAAACTTTTATCCTTCCCAGGGCCGTGTTGGTGAAAATTGAAACGAATGCCGGAATATCAGGCTGGGGCGAATCCAGCCCGAATAATACAAGATTAATCCAGACATTCATTCACACTGATATGAAGGACCGGATTATCGGTAAAGATCCATTTAATACAGAACCCATTTGGGATGAGTTATTCTGGCATAATCACGACTTGGGCCCTGCAGGGGCATTACCTTACGCGATTGCAGGAATTGATCTGGCACTATGGGACTTAAAGGGTAAGATTATGAATTTACCCGTTTATAAATTACTCGGGGGATGTTACAGGAAAGAATTTCTGACTTATGGCGGATTTGGTTTGTATGGTGGAACTGTTTCTGTTAATGATGCCGTAAAAAAAGCATTAAACCTGGTTGAAAAAGGGTTTAAAGTAATTAAATTACGCTTGCAAATAAGGGAATATAATTTAAATCCGTCTAATGACTATACCCTGAAATACTACGAGGCAGTCAGAAAAGCCCTGCCCGATAATATAGAACTGTTTGTTGATCCCAACGAAGGCTATACCGCCTACCGGGCTATTCAGGTAGGTCGTGAGCTACAAAAAAGGGGCATGCCCTATTATGAAAGTCCCTGTCCACTCGAAAATCACAAGGACACTGCTGATGTAGTTGAGGCGCTGGATATCCCCGTGCTCGCGGGAGAAAAATGTTATACCCGGTGGCAATTCAGGGACTTGATCCTGCAAGGTAATCCGGATGTGATCCAACCTGATGTAATCAAATCTGGTGGAATCACCGAAGTGAAAAAAATTGCTACCCTTGGGCAGACATTTTTTAAAACTATGGCACCGCATAACACCAAGCCAACGCTCGGAACAGCTGCTGCACTCCACGTGATGGCATCCTGCTCGAATTTTGGTCCTTTCATTGAATTCATTGAAACAGAACTTTACAAGCCCGTGTTGAGTGTATTTGATAACCACGTGGAGTTTAAGGATGGTAAACTTATTGTTCCCGATGGTCCCGGGCTCGGCCTGGTTGTTAATGAAAACAAACTTGAAAAAATTGCAGAATAAACATTTAATAACAGAATTAAAATATGAAAATGGTGCAGATATCAAGAAATATTTTTTTTGATGGTTACCGGGCATGAAGACAGCGTCAAAACTTACCGGTGAAGATCATTACGATATCCTGCAACGGCAGATTCTCAATAATAAGGATTTAAAATAATACAAGGTTAATAGTATCATAATTTAAACTCGAAATATTATGTCAGAACATTTAACTCATGTAGCCGTTTACGAGGATACTGTGCGGCTGATAAAAGCCAACAGAGAAAATTTCCCGAAAATTTTTACCCAAAGTGTTGAAGAGTGCCATGACAGTGGCTTGTTTTGCAGTGGGTCCAGAGGAAACCACCTGTACGCGATACCCATTATTGAAAAATTCAAAAACCGTAAGCCGGAATCGTTTAGCACAAGAGATAAAGAGCAAATAGCCGGGGCTATCGGCTGGCTTACACATAGAGCATCTGATCTTCAAATGAAACCAATTTTTGGCATCATTGAGAAGGGGGAGCACCCGGTTTTTCATGATAACGAGTGTCAAATGTTCCATGATGCAGTAATGTTTAAGGAAGTATACAAGGGAGGTACACTGTCATCGAAATCGCCGTATCAAAAGTTTTCTCCGGCAACGCTGGCACATGGCATGAAAGGAAACCCGGCGGCGGATTACTTGAATGTTCCCCTTACGGAAAATGTGTTTACGCATTATTTTTTAAGTGAAATGGCGGGATTGCAACACTTTATCAATGAGCTGGATGATGTTGATGAATATTGCGATTTACTGATAGAAAACAGCCAAAACCTGTATGAAGACCTGCGAATATATATTGATGCTTTTCAGTCGCCTGATTATCACAAGCTGGTGTATTACATCCATAATTTCAATGTATATGATGAAGAGGATGCCCTTATCAAAATTGTAAGGGACATTCAAATAAACGATAAATTTCCTTTACCCGAGCGGTTACAAGAGGCATTAAGTACCGCTGATCAGCAGTCACAGTACGCCCAGGCCTTAAAAAAAGGGTATGATTACCTGATCGGGGCAGGTAAGTTTTATAATAATGAGATTAGCAAAGCTCAGGTATATGATATCATTGAGAACTTTAATGAAAAACACCGGATTTAACGTTTGGTTTATTTAAGAGTTATTGGTAAAAAAAATAAATATCATGAATAATATTATAAACAGAAGGAGTTTTTTAAAACATAGTGCACTGGGTAGTGCCGGAATTTTCCTGGGAGGTTCCCTATTAAATGCAAGGGATATGTTTGCTGCAGCACGTTCTGCTTTAAAATCCGGAGTTGGCGGCTTGGTGCCTGTTTCAATTATCGAGGATGCCAACATCCTTGTGTCGCGTACTGCTGAATTTAACGGTGATTCGGAATTCGCTTTAACATCCGATTTACATACGCGTCCCGCTGCTCCTGGTAACAAAGGACGGCTTGCTTCGATTCTTCCGGTTCAGGATAAGAAGTTGATGGAACTGTTAGATTTGATCAGGCAAAAAAAAGACTTAAAAAACCGGGTTGAAAAGATTGCCATTGCCAATGGATGGATCTGCAACAATGCCACTTTTAAGTATCTCAAACCCGTTTATGGAAATGATCCCTCACCCGAAAAAATTATGGATATTCAGGCTTATCACGATGCACAGTTGCTTATCGAATTGTCGGGTATGCAGGTTACAAGTGGAGTAAAAGAAGAATATCTCGCGGCTTTGTTCAATGAAATGTTGCCGAGAACACTGACAAGGGTCCATACACTGATTCCGGCAGAAGATGGTCATGACTGGGTAAATCGGATGACCGATTGGCGCGTTGCGAACAAAACATATTTAGACACGTTGGCACAAATAATGGTGAATCCGGAATTAAGTAAAAAGCAGGATTATGTAGATGGTCCGAATTTTTATGGTTCGTCGGATGCATTGCTTGTTTATTGCAGAAATTTGCAACATGCTAAAAACGTGAAGACAGACAAGATAGAAATGGCTTTGAATGAAGCATCGAATGGAAGCTTGTATGCAAAGGCATTAAGCGAATCCGTTAAGAACATAATGGCAGCCAACGAATTTGTTAATGGAAACTTAAGTGGTAGTGAACTGGAAAACAGGTTGTTTTAAAACTAGTGCTGTCTGTTGAATGACGCGTTAAGTTATTTCGGATTTGAAAAATATTACAAGGATTCCGTTTACAAGCCTGAAAATGCCCGTGCCCCGGAAGCACATCGCTTTTTCAATATCAAATGGGAAGCGTTACTTGGTAAATATTCTAACTTCCTCAAAATCGTGATATACACTCATGTAGGCGGAGTGAGGTTCCACACGTTTGCAAGGTACGCCAGGCAAAGTATATACGGTGACATGTCGCACCAGTAAAGCCTTGATTATATTTCATCCATCATGGGTTGTAGGAAGCTTGATTTTGAAACAATACGAAAAACAGGATTGTCCCCGGATGTTGTTCTGGCAGAAACCAAACGTACCCTGGCGGGGGCTAAAGGAACAGATATGAAAATATAGCGGGCCGTTGATATTGATATACCTGAATAACGGTCCGGTATGGAAAATCCCGATTATGCCAAACAGACACCTGAAAATGTTAAAGAAGATGTCATAGCTGCATTCAAAAGTGGCACAACGGGAATTATGCTGGCCAGAAAATATTCTGAAATGAACCTGTCAAACCTGGAAAGTGTGGGAATGGCACTGGATGAATTAGGTTTAAGATAAATTTGCTAAACAATAATGATATTATAATGAAAAAATTAAGCTTTCATTTATTACTGACATTTTCAGTAACCACTTTATTTGCTCAGTCATGGAAACCCGCAGCTCAGGATTCTATCCTAAAATACAGGACTACACCACTGAGTATTGAGGTAGTAAATGAATCAGGTGAGCCCTTGGAAGGAGTTTCTGTGCATGTGAAACTCATAAAGCATCAGTTTAAATGGGGAACCACGGTTAATGTGAATGAAGTATCGAAAATTCTTGGAAATAAGGGAACATTTAATACCAACTCAAAATATATCAATCATTTTCAGTTGTTTAATTCCGTGACACCAGAAAATGCCGGAAAATGGAAAGGTTGGATAGATGCTTCCCAGCGGGCTACCTACCTGCGCACAATCGAGTGGCTTGATAGCGAAGGAATCGCGAACAGAGGGCATACCTGCGTATGGGAAAGCGAACGGTTTAATGCTATCCCTGATATACTGATCGGTCAGACTGATACAACAGTGGTTCGTGCTGAGGTAAAAAAACATATTACCAACAACATGTCCACGCTCTCCGATAAAATATACGAGATGGATGTGGTGAACGAACTGGTGCATGAACAGCATATTGTAAATGATTTGCTCAATGTGCCGGATCCTGCGCTTGAACACAGCCAATGGTATAAATGGGCAAAACAGGCAGCACCGGATGTGGATTTGGTTGCCAATGAATTTGATTTGTTTCAATCTGGAAACAATTTCTACCTGCGATATATTGAATATGTAGAAAAAATGATAGCAGATGGTGCTCCTGTGGATGGTGTGGGCATGCAGGGGCATTTCTGGACCGATATGCCCACCTATGAAGAACTTAAAAGACGAATTAACCAGGTAAAACAGCTTGGTTTGCCAATGTCAGTAACGGAGTTTGACATGAAAGGCAATTCTTACGCTGATATGGAGCGGGTGATGTACGCTGTATTTTCAGAACCTCAGATATATGGTTTTACCATGTGGGGAGCCTGGGATGGTTCTCAATGGCGCAACAACGGCCCTCTTTTTGAAGAAAACTGGGATTTAAAGCCCAGTGGAATGGCCTGGATTGATTTGGTACATGGTAAATGGAGCAACGATACAATGGCAGTAACAAATGCAGAAGGTAAATTTGAAATAAATGCATACAAGGGAACACATCTGATTCAAATTTTTAAAGAAGGAAAAGTTTTTACAGATACTATTGAAATATTGGATGAAAAACTGGAACTGACATACAGCGATCGCGTTGTTAAATCATTAATCCCCACGGGGTCGCTTTTAATAGATGGTAACAACAATGAATTTAACGTTTATCAACCGGCTAACCTCCTCGTTGAGTCAAATTATCCCGATTCAATACTGAAAGTTGAGTTTTTTTCAGGTTTGTTTATGCAGCACCGGGACACTTCAGCCGACTTCTCGTATGAAGTCATCAGTTCATCTACAGGTAGCAGGGATATTTATGCAAAAATTACCTGCAAAAATGGTTATTCGTTTCTAACGGATACGGTTAAGCTTATTTTTGTCAATAAAAACGCGTTTCCAACTATCATCAAAACGTACCCGTTTATAAATCAGTTTATTCCCTATGGGTCTGATGTCACCGTGGCCTGCGAGGTCAGTGATTATGAAAACCAATTATGGAAAGCAGAATTAAGAGGCTACAAGGATACGGTGCTGACAGATACAACAGTACCATTTCAGTTCATCCTTCCGGCACCTGAACCTAAATCGTATCTACTGGAGTTAAAGGTTTTGGATAGTTTGCACGGGTTTACTACCAAAACCATAAGTTTCACGGTTTTTCAACCCGATGAAGAACTGTTAAAACCCGAACCCCCTGAAAATTTGAAAATCACTTCTAAATCTGGAAATGAACTTTCCATTGACTGGGATCCTTCAGCAAGCCCGGATGTATTGGGGTATTTCATTTATATTGACGGGAAAAAATATGACCAGTTTGGTACAACCTACACCCGATTTACATTGGAATTGCCTGATCAACAACAACATCAGGTTTATGTTACCGCCATGAACCGGTTCAGCCAGGAATCAGACCCGGGCAACACGGTTAATTCTGATGATGAAAATTTAGATGTAACAACGAATATATTTTCTGAAACAAGTATTTATCCGAACCCGTTTTCAACGGAAATATACATTGATATTCCTGTTACTATAGGCTCATCGCTAATGATTTATAATCAATCAGGTCAACTAGTAAAGGAACTTAATAAAACGGACGGAAATGAAAAACATTTTATTTGGAACGGTACAGATAATAGCGGTGAAGAAGTTCCGGCCGGGGTATATTTTATAAAATCATCAAATAGTGATGGAAGTATTTTTCGCAAGGTCATTAAAATAAAATAAATGAAATAGGCTCTGATTCCATTGCCCAGTAAAAACTATGTGGGGGCGGGAAAGCTGCAATGGGGGTGCCGTTAACTTCTGCAGCAATCAAACGGTTACTGCTCACCACTACCGAGGGACTTTATCCACGGGCCACCCCCCAACAGGTAGTCCTGCCAGTGTTTTGCCAGGTCACGCCATACAATTCGGGATGATTCATTCACAGGAATCCCGGTAAGTCCCGCATCATATTTAAACGCTGCCGAGGGATGATCTGTTTTTGCCACGATCATTTGTCTGAATAAATTCGAACCCTTGTAAACATCGAATTGCAGGTATTCTTTGAAAATTCCTGCAATTATACCAGGGAACGTAATTTCAAGATGTGCACCCTAGGTGATTACCTTAGCAACCGGTAGCTTCGTGGGTTGCGGTTGCACGCGTAACTTCTCCCGAATCCCGGGGCATGCCCGGGTGGCCATTTTTACATTGACATGACACTAGTCTTTTTTTGCATCTGTTTGCTGCTTCTTCAACCTCTGGTGTCTTCTGGCATTCAGGTCGGAATTTTCGCCCATCCAGACCCAAAGTTTGACCAGCCCGTTTTGATGCGCGCTCACCAAAAAGCTGCCGTCTTTATTAAAGTCAATATATTCAGCGTGATCACCTGCCCATACTTTGTGGGCTACAGGAATGGCATCGTTGCCAAATTCTTTGATATCGGCTACCCGGTAAACGTAAATATAGGGATCATGGCCTGCATGTGCAATATACTCGCCATTGGGATGCCAGGATACCGATTCAATCTTTTTACCTGTATGGTTAAAGAACTTAATTAGCTCACCGCTTCTCCATTCCCAGAGATGACAGTTGCCGCGTGAAGTTCCACCCTGGCCTACCGCTAATACATATTTCCCGTCCGGGGAGAATACGCCGCTGGTAAAGATGGTGTAATGTTCCATTTTTAACGTCTGCGCAAGCGACCAGTCTTCGGTGTTATAAACTTTTACTGCACCGTGACCCACTGCCAAAAGATAAGCATCGTCTTTCGTGAAGAAGAGTTCATTTACCGTATTCCCGAAGTTGATTTCTTTGATTTGTTTTCCATCTGGCATATCAAAAATGCGAATGAACCCTTTGGTGGTACCATCTTCCATCTCCATCCGTTCTTCACCGGTAGCCAGCACACTGCCTTCATGCGACCAGGTGAGACCGTCAATACCGCGTTTGTGCTCCAGCACTTTAAATACCTCACCTGTCTTCGCTACGTAAACAGTAACCAGGTAATCTTCACTGGCGGCGGCGACATACTTGTTGTCTGATGACCATCCTACCCGTTCAATTTCCTCCTTCGTGTAATTACGCCATAGCTCAGCACCATCAGAAGTACGCCACATGATGACTGAATTATCATATTTCGTGCCACTCACGATGTATTTCCCGTCTGGCGAAAATTCAGCGCTTTCTACCGAACCGGGTTCACCAAGGGCATCCGCGACTCTTGACCAAACGGGTTCAAGCCGTAATTGATAATTCAGGGGAAGCTGGGGCTGGGAGAATAAAGGTGCCATTAAAATGGAGGCAAATACAATTATGAATATTTTTTTCATGATTTAAATGTTTTAATTCGTTAACTAATTTATTTTGTTGATGTAATAATTTTTATATTTCGGGGCATTTTACCTGTTAATTCCTCCAGGATTGATGCGTTGCCCACGGATGATATGCAAACCAGATGCTTGAGGGGGCTTTGATCCATTAATCTTATGTCAGGAACGTACTTGTTTGCCTGGCAAAAGTATTCGGTAGACCATCCTTTTAGCGCCATCTTTGGACCGTACCCGAATCATGTAATTACCTTTGTATTCAAGCTGATCACAGAATTCTTTAATTACTGGTTCTTTGAAATATTCACTGTTTAACACAGGTTGAGCAAGAACTTCATCCAAGTGCTTGTATTTATCAGAATTTTCTATTGATACATCATCTTTTGAAGGTGAACATGAACCAGATATTAATGTTGAGCCGATTCCTGCATATAAACCTGACTTAACAAAATTTCCACGATCAATTTTCATAGATTATAAGATTTATTTATTCCGGAAATTATTTTCTCTACTAATATAGTTCATCCCATTCATTTTTTCTATCAAAAACCTTATAACAAAACGCATTTCGATATGACAAAATTCGCGATTAAAGCATGCTGTTATTCATTGATAATCTATGTGTTATTATTTATCAGAAATGAAATGGCATACTTTTGTCACACGTTGTCATCCTCGTGTCCTGTTTTGTCTTGAAAAATAACGGTGAATAGTAGGTTTTTC
>CAYRRV010000018.1:31224-65150 GCA_964426725.1 uncultured Bacteroidales bacterium | reverse complement strand
TACTGCAATACCTTATCATTTTATCAACATTTAACCTGGCATTGTAAAATGCCTTGATGATTTCCGGGTATCCTCCAGAATATTTTGGCATGTCAAAACAATCTATGATTGTTTTTTCCTTGTCGCTTATCCTGAATGCATTGTTTCCATATCCTTCCGTTTTATATCCGAATATTTTGTGGGGCTTAAGCCAAATAAAGTGATATTGTACGCCCAGTACCTGCTTATTGTTTTTTTGTTTGTCTGTCTGTACAAAAACTGTATTGGGGATTTGCTCCGTTAATCCATGGTAATTCATGGCGCTCCAGTATGATATACATGAATTATGCGCAAGAAAACAACCAATTGTATAGGGATTCGAGAATCCATATATTCCGTATTTTCCTTTTTCCAGTTGAATAATTTTATCTTTCTTCATTAGATTCCGAATTGCAATTTCTAACTGATATGAAGATAAATCAATATGATCAATCAATTGTTTTTTTGTAAATAGCTCCAACCCGGTGTCTGTTAAATACTGTAACAATATAGTTTCAATTTTTGTCATAATTTATTACCATTCGCTTTATTATACCATACGAAAACACAAATATAATAAAGAAATTGGTAATCAAAAAGTATATCACAATATTCTGCATATCAATACAGAATGAATTATTTTATATTGTTTTTATGTGTTATGGTTATAATACATAAAATGGATAAGAATTAACTACCTATAAACCAAAAATATTAGCTCTTTCGGGCTTGTTTTCAATACTAATAGCCCCCTCGTTCCTATATATCTCTGTTTTTTCTATTTCGTTTTCAAATTGTTTCAACACATCAGACAAACCAGACAAATCCAATACTACCTTCCCGTCTTTTTTCCCGGTTTCCATTTTGATTAATGAAGATAAATTGGGCAGCACAATTTTTGAATTTTCATTTAATTGTACCCAAATCAATAATTCATTTTCAGTTCCCGCCTTGGACGAACTGTCATAATAAGTTGCCCCGCGCCGCATGGCCTCCTTTAATTTATTAATGTCTTCATCAGTTAAATCCGGTGCATTATCACCTGCCAAGGAAACAACTTCTTCAAGGTTTTTAGGATTAATAGAGAAATGGTGCAGGTAATGGCCTTCTTCAAGTTTTGACTGGCGGCCAATGGTAGTTTGTCCCGTTTGTTTTAATTCTTCGTCAGAGCTTTTCTTTTCTTCTTTCGGATTACGGAACGGGGACAATATTTGTTCAGAATAGATATTGTTTTCATGCCATAGATTCATGCCATGGTTAATTTGTACAGGCCCGTGTATTGAAACGGCAATGTTTCCGCCCGATGCTTTCATGGCAAATGTAGCCCCAAATAGCCTTACGTCAATACATTTCAAAAGTTCTGCAAGTGCTTTTGTTTTATCTTTGGCATTTATTTCTTCATTTATCTTTAAAAAATCTTTTCTGTAATGTTTATAAGCTTCTTCAAGGCTTAACGCATTTATTTCTTCATTTACCCTTTTAAAATAGAATACATATTCTCCTTTGCTATTGCCAGTATAGATATCTTTCAAATAGTTTTTTATGGTGTATTTAAAAGCTTTGTCCGTGGCATAAACAATTCCGTTTGGCAATGTACGCGGTTGCCCGCTAAAATCGGCATTGTAATTTGAATTGACAGCTTTTACCATAGCTGCCCCGAAAACTCTATTTTTAAATGTTGTCATAATTTATATTTTTTGAAGTTATTAATGTTTGTTCTTACTTATTTTTTTCATATATAATTGGTTCTGCAAAATAGCCAGCAAGCAAAAACGGTTGTAAATCTTTTAGATTAATATCATCCTCAAAAGCTAGGACTTCTTTTGAAAGTCTTTCAAACCTGCCTTTTCCAAAGTCAAGAGCATGTTTATAAGCATTAATTGTGTTTTTTATAGCTATTTGTAATTGATTCACTTTTGTTTTCTGTAAGAAAGGTTCAAGCAAAGCATGAGTTTTATTAGCGCTTTCACTTTTATCAAGTAAAAAGTAAATAATTTGTCCTGCCATGAATGCAAATTCTTTAGGGTCATCAGAAAGATGTTCGCCATCGTTATTAGCGACCTTTCTGCATTTTTCTAGTAATTCCGGTACTTTTGATGCCATATTTTCTTCGTTTTTATTATAATTGAAAAAATTGAAAAGGCTAAACCAAATATTAAGTTTATTTTTTATCGAGAAAGTTTTGTTTTTTTCTTCATCATGGATGATATCATCAATAACCGAATTTGACATTATGTCCTGAAACATGTTATTGGTTATTGAATCTTGTCTTGATTTGTAAATGTAATCGTAAATTGATTTTCTGTATTTATAAAACAAATTGACAATTGTATCTGTAGCTCCATATTCAGGTTTTACATCCAGGTCATCAAAGTATTTAATCCACAACCCATTCGTCGTTTCCTGTATTAATTGTTTATTGAATATGATGTTTAAAATTCTGTTTTGGAAATCAAATCTGTTCTCTACCTTATATTCTTTTAGCAATTCTCCATCTTTTTTGCTGGTCATTCTAAATAATGGCATAATAATAGGCATGTTATCCATTTTGTAGTGAAAAACCGGGACAAAATCTAAATCAACGATCCGGCTTCCTTTTTGACCATTATGGAAATAGATCAGGTAATAATTGTGTAAGTCGTCCTTCCTGTCTTCTAAAAGATGCTCAATAATCTCCTTATGGCCTTTTTTTGTATCTTGTTTATAAAATTTAACAGCCTCTTCGGTTAATTCCTTTTCATCTACGAATATGGGCATGGGGTTAGGCAGTATTTTGTTTTTCTGCTGTAGGCGGAAGAATTTGTGAAGTTTTAAAGCTTCATTTTCATTAACCCTGTAATTTAGTTCAACAGGTGCTGTTTGATGTTTTAAAAATACTTTGCTGTCGTTAAACCCGCTTAGGCTGTCACTAATTCCATATATCTTCCCATCGCTGGATTTTACATTATATTTATCTTTATTGTAAAGTTTTTCTGATAAAAAGCGTGAATGGATTTCCTTAAAATCTTCAATAGAAGGTTCCTTATGGAAAAAGCAGAACAGATAAGCATCTTTCACTTTATTGAATTCTTCATTGCTTTGCAGAAAATCAAACATTTTTGATTCAACAAATAGTCTGAATTGTTTATACCAATTTACGTGTTGTTCATTCTCAGCATCAATATATTTTTGGGCAGCTTTGAAATAAGCATCAGCGGCATTTTTAAGCTTACCCCGGGCATTTCCCTTATAAGCTTTCCCGGATAATGCTATTCCAAATGGACTGCCGATAGCAATGAAAACTTTAGGCCCGGAATTAAAACTTTTCATTGCATTGAGCATTTCGGAGTTGATATATCTTTCTAAAAATGAATTATACATGTTGTTTTTTTCAGTTTTGTCATCAACTTTCAATACATTTTTATCTTTTATTACCAATTCGTCACCTTCTTTTTCAACAAAGGCATAAAATCCTTCTTTTAATTTAAGGTTTTCTGAAAAGATGTCTTGGTTGTCCTTTTCCAAATACTCAATAAATTCTGTTATTTCGTGTATCATGTTTTAAATTTTGCCAGAATGATTATACAAATATAAAAATTAAAACCATTTTATGTAATTGTTTAAACAAAACTAATTATTTACTATTTTATACACTATCTTTGTGCAAAATCCATTTTGGAATTGAAATTTTTAAGTAATTGTTTATTTTAGTTTAATCGTACCACAATGGATTACTACCCCGGGAAAAATCCCGGGGATTTTCTAATTTTAACACGATGAAGCAAAAGGATTTAATTAAACACCTGAAATTACATGGATGCTATCTTTTATGGGAAGGCAAGAAGCATTCTGTGTACTACAATCCTGCAAATAAGAAATCTGCAACTGTGCCACGACATAAAGAAATCAAGAATATTCTGTGTAAATTGATTTGCAGGGAACTTGAAATATCAGAAATTGGCTAATCCTATACTTCAATTAATTCTAATTTATAATCTGTCTCGCCTAAATCATTTATAGCAAGCTCCATTCTGGTCTCTTGCAGGATTTGTATGGCATCCCTGATATTTTGCCTTACTTCTTCTTCAGTTTCACCTTGTGTAAAGGCTCCCGGAATTTCAGGTACTATTCCAATGAATCCGCCTTCTTCAGCTTCTTTTAGGATGAGCTTGTATACCATAAAACCAGATTTTATGTAAAGATAATGATAATCTTTTGCTTTATCTATATCAAAGAACGTAACTTTTTCAAAATATTATACTCCTTTGGGAGTGCAATACACTTTATTAATCATCCCCCCCCGCAACACCCGAACCCCATCGAATTCTTCTCTCCAAAACCGGCATAGTAGCCTGTTTTAATCAAATCGGGTGGTCCGGATACCCTGAGCCTGAATTGAAATCCTCTTACTTTTACTTCTGCAGGGGTTCCGACCTTAATTGTCACCAGCTTTGATTTTGGTTTCGATAAAACCTGCAAATCAAAATCTTTTATATTATCCAGACTTACTTCTTTCTGGTAGTAACTGTTGTAAGCTATAAACTTGTTCATTAGGTTTTCCCTGAATTTATCCTTGTAACCCTCGTCTTCCGGAGAGAGATAAACGGGGTGTTTAACATTTGATTGATTTTTCGTTGTGATGACAATGGGAGAGAGGGTTTCCAATTCCATGCTGTTAAACGATGAAGGATCTATTAGCCTTTCAATGCCCTTGATGGTAAACCTGGCTTTCGATTTTTTGTCACCAATAGAAAAACCTTTGTCCCTGAATATACCAAAAACAAAAGATTCTGTCAACTCAACAGGAAAAAAAGATAATACGAAGGATATCTCATCTGACAGAATGATCAACCGGTCGTCATAAACCTTGTATTTTGGAATAGTAAGGCCACTAAAGGTGAAAAGCTTAAACGTCTTGTTGTCTTTTATAAAGCCCCTCTCGTGCAGCCATTGTGCCAAATCTGAATTACCCCGGTTAATCGTGCGGTAGATAAACGATGAGAGCTCGTACTGGTAATTCATCGGGAGAATAATATCTCCTTTTTCGTTATCTGGTTGTATGGTTATTTTAAATCGCATAATGCGCAAGATAAACTATGTTAGTGACAATTAGTGTCAGTGTTACTAAAATTTTCTTTTCATCAATTTTCCATTTAAAAACCTTTTAAAATCCGTGGTTTCTTCCACCTCAATTTCATCCATCAATCCAAGTACAAACCTTCCGACTCCCTCGAACCCATGAACCATGGTTTCAAATATATACTCGTTTTCATGTATAGTGGTAATATGTTTTTCCGCGAGCGGAAACTCCTCGCAGAGCAAGCTGCAGGCCCTGAGAGTTAACCTTAGTGTAACCGGTAATTCTTCGGTCCCGCTAACCCTGAATACATCCATATTCCCGGGATCATGAAAATTTTCATGCTGCCAGTCTTTATTATAAATCACTGCACGGCCAATTCTTGATGTTTTAAATAGTTTATTTTCCCCACTTTCTGGATCAAATGCCCAAAAGGAGATATAATTGGTGGTGAATTTTATGGGCTCCACCAACCGGTCTCTTATAACCGAGCTGTTGGCAGATTTGTAACTCCTTAATAATAATTGCTTTTTTTCTTTAATTGCATTAATAATTTCGTGTACGTTCTCCGATTGTTCCTTTTTTATTATGGACTCTGCAACCCTGTCGAAATCATATAAAGCATAGAGCTTTTTTACCAGGTTTTGTTTCATTATATTATTGTCTTCGACCGAATGTATGGCCTTGCTCAGTATCCAGGCTTCTTCCTCTGAAAAGTGCAGTAGGTCGGCGATGGTTTTTCCCTCTCCTTCTTCTTTGTTTACCCGGTAAAATCCATCCTTTTCTTCCAAAACCAGTCCGGCTTCTTTAAAGGTTGACAAATACCGGTACACTGTTCTTTCGTTAATGCCAAATCTTTCTGCTATTTCTTTTCTTGAATGACCATAGTTGCCCGATAAATATAATATTATCTGCAACATCCTTGATAATTTATTTTGATTCCCCATGTAACGTCAGAATGAAAAATTAAATATATCAAAAAAAATTAGATAGATGGTGTTTATCTTATATTTTTTTTTATTTTATCCACAATAAAAAGTACCCAGGATTAGAAAATTAATTACTGCTTGATAAGTTTTTTGGGATACGAGAATATGAATTCGCCGCGGTTTCTGTTTAATCCTCTTCACCCATTCATCCATTTATTTTCCTTATCTGTTTTGAAATCTTTCAGGGTTTGGTTATTATTGTTGAATGTTTCACGCAAGGGACTGCAATGATAAACTTTGACACGATACTGGTTTTCGCGGTTATTCTTTTTATCCTCGTATCCCTTTATAAAGAGCTACTTGGACCTTCCTTCACTTTCATGGTGGGCATTGTCTTCCTGGGGGTAATGGGAGTGCTGACACCGGGTGAAATATTAAGTGGCTTTGCCAACGAACAGATTGCCGTTGTTGTCATGCTTCTCCTCATTGGTGATATTATAAAATCAACCGGGGTAGTGGAGATTATTTTCGACAGGATTTTCCGTAATGCCCGCAGTTACAGGGGTTTTCTCAGTCGCATGTCTGTTTTAATCGCGACATTTTCTGCTTTTTTGAATAATACCCCCCTGGTAGCCGTGATGATGCCCTACGTTAATACATGGTGCGAACGAAATAAAATTTCTCCTTCCAAGTTTCTGATGCCACTTTCATTTGCCGCTATCCTGGGTGGTTGTGCCACGCTGATAGGAACTTCAACTAACCTGATAGTTAATGGTTTGCTGGTTGATCAAACCATCATCCCCGGCTTACCTCCATTGCGCATCTTTGATTTTGCTTTAGCCGGGGTTCCCATGATTTTTCTTGGTATTCTTTACCTGCTGTTTGTTGGGGATAAGCTGCTTCCGGAACGCCCCGGTGTTTTCTCTGATTTTAGCGAGTTAAGCAGAGAATACCTCGTGGAAGCAAAAATCCGCGATGATTCGAGATATATAGGTAAATTATTGAAGGAATCCGGATTAAGAAACATGAAGGGACTATATCTTGTTCAGGTTTTAAGGAATGGTTCAAAAATCCCGGTTATTTCCGATAAATTCATCCTACAAGGGGGTGATGTTCTTATTTATGCCGGGGATACTTCCAATATCTCCGAACTGATCCGTTCTCATTCCGGCTTAAGCCTCCCGGAGGTTGGAATGATGCAGAAAAGAAAACGCACCGACCTGGTGGAAGTGGTTGTCTCACAAAATTCTACCATCATTAATAAAACCGTGAAGGATATCAATTTTCGCAGTAAGTATGATGCCGCTGTAATTGCCGTTCACCGGAACGGTGAAAGAATATCCGGGAAAATCGTGGAAATAACGCTGAAGGCAGGAGACGTACTGCTTGTTTTTGCCGGTGAAGATTTCCTGAACAGAACCAAAGATACCAAGGATTTTTATTTTCTTTCAAAAGTTTCGGGGTTTGTCAAGTTGGAAGGATACAAGATCGCTGTGCTGCTTGGTGGAACATTATTATCAATTTTCCTGGCGGCATTCCATGTTATTTCACTTTTCATGGGACTGATCAGTGTTATTCTGGCTTCTCTCGCGTTAAAAATCACGAATCCCAAGGAACTTCCCAGGAGCATTGACTATAACCTGGGATTGATTATTGTAATGTCGCTGGCACTGGGAACAGCGATGATCAAATCGGGTGCGGCTGAACTGGTGGCTAATTCACTGATTTCATTTTTTCTTCCCCTTGGAAAACTGGGGGTTTTATTTGGTATTTTCTTTATTACCAGTATCCTGGCAGCTTATATTACCACAAAAGCCGCGGTAGCTATAATCTTTCCTATTTCACTTACAACATCTATTAATCTTGATTTGGATCCCATGCCTTTTGTTTTGATTGTTGCCTATGCTTCAGCAGCCAATTTCATGACACCCATCGGGTTTCAGACCAACCTGATGGTATACGGACCCGGGGGATACAAGTTTAAAGATTTCTTTACTGCAGGAGCTCCTTTAACTTTTCTCTACATGGTTGTTACCGTTTTAATTTTGTATTTTTACTACTTGTAAAAACAGCTTATCATGTTTTGGTCGTCATGATGATTATAAAATAATTAGCAGCTATATCCAAGGAAAGTAAGCGTATGTTAAATCGTTTTATATTATTATTACTGCTGGAATTTTTCATATCAATACCCGCGGTTTCACGGCAGGATACCTGTTCTTTATTCAGGGATTCAGATTCTGTTTTACATGTAAAGATCACAACTACCTTTGATTCATTATTAAACCAAACAGAAGAAACAAATTTTTTTCCGGCTGTTCTAAACTGGTCAATGAATAATTTGGCTTACGATGGTACCATCCCGGTTTTGGTTCGTAACCGCGGAAATTTCAGAAGAAAATCAGGAAATTGTGATTTTCCACCTCTCAAACTCAAATTTGAAAAAGAAATAAGAGAAAACACCTGTTTTGCACCATATAAATCACTGAAGATGGTCACGCATTGCAAATCAGGTGAACGGGATTTTGACCAGCATGTTTTGAAAGAATACCTGGTTTACAGGATTTACAGTATTTTAGCAGAATACTCTTACAAGGTTCAACTGGCAGAAATTACTTATGCCGATGCGAACGAAAACATGAAAGAGATAACCCGGTATGGTTTTTTTATCGAGAATAATAATCACCTCGAAGAACGACTAAATGGGAAAATTATTGATTCTAAAAAAGGAACCGCGGGGAATATGAACCAGGATACCTACCTGAAACTGGCTTTTTTTCAATATATGATTATTAACATTGACTGGTCTGTTGAAATTTACCATAATGTCCGTTTTTTCTTCAATGATCCCCTTGAACCTCCACATCCGGTGCCCTTCGATTTTGATTTTGCCGGTATCGTGGGTATTCCTTATCGCTTACCCAACGCCCGGGGAACTGATCGACATGCACCCAGGCGAACTTTTAAACCAGATATTCCATCGAGAAAAAAGATTTTACCGGTTATTGATTTTTATAATTCCAGGAAAGCAGAAATACTTGAACTCGTTCATGGATTTGAATTATTGAAACCAGAAGACAAAAAGCAGTTTACTCGCGATATCGAGGAATTTTATTACATTATTAATGATCGTAAATCATTAAGAAATAATATCTTAAAACGAAAATATATTTTGTTTTAGCTTTCACTTTACATGTTATCATGTTTGGAATTATACCTACATGATATTTTTCCGTTTTGATTAATCTCTCAAATTTTTCAACTATCATACTCATTTCTGGGGTCAACTTGATTTTTTAGTTTACAAAAGGAATATACGCAGGATTTTACAGTCAAGTTGAATTCTTCTGTATTGCCCATCAATAAAGGAACACAAATGGTGTTTATAACTATGTATTTTTGTTGATATTTCCATTTATGAATCTTCAATTTATTTGACATATATTTGCAACGCGTTTGTGTATGTTATTTTTATATAATCTAAATAAGATAATATTTACATACTTAAATATTTAAACCTAAAGGATCTAAGAAATCTTGGTATTGGTTTTGATATAGTGCTTTTTTTATAAAATTCAAACCTCGAACCATGAATTATAAAATAATACTTACCTCAATATTTTTTGTTGTTTTCTTTTTCTGGGAGATTACCGTGAGTTTTTCTGACAAAGGTTCTCCCGGGAGAATTGATACAACAATTTCAGAAAAAGATTTATATCAAACTGCCAGCGGCAAAAAATCTTATGCTGAACTTATTAAGAATAGCCAGCTTAACAGCAGGGGAAAGACAGAAATTGATAATGCTATTATTGATTTCATGCAGGAATATGGCATTGTAGGTTCTTCTGTTGCTGTGGCAAAAGAAGGAAAACTGGTATATGTTAACGGGTATGGTTATGCCAATATCGAGGCTAATGTTCCTGTTGACCCGACCAAGTTGTTCCGAATTGCGAGCGTGTCAAAATTAATTACTGCCACGGCTGTACTTAAATTGGTTGAAGAAGGCAGGCTTGAACTGGATGACCGTGTTTTCGGCCTCCACGGTATATTGAAAGACTCAATTTACCTTCATTACAATGATAAAAGATTCGAAAGGATCACGGTTCAACACCTTTTAAGACATACAGGCGGGTGGAGCAGGATACAGGGAGATCCTGTTTTCAGGCCTCATGTTATAGCCAGGGTGATGCATGCAGAATTGCCACTCCAGGAGGAAGTCCTGATAGCATATGCCCTGAGAAAAGGATTAAGATACAACCCGGGAACAGTTTACAGTTACTCCAACCTGGGATATATTATCCTGGGTGAAATTATTGAAAAGGTATCAGGACAGGATTACGAGGCATATGTAAAAAATCAGATATTACACCCGCTGGATATTTATGATATGCACGTGGGAAAATCATATTACGAGGATAAGTTTCCACGGGAGGTAAAATATTACGAGGCATCAACAACACCAAAAACACTGGGTTTTGATACTTTTGATGAATATTATCCCCGGGTTTATGGTGGAAATAATATTGAATTGCTCGGGGCCGCGGGCGGATGGGTATCAACAACTGCAGATTTGATGAAATTTGTTCTATCGGTTGATGGATACCAGGAAGTCGCGGATATTCTGAGTAAAGAAACGCTTGAACTAATGGTTACCCCTACGAGTAGCCGGTACACGTTAATGGGATGGAGAGGTACAGATAACAGGGGAACCTGGTGGAGAACCGGTACATTAACTGGAAGTTCAGCGCTCGTTGTTCGTCAAAATAATAATATAATATGGATTGTTCTCGTGAATACAAGCACGCCCTTAAAATCCAGAATTCACAGTGTAGTCTCAAGAAACATGTTCAGGGCAACGTATGCACTTGACAAATGGCCCGAAAGAGATCTCCTTGCTATTCGATAAGACTTTTTTCATAATTCAGACAAGAATTCATTATCTGAAACTTCTGAGAAAGTTTCCCGTATAAGGAATGTACCCGCAGCCCCTGATTGATGGAATTTGTTGATAACAAACAAGTTGATTTAAACTCTTTACGGAATATATCTTTCGATCTATTCCTGTACGGGGATAATAAAACCCAAAGATCTTTATTTTTCAGGGATAATTTTAAGCCAAACGCGACAGCCCGAGTGAAAATATCTCCCGGGTATAATCCTCCCGCTGACATAATCGGAAATATTATTAGAGATTTGGTGCAGCGTAATTCCAATGAAATAACATTACCCATCGATCTTGACGAAAAATTTATTCACATGTTGTTCGATGCACTATGCAATAGCGGGTTTTGCAGGAACAACGAGATCCTGATTGACTATTCCTGCATTTCTCCCAATTGGAATGCCGCCATCATTAATTACCTGATTAAAAATGATAACGCACAGGAAAGACTTTTTATAACTTATGTTTATACACCTTCGCGTTTTTTTCCACCCGCGCAAAAAGGAATTACTTCATTTATTCCTGAATTAATGGTTGGGCGCGAGAAAATCAACGACAAGAGAAAACCATTATCCTTAATACTTGGCCTGGGCTACCATCAGGATGCAGCAATGAAGATTATCGATGCTTTTAAACCCGACAAGTTACGAGTTCTTATAAGCGATCCGGCCTTTGATCCCGATTTTTTTTGTACTGTAAAAAAACTAAATAAAAAATTACTGAAAAAAGTACCAACCGAGAATATATTTTATTATCCTGCTGGCAATCCTTTCGAAACAAAAAAAATAATTACCGATATCGTTTTACCGTTGAGATGTACCAGTCATGCTGTTATCGCACCACTCGGGCCAAAAATTTTAAATCTTTGCAGCTTGCTCGTATATGCTAAATATCCTGATGTTTCCGTTTACATGGCAGGCAGGGAAAAATATCCACCCGTTCACGATCAACTACCACAGCAAGAGCCTGTTTTAATAAGAGTAGAATACCAGGCGGAAGATGATGAAAATTTATTGACTCCTCACAATTTTTCAGATTCAAATCCGGGCAGTGAAATATAGAATTGTTTAATAAATATTGTATCGTTATTAGTATATTATTAATGAATTTTTTATGACTTCATTAAAAGAAATTGATGTTTAGTATGAAACCCTCGTGAATAACTTCCGTATGAATGAAATATAGAACATGTTGCCGTAAAAACACACCAGGATGAAACAAGAAGGTTACATTCAAACACAATGCCCCCGTTGTAATAAAAAATTAGATTCTCAAACTCTATGCAATAATTGCAAAAGTGAACTTGCTCATAATTACGATCATGGTCTTGATTGGAAAACAGCATGGCAAATTGAAATAGAAGCCAAAGAGTTAAGAAAACTGAACTTTAATATTGATTAAATCTATATTATTTGTAAGTTAAATGTCTTATCTAATTCTTTATTCTCTCCAAAATCGGTTTTCCAGGATCATATCTTCATCAACATTTTATTGAATTCCAGTTATATCATTTGTTATCATGAAACTGGAAACTATTTTCATTAAACATTCTGAAGCCTTTGTTGTTTTTAATTAATATGATAATTTCAATTTATTCTTTATTTAGAAAGATTTTAAATAAAAATTAAATTGAGTATATTTGCAATGTTAAAAACTTATAATAGTATTTAGAAATGTCAAAATTTGAGGTAGTTATGCCCAAGATGGGCGAGAGTGTCGAAGAGGCAACTATTACCAAATGGTTTATAAAACCGGGTGATACAGTAGAAGAAGATGATGTATTATTGGAAATTGCTACTGATAAGGTGGATTCAGAGATTCCTTCTCCCGTTAGTGGTATCATTAAAGAAGTATTTTTCAAGGAAAATGATGTCGTTGCAGTAGGAAAAGTAATTGCCATTATAGATATGAGTGGTGAATCCACTGCCGAGACACAGGAAGAAGAAGTCATACAAAAAGAGGTGCTTAAGCGTGATGAAAACCCTGAAATTGAAGAACCTGGGAAAGAAAACCTTGATAAATCTCGGGCCTCCAGGGGAGATTCGACCAGGTTTTACTCGCCCGTTGTGCGCTCTATCGCGACCAGGGAAAACCTAAGTAATGATGAACTGGAAAATATTCGAGGAACGGGGCACGAGGGTAGAGTGCGAAAACAGGATGTGCTGGATTATCTTGAAAAAAGAAAGCAAGGAAAGGCTGAACCGGTTCAGGAACCCGTACCCGCTCCCGGGAAGGTCAGTGAAAAACCAACTGTTCAACCCTCGGTGAGTGCAGGTGATGAGATAAGAGAAATGGATCGCATGAGAAAGCTGATAGCTGATCACATGCTAAAATCAGTACAAACATCCCCTCATGTAACTTCCATGGTAGAGGCTGATGTTACCGAATTGGTACAGTGGCGAAATCAGATGAAGGATGATTTCCAGGATAAGGAAAAGATCAAACTTACTTACATGCCGGTATTTATTGAGGCCGTGGCAAAGGCACTGAGAGATTTTCCACAGGTTAATTCCTCTACTGACGGTAAAAATATCATCTTTAAAAGGGATATTAACATTGGAATAGCCGTGGCCCTTTCCGATGGCAACCTGATAGTTCCCGTGATAAAAAAAGCAGATCAGTTGAGTCTGATTGGCATAGCGCATGAGCTTGCCAGACTGGCAACTGCTGCCAGGAACAACAAGCTCAAACCCGATGAAATACAAGGAGGAACATTTTCTATTACTAATTTCGGAACCTTCCGCAACGTGATGGGAACCCCCATTATTAATCAACCCCAGGTAGCTATTCTTGCAACAGGGTCAATAGAGAAAAAACCGGCAGTTCTTGAAACCCCGGCGGGAGACGTCATCGCGATCAGGCACAAAATGTTTCTCTCGCTTTCCTATGATCACAGGATTGTTGATGGAGCTCTCGGTGGTTCATTCGTGAGAAGAATAGCAGATTACCTGGAAGATTTTGATAAAAACAGAAAATTGTAATTGAAGGTTTAATGATTTAATCGATTGAAAATGGCTAAAAAGACAAAAACACACAGTATAAAAACAACAGATAAAAAAACACTCTACAAGTGGTTTAGATTGATGGTATTGGGAAGAGCACTTGACAACCGGGCTCCTAATTACCTGAAACAGGCGATAGGTTGGTCATATCATGCTCCATTTGCCGGTCACGACGGGATACAACTGGCCATTGGACAGGTATTTGACAGGGAAACCGATCATTTATTTCCTTATTACCGCGACATGCTCACGAATATTTCGGCCGGGTTAACTGCTGAAGAGATTATATTGAATGGTATTTCAAAGGATACCGATGTCGCCGGCGGCGGGAGACATATGTCGAATCATTTTGCCAAGCCCGGGTGGAATATTCATAACACATCCTCCTGTACAGGAAATCACGCGCAACATGCTACAGGGTTAGGACGGGCTTTTAAAAGATACAACCAAAAAGGGGTAGTAATCAGTTCTCAGGGAGAATCCTCTGTTTCAGAAGGCTATGTTTACGAGGCAATTAATGGAGCCTCCACGGAAAAACTACCCGTGATATTTGTATTTCAGGATAATGGATACGGTATTTCGGTACCCAAGGCCGACCAAACAGCCAATCGTAAAGTTGCCAATAATTTTTCAGGATTCAAGAACCTTAAGATTTTCCATTGCAATGGTAAAGACGTGTTTGATTCGATGAACACGATGATAGAAGCAAAAGAATTCGTGCTGAAGAATAGCATTCCTGCTATCGTGCAAGCCAATTGCGTGAGAATGCATTCACATTCTAATTCGGACCGGCATGATCTGTACCGCGATAAAGGTGAATTAAACTACGTGGCCGAATATGATCCCCTCGCGAAGTTTCGACGTCTACTCATACGGTATAATCGTTTCACGGAAGAAGAAATCGATCAAATAGAGGAAGAAGTTAAATCAGAAGTTAAAGAAGCTCATAAAAAAGGTATGGCAGCACCCGACCCGGATCCTGCCTCGATTTATGATTTCGTTTTACCAGAGCCTTACAATGCTTCCAAATATCCCGATGGAATCCACGATAGTAACGGCGACCCCGTGAAATTTATTGACGCCTTAAACAGCACCCTAAAAGCCGAATTCAGGCACAATCCCGATACCTATCTTTGGGGACAGGATATCGCGAACAAGGAAAAAGGAGGTATTTTCAATGTTTCAAAAGGAATGCAGCAGGAATTTGGTAAAGAACGGGTTTTTAATGCTCCGATTGCTGAAGATTTTATCGTGGGTACAGCCAACGGCATGTCAAGATACAATGATAAAATTCGTGTAGTGGTTGAAGGTGCGGAATTCGCTGATTATTTCTGGCCTGCCATGGAACAACTGGTAGATACATCACATGATTACTGGCGAACTAAGGGCCAGTTCAGTCCTAATATAACCATCAGACTTGCTTCAGGTGGTTATATAGGCGGTGGCCTCTATCATTCACAAACCATAGAGGGGGCGCTTACAACTTTACCAGGCATCCGGGTGGTCTATCCATCTTTCGCGGATGACGCGGCAGGATTACTACGAACAAGCATTCGCTCCAAGGGAATTACCATGTTTTTGGAACCCAAGGCCTTATATAATGCACCGAAAGCAGCAACACCCGTTCCTGACGATTTTGAAGTTCCTTTTGGAAAAGCCAGAATTAGACAGGAAGGAACCGACATGACAATAATAACCTACGGGAACACCACGCACATGTGCCTGGAAGCGGCAGGGAATATCGAAAAAGATACCGGCTCGTCCATTGAGGTTGTTGATTTAAGATCACTTCTTCCGCTGGACAAGGAAACCATTCTGAACTCCGTGAAAAAGACAAGTAAGGCTCTTGTTGTTCACGAAGATAAAGTTTTTGCCGGATTTGGAGGGGAAGTAGCTGCTTTAATTACCGGGGAGGCTTTTGAATACCTGGACGGTCCGGTTCGCAGGATTGGTTCGCCTTTTACACCGGTTGGTTTCAACCGTATTCTCGAGAAGGCTATTTTACCTGACACGGAAAGAATCGAAAAAGCAGCCCGAGAATTGCTGAATTATTAAACCAGTGAAACCCTCATCCGCCAGTTATCGGACAAGGTCGAGGGATTTATTGCTAAATTTAATCTTTCTGTTAAGGACATGTTTAAAACAAATAACATAACTATATTTTAAACACAATAAATGCCCATGAAGCAAATTTCTCAACAAGGATATTAAAATCAAGTGTTTAATATTATTGCTGTCATTTACCGCAAATAAGAAGTTTAATATAATTTAGCGCATGTGAAACATTTTAAATAAGGTATAATATGAAAAAAATTGGGCTTATATATAGTTTTAACACGGTGAAAACAAAACAAATTGCCGAAAAAATAAAGAATAACCTGAAAGATGTGACAGTAGAAGAAGTCAATGCAGAGGATATCACCGAGGAAAAATTTCTTGCATATGATAATCTTATCCTGGGGGTTCCCACGTGGTTTGACGGGGAATTACCAAATTACTGGGATGAATTTATACCAGCATTAGAAGATATTGATCTCAAAGGAAAAAAAATAGCCATGTATGGCCTGGGTGATCAAAAGGGATATCCTGAAAACTTCGTGGATGCATTAGGTATATTAGGTGATATCCTTGAAGATCAGGGGGCAAAAATCGTTGGGTTTACTCCAGTTAAAGGGTATAACTATGAATCATCAAGAGGTGAAAGAAAAGGAAAGTTCATGGGATTAGCCCTTGATTTTGAGAATCAGCAATCAAAAAATGATGAAAGAGTTAAGAGCTGGACGGAACAGCTAAAAACAGAATTCTCCTGATAGAATAAATGTATCATTTTACTTAACACCATGACCCGTGTCAATTATTTGAAGGATCAGTATTTTTTTGTTGGTCAAAAAGTTTTACTTTTGAAATCTCAAAAAAGTAAAATTTATGAGTGTTCTGGTTAACAAGCTATCGAGAGTTATTATACAGGGAATAACCGGGAGTGAAGGTAGTTTTCATGCCTCTCAAATGATTGAATACGGCACCAACGTTGTTGGAGGAGTTACCCCCGGTAAAGGAGGACAAATGCACCTTGACAAACCTGTTTTCAACACGGTGGCTAATGCTGTTAAAGAAACCGGCGCGGATGTATCGGTAATTTTTGTACCCCCCTCATTCGCTGCAGATGCCATCATGGAAGCCGCGAATGCCGGTATAAAAGTTATTGTAGCCATTACAGAGGGAATACCCACCCAGGATATGGTAAAAGTTAAACAATATCTAAAAGTCAGGGATTCAAGACTTATCGGCCCAAATTGTCCTGGTGTAATTACCCCTGGAGAGGCTAAGGTGGGTATCATGCCTGGTTTTATTCATAAAAAAGGATCTGTTGGTATTGTTTCACGCTCCGGCACTTTAACTTACGAGGCAGTTGATCAAATAACCAAGATAGGCTTGGGTCAATCAACCTGTATTGGAATAGGTGGAGATCCAATTATTGGTACTACCACGCTAGATGCCGTTAAATTATTGATGGATGATCCAGGAACGGAAGGCATAATCTTGATTGGAGAGATTGGTGGTAACATGGAAGCTGAAGCTGCACGCTGGATCAAGTTGAATAGTGCCAAACCTGTAGTTGGGTTTATTGCCGGGCAAACGGCACCAAAGGGCAGGCGCATGGGACATGCCGGGGCAATTATAGGAGGAAAAGAAGATACTGCCTTTGCCAAGATGAAAATTATGGAAGAGTCGGGTATTCATGTTGTTCAGTCCCCCGCTGATATTGGCTCAACCATGAAAGCAGCCATGAAAAAATAAGTAACCTTAATAAATTGAAAACAAATGAAATTATTGGAAGGAAAAACTGCTCTTATTACTGGAGCTGCCCGTGGAATTGGTAAATCAATAGCACTTCGCTTCGCCAGGGAAGGAGCCAATATCGCTTTCACCGATTTGAAAAATGATGACAACATGAAAGCGGTAGAAAAAGAAATTGAAGCTTTAGGTGTGAAGGCAATTGGATACGCCTCGGACGCCAGCAATTTCGAGGATACAGAAAAAGTAACAAATCAAATTATCGGGGATTTTGGCGCTATTCATATCCTGGTGAACAATGCCGGGATAACAAAAGATACACTTTTATTACGTATGACTGAAGATCAATGGGATGCCGTGATAAAGGTCAACCTGAAATCTGTATTCAATTTTACCAAGGCCGTGCAAAAATACATGCTGAAGCAAAAAGAAGGTTCCATCATTAATATGAGTTCGGTAGTAGGCGTGGCAGGAAATGCCGGGCAGGCAAACTATTCCGCATCAAAGGCCGGCATGATAGGTTTTACCAAGTCCATTGCACAGGAACTGGGTTCCAGGAATATTCGATGCAACGCGATAGCTCCCGGTTTTATTGAAACAGATATGACCGCTCAACTGTCAGACGATCAAAGAAAGGAATGGGTAAAAGGAATACCATTAAGAAGAGGAGGCACACCTGATGATGTCGCCAACGTGGCACTTTTCTTCGCTTCAGAATTATCCTCGTATGTTACAGGTCAGGTACTGACAGTTTGTGGTGGAATGAAAACCTGAGGGAAAAATACTTAATGGTGAATTGTTGAATCGTTTATCTGAATTTAGTCCAATTCCTCAACCTCTCTTTTTTGCACGGGGGGTTCTGAATCATTAATATAATCCCTGAGTTGTTTAATTTCTCGTTGATGTTTATTCTTAAGGGATTGTATTTCATTGATTAGTTCAGCTTCCCTGCGGGACATCGATTCTTGCGTGGCAGTGAGTTCTTCCATGTTTTGACGCATTTCTTCTTCTTTTTGTGCTAATTCCTCTGCCTGCTCCTGATGTTGTCTCAATAATTCATTGGTACGTTGACTGATTTTCACGGACTGAATCGAGGAAGCAATACTGGTACAAGCCTTTTCAATGAAATCCCGCTTGTAAGCTTCAATTTCTTTAAAACCAGCAATCTCCAATATTCCCAACACTTCTTCTTCAATATTAAGGGGAACGATAAGCAGGCAGTCCGGGGATGCATCACCCAGTCCGGACGTAATTGTAAGATAATCCCCGGGAATTTCTGTCATGTAAATGGCTTCTTTTTCAACAGCACAACTACCTACAAGGCCCTGCCCGAATGCTATTTTATCTTCCCTGAATTTTCTCCGGTTATAAGCATAGGTGGCCACCAGTTCAAGCATTTTGGCATTATCCTTCTCATCTGTAATATATAAGGCTCCCTGTACAGCATCAATATAATTCACCAGGGTTTTCAACACCACGAAACCCAGCTCTCTCATATCGGCATGATCTTTCCTGAGAATATCGGCAATAATAGCCATTCCCTCGTTTGCCCAGCTTCTTCTTTTCTCATCCAGTTTTTGCTTTTCCTGCTGCTTGGATAGTTCAAGCAATTTTTCACGCATTTCCACGAGTTTACTTCCCAGTTCACCCTCGTTATTGAACACGTTAATGTCAGTTTCCAGGTTCCCGTTTCCTACCTCGATCGCGAAATCACGCGTGTTATTCAGGTTCTGTACCAGTATATTGATAGATTCAATCATTTCACCAACCTCGTCCCTGGTCTTAATTTCTATTTGATCGGGCAATTCTCCCCTGCCAAGTCGAAGGATGTAAGCTCTTAGATGCTTTAAACTATGAATTATTCTCCTTGAAATCCGGTAAATCACGAGCATAATTAAACCGGAAAGCAAAAAGGTAACTATGAATAATCCAGCTTTGCTCTTGCTAATTTCTTCTTTAAAGTTCTTGTACACCGCATCATGGATTTCACCACCATATTTATCGATTTTCCGGATATTGAGTGAAAGCCTGCCCAAAATACCCCGGTTAGTTGTCAGACCAATTTGCGTATCATAATCAATCACCATGTTAAATAAATCCTGGTATTTATGCAGTGCATCAACGAGGGTTTCACTTTCTTTCCATTGATCATAGGGAGGGTTTACAAGTGTTTTAACAAATTTATCCTTTTCATGCCTGAATTTTTCCCTGTATTTCAAATCTTTTCTTAATAGATAATCCTTTTCGTGACGTCTTAATGTCAACATCATTTGGTTCAGAAAAAGATCTTGTTTGGCATTAACAACCTCCTCAACAAAATGTATCTGATTTCTCATTTCCCCGATGACCCCGAAATCTTTAAAACCTTTCTCCATAATCAGTTTTACAAAATCATGAAAATTGGAATTGTATTCCTCGAAATTTCTTTCAATCTCTCTCAGATGCATATTCAAATCCAAACGATTGACTAACCTTGATGTCTTCAGGTAATCCAGTTTGTTTCTGACTTCCATAAACAAAAAGTTAAATTGATCAACGTACTCGCTGTTACCGGTGACATAAAAATCAGGATTTATAGTTTCTTCTATAAGAAAATTCTTTTCGGTTTGCCGTAATTCCAGTTCACTTCTTAACAAAGCTTTCACGTTGGACATGAGTACGTATTTCTGCAGGAAATCACTTAAAAATAAATTGGTTACAACTCCTATCGAAGCGAGAATCAATGAAATAAATCCTGCTGTTGCGATTAATCTAGCTTTTAAAGATAATTGAAAACGATTCATATACAGACTTTTTTTTAAAATATAACAAGGTTTAGTACTATTCGCTCAGTACGATTCCCTGTTAGTAATGTGACATTTCCGCAATAGTAATTATTAATTCCTGGTATATTGTTTTCATTCTTGTTAATTCTATGTAAAAGAATGATTAATGAAATGTTGCGTTGTGTGGTTCGCGATACACAGTACTGGCCAGTTCAGGGTAGCTGCCTAAAAAATACATTAAATATTTTGTTACATTATTACCTTTCAGGAAAAAAAAGTTAGTTTTGTAGTTTTTCAAGGAAAGACCATTAAATGGAGAAGATAATCTTTTATATAATAATTGGGATAATAGTAGCCGGGTATCTTGTAGAAAGAATACTATCCTGGCTGAACAGCAGGAAAATATCTACCAAATTACCGCCTGAGCTGGAAGATGTATACGATAGTGAACAATACAGTAAACAGCAACAATATAAAAAGGATAACGAGAAATTATCATACATTACAAGTACACTGAACACTTTGCTAATACTGGCCATGATAGTTTTTGGCGGGTTTGCCTGGCTTGATGTTCAGGTTAGGGAATTCGTTGATCACCCGGTTTGGACGGCCTTGATCTTTTTCGGGGTTTTAATGTTTGCCGCTGATTTAATAGGTATGCCATTCTCGGTATACGACACTTTTGTTATCGAAGAAAAATACGGGTTTAATAAAACTACCCCACGGGTTTTTATTTTGGATAAACTGAAAGGCTGGATGCTCTCTGCCATAATTGGAGGAGGTGTTTTTGCACTGATTATATGGTTTTACACGGTTACCCGGGAGATGTTTTGGATTTACGCGTGGATCGCGGTGAGTTTCTTCATGTTATTTATTACAATGTTTTATTCCACTCTTATCGTTCCATTGTTTAACAAGCAAACACCCCTGGAAGAAGGGGAGTTAAGGAATGAAATTGAAACATTCAGCAAAAAGGCCGGATTTAAACTAGACAATATTTTCGTGATCGACGGTTCTAAACGCTCAACCAAGGCCAATGCATATTTCAGCGGGATTGGAAAGAAAAAGAGAATTGTTTTGTTTGATACATTGATTAATGATTTAACCAATAATGAAATAGTAGCCGTTCTGGCTCATGAAATCGGGCATTACAAGAAAAATCACATAACCCTGGGAATGATCGCCTCTATATTACAAACCGGTTTGACATTCTTCATTCTTTCTGTGTTTATTGCTCACCCTGTCTTGTCTGAAGCTCTTGGTGCGGAACAGCACAGTTTCCACCTGGCACTCATCGCTTTTGGCATTTTATATACTCCATTGTCTATCATTATGGGATTGTTCATGAATAAGATGAGCAGGTACAATGAAAATAAGGCCGATGAATTCGCGGGACAAAAATATAAACCTGAACCGCTTATTTCTGCACTCAAAAAACTTTCTTCAAAGAACCTGAGCAACCTGACACCGCACCCTGCCTACGTGTTTTTCTATTACTCTCATCCACCCTTGTTAAAGAGAATACGGCATTTGAAAAAGATAGGGAATAGAGATTATCAGCATGATTGATAGTTATTAATAATTGACGAGGTAGAATTGAAACCATGAGTTATCAATTGTTATCAGGTCTGGCGCCAATCATTGATATTTTTTGAATTGTCAGTTGTAAAATATATCTTTCTCTTTATAATTTGTTTTTCACTGGTCAGATGCCTGCCTGCCTGTTAGCAGAAAGGGAATATCCATTTTTGATAATCGTGCTCGCTGGTGTGTTAAGCTTTTTTATCATGGATGTTTATATTTACTATAAATGATTTTTGAAAGTTTTTTTCTATTTTTGCACGGGAATGGCTTTATGGCTTATAATACATTTAAGCCTCTTTAGCTCAGTTGGTAGAGCAGCTCATTCGTAATGAGCAGGTCGCGGGTTCAAGTCCCGTGAGAGGCTCTTCGAAATAACAGGCGGGAGTAGCTCAGTGGTAGAGCATTAGCTTCCCAAGCTAAGGGTCGCGGGTTCGATCCCCGTTTCCCGCTCAGAAAAGCAAGTCATGAGACTTGCTTTTTTTACTTTTGATGTACCGGACAAATACATGGAGTTTATGCTCGCGAAAATTATCACAATTGGCGATGAATTATTAACCGGACAAACTGTAGACAGTAATGCCGCTTTCATCGCGACAGAATTAAACAAGGTAGGAATTGAAGTAATACAAATTATTTCAGTAGGTGATACATACCCTGTCATCGAAAAAGCATTGGATTTGTGTTCAGATGTTGATTTTATTTTTGTTTCCGGGGGATTAGGACCTACTTCAGATGATAAGACCAGGGAAGCAATCGGTAAATATTTCAAGGTTGACCTGATAGAAGATTCAACAATCCTTGAAAAATTACGAAAGCAAATGGAGTCCCGGGGTATTGCCATGAATCAATACAACGTTCAACAGGCCCTGGTACCGGCAGGAGCAATACTATACAATAACAGCCTGGGATCAGCGCCTGGAATTGAAATGAAAAAAGGAAACGCGACTTACATTTTCTTGCCCGGAGTACCATTTGAATTACAAGCTATTGTAAATGAGGAGGTTTTACCCGCCATTATCTCCGGGATAAAAGCCGACATCTGGCATAAAATAATTTTAACCCATGGAGAACCTGAATCAATAATAGCCGGGCGACTGGCTGAATTTGAAAAGCAATTACCCGAACAGGTATCTTTGGCTTATCTTCCCTCACCCGGAATGGTCAAGCTTCGTTTAACTGCCCGCGGGATTTTCGGGAACGAAGCAATGAATATACTGCAAAAGCAGGTTGAATCAATGCATCAAATTATTTCTGATATCATAGTTGGCTACGAAGATCATAACCTTGAAACACTGGTAGGCGATCTTCTCAGGAAGATGCAAAAAACTCTAGGACTTGCAGAAAGTTGCACGGGAGGGGCAATTGCTTCAAGAATCACAACCGTGGCTGGATCATCAGAATATTTCAAGGGAGGAATTATTGCCTACTCGAACGAGATCAAAGCCGGAATATTAGGCATTGATCCTGAAATTATTGAAAATAAAGGAGCTGTAAGTGAAGAAGTAGTAATGTTAATGGCGAAGAGAGTACTTGATTATCTGAAGGTTGACTATTCGATTGCCACATCGGGAATCGCCGGCCCGGGTGGCGGGTCACTGGAGAAACCCGTTGGTACCGTATGGATTGCCGTTGCTTCGCGGGATAGGGTAGAGGCCAGAAAATATTTTTTCGGGAATGACAGGGTTAGAAATATTGAGAGAACAGTAATGTCGGGACTGGCAATGCTTTTAAAATTTTTGCAAACTTAATGGATGCATTCGTTAGCTCGATTTTCCTGAGAATTTTTATTATTCGATCAGATGATAAAACAGATATCCGAAAAACAATTAAAAAATTAACCCTATTTCTTTGATTATTTGAATAAAATTGCCGAATTTTGCGACTTGTTAAAAACAAGGTTTATAATAAATAATTTGAAATGTCACGAGTTTGCCAGATAACAGGAAAGAAAATGATTGTTGGAAACAACGTATCTCACTCGAAAAGAAGGACTAAAAGAACATTTTTACCCAATCTTTTCGATAAGAAATTTTATTTGCCGGAAGAGGACAGGTACATTACACTGAGAGTATCAGCCAAGGGAATAAGGATTATTAATAAAAAAGGACTGAGTTCGGCATTAAAAGAAGCAAAAGAAAAAGGAATTATTACCGCCAAGGTATGATTATTAAACCCATTAAATTGTAAATAGCAATGGCTAAAAAAGGAAACAGGGTACAGGTAATTTTAGAATGTACGGAACATAAAAATAGTGGTATGCCTGGTACTTCAAGGTATATTTCTACCAAAAACAGAAAGAATACGCCGGAAAGACTGGAAATAAAAAAATACAACCCTATTTTGAAAAAATATACTGTTCATAAAGAAATTAAGTAAAATTGAAATACTATGGCAAAGAAAGTAGTAGCAACATTAAAGAAAGGATCCGGTAAGAATTTTTCAAGAGTAATAAAAATGACAAAGTCTGATAAAACCGGAAGTTACGCGTTCCAGGAAGAGATCGTGCATAACGATCATATTAAAGACTTTTTTCAGAAAAAATAAAGATATTTACATATTTTGTTGAAAAAGCTTTCTTTGTTGGAACGAAGAAGGCTTTTTTTATATATAACATTATTTAATATATGGGACTTTTTTCAAAAGAAAAGAAAACCGATAAACTGGAAAAGGGACTTGAAAAGACCAAGGAAAGTGTTTTCAAAAAACTTTCCAGGGCTGTTGCAGGCCGTTCCACTGTCGATGAAGAGGTATTGGATAAACTTGAAGAAGTGTTGATCACTTCTGATGTTGGCGTGGATACTACTATTAAGATAATCAACAGGATCGAGAGCCGGGTTTCTCGTGATAAATACCTGAACACGAGCGAATTAAACAATATACTCAAAGAAGAGATCGGGGCCATGTTAAAAGAGAATGATACCGGTCCTAAAATTGATTTTTCTTCTCCTCTTCCTCATAAACCTTACATCATTATGGTTGTGGGGGTAAATGGTGTAGGAAAAACTACCACCATTGGTAAACTCGCTTACCATTTTAAGAATGCCGGGAAAAGGGTATTACTCGGGGCCGCTGATACTTTCAGGGCCGCGGCAGTTGAACAATTATCACTTTGGGCTGAACGGGTTGGCGTGGATATTATAAAGCAAAAAATGGGTGCTGATCCGGCATCCGTGGCTTTCGACAGTGTCAACTCGGGAAAATCAACCAATGTCGATGTAGTAATTGTCGACACCGCCGGCCGGTTGCATAACAAACTGAATCTTATGAATGAGCTATCAAAAATAAAAAGGGTAATGCAGAAAGTTATACCTGATGCTCCTCATGAGATATTACTTATTCTTGATGGCTCAACAGGACAGAATGCTTTTGAACAGGCAAAACAATTCACAAAGGCAACTGATGTAAACGCGATTGCCCTTACCAAACTGGATGGTACAGCGAAGGGAGGAGTTGTCCTGGGAATATCCGACCAATTTAATATTCCCGTTAAATATATCGGTATTGGTGAAAAAATGGAAGATTTACAGGTTTTCGATAAAACGGCTTTCGTGGATTCCCTGTTTACGCGATAAGAAAACTATTAAATGACAGGAAAAAGACAAAACATCCACGTGCTTACACTCGGGTGTTCTAAAAACCTCGTGGATAGCGAGTACCTCCTGCGTCAACTGGAACAAGCTAATGTGAATGCCCGTGCCGTGGATAATATAAACCAGGCAGATACCATAATTATTAATACTTGTGGATTCATTCTGGATGCCAAACAGGAATCTATAGACACCATTCTTGAAGCAGTGGAAGCCAAAAAAGAGGGCCGGCTCAAAAGAATTTTCGTGACGGGTTGTCTATCTGAGAGATATAAGTCAGATTTACAGGAACTTATACATGAAGTGGATGGCTTTTTTGGAGCATATGAACTAAAGAATATCATTGCGGCACTCGGTATTCCTTATTCGGCTGAAATCGAGAATGAAAGAATGGTTACAACCCCACCGCATTACGCTTACCTTAAAATTGCTGAAGGGTGTAACAGGAAATGTTCATTTTGTGCCATCCCGCTTATCAAGGGGAAATATAAGTCCAGGTCAATCAAGGATATCGTCCATGAAGCTGAATATTTAGCATTGCATGGAGTAAAAGAACTGATGTTGATCGCGCAGGATCTTTCGTATTTTGGCTATGATACCCACCGAAAAAAGCTTTTGCCTCAATTGTTGGATGAACTCTCCCTGATTTCCGGAATAGAATGGATTCGGTTACATTATACTTACCCGGCAGGGTTTCCTGTTCTTATATTGGATCAAATGAGGGAAAACCCGAAAATTTGTAAATATCTTGATATCCCTTTTCAACATATCAGCAATAATATGCTTCGTTTAATGCAAAGAGGAATCAATAAGGAGAAAACCCTTCAATTGATTCATAAAATAAGGGAAAAAGTTCCCGGTATCGCTTTAAGAACTACCTTGATGGTCGGGCACCCGGGAGAAACCCGGGAAGATTTCAGGGAACTGTTAGAATTCGTCCTCCAAACCCGTTTCGAAAGACTTGGAGTATTTACTTATTCACATGAGGAAGATACGGTAAGTTACCGCAAATACAAGGATGAGATACGCTCATCGGATAAAGAGATGATGGCCGGTGAACTTATGAACATTCAGCAGGATATCTCCAAAAGCCTAAACGAGGCAAAAGAAGGTGAAATTTTTAAAACAATTATCGACAGGAGGGAGGGTGATTATTTCATTGGAAGAACGGAACTTGACTCACCAGAAGTTGATAATGAGGTACTCGTTTCAGCTTGTCTTAATCCCGAAATAAAGGTGGGTCAGTTTTATGATATACTGATTACCCGGGCAGATGTTTTTGATTTACACGGTGAACCGGCATGAAAAAAGCAGGTACCTGTTGATACCTGCTTTGATCACTATCTTGTTTAATCAGTTATACATTCTCTTTTTTTTGCGGTTTCTTTGATTTTGATACAGAAATAGTAATTTCTTCATTTTCTTTATTGATTCCCACCACGAGTTTATCATTTTCTTTGACTTCAGATTTGATGATAACCTCTGCCATCTTATCTTCAACATATTTCTGTATAGCCCTTTTCAGGGGTCGGGCACCAAACTGAACATCATATCCTTTTTCAGCAACGAAATCTTTAGCCTCGGGTGTTATTTCCACCTCGTATCCCAACTGATTAATTCTCTCGTAAAGACCGGCGAGTTCAATATCAATAATTTTATGAATATCCGGCTTATCTAATTGGTTAAAGAGAACCACATCATCAATCCTGTTCAGGAACTCCGGGGCGAATGATTTCTTCAAGGCATTATGAATAACTGTTTTAGCATATTCATTTCTCTGTGCCTGTTTTGTATTGGTATTAAAACCTACACCCTGACCAAAATCTTTCAATTGTCTGGTTCCTATATTCGAGGTCATGATGATGATTGTATTCCTGAAATCTACCCGACGTCCCAGGCTATCGGTAAGTTGACCTTCATCCATAACCTGCAGGAGAATATGGAAAACATCGGGGTGAGCTTTTTCAATTTCATCGAGTAAAACCACCGCGTAAGGTTTCCTGCGCACTTTCTCGGTAAGCTGGCCGCCTTCCTCGTACCCGATATATCCCGGGGGAGCTCCCACGAGCCGGGAAACAGAGAATTTCTCCATGTACTCACTCATGTCGATTCGCACGAGGTTATCAACTGTATCGAACAGGTACTTGGCCAATACTTTGGCCAGTTGCGTTTTGCCAACACCTGTAGGACCAAGGAAGATAAATGAACCAATGGGTTTATTAGGATCTTTAAGTCCTGCCCGGTTACGCTGAATAGCTTTTACAACCTTCGCTATAGCATCGTCTTGTCCTATTACCTTTTCTTTAAGTTCCTCGCTCATCTTCAGCAAGCGCATACCCTCGGCCTGGGCAATTCGCTGAACCGGTACACCTGTCATCATGGCCACTACTTCAGCTACTTTTTCAGAATCAACGGTTTCCCTGTTTTTACTTAACTCTTTTTCCCATTTTTGTTTTTCAACTTCAAGATCATCAAGTAGTTTTTTTTCGCGATCCCTGTAGCTGGCAGCTTTTTCGAAATTTTGATTTTTTACTGCCTTGATCTTTTCGCCCTTTGTTTCTTCAATGTTTTTCTCCAGTTCAAGAATCCTGTCAGGTACCCTTATATTCGATATATGTACCCTTGAACCAGCTTCATCGAGCGCGTCAATCGCCTTGTCGGGAAGATGTCTGTCGGTAATATACCGGTTGGTAAGTTTCACGCAGGCATCAATAGCTTCTGGCGTGTACATCACGTTGTGATGATCCTCGTATCTTTCTTTGATATTATTCAGAATTTCAACTGTTTCTTCAGCAGATGTCGGTTCTATCATTACTTTCTGGAATCTTCTTTCGAGGGCTCCATCTTTCTCTATATGCTGACGATACTCATCAAGGGTTGTAGCCCCAATACACTGGATTTCTCCTCTGGCGAGTGCCGGTTTAAGCATGTTGGCGGCATCGAGGGATCCTGTAGCACCGCCAGCACCCACGATAGTATGAATCTCGTCAATAAAGAGAATAATATTGGGGGACTTTATGAGCTCGTTCAGTATGGCCTTCATTCTTTCCTCGAACTGACCCCGGTATTTGGTTCCAGCAACAATTGAAGCAAGATCCAGCGTGACAACTCTTTTTCCAAACAATACCCGTGAAACATTTCTTTTGATAATACGCATGGCTAAACCTTCGGCGATAGCAGATTTCCCAACACCTGGTTCACCAATCAATATCGGGTTATTCTTCTTTCTTCGACTGAGAATCTGGGCCAGTCGTTCGATTTCTCTTTCTCTCCCGATGATAGGATCCAGCCTGCCTTCCTCGGCAGCCTTGGTTAAATCAACACCGAAATTATCAAGTACCGGTGTATCTGATCCTGATTTTGATGGTTGAGAAGGATTATTTCTCATGTTACCAAACGGTGGACGGCCTTCATCATCATCGTCGTTCGAGTAATCGGCACTTGCCTCTGGATCAGAAGCTTCCATTTCCTGCCTCACGGCATAATAGTCAATATTATGATCCCTGAGTACTCTTGATGGAATACCATTTTCGTCTTTGAGTATGGCCAATAATAAATGACCAGTATCAATAGTTTTATCGCTCAAAGATTTGGCTTCGAGATAAACAAGTTTTAAAATTCTTTCCGAGTTTTTTAACAAGGGAAGATTATCACTATCGGTAATTTTTACTGTTTTATCGGGTTTAATATGTTTTTCTATTCCCTTTTTTAATTCAAATAAATCCGCACCAAGGGAAATAAGCACGTCAATGGCGATTCCTTCACCATCTCTGAGAATTCCAAGGAAAAGATGCTCCGGTCCAATATATGAATTACCAAGCCTGAGCGATTCTTCTCTGCTATACGAGAGAACATCTTTAATCCTCTGTGAAAATTTTGCATCCATAAAATTTACTCCTAATCTGGTTCTAAAACCTAAATACATTCAACAAAATTAAACAAATTATATTACAAAACCCTATTAATTTTGAACAGGTGAATGTTAATAATTAACCTGTTGTTACTAATTAAAAATACACAATAAATGAGTATTTTCGTAGTTTTGAAATTGGTTTTGTTTTACTTAACGGTTTTATTAATAACTACGTAACAAGAGTATTATTGTTTCTACATAAGATAAATATTTTAATATGCTGGAAGGAGAGAAGATAATTAAGATTAACATTGAAGAGGAAATGAAATCGGCCTACATCGATTACTCGATGTCGGTTATAGTTTCCCGGGCATTACCAGATGTGAGAGATGGTTTAAAACCTGTTCACAGGCGCGTATTGTATGGCATGTCTGATTTGGGTCTGTATTCCAACAGAACTTATAAAAAATCGGCAAGAATAGTGGGAGAAGTGCTCGGCAAGTATCACCCTCATGGAGACTCATCCGTGTACGAAGCCATGGTGCGTATGGCCCAATTATGGTCATTGCGGTACCCCTTGGTCGACGGGCAGGGCAACTTTGGCTCAATTGACGGTGACAGTCCGGCAGCCATGCGTTATACTGAAGCACGTTTGCGAAAAATTGCTGAAGAAACTCTCTCGGATATTGATAAAAACACGGTCGATTTTCAGAATAATTTCGATGATTCATTGCAAGAACCTTCTGTATTGCCAACCCGCGTACCCGTTTTATTGGTTAACGGTACCAGTGGCATTGCCGTGGGCATGGCCACGAATATGCCCCCGCATAACTTAAACGAGGTAATTGATGCTACCGTTGCTTTCATTGATAATAATGATATCACCACCGAAGAATTAATGCAATATGTTAAGGCACCTGATTTTCCTACCGGCGGTATTATCTATGGAACATCAGGAGTTAAAGAGGCTTATGAAACGGGAAGAGGCAGGGTAATGGTCAGGGCCCGTACCGAAGTTGAAACTACACCGAGTGGCAGAGACATGATTGTGGTGACAGAAATTCCTTATCTTGTAAATAAAGCCGAATTAATTAGAAAAACAGCAGATCTCATCAACGAGAAAAAAATTGAAGGTATTAGCTATATTAATGATGAGTCGGACAGGAACGGAATGCGTATTGTCATTATTTTGAAAAAGGATGCCATCGCGAATGTTGTTTTAAATAAATTATTAAAATACACTCAATTACAAAATTCATTTAATGTAAATAATATAGCCCTGGTAGCAGGCAGGCCTCGCGTTCTCAACTTAAAGCAACTGATACATTATTTTGTAAAACACCGGCATGAGATTGTTGTCCGTCGGACTCAGTTTGAATTGGACCAGGCAGAGAAAAAACTGCACATACTCGAGGGCTTATTAATCGCGCTTGATCGTCTTGATGAAGTCATTGCTTTAATAAGACGGTCAAAAACCCCTGATGAAGCTCGTGAAGGGCTGATATCGAATTTTAATCTTTCTGAAGCACAGGCCAGGGCGATACTTGACATGCGTTTACAGCGATTGACCGGACTTGAAAGAGATAAAATTCGACAGGAGCATGCTGAATTGGTAAAACAAATTGAATATTACAAGAGCGTGCTAGCAGATGAAACCCTGAGAATGCAAATCATTAAGGATGAATTGCTTGAAATTAAAGAGAAATACGGGGATGAGAGAAGAACAGAAATTGTACCTGACGAGGAAGATTTCAATCCAGAAGATTTTTACGCGGATGAGGATATGGTAATTACACTTTCTCACATGGGTTATATTAAACGGGTGCCGCTGTCTGAATTCAGAACCCAGAACAGGGGAGGAGTTGGTACTAAAGGAAGTACATTCAGGGATGAAGATTTTCTCGAGTATATTTTTAGTGCAACCATGCACAACACGGTAATCTTTTTCACAGAAAAAGGGAAATGTTTCTGGAGAAAGGTATATGAAATACCTGAGGGAACAAGAGCTTCAAAAGGAAGAGCTGTTCAAAATCTCATAAACCTGGAACCTGATGATAATATCCGTGCATTTATTAATATAAAAGATCTCACTGACCAGGAATTTATTAATAATAATTATATTATTCTTTGCACAAAGAAAGGCGTTGTAAAAAAGTCATTATTAGAAGCTTATTCACGACCCAGGCAAAACGGGATTAATGCCATTAATATAAGGGAAGGAGACAGGTTGATCGAGGGAAGACTCACGAATGGTAAAAGTGAAGTTCTACTGGCAGTGAAATCGGGTAAAGCCATAAGATTCAATGAAGAAAAAGTAAGAGAAGTAGGCAGAAATGCCTCGGGCGTTAGAGGTATTACACTGGCAGGGCCTGATGATGAAGTAGTTGGGATGGTTTGTATTGAAAAGGAAGAAACAACCATCCTCGTGGTAACCGAGAAGGGATTTGGGAAAAGATCGCTTCTTGAAGATTACCGGGTAACAAACCGGGGAGGAAAAGGAGTAAAAACAGTGAACGTCACTGAAAAAACCGGTGGATTAATTGCCATCAAAGGGGTTAACGATGAACAGGATTTGATGATCACGAATAAATCCGGGATCACGATTAGATTGGCCGTGGAAAACATCCGCGTACTTGGAAGAGCAACACAGGGAGTAAAATTAATAAACCTGCGTAATGGAGATTCAATCGCGGCAGTTACTGTTGTTCCTAAAAGTCAGAATGGTGAAGAAGGAGAAGGGAATAGCGATGGTGTAATTCCACCAGAAAATCCTGTAAATCTTGATAATGAACAAGAAACTCAATAGTTTATTTTTTTTTAAGAAATCATTAAATATGGCAAAGTATTTGAGTTACATTAATATTATTGTATTTTTGTAAAAAATTTTTAAAAAAGAATATTAAAAGACTAAAAATGAAAAGACTAACATTAACATTCTTATTTATATTGAGCCTAACTTTAGTGAAAGCTCAGCAAACCGCGATAGCCACCTGGGAACACGCGAGACTTGAAAAGGCTCTTGATAAAAGTAATGAGCACATTCAGCATGATAAAAAGAGTCAAAAACCCAAAACATGGTTTAAAAGGGGCGAACTCATGCAGGAAATCTTTGAAGTTAATAATATTCAATTTGTACGCATGGACATGCCGGTAAATGAACTGCTTATTTATTTAGGAGAACCAGACGAAAAAAGGACCATTACCGGTGAAGAAGGAACCAAGGAGGAGTGGATTTATGAAGGTCTCATCGTTACAGTACAAAATGATCTTGTTAAAGATTGGGAAGAAACCAAATTTGTAACAGAGAAACCGCTGGATAAGGGTTACAAGGCATTCATGAAAACTTTGGAACTGGATGAAAAGGGTAAGTTTTCCAAGAAAGTAACAGACCAACTGACCGTTCTTGCCCAGCAATACCTAAGGGCTGGTTCCATGGACTTTGATGACAATAATTACAAGGAGGCGTATGAAGATTTTCACATGGTAAACGTGATTAACACCCATGATTTAATTAATAATCCGGATACAATTATGTATTTCTATGCCGGCCTGGCAGCATTCGAAGCTGAAATGTTAGAAGAATCCACGAACAGCCTGAAAAAAGCGATAGATTTGCATATCGAGGAACCAAGGGCATATGTATACCTGAAAAATATATACCTTGAATTGGGAGATACCACGAAAGCCGGAGAAATTGCTCAAATTGGATTCGAACGTTTTCCTGAAGAAAACATGTTGGTTTTAGAGTTAATTAATTATTACCTGCAGAATGACATGTCTGAAAAAGCACTTGAATATATTGCTGTTGCCAAGGAACAAACGCCTGATAACAAAACATTATACTACGTGGAAGGCATTCTTCATGATAAAATGGGAAATTACGAGAAAGCAGGTAATGCATATCAAAATGCAATTGATTTAGATTCGCAATATTTTGATGCATATTATAATTATGGCGTTTTATACTTTAACAGGGCAGTAGCCAAATTTACTGAAGCAAATGAAACAAGTGATAATGAAGAATATGATCGGTTAAGAGCAGAGGCAAAAGAATTGCTCGAAAAAGCAATCCCGTTCATGGAAAAAGCACACGAGATAAAACCAGATGATCGTGCAACACTGGATGTATTAAAAACATTGTATTACAGGACACAAAAAACAGAAAAGGTGGATGAAATCAATCGAATCCTTGAAGGTCTCGATGCTGAATCATAAAATAAAATTATAATTTTAATTCTAATCATATTTCGATAAAAAAACCGGGAAAGACTTTCCCGGTTATTTTTTATGAAAGAAATATTGCTACCAGAGTGGTAAGACGGCAATTATTCTATTTAACATAATATTAATTATGGGACAATTTAAGTGAAATTCGAGTAGCTACGACAGTAGCTA
>CAYRRV010000018.1:0-31124 GCA_964426725.1 uncultured Bacteroidales bacterium | reverse complement strand
CTTGGCATAATTTCAGATATCGGACGTAGCGTGGCGAAGTTCGATATCGGCAATGAAATTATGTCACAGAATTTCACGAACCACTTGCAAAAAATAATATTGAAATTCGAGTAGCTACGACAGTAGCTACTTGGCATAATTTCAGATATCGGACGTAGCGTGGCGAAGTTCGATATCGGCAATGGAATTATGTCAAAGAATTTCACGAACCATTTGCAGGATTAAATTGGAAATCATTTTCATCTATTCAATTTTGAATATCTAATCTCTCCCACGGCATATTTAAACACATTCAAATTTTCTATTTAACATAATGTAGCAGTTGTAAATTACAAATTTAAATGAAACTTTATTTATTACTGGATAATAGTTATTTACTAATGTTTCGCACCTATATATTAGATTTAATATTCGCCACTTTCAACCCCTTCAGGGTAACTAATTCATTGTTTATCAATTTAACCACGAAATCCATTCATGGCTATTCAAATTTAACCACATTCGTGGTTAAAAGTCTGAAAGACTTTAATATTTTTAACACCGGGGCTTGCCCCGGTGTTAAAAATGACATGAGAGACAATCTTCCTTACTTTCTCAGATTTCCTTTATTAAAAATATATTCCGGTATTTCAACATTAAACTGGATATCCGCGATAACAAATTCGGTTCCATCACCTTTCTTAAGCATATCCTTATAAATAATTTTTTTGGGAAACCATCTGTCTTTCATTTTCACAATATCGAATAATTCAGTCTTCTTCAATAATTTTCCACTTTCAGCATAAAGTTCTTCTTTCAAAGGAACAAAGCGTTCGCTATCGATCCAGATAACACGCCGAAAATAATTAACATCGCTTGTTTTCGCGGTCAAATTAACCACGTAACATGAACGATCGTTGATCATTTCAGATTCCTTCACCTCGGCATTATATTTTTCGGTGAGACTGGCATCATCCATCATATCCTCATAACTCATATCGGAACCCATTACAGATTGCCGCAGCATGTGTCCGGCGATTTGTATGGTACGATCGGTTGAAGGTGAAAAAATCCAGAGTTGATCATCCAGCTTAAGCATTTTTGTCCCCTTTTCCCTGGCCGGGTAAAGGTACTCCGTGAATGCCTTCTCCTCTCCCACGCTCCAGGTTTTTGATTCAATGGTTCTGGTTCCACGCGGACCATGAACTATCATTTTTGATTTAAATATCCTGTTTTCAGAAGACATGTTATTATCAACTCTTTGCAGGATTTCTTTCCCCGTCAGGTTCTGAGCCTGTGCCAAGGGCAATATCAGTGTGAATGTAACTAAATTGAATATCAACTTTTTCATCATAATTAAATTTTTTTAAAAGTATGATGAAACCCACATGTTTCTAGTTTTATTATTATCGTGTTTGCAAAACATTTGGGTTTCATTTTCTTTGGTTTACATTTGAAAAATTATATCAAGTTTCCAGTTCTTTAAATAATCTCGCTGTTTTTCTTTTATAGATGGCAATTCCGGCCATCATACTACCAAAAGTTGTAGATATGACACCTGGTATAAATCCAATGACATATGTCACGGGTGTCACTTTAGCCTTGAACACGGAAGGCATCATGATGGTAGCGTTCTTCATCATGTCACCCACGTCAATTCCTTTATTCTGAAGATAATAGCTAAGGGATAATCCTATTAAAGTTCCCAGTAGTGAACCCGCGATACCGATCAGTAGTGATTCATAGACGATAGTCTTGTATAGATGACCTTTTTCCTCGCCGATAGCTAAACGTACACCAAATTCACTATAGCGTCTGAGTCCACCCAGAATTCCGGCATTCCACAACACGATAGACATGGCTACAATAAAAATAAATGTCAGGATCCCTCCCATTTTACCGGCCATATCAACCATCATTCCCAAGTCATCCTGGTCCCGCAAGCTAATCATGATAGGTGAAAATGGCTTATCATCTTCATAAAATTCAGTATTAAAACGATTTATAACATTCACTGCAAGTTCAGGTTCAAAATAACCTGAACCGAAATACCCGAGGATTTCTCCTGCGGCATTCTCCATGTTCAATGCCATCCTGACATCTTTAATATCTGCGATTATCGATCCTTTATCCATTGCCGCCGCGCCAAATTTGACAGTCCCTGCAATGGTAAAATTATAGAATGTCATTTCACCATACATTGTTGAACCGATAAGCGTAAGTTCATCGCCAATTTTTGCATCCAGTTTATGCATGAATTCATCACTAATCAGAATTTCACCTGGTTTTTCAGGGATTGAACCGCTTTGCAAAGAACCAGGAATATTAAATCTTTCTATTTCTGCGGAATTACCCGAGAGTAAATCTATACCATATCCCATGGCAGGTCCCTGTGCCCTGGTTTCCCCATTTTCGTCGGGCAGATCAACCAATCCTCCGAAAATAATTCTTTCTGCCCATACCATTTCAGGGAACATGGAGTCCAGTTCTTCACGCAGGTCTTCCACTCCCAACAATGCCAAATCGTTGGGTTTTTGATGCAGGTTTTCCGCGTAAGCAGTTGTCATAATTTTAACATGACCACTGGAAAACCTGGCATTGTATTCAATTGATTGTTCCATGATTCCGGAAATCCATGAATGGAACAATACCACGAGAAATACACCGCTTGCGACCACCATTACGGGTAGAAGGCTTCGGCTTTTATCTCTCCATAATCCTTTTAATAAAAATTTAATCATTGTAATTTCCCCCTTAATGCTTCAGTTGGATTCATTTTTGCTATTTTTTTGGAAGGCCAATAACTTACAATAGTTGTGGTTATAACAATCAGTATCAATGTAGTTATGACCAATGCCAAACTGTATTTCGGGTATATGGTTTCGGCCATTGTAATACCATAATCTGATGATTCATAGGGTAGTTGAATTCCTTTTCTTGCCTGCAACCATAATAATGGCAATCCATAGACAGCTCCTGCAATAACGGCAAGCAGTGAATGAAATGCACCCTCAACGGTGAACAGTCCAACTACCTGCCGCCGGGTCATACCAAGAGCAACGTAAGTTCCAATTTCCTTTTGTCGCCTGAAAACTGATAAAACCTGCGTATCAAATATGGCCAGCATGGCTAGTAACAGAAGAATAAACCAGAAGATTGCCCCCCCGGCAGTTTTGGATTTAATGATTTCATTGATATCTGCCAGTAAAAAATCGAGATCTTTAAATTCCCAGCCAGGGTAATTATTTTCCGTGTTGACATTTTCGTTGGTTACAACTATAGTTGCTTCACCCGGAGTTTTGAGCATTTCCCGGAGTTTGTCCAAAGAAATCCACACCTGTCCAATATCCACGGAAGGAACATCAGTCTGAAAAATATCAACAATTTCAATATCAGCAGCATCGAAAGTGCCGTTTACATCTCTCCAACGCATGGTTACTTGGTCTCCAACTGTCAGATGATTTACTTTTGCCATTTTATGACCAATGATGGCCTTCATTCCATCACCTCCGTTTAAAAGACTTGTTGAAGGTAATGCCAGGATATTTTGTCGCGGGTCAAGTCCCTTCACAAGAACATTTTGTAATCTTCCACCGGGATAAATTGTCGCCCGCGAGATCAAAACCGGGGTTGCATTTCCGGCTTCTACATGATCTTCTAATTTATCAGGTAAAATTGCATGACTGTTATCAAGGGTAAACATGTCATGAGGGTCATAGTTTTCTTGCCAGTACTGTCCATTGGCGAATTCCCAGTTAATCATATCATACCGTGCCTGCTTATCCCATCCATCGAGAAAACCTTTATGCCATATGATAACCACGAATGAAACTGACAGTACAAATACATTGAGCCAGGTTCTCAGTCCCGCTCCAATGAGATTCCTATATGCTAATCTGAATGCCAGCATTTTAACATCCTCCTTTTTTATCGACAATTTCATCATTAGCTACTGTGCCATCAAAAAGCTTAACTTTCCTGCGCAGGTAGCCGATAACCTTTTCATCGTGTGTAGCAAAAATAAAGGTAACTTTAAGTTCCTTGTTTAATTTTTCCATTGTTTGCAAGATATGATGCGAGTTTTCTGCATCGAGGTTTGCCGTTGGTTCGTCTGCCAGCACAATTTCTGGTTTTTTCACCATGGCTCTGGCGATAGCCACTCTTTGGCATTCTCCACCCGAGAGTTGAGCAGGTTTGGAATTGACCTTATCAGTAAGACCTACCCATTCTAAAGATTCCATGACCATTTTTCGGCGTGTACCTGAATCATAATCAAGAAGTAACAATGGAAATTCAACATTTTCAAAAACCGTGTGCACGGGTAACAGGTTATAGGTTTGGAAAATAAATCCAAGCTTTGTTTTCCTTAGCCAGGCTGCTTTTTTGGCATTCAGGGTGCCAATGTCCTGGTCGAGTACAAGCGCCTTACCCTCGGATGGAGTGTCCAGCGAACCAATGATGTTTAACAACGTGGATTTGCCCGAGCCCGAGGGCCCAATTATCCCCGTGAACTCACCTTTTTTAAAGATGAGATCAATGTTTTTGAGAGCGGTAAACCTGCCGCTTCCCATGGAGAAATGTTTTGTCATTTTCTCGATCGAAATAATGCTTCCGTTTTTCATTTTTTGCCTAAATTAAAAATTATATACTATCATAAGTTGCAGGCCTTTACCTACAAAAAGATTTTGACTTGAAGTAAAATTATATAGATCAAAAGTACCCGGGTTCCAGTACAGCATCAGATAAATAGTCCAGAAATCGTATGTACGTTTGAAATTAACAAACCGGTACCAATCGTTCTGATCCCAGTTGTAATAGACCATCGCTGTTACATCATCCATTAATCCCAGTGGGTAATTCAGTGAAATAGCATTCATAACAGCATCTGATGTTTTTCCAGTAAAGGTGTTTCCATTCCTGATATAAAATATTTCCCCGACAGATGTTAATCCATTGCCAATTCCAAAAGTATAGTCAATTCCAAGATTTAGCGCGTGCATGAATCTATAAGGTATCAATATATTTCCTTTAGCGTTATGGGTAACCACGTACTCCATCCAAGCACCAGGACCAATATCCCACTTACCATCCAGTGCATATTTATTTTGATTGAAATATTTTGATCCAACAATTAGTGAATCAGCAAAAAAGGAAGATAAATCAGCGTTCCTGGTATGAATCGAAAGTGCAACTTCCCCGTCCGGCACGGGAAACTGGAACCTGCCTCCTATTTCGGGTTTGTTGTTGACAGATGTAAATGCCTCCCATCCTTTTGTTTTGTTATTTCCATATAATCCCCATAACCACACGTTTGCATTGTTCGGGAAATAATACCTGCCCAGAAGTCCGTAGACACCTTCCGTGAGGTGCAAAGGATCACGAGGATCGATACGATCAAACCACATGAGTGGGCGTAACATGGTTGCACTACCAAAGCTTATTTTTTGTAAACCCGCTCTTAACTCAAACCGGTTGCCACTTAGCCGTGCCCAGGCCCTGTAAGGACTGAATTTTTCAGTAAAACCAGTTCTTTCCATCTCCCTGAAAGTAGCACTTCCCATGGTATTAAATGATATCTGGGTCTCATAGTTAATTTTTGACCCTTGTTTCATAAAATCTAGTTCAGGAATAAATCTTCCCCCAAACTGGTATTGAAAACTTTCTCTAAAATTCATGGTGGTCCAGTTATTTACCTGACCTTTCATTGAAGTAATAACCTGTCCGCTTACCGGTATTACAACATTTAAACTATAAATAAATATAAAAATATATAATAACCTCATTATCTATAACTTTGATGTTCTTCAACGGGTAAAACTCCATAAAAGAAAAAATTGGTTATCTCCACGATTTGTTGTTGCGGATTGTTATATATTTTGCCCAGGTTTTCGTCAATTGCCAATTCAATTAATTTATTGAGCATGTACATGAGAAAATCTATCCGCATGTCCTGCCTGATGATCCCTTCCTGCTGAAATTTGAGAAAATCATTTCTTATAATTTGCATGTTTTTAACAGTATATGACTGTATCATTTCTGTCAGTTCAGGTACATCACCGGCATATATATCATTTAAAAATTCCCGGCTAATATCATTTGTGCCTTCTACTTTGATCTCTACGAATGCTTTTATTTTCGAGGTAAAGGGCATGTTGCTATCCATAACCTGCCTGTATTTAACGAATCCATCTTCCATTACATCCTCGAGTATTATTCTGGCCAGGTAAAGTTTATTTTCGAAATATTTATAAAATGTCATTTTACTAACATTGGCTTCTTTACAAATTTCTTCTACAGTTACCTTTTGAAAACCATATTTCCAAAGCAGGTGCCTGCCTGTATCAATAATTTGCTGGAGTTTTTTATTTCTTTTTTTCATTTACATGATATTTTACTAAATCAACTTAAATATACGATAATAGTTTATTTGTACAAATATAGTATATTATTTAATATAACGTATACTTTTTGGTATATTTTTTTACTTTTTAACTTTTTATATTAAAAATTCCGGTACGGCACGAACACTAATAATAACTATTTCCGGTAGAGTTAATATCCGTGAAAATGTCTTTCTCCACTGTGACAAGTATCCAAGAAAAGTAAATGTTCTTGTGCAGGAATGCCCTTGAAAAATGAAATTAAATCATTAAATTTCAATTCATAGCCGGTTGGAAATGAAAAATCGGTAACATACGTGGCATAACAAACTTTACTATGTCACGGGTTGAATTTTCTCATGATTGGCAAGTTCGGTCACAGGAAACAGAGATAAAAAATTTCACACTTCTGACCCTGTCGCGTGAAGAATACGGATATAATACCTGCCGAATCAGGTATAAACGGGTTGGGAAATAAGGTTTGAAGAGTTTTTTACATCCTGGTATAGAAATCCCATATGATCAATTTACCCGAAACATGGATACTGGCAATTTCCCTGTTTTGCACTGATTTCAGTGATTTTCTGAGAATGACCATCCTGTATGATTATTTCATTTTCCTACCATACAGGATGGCTGCAAAATTTACAATAAGAATAAATAATAACTGATCATTAATATTTGATCAATTTATGTTTATTTCATATTCTTCAAGTACATATAAAGCTCACTATCTGTAGACAAAATGATGCTTGTTTCTTTATCAAATGTTTTCTCGAATGTTTCCATTGATTTCATGAAGCTATATAATTCCCTGGATGCGGATGATCTGTCATAGGCATTGGCATAAATAGCAGCAGCCCGTCCATCCGCTTTCCCCATAATTTCTTCAGCTTCTCTAAATGCTTCTGATTGAATGGTTTTTAATTCTCTTTCTTTTTCACCGTTAATTTTTGAAGCCTCTCCATGGCCTTCTGAACGGAATTTATCCGCTATTCGGTTTCTTTCACTTTTCATGCGCTCGTAAACCTGGGTTCGCACTTCTTCAACATAGTTAATTCTCTTGAAACGAAAATCCAGAATTTTAATGCCCAAATCAGTTGTTTCTTCATTTGCTGCTTCAAGAATAAGATTTTGAATTTCCCGTCGTCCTACCTCGATATTAGGCAGCGAATCTCCTATAAGCTCGCCAATTATCCCGGAAGAAGCGGGTTTCCTGTTGCTGGTTCGAACAGCTTCTTCCAATTCATGATTCGCGATAAAATCTCTTGTTTCACCATCAAGAATATCATCGAGTCTTGATTGCGCGCCGCGTTCATTGGTAAGACGTTTAAAAAACTGAAGTGGATTTGTTATTACCCAGCGGGCGTATGTATCAACAAAAATAAATTTTTTGTCTTTGGTTGGCACCTGATTCGGGTCACCATCCCATTCCATGTATCTTTTTTCAAAGAAGTTGGTCTTGTGAATAAAAGGTGTTTTAAACTTTAGACCTGGTTCAGTGATAGCATCTCCAATGGGCCGTCCGAACTGGGTGATAATAACTTGTTCTGTTTCTTTCACAATGTACAGTGCCTGCGAGAGAATAATGATTGCCACACCGAGAAAAATTATTCCTATGATTATTTTAGAATTTTTCATGACTGTTGATTTTTTAAATTACTTTGTTGATTTTTGCTCAAATCCCATGTTAAGCAAAGGAACTACATTATTACCATCTGTATCGGTAATTATCTTCTTACCCAACCTTGGAATCACCTCACTCATTGTTTCCAGGTAAATCCTTCGTTTCGTAACATCGGGAGCCTTGATATATTCCTTGTAAAGCTCGTTAAACCGGGCTACATCACCCATGGCGTTGTTTACTCGTTCGGTAGCATAACCTTCTGCTTTCTGGATTGTTTCCTGGGCCTGTCCCCTTGCTCTGGGAATAACCTTGTTATATTCTGATTTGGCTTGGTTCGTAAGTGTTTCTTTCTCCTGTTGCGCTTGGTTCACGGCATTAAAGGCTGCTTTCACCGGATCCGGTGGATTCACATCCTGTAGTACAATCTGGTCGATTTTCAGGCCGAGGGCATATTCCCGGCAAATATCCTGAATAAGTTCTTGTACTTTTGAAGCTATTTCTGTTCGCCCGACAGTTAGAACTTCATTCACAGTTCTATCGCCGACGATCTGCCTCATGGCCGCCTCGGAAATATCACTTAGGGATCTTTCAGGGTTTCTCACCTTGAATAAAAAATTGTAAGGATTCTCAATCCTGTATTGAACAACCCATTCAACATCGGCAAGATTTAGATCTCCAGTGAGCATGAGTGATTCGTCCCGGGTTCCCTCACGGGTATATTCCGACCTGATTCCTGCCCTGGTAGTACGGAAACCAAATTCCATTTTCTGTTGTCTTTCAACAGGAACCTTGTATACCTTTTCTATGAAAGGAATCTTGGTATTTAAACCGGGTTCTACATTTCGAACAAATTTTCCAAATCTTGTAATTACACCTAATTCTTCAGGAGCTACCTGAAAGAAGGAACTGAATCCCAGGATTACCAATACCACTATAATAACAATGGTTTTGATGTTACTTTTTACACCAGTTGGTAAATCTAAGTTATCAAATTGATTTTGAGCCATTTTTTTTCATATTTAAGAATTAAACTACAAAGATAAGATTATTGAGATTGCATGCAAGAGGAAAAAGAGGATTCAATTGTTGCACGATAGTCATATGACAGGTTATTCACGATTATCAGTCTGACAGTCATAAAGCAATGGACATGTGGTAGTTACGGGATGGTATTTGATATTTATTGATCGCGAGAATGTAGATCATGGTCAGGTGTCAGGTGCAAAAAATACGTGGAGACAATCCATGAATAATCTCAATTCAGGGAGAAGCCAAATTGAATAATTCATTAGAGTTAAAAATATGCACGCCCTTGAGATCTGGATTTTCGATTGCATTTATCAGGGATCGGGCCACTGTTTTGGCATGGATGGGACGATATTTATTGAAATAAGGTATATATTTTAAAGCTTTAGAAGTACCAATGCCTATTTTTTCCATGGGACGATTTTCTTTTCTTTCACCTAACAAGCCAGATGGCCTGACAATGATAATTTTCTCAAAAGGTAATTTAGTTACGTCCCGGTCCAGTTCACCCTTCATCCGGTTATAGAATATCAAAGATTTTGGGTCTGCCCCGATTGCTGAAACCAACCCGAAATATTTTACACCGTTATTGGCAGCGGCTTTTGCCGCACTATACTGGTAGGTATAATCAACCATGTATTGAGCATCTTTATTACCTGCCTTTTTTAAAGTTGTACCAAGGGCGGAATAGAGAACATCCCCTTTTAAATCATTTTGCCATTGGTGTAGTTGATCAAAATTGACAATGAATTCATTCAGTTTTGGATGATTGATGCCCGAGGGACGTCTCGTGAAAATTTTTACTCGACTGTATTCTTCATTCTCGAGTAATAAATCGATCAGGTTTGAACCCACGAGTCCTGTTGAGCCTATAACTATTGCAGTTTTCATTACATGTTTTTTGCATATAACAGAAAAAGGGTCAACTATGTTCGTCTTTGGAAAGTATTTTTAGAACTGCTTCAACATTTAATGGGTAAGAAGTAACATAGAGAACTTTAACAGGTATATCAGCCTCTTGTAGAAATGGATTAATCTCAAGATATATTTTCGAACCCGAGAATTTCATGTAGTCGTGCAATTTACCGGCATCCTTTTCTCCTGAAGTTTTTCTGACTATCTGAAAAAAGAATTTAAAAAGTATTTTTTTCACCAGATCGAGTAAAAAGCTGGATAATTTTAAACGTAGAATCAGTTGATCATTTTTGTATCCCAGGATCTGAATCTTCACTTTTTGCTTTAAGCGAATAAATGAGACTTTTATATTCCTGATTGTTACCAGAAGCCCATCAATGACGGGAGAAACTGAAATATCCAGGTGATCTTCCGGATTTGTTTCATCCAGGTAGGTGTTGGCAATATCTGATAATTCCCGGTATGATATAATTATGTTCATCAGCTTTTTGATATATCAATGAACAAAAACCGTTCCGGGGATCTTGAAATAAAATCAGCTGTAGTTCTAAGATATTAAAAAATAAAAGCTTCTATCAATTTCAATTTTGAAATGACGCGTGTTTTAAGGCAAATATACTTTCCTATCAGGTTGAGAATTTTAAAAATAAAAGATCGGCATCTGATGGTCTTAATGTGACACAACTTGAGGATGTTGTGTAACCGTTTTTCCTGCAATGCAGAAACCGGAAGACCCAAGGTTCTTGATCTGTCTATATCGGATTTAATTTCCATGTACCGACCAAGCAATTGTTCTAATTCATATGACTTCACGGGTATATATTCTAATTAATAGCTTGTAATATCTGCAATTTAATTTCTCCTTGTCATAACCTTGTTATATGCAGCCTCTCCTTGATAGTTTTTATATCGGGTTCGGCGAACCCTCGTGCAAGATGTTCTTTGATCACTGTAAATCTCATATCTTTTTGTATTATTCCTTCAAATTTTAATTTTCTAATCATGAGGGCTATATTTGTTTAAACCTTATATATTATTCAGGTTTTCCTATAACAAATTTAAACCAAGATTAACTTAAAATTTTAGTACACGAGGGTGATATGTATCACTCGAAAGGAATGAGAAAGCTCAATTCTGATTATCAGAATCTGCCTGATGGGTAACTTCAGTAAGGACAAGTTTTTCTCCCTTACTGTTATAAGCCACGATAAAGGCTTTTTTTACATTGCAGGAATTTAACAATTCCCGGGCAAGATTATAATCAAGATAGTTTCCTATTTGGTATTTGTACCAACCATCTTCTTTAACCAGCCGGACATTCATATTTCCCTGGTAAATCTCAAACAATTCTTTATTATTAATTGGAATTGTGTGAGCTGCAATTTGCACCCTGAAATACACGGTATCTTCAATTTCTTGTGGTATATCAACCACGACTTCCTGATCAATGGTATCTTTTTCAAATGCTCGAGCGGTTTTTTCAAGCACGAGTCGCGGTTTTATATAATCATCCCAAACATAAGGATATTCAACGGGAAAATCCTGGTATATTCTTAACGCTCTCGCCTGATTAACAATGGCTTGAGCTTCAAATTCAAATGCCTGACTCAAGGAATTATGGGCCGTTATAAAATCTTTGCTAGTATTGGCAGTATCCCTGTAATGCTCTCCTTTTTCAAGATAATCTTCTGACTTATATTCAAAATGTTTTGCCCGGGCCAAATCATCCCTGTAAACAGCATCCAAATCAGCAAAAAAATCATCTATATACTTGCTGAATATCTCATCTGCCAAGTGAATTGCCTCATTAAAAATTACCTGGGCTTTTTCTATCATTTGATTTGCTTCAGCCAGATTAGATTGTTGTCTTGCCTTTTGCATGAGAGCGTGCGCCATATCAATTTGATCACTTATCTTGGCAATCTTCCTGGCATCTGATTTGCTGATGTTCAAACGGAGCTCTTCAATTTGAGATAGTACCTGGCTCCCTGCAGGAATACCATCAGCAACAGCATAAATATAGAGATTACTTGAAAGCAGGATACCGATTAATATATAAAACTTTAGAAGAATTGACATTTTCCTCATGTAAAACTATTTAAATCGCTAAAATCGGTAAAAAAAATGAATATCAAAAAATAAGTTTCAAACAATTACATAAAGAGGGTGTTCTCTTTATGTATATATAAAGTAACGTGATATGAATAAATTTATTATACTTATTATTTTCAGTATATTAGTAATAAGCATACATGGGCAAACCACGCATATTATAGAAGCTGGTAATTACAGTTTTTCTCCTGCTTCATTGTCTGATGTTGAAATTGGTGACACGATAAAGTGGAAATGGGAATTTGGTTCGCATACTACAACCTCTATTGATATACCCGAGGAAGCTGAATCATGGGATAGTCCACTTGCCCCATCGAATATAGAATTTGCGTATGTTCCAATGGTTGCTGGAAGTTACAATTACATTTGCGTTCCTCATGAGGCCATGGGTATGGAGGGTAGCTTTACAGTGCAAACTGCAACACCGGTAGCAAGTACATCGAATGAATCAACGATAGTATCACCAAATCCATTTAAGGAGGTTTTAACCATAAAACCTGCACCAGGTAAAACCGTTGAACATGTTATTGTTACCGATATGCTTGGTAAAGAATTATTGATCGGTCCAGAAACTTATTGGAACGCGGAGAAAATTATTCTTCATTTTGCTAATGCCCGTGCAGGAATATATTTTGTGAATGTCATTTTCGTTGGCGGTGAAAATGAAATAATAAGGGTTGTAAGTAAGTGATAATTGTTAGTTATCATTAACCTCTTTATTCAGAATATACGGGGTTTCCTGGTACACGTAGTAGTTTAACCAATTAGAATATAAGAGGTTGGCATGACTTTTCCATTTTACCAAGGGCGGCTTGGAAGGATCATTGCTTGGAAAGTAATTTCTCGGGATTTCGATAGGCAATCCTTTTTTCAAGTCCCTTACATATTCATCCCGCAAGGTGCAAGGATCATACTCGGAGTGTCCTGTAACAAAAACCATTTTACCATCGCGTGTACCTACAATATATATTCCGGCTTCTTCAGATTCTGAAATAATTTCGAGTTGAGGTATTTTTTCTATGTCACTTCGTCTCACTTCCGTATGGCGGCTATGTGGCGCAAGAAAAATATCATCAAATCCTCTTACGATAGGCAATTTCGGGTTATTAACCGTATGTTCAAAGACGCCGAACATTTTCTGATCAAGTGGATATTTCGGAACATTAAAATGGTAGTAGAGGCCTGCCTGTGCAGCCCAACAAATAAATAGTGTTGAAGTGACGTGTGTTTTGGCCCATTCCATGATGTTGCTTACTTCTTCCCAGTAATCTACTTCTTCAAAATTCAGATGTTCGATGGGTGCCCCGGTAATGATTAGCCCGTCGTAGTTGCGTTCCCTGATTTCATCGAATGTCTTGTAAAAAGCTTCCAGGTGTTCTTTGGGCGTGTTTTTAGAAACATGGGATTTGGTATGAAGCAACACGATTTCTACCTGTAAGGGGGTATTGGATAACATCCTGAGGATATGCGTTTCGGTGGTTATTTTAAGGGGCATCAGGTTCAGTATCACTATTTGCTGAGGCCTGATATCTTGATGTATTGCCCTGGTTTCCTGCATCACAAAAATATTCTCGTTACGCAACTGATCTATAGCAGGCAGGTTATCGGGTATATTTAAAGGCATATCTCGGGTTCTTTTAAAAGTTATTCCGCGAAAATAAAAGAAAATGATGAAATGTTGCAGAATATGTTGTAGGTATTTGTTCTAAATAATAATAACTCCCGACCGGTCGGGAGTTATTAATGTTATTTTTAGTTATTAAGTTGTTATTGAAAGGATGAAACGTCTATTTTAACTTGATTATTTCGGTGGCAGCCATGATGGTAGAGGCAAGACCATGTGTGTCGTTAACTGACTTGGGCCTGTTGTAATAAAAAACGATGTTTTGTTCAATATGCGTACCCAGTACAAATATGATAAAAAAGAGTTAGATTAAAAAGATAAGTTCATGTCAAGAATTGGATCAGTACCATTTGTATATCTTTAACCCAATAGTGAAACATATTCCACCAATAGCGAAAAGGAGGATTGATTCGAGGGCCACATCAGGAATTCCTGCATTTTCAATAAACACGGCCCTTATTCCATCGGCCAGCATTGTAAGAGGCAGGGCCTGAATAAAGGGGATGATTTCATCAGGAAAATTATGATAGCTGAAAAAGATACCGGATAAAACTGTCATGGGAAGAATAATTACATTGATTAACCCGGTTCCTACCCTGGAATTTGCAGTGCGGCTTGAAAGAAGTATGGAGATTCCCGTGAAAGCGATATTGCCGGCAAGAAATATAAGTATCAAAGCCAGGATACTACCTTCAATTTCAATGTCAAAAAATAGTTTAGCGAATGTATACAATATGCCTGTTTCAACAATTGTCAGGCTTAAACGGGCGAAAAAGTGAGATAGGAGAAAATCAGCTTTCCGCATGGGGGTTGCTATCATTCGGCGAAGCAACTTTTTAACCCGCATATCTATCAGGCCATAACTGATACCCCAGATGATCGAGTTCATGATACCGAGCGCGATCAATCCCGGAATCAAAAAATCGATATAGCGGGTCCCTCTCCTGGTTAGTTTTTTAATCGACGTGTTTTCTCTAATTACCTGCCGGTTATAAATAATGTCGGAAAGCAGGAGATAATTAAGCTGGGCATCAGGGCTGTTGGGATCAAAATGAAAAGAGACGGAATCGTTGAGGTCTTCAATTATAATCTGGGTTTTACCCTGTTTTATCATTTCTTGAGATTGTTTCCATGATACATTGATAAACCGAAACCGGGTATCGGGTAACCCGTTTAAACTTAATCGGATTATCTTTGCCGAGTCTCCCGTGGAAGTAATTTGATCATCGCCACCAGCAAGCAATTTTTCAAGAGGAGAATACACCATAGAAGGCTCAGGATCAACCAGGGCCACGGTTTTCACAAGCATGTCTCTTCTTGAAAAAGCTACACCCAGCACCCAGGCCATCATTATGGGAAAAATAATTGACCAGAAGATAATCCCCGGTTCTCTGGTGAATTCCTTGTACCTGATAAGAATTAATTGAAAAAGCTGATTTTTTCTCATGTAATCTTCTATCTTGTCCATTAAAAAAAGACGGTTGATTCATTCCACAAACCTTAACCTGCATAACGGTAATGCCTCACTACTCGTTAAGTCTTCTGCCTGTCATTGTAAGAAAAAGGTCATCCAGCGTGTACTTGCGGCATTCCAGCGAATCGAGCCGAATATTTTCCTGATCAAAAAATTTCAGAACCCTGGGCAATTCGTCCACGATCCCGTTAACGACCATTTTCACATGCTTACCTTCCCTGGAGACATCTCTTGTTCCTTCAATTTTTTTGAGTTTCGCGAGGTCTATTTCACTGGAAGTTTCAAAATCAATCACTTCACCTTTGTTTTCCATAGCCAGTAATTCATTCAAAGTTCCCCGAGCAAGAATACTGCCCCTGTCCATTATGATAATCATGTCGCAAAGCAATGAAGCTTCTTCCATGTAATGCGTTGTGAGAATTAATGTTGTACCCTTTTGTTTTTTCAGATCAAGTAATATATCCCACAATTCGTGACGGGAAGATGGATCCAGCCCGGTAGTTGGTTCATCCAGCATCAACAGGGGGGGATTGTTCAACAGGGCTATAGCCAGGGCCAGTCGTTGCCGTTGACCTCCGGAAAGGTTTACCACGTATGACTTATGTTTTTCATTGATTTTCACCAAATCCATTACTTCCCGTACTCTTTGCCCGTTTATACCATAAAAGCTTGCAAAGAGACCAAGAGTTTCTCTCACGGTTAGCTTATCAATAAATCTTGTTTCCTGTAAAGAAATTCCAACCTGGTGATAAAGGAATTGCTTATCTTCTTCCCAGGTTTTTCCCAGCACGCGAACATCGCCCGATGTCGGAGATTGAAGACCCTCCATCATTTCAACCAGAGTTGTTTTACCGGCACCATTCGGACCAAGAATCGCGACAAAACTACCTTTTGTAATTGAAAGTGAAATGTTATTTACGGCAATTACTTCCTTGAATTGCTTGGTAACATTTTTTATTTCTATAATATCTCCAAAATGCATAATTCCTTCACTGGCACCAACTTCATTATTCATGAGCAATTCGTTAACGTGATGAATTAACAAAAGTCTTTTAACATTGTTCAGGAAATATAATAATGGGCAGAATAACTTGATGCCAGGGTTTGTTAATAATATGTCAAAAATATAAACATATGCAATAAAGAATAATTATTTATTTAAATTTGTACTAAATAAAAATAATAAATATTGAACTGATGAATCGAGTTTGCCCTATTGATGAAAGCCGGATTAATGAAAATCTCACCCGTTTTAATTCAGGCGCCATTATGTTTTTAATGGTAATATTTGTTTTCACACCTTACAAGTGGGTTATTGTAATTCCTGCACTCGATTTTTTCTTGCGATTATTTAACAGCGGAAGATTCAGCCCGGTAACACAAATAAACATTTTCATCATTGAAAAAATCAATCTTGAGGGCAAAATGATAAACGCTGGTCCAAAGAGATTTGCTGCCAAAATAGGATTAGGCATGGCAGGCGTTATTCTAATACTATTTGTTTTCAATTACATAACCGCGGCCCAGGTACTTGGAATTGTACTTATCCTTTTCACGTTCCTGGAATCCTTTTTCGGTATATGCGTGGCATGTAAATTCTACCCGTTGTTTTACAGGAACAAGGACTAATTCAAGCGTACCGATACCACCACGTGGTCCATGTTCCTTTCTGCACTATAGTGATTTACAAGGAGAAGAATTTTTTCTTCTCCTTCTTTTTTCATGTCAGCAATCCTGTCTTTACCATTTCTTCCAAAAGTAAATTCGTCTGTTAGTTTACCGGCAGGATCTGTTTTGATAAACTTTACGTTTTGACTGGTATTAAATGCCAAAACAATACCTGTGGAGACAGGTTCAATAAAAATATCGTGTACAGCAGTATCATTCAACGCGTATCGTTGTTCCCACGAGACATTACCAAGATCATCCAATGCATAAAGAAATAGATGATTTGCTGAATCAATTCCCGTGAGAAAATAATTATCGCTATTATGGCTGATTGCTTTTAACGAATCACCTTCTTTAAGAAATAAATCCCAGTTCAGGTATCCTTCTTTTGATACACGGCAAAGCCAGTTACCTGCTCCGCTTAAAATATTTTCATTTTCATCCACGCGAATAGCTGCCAGTTCACCAGACCCGGTATATTTTCTTTCAAGCTGCAATCGCCCGGTATTTTTATATTTCATGAGCTTCATTCTGGGTAACCCTGAAGTATCTTTCCAGCAACCGCCAGTAACAAAAAAGTTCTTTCCCCCGTCAATTAATTTAAGGTGTTCATCTTTTGTTGTCTTGTCCCAATAAACCAATCCATCCTTATTCATTTTAATAAACCATCCCTGGTTGGGCAGTGTATCCAACAATGGAATTTTATAACCCGCAGCTAATAAGTCTCCCCCGGAAAACCTGGTCATTGAAAGCGGAACATGGTGATCGAAGGTCTTGTGATATTTTTGCCATATCAACTCACCTCCAGAAGTCAAATAGTTTATAAACAGCAAGGATGAATCACTATTTGGAATACCCAGCACCCCACAAGTATAAATATTGCCATTCTCGTCGAATGATATGGCTCCTCCCCTGTCGTTTTTCGCATCATCATCAAAGCCCCTGGCCCAGTTTACTTTTCCGGCAGGAAAGAATGACTCGGCAATCCACTTTCTACCCAGTGCATCAGATTTTAGATTGAAAACATCCACGAATTCTTCACCCTCGGGATATTTTCTTATAAAATCAGTAAAAGCCTCATAGGTATTGATTTTTTTTGCCATCTCATAAAGCAACTTGCGTTGAAGTAATTTAGCTTCCACTACCTGTAATGCTTCCGGGTAAAATGTGATGAATTTTTCATAACTCTCGATAGTATTTTTGTTTTTCGCACGCTCAAAGGCCAATTGGTTCCTGATTTTTATAGCCTCGTAATAATGCTCAGTATCAGGAAAATCCTTTAAAAATTGCTCAATGGCCGGCAGTGAATTTTTTTGTTTAGCTTGTTTAAAAGCCAGGGTATTTCGTGCTTCAATTGCCAGTGGAACTTGGGCAGCATCAGGAAATTCGTTGATAAACTTAACATAAGCTTCGATGGTATTTTCTTTTTCTACCTTACGAAACTCCAGGTAATTTCTAATATGCACAACATTTTCATAAAAACGCGAATCCGGAAAATAGACAATAAACTTTCTCGCCATTTCCAGGTCATTTTCTTCCCGAACGTATTTAATCAGCTTTTCTTCTATTTCAATTTTGTGAATATCAAATTTTGCTTTGGTTTTCCGGTTTGATTTTCTTGTTTCCAGGTTATAAAGAAACTCAGCCATGTCTTCCATGTTTTTTTCATCCAACCTGTCCCAATATTTATCTGCCCTTGAAACATGAAACCAGGCATTAAAATAGTTCTTACGGGCAAAGTTTTCATTGGCATAGACCAATGCTATACCAAAATTAGCACCAATATCCAAGGTATCATCTTCCAATATCTTAAGAAAAATCTCATGCGCTTTTTCAAGATCATCCTTTTCATATTGCTTAAAACCCCGGGAAGCGTTTTGGGCATTCAGAATGAATGCAATATGAAATAAGGTGATAATAAAAATTGAAATCAGTGTATTATTCATGGTTCACTTTTTTATCAGTTTAAATTCAACTCTCCTGTTATTGGCTCTGCCTTCTTCGGTTTTATTGGTATCAATAGGTTTAGATTCCCCGTATCCAATAGCTTCCAGGCTGGAGGGGTTCACCCCTTTTGTCAGGAGATAATCGACAACCGCCTGAGCCCTTCCCTCGGAAAGCTTTTGATTGTAATCATCAGAACCTTTATCGTCCGTGTGGCCGCTAATTTCTATTTTCGCGATATTATTTTCAATCATGAACCGGGATACTTTATCCAGTTCCGGGTATGATTCAGGTAAAAGTTCAGTTTTATTAAATGCGAAGAATATATTCTCAAGAATAATGGAAGACCCTTCTTCTATATTATTCAGACCTTCAACGAATTCATCTTTTGTTATTTCTGGCTCGATAAAGGTAATTGAACCGGTTTTGGTACAATTATTTTCATCTTTTACCGTGTAGGTGTATGTACCGGCAGGGAGGTTTTGCAACTGAAGTGCATTAGACCCATTGGACCAATTCACCCTGTAGGGAGGAGTGCCGCCATTTACAGCGATTTTTATCCTGCCGTCATTAATTATTTTTTCTATCCGTCCCGTGTATGGATTCATTCCTCCCGTGTAGAAAGTATCCAGCAGGAATACTTCCATATCTTTGTTCACGCAGGGACAATCATCACAGTTATCAAGCGGAAGAATGGCCACATCATCAAAATAGTAATAAGCATAAGCCTTATCTCGCAGGTTTACCATGTTTTTATCGGTCACAACATAATTAGTAGATTCATATGGTCTGAAATTACCAATAACAAAGAACCGTTCATCTCCCCTCGCGGTATAAACCGTGCATATTTCACGCCATTTTTCCATATTATCCAAAAAGAGTCCCGGCTGATTGTTTATTTCCGCGATGCCCCCGAGGGCTGTTTTTATATCACTTTCCACCTTATCGTTGTAAAAACGAAGACTCAGTTGATCAACCGCTAATTTGGAATAACTGGCCAACCGGTAAGAAAAATAAACGCAATATTTTTTTTCTCTTTCAAGGGATCGGGTGAGCATGGCACCGAAGTATTCACGATATTCGGATTCGGTCCCGGTTAAAATCGCACCAACGTAGCCATCCCCGGATTTTGGTTCAGCTACCCCGGCAAAGTTTTTAGGAACACCTGCATCACCGCTACTGCATCGGTTAAAATAATCGGGAGTAGCATGGGTAGGATAAATCCAGTTTTTTACTATCTCACGGGTATGATCAAACTGGATATGCGTGCGCGGGCATTGCACGTAGGTTTCAAAACCGGAATTTTGAACCAGGTTTCCGGACTGGGGAAAAACCATGCCGGTATTACAGGTTATGAAAAACACCAGCAAAAAGGTAAAACAAGTAGAATTATAATTCATATATTCAAATTTAATATTTATTCACTTCATCATGAAAACAAAATGTTTAGTTCAATGGTCATTCCTGTATGCCAAAATATCCGGTTACTACCAGTCGGCAGACAAGTAACTTACCAATCGCAAATAACTTAACAAAGAGATCCCGCGAGCATCGCGAGTAATCATGTTTGTATGTATTTAAGTCAATATGCTCTTTTCGTTTCAATGACAATTTTTCAAATAAAAATACGAAAGTATTTGGAATGGGTTGTAAAATTTGCTGTAAAAATTCTAAGTTTTCGACTATGAAGTTCAAATTGAACGGGCAGAGCTCCTCCCCTCGTCGCTGTTTGCATGTTTTTATTCAAAATCTATATTATTCGCCAGGCTCGCGGGGATCGCTTCGCTAAGTTCTCAAATCAGCCAGATGGCGGATATCACGGTTTAAATTTCCAGCACGCCATGAATAACAAGGCTCATGTCAAAAATTTCGCTTTTCAATAGATAAAGCCGACAATCAATTTTATGATATTTTCATCAATAGTTGTATATTAGCTGCCTGATAAAAATAACATAAACTAATTAAATCATGTATTATGGCTAAATTGAATAAAAGAGAGTGGCTGGTTATCTCGATAACTGCAATTGCTGCCACCGGAGGATTATTATTTGGTTTCGACACGGGTGTAATATCCGGTGCCATACCATTTTTTTCTGAGTTTTGGGAATTAACCGACAAGCAGGTTGAGTGGATTACCACGGCCGGGTTAATCGGTGCGATTTTCGGGGCAGCTTTTAGTGGCCGGATAACCGATATTATTGGACGCAAACTTGTTATTTTGGGCGCTGCCATCATTTTCGGTATTGGTGCTTTATGGACAGGCTGGGCTGGTTCACCTCAAAGTCTTTTAGCCGGAAGGTTGTTTTTAGGAATCGCGATTGGTATTTCATCTTATGCAGTACCCATGTATATTGCAGAAATAGCACCAGCCAGAAAAAGAGGTGCTCTTGTATCTTCTTTTCAGTTATTAATAACCATCGGGATTCTTGTTTCCTACCTGAGCGATCTTGGGTTTGCAGACGAGGCCGATCTTGAATCATGGCGTCCGATGTTTCTGGTTGGCGTGATACCTGCAATTATCCTTTTCGTTGGGATGATTGTATTACCGGAAACACCCAGGTTTTTAATTGGAAAAGGAAAAGAAATAAAAGGACGTCAGATTCTTGAAAGACTTGAAGATCCCGATCTTATTGAATCTGAAATTCAGAAAATGAAAAAAGACATTGCCATTGAAGAACAAAGTGCATCAAGCATCGGGGCGTTGTTAAAACCAGGAGTACGCATTGCTCTTGTCATAGGTATTGGTATTATGTTTATTCAGCAATTTGTTGGTATAAATACAGTTATATATTATTCTCCAAAAATATTTGAGAATGCTGGTTTTGATACCAAAACGCAACAGATTGCAGCATCCGTGATCGTTGGAGTAGTAAATGTATTGTTCACGATAGTATCCATGATGATTATCGACCGGATCGGCCGGAGAAAATTATATTTCATTGGTTTAACCGGTATTGTTATTACACTAACTGGTCTTGGAGCAATGTTCTATTTTCAGGAATTACTTGGAGATACAATGAAGTATGTTACAATTGGATTTGTATTGGGATATATTGCTTTTTTTGCAATAAGTTTAGGACCATTAGGCTGGCTTATGATTTCCGAAATATTCCCATTAAAAGTTCGAGGGGTTGCCATGAGTATTGGCGCCTTATCAAACTGGTTGTTTAATGCTATTGTTACCTTTACATTCCTGTCATTGATTAATTGGTTGCAACCTTATGGTGCCTTCTGGTTGTATGCAGGAGTTGGATTGCTTGGTATTATCTGGGGATTGAAATATATTCCCGAAACCAGGGGCCATTCTCTTGAAGAGATTGAAGAACACTGGAAAAAAGGTGGTAAGCCCAGTGAGTTACGTTAAAATTAAGGAAAAAAATTATTTAAAACGGGATCTGTTTTTTGATCCCGTTTTTTTATGCCTAAAACTTATATGAAAAGCCAACGGCGAGTGCTTCTTTAAACTGGATTTCATCATCCTGATCATAATCATAAATGAGATTAGCGGATATGGTGGTGGCTAAAAATTCATTTACTTTAAGAAATAATTTAGATTCCCAATTCACGTCAATTTTCTCGGGCTGGTCAAGATAATTCGTAAACAGATCCAACTTGTTTTCCCATGAGACATCTTCGGTAATCTCCCATAGATGCTTCGCTTTCATGAATGCACCAATCTCTTTCCTGTTATTTTCTCCAGGTTTAATACCATATTTTTGAACCGGGACATTATCTCTCAGAACGAATGTTGTTTTGGAAGTTAATGGTGAAAGCAAAATTGTAAAATTATCTGTTGGTCTATAATCCATACCAATCGAAATTATCAGGTAAGCTGGTGAAAAAATGCCTGAGGCAAGCACTGATGAATCCAGTCCATCGGATTCAATATAATCATACCCGTCAAATAGCTGGGTTTGCAAGTTAACCAGAAAACTATAAAAAAAATTACTAAAGGCTTTCTGACCAAATTTTGAATTCATTTCTATTTTATCTTCATTTTTTCTTAAATTCTGTTCACCAGACTTGATAATACCATAATTGTAGTCCAGGTTATTTTCCCAGCTCGACTTGCCGATTGTATAATTGGCAAATATGCCCAAATCAGTTAGCAATGACAGTGAGCTTATCCCACCTTTATTCCAGTTATCTGAAAAATGTACCTGTGAAAAATTCACATTACCATTTCCGCCGATTTTCCAATACTCAACTGTATCTTGTAAAGTATTCTTCCTGGCAAATAACTTTTTGATTAAACTCTCGTAAGTTGTATCATAACTTGTATTGTCATGTTCCTGGTTTTGGTAATTAACCTGGGCGGTAATCAGCGAAGTTAGGAGCATGAAAATGGTGAAAAGGGAAAGTCTATTTTTCATTTTTTTTGATAATTTTAAAGGTTAATTTCATAAATATCTGATCACAAAACAATTAAATTCACGGGTTAAACAAATGATTCGTATTAAAGTTTAAAAGTTTTGAAATAGCATTTCATTGTATACATTAGATAAGGAATGTATTTTTATTATCATATTCAAAAGGTTATAAAAAGAGATTATTTTTTTAAAAAAAATAAGCTAAATTTCCATGGATAAGTTGTAAATAATTAAATTTTTTTTCTTTGTTTTACACTCAATAAAAAGATAGTTTAATTATATCATTAAAATTGTTAAATTTATTATTCCAATTAATTGTTAAGTTAAGGGTATAAAATGGAAAAGAAAAGACTGGTTGTTAGTTATCAGAATCTCGACAAGGAATTACGGGATGCCCTTAGGTACAAATACCCTGATGGGTACATGGATTACGTGATTAAAGTCACCACGCCATCCAAATCATTTTACGCTGTTACCCTTGATACGGCTGAAGCTAGTTATCTTGTAAAAGTGGATGTAAAAATTGATGCAACCGGGGCTGAGGATTTGGAGGAAGATAACGGGTATGGCGAGGATGAATCGATCGGAACCAACAATGATGATTTCGATAATATTCCGGATGAATCTGATGACTAATAGTATGCAAAATAAAAAAGGAATTCTGAATGAATTCCCTTTTCACAAATAGGTTCTGTTAGTGATTTATAGTAGAAGTTATAAATTATCAACAACAAAATCGCCTACCTCTGAGGTAGAAAAATATCTTCCTGGATTAATATCGATGGTAACAATACCTTCCTGAAGCGCTTTATCGACAACGTTCCGGATATCACGCGCCGCATCCAACATTTCAAAGTGTTCAAGAAGCAAGGCTGCTGAAAGAATTGTACCAAAAGGGTTAGCGATATTTTTACCTGCTCCTTCCGGGTAACTACCATGAATAGGTTCGAAAAGGGCACTGTTCAAACCAACAGAAGCAGATGGCAACATTCCTATTGAACCGGTAATAACTGATGCTTCGTCAGTAATAATATCACCAAACATGTTTTCGGTAAGTATCACATCAAAATAACCCGGGTTCTGGATAATTTTCATGGCTGCCGCATCAACAAACATGAAATCAACATTTACATCGGGAAAAAGCGGGGCCATTTTCTTCACTGTATCACGCCACAACCTTGAAGTTTCAAGAACATTGGCCTTATCGACAAGGGTGAGTTTATTTCCGCGCAACATTGCAGTATTAAAAGCCAGTTCGGCAATTCTTTTGATTTCATTGGCCGAGTACACACAATGGTCATATGCTTCTGTTCCATCATCATTTCGGCCTTTCTCTCCAAAATAAATACCACCAGTGAGTTCCCGGTAAACCACGAAATCAACATCTTTAATTAATTCTTCCTTAAGGGGAGATGTTTTATAAAGCAAGGGATATGTGGCCACTGGCCTGATATTGGCAAATAGTCCCAGTTCTTTTCTGATCCTGAGCAAACCTTGCTCAGGTCTTACTTTCGCGTTAGGATCGTTGTCAAACCGGGGATGACCAACAGCTCCCAGCATAACAGCATCGGCTTCCCTGCAAATTTTTATGGTTTCATCAGGCAGGGCACTTCCTGTTTCATCAATAGCCACTGCACCGATTAAACCATCCTGATAAGTAAACTTAAAATCATATTTCTTTTCAATGGCTTTCAGAGTTCTCAATGCCTGTTCCATTACTTCGGGACCAATCCCGTCACCGGGTAAAACAGCAATTTTCTTTTCCATAATACAATCAGTCTCTTGATTTTTCAAATTCTATAATTTTATCTTTTATACTTAATAAGAAATCAATATCGTCAAGCCCGTTAATCATGCAGTGCTTTTTATATGAATTGATTTCGAAACTTTCCGATTTTCCACTTGAAGGAATGGAAATTACCTGCTTTTCAAGATCTATTTTAATGAGAGTGTCAGGGTTTTCCTGGATTTTGTCAAACATGAAATCAAGAAAATCCTGAGATACCTGCACGGGCAACAAACCGTTGTTGAGCGCGTTGTTTCTGAATATATCCGCGAAAAAACTGGATACAACAGCCCTGAATCCATAGCCAACAATAGCCCAGGCAGCGTGTTCACGACTTGAACCGCTACCGAAATTTTTCCCGGCAATCAATATTTCGCCCGTGTACGTGTCATCATTCAAAACAAAATCATTTTTAGGATTCCCGTCATTGTCATAACGCCAGTCGCGAAAAAGGTTTTCCCCGAATCCTTCCCGGGTTGTGGCCTTTAAAAATCTGGCTGGAATTATCTGGTCGGTATCCACGTTTTCAATTGGTAATGGAACAGCGGTGGATTCCAGTGTTTTAAATTTTTCTATTGGCATATTTAAAAAATCATTAAGGTTTTACATTAAATCAAGCGGATTGGTGATTTTTCCGGTGAGGGCCACAACGGCGGCTGTTGCAGGGCTTGCCAGTAAGGTTCTGGCGCCAGGTCCCTGTCTACCCTCGAAATTCCTGTTGCTGGTTGATACCGCGTATTTGCCAGAAGGAATTTTATCATCGTTCATGGCCAGGCAAGCCGAGCACCCGGGCTGACGAAGCTTAAATCCTGCTTCTTCCAAAGTTTCCACGATACCTTCATCCCGGGCTTGTTTTTCAACCTGTTTTGAACCCGGAACAATCCAAGCAGTAATATTATCCGCTTTTTTTCTTCCTTTCACGATGGATGCAACTTCACGCAAGTCTTCAATTCTGCCATTCGTACAACTTCCAATGAAAACATAATCCATGGTTTTCCCGATAAGTTTTTCACCGGGTTCAAGTCCCATGTACTGCAAAGATTTCATGAAAGAGACTTTTTCTTTTTCTGAAAGTTCAGCACCAGTTGGCACGTTCCCTGTTATGGGCATACCCATTCCGGGATTTGTACCGTACGTTATCATCGGCTCGATATCCTGAGCCCGGAAAGTTAGCTCTTTATCAAATTCAGCATCTTTATCGGTGTAAAGAGACTTCCATTTAGCCATTTCCAAGTCATAATCAGCGCCTTTTGGACCAAATTCCCGGTCTTTCAGGTACCTGAAAGTAGTTTCATCCGGTGCAATAAGACCTCCCCTGGCTCCCATTTCAATACTCATGTTACACACGGTCATTCTGCCTTCCATGGATAGATTCCTGATAGCTTCACCAGCGTATTCAATGAAATATCCGGTTCCGCCTGAAGCTGATATTTTTGAAATAATATAAAGAATAACATCCTTGGCAGTAACCCCTTTTTTCAGGTTTCCTTCAATAATGATACGCATTTTTTTCGGCTTCGGCTGAAGAATACACTGGGTTGCCAGCACCATTTCAACCTCACTGGTTCCTATTCCAAACGCGACGGCGCCAAAAGCGCCATGTGTTGAAGTATGGCTATCGCCACAAACGATAGTCATACCCGGCCGCGTGAGCCCCAGTTCTGGTCCAATCACATGAACAATACCCTGGTATTGATGATTCAGCCCATAAAGTGTAATATTGTGCTGTTCACAATTTTCCGTGAGTTTATTTACCTGCAACCTGGATAATTCATCCCTGATTGGTAAATGTTGATCGATCGTTGGCACGTTATGATCTGGAGTAGCAACCACCTTTTCCGGTCTCATCACTTTTATTCCCCTGTCATTAAGGCCATTAAAAGCCTGTGGACTGGTTACCTCGTGTATGAGGTGCCTGTCGATATACAATACATCCGGACCTCCTTCAATCTTTTGTACAACATGGCTGTCCCAAATTTTATCAAACAACGTAGATGGCATATATAAATTAATTTACAGTTAAACAATAAGAAATTGCATCAATAAAGGCTTCCACAGATGCCGTTATTATATCGGTACTGGCGCCATACCCGTAGTACATTACTCCCTTGTATTGAATCTGTATGTGAACTTTACCCAGATCATCACTACCGCGGGTAATTGCCTGAATCAGGAATTCCTCAAGGCGCACCTTCTTTTTCACAACTTTTTTCACGGCAGTAAATGCTGCATCGATGGGACCATTTCCCGTGGCGGTTTCGGTAACGAGAACTCCATAAAGATTCAGGCGAACCGTGGCAACCGGCACTGAAGATTTCCCGCATACTACCTGTAACAGGTCAAGTTTGATACTTCTGTCTTCCCTTTTTTCAGTACCTGCAAGAGCCAGGAGATCCTCATCGTTTACTTCTTTTTTCTTATCAGCAACTTCCAGGAATCTCTCGTACATTTCATCAATTTTTTTCTTGGAAAGATCGAATCCCAATTTTTCAAGCCGGTGTTTAAGGGCAGCTCTACCACTTCTGGCAGTGAGCAGAATAGATGATTCGAGTATACCGACCTCTTTTGGATCAATTATTTCGTAATTTTCGCGATTTTTTATAACTCCATCCTGGTGAATACCTGACGAGTGAGCGAAAGCATTTCGTCCCACGATGGCCTTATTAGGTTGAACGGGCATGCGCATGAGACGGGAAACCAGCCTGCTGGCTGAAAAAATCTTCTTTGAATTAATGCTCGTATGCATTTCAATATCTTTCCTGGATTTAATTATCATGGCAATCTCCTCCAGGGAAGTATTGCCTGCTCTTTCGCCAATACCGTTGATGGTTACTTCCACCTGGCGGGCACCGTTCAGTACCCCGGTAATAGTGTTCGCGGTAGCCATTCCCAGGTCGTTATGACAATGGGTTGAAATTATAGCCTTATCGATGTTGCTCACGTTTTCGGTAAGGAAACGAATTTTTTTCCCGTATTCATCAGGAATAGTATAACCGGTGGTATCGGGAATATTCACGACGGTAGCACCAGCCTTGATAACAGCCTCAACAACACGTGCCAGGTATTCATTTTCAGTACGACCGGCATCTTCAGCATAAAATTCAACGTCTTCCACGAATTTTTTCGCGTATTTCACGGCACTGATGGCACGTTCAATAATTTCGTCCTGATTTGAATTGAGCTTGTAATTGATATGATAAAATGAAGTACCTATTCCCGTGTGGATTCTTCCTTTCTTCGCGTATTTTAGGGCATCGGCCGCAACTTCAATATCTTTCTTCACTGCCCGGGTTAAAGCGCAGATAACTGGCTTTGTAATAATCTTTGAAATCTCGATTACCGAGTTGAAATCGCCTGGGCTTGAAATCGGGAATCCTGCTTCAATAACATCCACGCCAAGATCTTCGAGCGCTTCAGCCACTTCAATCTTTTCAATCGTGTTTAACTGGCACCCTGGTACCTGCTCGCCATCCCTGAGCGTGGTGTCGAAAATATAAACTTTCTCGCTAGCCATAGTTTTCGGTTTTTTGAATAAAATAATAACTTCCGGATTCATTTTGATTCCGGGAAAATGCAAAGAAACAAAAATAATATATAATATGCTATATAACATGAAAATTTTAAGGAATGATGATAATTGTCATTCATGTTAAATAGCCTTGGGCGTTATTCGGCCTGACCGACCGGTTGAAAGTCATATATATTTCACCACCACGTGGGATAGCCTCAGGCTCGGGCTCTAAATATCCCTTCACCTTTCTACTGGCATGTATATCCGCCATCAATCACAAGTTCACTTCCAGTCATGAATTTTGACTCGTCAGAGGCAAGGAAAAGAATACCATAGCCGATATCATCCGGTACTCCAACATGACCTATAGGGTGCTTGGCAGCCAGGTTATTTCTGAATTCTTCGATGCTTTGATCAGATTCTTGTGCCATTTTCTCGACTAGTGGAGTCCAAATGTAGCCGGGATGCACTGAATTTACCCTTATCTTTTTGTTCGCGTAGAGAAGTGCATCGGTTTTGGTCATTAGGCGAACAGCACCCTTTGATGCATGATAGGGTGGAATGTCAGGTGCACTGATGATGCCATAAATACTCGATAGATTAATAATACTGCCACCTTTATTATTATCCATGAAAGGAATCGCGTGTTTCGTGCAAAGAAAAACTCCTTTAACGTTAACAGACATTACTTTTTCCCATTCTTCTTCAGATAGTTCGTGAGTTGGTTTATTTGTCCCGGAGATTCCCGCGTTATTAACCAAAACATCGATTCGACCGTATTCTTGATTGATTTTCGAGAACACGGAATTTACTTCCTTTTCATTAGATACATCAAGATGATAAAAGCGGGCTTCTCCTCCATCCGAATTTATCATGTTTGCCAGATTTTGGCCTTCATCATCCATGATATCAGTTATCATCACTTTTGCACCCTCACGAGCGAGGATTTCACATGCTGATTTTCCGATACCCAGCGATCCGCCGGTTACAATTGTTACTTTATCTTTTACCCTTTTCATAATAAATATTTTAAAATTTTGAATATTGTATTTCAATAGAAGTACCGCATCCTTCTGAAGAAAGAAATTCATCTCTTAATATTCCCGCTAAATCAGTGATTAAGCCAGGTAGGCAGGATGCAAATTTTATTTAATCTAAATCAAATGTTGTAATTTTCCATGGAAAAAAATTCGTGTGTGGAAAAACTGGGACAATAGATTACCCATTGCATGACAAATTGATAACAACCTTTTACCGGCTCATCACCCGTGGCAATAAATCGCCTCTATTTTTCTATCTTTGCAGGTAATAAAGACAATTATGACATTTGACGACACCATTTGCGCCATTGCTACACCTCCCGGGACAGGAGCCATCGCCATTATCCGCCTGTGTGGAAAAGATGTTTTCAAAATATTAGATAAAGTGTTTCAACCTGCCAGAAAAAAGAAGGAAATATCAGGATATCATGGAAATACAATTCATTTTGGCCGAGTGGTGAAAGATGGTGAACCAATTGACGAAGTATTGGTCAGTATATTCAGGGCTCCTCACTCCTACACCGGTGAAGACATGGTTGAAATATCCTGTCATGGTTCACCCACTATCCAACAGGAAATTTTGCAGGTTTTGATTATTAATGGCGCCCGGTTGGCTCGTCCTGGTGAATATACCCAACGTGCCTTTTTAAATGGCAAAATGGATCTCTCGCAGGCAGAAGCAGTTGCAGATCTCATTGCTGCCTCTTCCGAAAATGCCAGGAAACTGGCCATGGATCAGATGCGTGGTGGATATTCAAAGGAAATCAATCACTTAAGAGATGAATTACTGCAGTTCGCTTCACTGATTGAACTGGAACTTGATTTCAGCGAGGAGGAGGTTGAATTTGCAGACCGGGAAAGTTTAAACAGGTTGCTCGATAAGATATCCGGGCATCTTCGGTCACTTCACGGGTCGTTCAGCACGGGCAATGCAATTAAAAACGGAATTCCCGTTGTAATTGCTGGTTACCCGAACGTGGGTAAGTCAACATTACTCAATATATTGTTAAACGAGGAAAAGGCCATTGTATCAGAAATTCCTGGTACTACACGGGATGTAATTGAAGACATCATCTCCCTGGAGGGAATTCTTTTCCGCTTCATTGATACAGCCGGACTGCGAAAAACAGGTGATAAAATAGAATCTATTGGCATTTCCCGGGCATTTGACCAGATAAAAAAAGCAAGAATAGTAATTCTTGTAACCGAGGCAACCAGAGGTTTTTCAGAAATAATCAAGGAAATTGATTTACTGAATCTTGCACCTGATCAGGAATTGATAGTAGTTCCCAATAAAACAGACAAGTTAGAGGATATTGATACATACATTAATAAAGCCCGATTATCTATACCTGAAACATCACCCCTCGTGCCCGTGTCGGCAAAGAACCATACCAATATCGGAATATTAAAAGCAGAACTTGTGAACCGGGCTAAAAGATTCACCCGCGAGGGACATGATGTGATTGTTTCCAATGTTCGTCATTACGAGGCGCTGGGAAAAACGATCACCGCGATTGACAGGGTAAAAGAAGGACTACAAAACAATCTTTCAGGAGATTTGGTCGCGCAGGATATTCGGGAAGCCATCCATTTCATGGGTGAGATAACAGGCCAGATCACCACGGACGAAATTTTGGAAAATATTTTTAAGAATTTCTGTATAGG
>CAYRRV010000017.1:55399-65171 GCA_964426725.1 uncultured Bacteroidales bacterium | reverse complement strand
GTCTTCTATTATTTTCAGTCCACCGGGTATTTTTGCTGTGGTAAAGGGCATTTTATGTCAATCCCAGGTCCTTGTTCAATTACCTGATCAAATTCTATTTTATCCGTTGTTGTTGCCATTGCTTTTTATTTTTTTTCCACAAAAGTAACTTATTAGCTCATATATTCATGCTCGCGTGTGTCAAAATTTACTCGTCATGGATGTTTCATCCTCTTTATTTGTGCTCCATAAGCTTCATCCTTAAGCTTAAAAAGGGTTGTCTCATACTAAAATTATTTAAACCCATGCCTTTGAGGTGTATACCTATAATCATCCAATAAACGATAGATGCTAATTATTTTATCGGTTTCTTTTACCAGGTCATCATAAAACTGAAGATATAATGTAGTATTTCCCTGCATATTATCTAAAAGGTATTTAACTACATCATATTCAGAATTTAAATTTTTCCCTATATTTTTAATGCCATTTTCATTATGCATGTCAAGGTGAATATGGGGAGCCAAAACAGTGGTTCCCGAAAATTCCCTTATAATCATTGCCGGGTCGCAACTGACTATCATGCTCCAGTTTTTAATTTTTGCATTGCGGATGCTTTTTATATTTTCGAAATATTGCGGATGCCAGGTGCATGAATGATAATATACCGGGCCAGCTTCTTCTGTGATTCGGTTAATGTAGTTTACCGAGAATTCCCTATGCATTTCAGGGGAAACCATGGAATTGGTATCATCTGCGATATAATACCCGGGGGCCTGGCTCCATACTTGAGGAAAACACGACGGATTATAACGGCTACCCATTATATTTTGCAATTCTTTTATATACGATACAATAAATTGTGTTATCTTATCCAATAATTCATGTATTTCACCCGGATTGGTGATCAAAGAAGTATAAAACGATTCGCCCCACATTAGTTCCGCAACCCCCAAAGGCGATTGGATATCCGGAAACCGGATATCAACCTGCGGATCCTCGTTTAACATGTTTCTGATCAAATTTAATATTTCACCTGTCCGGCCTTCATATACATCGGGAATTCGAACATGTTTTACATCTTCAGGTTGATTAATGCATGGGGAAACCCATTCTTTACCTTCAGATGTGAATAATTTTTCACACCCCATTGCTAAAGGTATTGTATGTGTTAATCCATAAAACGGCTCGGGGGTTACCGGAACTGATGGCGTCCAGTCCCAATGGTGGACATTCAATTTTTTCGATACTTCCTGATTCGCCCCCCCGGAATAAATGCAGAACTTTTGATCCGGATTATCATACAAATCGGTGATAAAATTTTTCATGCTGCTTATATTTAATTAAAATAATTTTTATCTTTACAATATGGTCATCATAAGATATGATTGTAATATTAAACAAATATATGGATTTATAGAATTTTTTGCTTCATTATACAGACATATATTAGCATATTAGCGACATAGTCAAAAAGTTGATGGAACTCAACCAGATATCTGAAAGCATTTTAAATGAATTCCAGGCTAAAAAACCGGGATATAAGACCATCATCAAATCAAAATTTTTGGAGCTTGTTGCCAAATTATCAAGGGCATATGTTGGCCACCCTTCCATTAAAAAACCACACAAGGTTGAAGGCCTCGGCAAAGCAGTTGCTTTCATAGAAAAAAACTACACCAGTCCAATCCATAATGAAGATCTGGCTAAAATAGGTTCTCTGTCTACCAATTTCACATAGGGATACACGATAGGGGTATCGGGGCAATGGAAATACCATTGTAAAAGGCAACTGCTTGTAATGAATTCACGAGAATATCTAAATAATCTTTTAATCGAGGATATCTAAATATATAAGCCGATCCTTCGGGGAACTATTAAATTATGATAATTTTTTTTATTAATGAAAAATTCGTAAATTGCGTTACGTATTTTGCGTAATAATGATTACGAAAATTTTTATTAGATGACAAAATTAAACCCTTTTCTTACTTCAGGTTATATTTCATCTGAATACTTTTGCAACAGGGAAGAAGAAACAAAACGCCTCGCGAACGGACTGCTCAACGGACGGAACATAACCCTCACTGCCTTGCGTAGGATAGGAAAAACAGCGCTCATACGCCATACTTTTGAAATGTTTAAAAAAGAGGATGTTTATTCCCTGCACGTGGATATTTTACAAGCGTTAACTTTTCCTGATTTAGTAAGGTTGTTGGGCGAAGCCGTGGCCAATGATCTGGAAAAACCCGGAACCAAAGTTTTTTCGAGGATTACTAAAGCTCTTTCCATGCTGCGCCCTACCCTATCTGTAGATCAATTCTCGGGTATGCCTAAAATCGATATCACGCTACAAGAAGATCAGGAAGAAAAATCCATAGGGCAAATTTTCGAGTATATTGACTCATTGAAAAAGAGGGTTATAATTGCTATTGATGAATTCCAGCAAATATGTAATTTCCCCCAAAGAAATACCGAAGCAATTTTGAGAAAGTACACTCAGCAATCAAAAAATACTTCTTTTGTCTATTCAGGAAGTCAAACACATCTGTTGACTCTTATGTTTTCCGGGGAAGGAAGGCCTTTTTATCAAAGTACTGAATTCATGGCTCTTGAAAAAATTGACAAATCAGCTTATAAAGAATTTATATCTTGCCATTTTAAAAAGGGAGGACGAAAAATAAGCGACAAATCAATTGATCTTATACTAAAATGGACCAATATACACACCTTTTACACGCAATACGTGTGCAATAGGCTATACGGTAACAATATCACCAACATAGGAATTAGTGATATCCAAGGGCTATTTTCAGCCATTCTCAAGGAAAATGAATTAAATTTTTTGACCTATAGGCAGTTGCTTTCATCCTACCAGTTTAAACTACTCAAGGCAATAGCCATGCAAGAAGGTGTTCATCATCCTACATCAAAAGACTTTATTTATGATTACAGGCTCAATACTCCCAGCTCCGTGAAAACAGCATTGGATAAACTTGTGAATAAGGACATTGTATACCAGGATAGGGGAGCCTACCATGTTAATGATGTATTTTTGGCCCATTGGTTAAGGAAATCTCCGGGTAAATAAATAATTAAGCCCCATGGCAATAGTATAGCATAAACCCAGGTACATTTTTAACATCCAGCTTTCAACTTGCTACTTATTCATCCCTTAACGATTCCACGGGGTTTTTACTTGCCGCCCGCCACGTGCCGGAAACCACCGTGAGTAATATTATTGCCGCTACAAAAACAATTGCATAAAGATAAAACCAACCCTTTACGTGTATCCTGTACGCGTAACCTTCAAGCCAGTTTTGCATCAGGTAGAAGGAAACCGGGGTTATAAGCAAGATAGCCAGAATCAACAAACCTAGATAATCTTTTACCATAGCGAGTACTACCTGATAAGTTCTGGCCCCGTTTACCTTCCTGATTCCAACTTCTTTTGCCCGGCTTTTTATCATGAACCTGGCAAGTGAAAAAAGGCCAAAAGCGATAATCAGCAGCGCGAAGGCGGAAAAAAACCCGAAGAAGTTCATGAACCTCATCTCCTCGGTATATTGCTTGTTGAACGCATCATCGAGGAAAAAATAATCGAAGGGTTCATTGGGAAAGAATTCCTTCCATATTTTCATGGTGATTTCAATGGTACCCTGGTAGTCCCCCCTCACCGGGATGGTATAAAAATCAATACGTATCCAGCGCCACAATTTTTTCCAGTAAAGAAAAACCAGGGGCAACTGTTCATTCCGGAGTGATAAATGATGTACATCCTCCACAACCCCGATAATTTTCTTCACGGAATTAATATACGACACCTCTTGTCCTATAGCGCTTTCTGGATTTTTAAACCCGAGCTGCCGCGTTGCCTTGCGGCTCAATACCGCCACTTTATCATCGTTAAAATTATCCTCGAAAAAATTATGCCCCGCTAAAAACCGGATGTCATACAAGGGGAAAAAATCTTCATCCACATCAATGATGGGCAGTTCCATTTTACTGTCCTCGTTATATACCCTTCCCTTACATACTCCATACTTGGTAAGCATTCCCTCCCCGGGAACCGATCCCGATATGGTAATTTCCCTGCTCAATTGCCTGCTAAGTTCATTTTTGAATGTTCGTTGAAGATCATGGTCATCAAATAACTTATTGGCGTTTGGGCCCAACACTACCAACTTTCGCTCGAGGTTAAAACCCAAATCTTTGTTTTTCATGAACCTCACCTGCCCGTTCACCACGATGTATCCTAAAACCAGCAGGATAGAAATGGACAGTTGCAACGCTATAAGGATTTTCCTGGCCGCGTGTTTACCAGGTGCGGCTTGTTGGTTAAGCCTTTTCCTTCCCTTGTTAAAAATAATATAAGGATACAACGCGCTGAAGAAAACCCCCGCGGACAGCACTGCCAGGATTTGTATCCAATAAAAGCCATCTTTCCAGTTAAAAAAATCAATCCCGCTGATGTTTTGTTTTATGAAAGGATATGCACTCTTAATAATAAATAGGGCCAGGAGCAATGATACAAGATGGAAAATGGTCATTTGAAGAAAAAACTGAATGAACATGGTATTGGGCTTGGCCCCGATAGACGTGTATTTATCAATATCTTCAATCTTCTCCGTGGATTTCGCAGCGTACAAGTTCGCGCTGTTTACCCATGACAACAAAACCAGCGAAAAAGCTATGAGCATCAGCAGTGATACATTGCCTCCTACCCCCTTGGAAGATTTGCCATCATCCACTTCCGATTTCAGGTGAATATCCACCACCCTCTCCAAAACAATGGAATCTTTCACAGTCTTGTCCTGGTTGTTTGGTTTACGTTCCTCGAGAAGTTGGTTTAACGCTGCCTGAAATTTTTTCACGTCTGCATTTCCCAATTTCAGGTAGGTGTGTACATATAGCATGCTCCAGTTTTTTGCCCACCAGCCCTTCTTCACGATGGTTGCCCACGAGTAGAGGATATCGTACTGAAGATGTGAATTCTCGGGTATGTCTTCAAATACACCCGTTACAGTAAAGGTATGTTCACCACTTAGCATGAATGTTTTGCCAACCGGGTTTTCATCCCCGAACAGTTTCCTGGAAGTGGACTGAGAAAGCACGGCAGCAAAGGGTTCATTAAGGCATTCATCCGGATCCCCATATACCAGGGGAATATTGAATATTTTTAAAATCCCCGGGTCCACCCAATTGTATTTCACCCTGAAACTCTCGTTACCCGGGGTGGTAACCACTCCCTGATCTGTCTCATCGCGACTGGAATACAACACCTCGGGAAAGTTTTCCTCCAACTCCAGTTTCAAGGGAGTATAGGAATAAGAACTTTTAAAAACCTCACCATTCTCGTGTTCACGGTGCACCAGTACACGGTAAATGTTTTCGGCGTCAGCATGATACCTGTCGTAACTCTTCTCAAAAGCCGCGTACCGGGTAAGCAACACAAATGCAATATACGCCAAGGTCAGCCCTGACAGGTTAATCATAGAAGTAACCTTGTCCCGGAACATGCACCTGAGTGCTATTATAAGATTATATTTAAACATGATTGAAAACTTTTCTTTTAATAAAAATCGTTGACAGAAATGCCAATCGTTTTAATCTTCATGCATTCATTAAAACAAATATGAATTGCTAGTTACCGACAATCTTGCCATCAAACAGTTTTACCACCCCGTGGGCAAATTCGGCATCGCGTGATGAATGGGTTACCATAACAATGGTTGTTCCTTCCTGGTTAAGCTCGCGAAGCAAATGCATCACTTCAATCCCGTTTTTTGAATCGAGATTTCCAGTGGGTTCATCCGCCAAAATTAGTTTTGGTGAGGCCACCACGGCCCTGCACAAGGCCACGCGTTGCTTCTGTCCCCCCGAAAGTTGCCTGGGAAAATGAGCGCGACGGTGACCCATTTTCATCCTTTCAAGTATTTTCTCGGCCCTGGCTTTTCTTTCCCTGCCTTTCATCCTAAGATATACCAGGGGTTGTTCAACATTCTCGTAAACAGTCAATTCATCTATCAGGTTAAAATGCTGGAATACGAATCCCACCTTTCCTTTCCGCAAATCGGATAGCTTGGCTTCTTTTAGTGCCGAAGTTTCAACCCCTTCGAAGAAATACCTTCCCTTGCCTGGCTTATCCAACATGCCAAGTATATTCAGAAGCGTGGATTTCCCGCAACCCGAAGGACCCATTATCGCAATAAACTCACCAGCCTTCACATCCAGGTTAACGTGATGCAATGCAGTGGTTTCCACATCTGTTGCGCGGTAATATTTATACAAGTCAACTGTTTTTATCATGTCTCTCTTTTTTATTATTTCTATCTAGAATTTATCCACTTTTCGCGAGAAAATGCCCTCGCGGGTTACCCGCGGTTACAATAAAATTGTACGCCTTGGAAATACCATAAACCAATGCACGTGCCAATAAATATACCAGCATGATATAAAGCAAGTTAATATAATGAAAAATGTAAGCAGTGTAAAATATTTTTACAATATAGTGTTAAATTTTTTTACATTTTTATATATTTGAATTATTAGAGGATTTTTCCATCAAACACGAATATCGATGAACACGTCAAAAATACTCATAGTCGACGACAATAAAAATGTATTGGAGGCATTGAAAATGCTCTTGCAGGATGAATTTACCGAGGTTCATGCCCTTAAAAACCCAAATCAATTGTTGTCAACTATCAGGGAGAAAAAAATCGACCTGGTTTTACTTGACATGAATTTCAAGGTGGGCACGTCTTCAGGAAATGAAGGGATTTATTGGTTGCAAGAAATCAAGAAAAACGACCCTTCCATTGAAGTAGTGATGTTAACGGCATATGGCGACGTGGAGTTGGCCGTGAAGGCATTGAAGAAAGGCGCTTGTGATTTTATCCTGAAACCCTGGGAAAATGATAAATTACTGGCCACCTTGGGTACTGCCAGCAAATTAAGGCAATCAAACCTGAAGGTTAAGGAGCTGTCATCGAGGGAGCGGGATATTCGGCAGGAAATGAACAGGCCGATTCCCGTGATCGGCAATTCCCAAGTCATTAAAAGGATAAAAGAGGTAATCCTGAAAGTAGCAAGAACTGATGCAAACATATTATTAACCGGCGAAAATGGCACGGGCAAGGAGGTGATAGCACGCGAGATACATCGTCAATCCCACCGGGCAGGAGAATTTTTCGTGCCGGTAGATATAGCCTCGTTGCCCGGCACCTTACTCGAAAGCGAATTGTTTGGTCACAAAAAAGGAGCTTTCACGGGTGCCAGCGAGGACAGGACCGGAAAATTCCGAATGGCACACCGGGGCACCCTGTTCCTGGATGAAATCGGGAACATACCCCTTCAATTGCAATCGAAGTTATTGGTGATCCTACAAAACAGGATCGTTACACCATTAGGCACGAATGACCAAATTCCCGTGGATTTCCGTTTGGTTTGTGCCACGAACAGCAACCTGGAAGAACTGATACAGGAAGGAAATTTCCGGGAGGACTTGTTTTACCGTATCAATACCATTCACCTGGAAATTCCTCCCCTTCGCCAAAGAATCGAGGACATAGAAAAATTGGCAAACCATTTCCTGAAGTCCTATTCAACAAAATACAACAAGCCAAATCTAAGGCTTGGCCAACAATCGCTAAAAAAATTACAAAAATATCACTGGCCCGGTAACGCGCGGGAGCTGGAACATGCCATTGAAAAAGCCGTGATATTAAGTGATTCACATGTCATTACACCCGATAGCTTTTTCTTTAAAAATACCCAATCACTGAACGGGGACAATTTCACCACCCTTGAGGAGATGGAAACGAGTTTAATTAAAAAAGCCCTGGATGATCATGGAGGAAACTTAAGCCATGCCGCGAAACAACTAGGAATAACACGGCAAACACTTTACAACAAGCTTAAAAAATATGATCTCTAAAAATCTGTACTTCAATATTGTTCTCGGCGTGTTGATCATTGTGATATCGACTATTTTCATTGTACTCGGGTATCTGAAGATTTCCCGGTTTGATTTCGCGGTGGTGGGAGCCATCTTGCTTCCCCTGGAAACCTACATGCTGATCAGGTACATTAATTCCACCAACAGGCAATTGGGAGCATATGTAAATGCCATAAAGAATGATGACACCTCATTTCGTTTTCCCTCTACCATAAAAAACAGGGCAATTAAAGAATTGCACGAAAACCTTGAAAATTTGAATAAAATTTTACAAGATAAAAAACTTGAAATCGCCAGGCACGAGCAATTGTTGCAAACCCTTATAGAAAATTCCTCGGCGGGATTTCTTACCATAGATGAAAATGGCAATTTTGAGGTATTGAATCACCCGGCACGCCAGTACCTGGGAATAGAATATACTACAAGCATGCGCAGGCTGAAGGTAGAAGATCCCAAATTGTTCCAGCTATTTAACACCCTTCGTCCCGGTGAGACAAAAGTGCATGAAATTCACAGGTTAGAACAACATCACGTGTTATCTGTCTCGGTGAACCACGTGCGTTTCCTGAATGCAAAATTTAAAATCGTTTCCATGCAGGATATTTCATCGCCAATGGATGAGAGGGAAATTACCTCGTGGCACAATCTTTTTCGTGTCATCACCCACGAGATAATGAATTCCATAGCGCCCATCACTTCGCTTACCGACACTATATCGGGACTGTATAAAAGAAATGGAAGAAAAATTGCCCCCGCGGAAATAACAAGCGAAAAAGTGAATAAAACCCTGAATGGTTTAAAAGTAATAGAAGAAATGAGTAGGGGACTAATGGGTTTCGTGGAAAATTACAGGCAACTCAACAAAATTCCGGTGCCGGATATAAAACCAATACCGGTAAACAAGTGGACAAAACAATTGAAAACAATGGTAGATGAACTGGCAAGAGACAAGAACATCCTGACCAGTTTTCAGGTTCAGCAAGGGTGTAAATCCATTCAGGGAGATGAAAAGCTTTTAAACCAGGTAGTTATCAACCTCGTGAAAAATAGCGTGGAGGCCTTGGAAAATATTCCTGACAAGCAATTATCCATACACCTGGCACCAGCAGGTGATCATAAAATCACCCTTCGTGTGCGTGATAACGGAAGGGGGATCCCGCCCGGGGAACTCCACAAGATTTTTATCCCGTTCTATTCTACCAAAGATGATGGAAGTGGTATTGGATTGAGCTTTTCACGCCAAATCATCAGGATGCACCATGGAAAAATAACCGTTCATTCTGAAGAAGGTAAAGGCACGAGCATGGTGCTTTGGTTGCCAGGTAATTAGCGACGAGGGCATTGGAAAGCCGTCAGAAACCACGTTCCTTACCCTTTAATCACCATCCTTACAGCTTCAGAACAAATCACTATCATTTTAGCCATGGTGATATTAGGTTTTTATTTGTACATAAGAATTTAAATGCAATGTACAGGTTGCAGACGTGTTTTTTTTTGTATTTTTAAGGACGATTAAAACTTAAGTTGTGCGGTTGAAGTGAACAAACGCTTTCCTTAGGTTTAACTCCCGGGCAAGGTCCGGGACAGGCTGTAAGCGAAAACCGCTTAATTTGGATATAACTACAAAATATCGACTCCATGATAAAATCATATTTAATTCTAACACTCGGGCTTTTCTTCTCGGTAAAGGTTTTCGCCACCAATTATTATCTTTCCAACAATGGCAATGATACCAATTCCGGCATTAATCCATCAAATGGTTGGAAAACCATTAACCGGCTAAACCAGGTTGAATTAAAAGCTGGTGATAGCATATTTTTTCATGCCGGCCAT
>CAYRRV010000017.1:5626-55299 GCA_964426725.1 uncultured Bacteroidales bacterium | reverse complement strand
TTTTCCACGGTTCGGCATTACCGGAAAATTTCATGGTACATGCAGCTACATTTGATAATGGTATTTCCATTGCCCGAGGTCTTTCACATTTTGAAATCCATAACCTTCACTTCGATAAATACGCGAAAGATGGAATCACTTGTATGGGCAACAACAGCCATGTTACTGTCTCTAATTGCAAATTCAGCCACATATACCAAATCGCGATCAATGGAAATTTCAATGCCTCACATTTCCTGATTAAAAACAATTTTATACACGATGTGCTTGGGAGAGGAGTTTCTTTTTTCGAGGGAAACCATTGCAGAATTTCACACAACGCGATCAAACGCGTGGGCTTATACCCCGGGTATGGCATGGATGGGTTGAATGGAGCTACAGCCATAATGTTTACCAACAGAATGTTTGGCGAAAGAATTATCGGGCACCACAATTATGTTGGGTACAATGATATCGATAGCACGGGTTACAATGGCATCCGTTTCGATGGCAGTCACGGCGTGTGCGAGTACAATACCATTTCCTATTCCCTGCTCACCCTGAACGATGGAGGAGCCATTTATTCCTGGGCAGACAAACCCTCGTTTACCCATCATAACATAATAAGGAATAATATAATCAATCATGTAATTGGCAACACGATGGGAAGCCCCTGGGATCATAAGATGAACCATGGAATTTACCTCGATTACCAATCCAATCATTTAATCGTGAAAGACAACGCCATCAGGGGAGCAGGTCCCGGGATCCATGTAAATGACGGAGGCACCAATAACCTGCTGCAGGGAAACATTTTATATGGTAATAGCCGTGGAATTTCCTTCGCGGAATATCATAAGGAAAATAACGTGATCTGTAAAGATAATATTTGCACCAACAACGTGATGTTTAACACCATGAACCTCCATCCAACCTTATTTTTACAACATGGCTACCAGGATACCTTTAACCCGGCCTATATAGATAGCAATATATACGCGAGTCCTTACGAGAAATTCCACATCGTGAAAGAAACGGTGGTAGACGGACTTAAGCATACCAGGGCACACACGTTAAATTCCTGGCAAAGGGAAACTATCCATGATAAAAACTCAAAAGCACTTGACATTGACTGGAAATCGAAAACATTTTACCTGGTAAATGAAACACCTCGGGAAAAAACTTTTTATCTGGATGACAATCTTTACTACAATACTTTGGATGGAGATTCGGTGACGGGAAGCATTGTATTAAAGCCCTATTCGGTACAAATTCTTTGGTTTAAAATTGAATAGGCTCTTTTATGCAAACCAGGATATTATAATGAATTTCGCTTGATCAGCCTGGTCTCCAGTATTTCCTTGTTATTCTCCGAATGAATAAGGGAGTGGGCAACCCGTTCGCCCATCTCGGCAAAATCTACCGAGATAGTGGTGATACCTTGTCGAATAACCCTTTTGATGGGAGATTCATTATAGGATACAAGTCCTGCATCCAAACCCAGGATCAATCCTTCCTTCTCCACGCGTTCAAGCACGCCCACCAGATCCATATCGTTGACAATAAAAAAGACGGAATTTTTTAGTTTATTCACGGATTTGTAATCATTGGCTTGCAAAAACCTCATCCCGTGTTCCTTGCAAAAATCCAGGGAGGCATCGACGATACCCCGCGGGAAATTCCAATCTTTCTTATTGTATAAAAGGTAAAAATTCTTGTATTTCTTTAAAACTTCTACCCCTTGCTGAAGCGCCCCAAGGGTACCCTTGTAAAAATCCTGCACGTAATAATTATTCGAACCTTCATAACCATCCAAACGCGAAAACAAGATCAGCTTGTCGTTAGAAACTTTCTTAATTTCCCGGCGGAAAACCGCGTGGTTGAACCCGGAAACAATTATTTTATCAAACCTGTTAATATTGTCCCTTAGTAATGCCCTGAAAACATTGGGATTCGCGTTATGCAATGCCACCTCGATCTTGCCCTGTTTTCCCAGTTTCTCAACAAAAGCATTGTAAAAAACCTGTATGTATTGGTTAAACGTGTAAAAAATCATGAGTATGTTGTACCGATGGGTGGTATTTTCTGAAGCCACGTAATACCCTACCCGCTCGCGCGTACCCACGATTCCTTTTTCTTTTAACAAGTTGTATCCTGAAACAACTGTTTTCCGCGATACATCCAACTCGGTGGTGAGTTTGTTCACCGAGGGCAACACGTCTCCCAGTTGAAATACCTTATCCCTGACCCCGCTAATAATGGCATCCGCGAAAACTTCTGATTTTAAGCGAAAGTTACGGTTGTGCTCCTTTAAACGGGATTGTATATATAAAACCTCGTTGTTTTTCACGGTAATTAATTACATGTTATTCCTTTGCCTTGTAAAATAGAATTTTACTTCCCCGGGGAGGCAAAGTTAAGATTTCTTCCTGGTATTCCCCTTCCAGATCTATATACTCGAAACGCGGGTTAAGTTGAACCTCCCTTGGTTTACCCGTTTCATTTATAAATATATCGCTTCTGTAATCAGCATCTCCATCTATATCATCCATGGAAAAAAATCTATTACCCTCCTGCTTATAGTCCTTCCCCCAACCTTCAACCGTGTATTCACGTGTGTTTTTCCATTCATCATCCACTTTAACCTCCTTGATGTGGAACTTTTCATTGGGACTCACGAAAAGATTGCTGTCGATCCGGCCGGGAACTATGCTCGTGCCGCTGTTATTTGTTAATGCCATGGTGGAATTCATGTTTTGGGTATTAAAAAGGATATTATTTGAAATGCTGTGGTTTAAACTGTCGAGTTGGTTATTCTGCACGACATTTAAAGCGCCTGAATAATTGTTACCGTATACAACATTGTTTCTCACCACGCAGTCCCTGGTTTTATCGTTTAACAATATTCCACCACCGCAGTTTACCACGATATTGTTTTCAATAACAAACCTGTTGCTTCTGGCATCCAGGTAAATACCATGAATTATCTTGTGATCTCCCGGGGAACTCTCGGTATTTCCATAACAATTCATAAATATGTTATCGCGAATAACATTATCGTAGGTATAATTCATGTTGATGCCGTCCCTGGTATCTTCCCCGTATGTATGGATCAAGCCGCCATCATTCATGGTAAGCAGGCCATTTTTCACGATGTTCCTCTCGAAAATATTATAAAAACCATCCATCCTGGCACACATGTAACCGGTACTATCCACGAGATTATCGCGGACAATATTATTGTTGGTCAATTGTTCAGGTGGCAGCCCCAACACGGGAATATTTTCAATAGAAATGCCAATGGCACCATTAATTCCATCCACGCCATAGCCGGCCACGAGCCCGATCCTCTTCACGTCGTTATTCTGAATAACACTATAACCCGGTGCTTTCAAACGAATAGCGGTCCCGTGAATATCATAAAGCTCGTTATTGGAAATGTATATACTGTCACATCCGGTTTCAGCGAAGAAACCCATTTTGATAATATTCCGCGCGATACTGTTTTCAAGGTACACGTTCTTGTTGTTTCCTTTCGCGATAATTCCATTCTCAATAAAACCATCAAGGATTAAATCTTTTATTATAATATTTGAAACACCGTTTTTAATCAATATTCCATTTTCAACAACACTTGCCCTTATCTCGGAATTTCGCTTGTACGCGGAAGAAATAAAGAATACTTTTTGCTCATGTGGAGACCAATAACTCTCGTTACTGGTATCCAAAAACGCTTTTTTATTGTCAAGATAATACCCGAAGCCTTTTTTACACTTGTAATTTTTAAACGCGGTATTATACAACATGGAATCAAACTTTATTTTAAAATCCTGAAAATCTATCGCTTCACGATATTCATAGTTCCAATTTGTTACGCGCATCCTTACAGTGGAACCAACAATTATTTCTTTATCAAGATTTAAATCAAAATCAACCAGGTAATCTATTCCTCCACCATCCATGGTAAAAAAACCCTGGTTGGGCTCGCGGGCAATGGTTAACAGCTTGCCATCCAGGTAAAAATACTTGGTTTGGTACTCGCATGGTGCACTATACATGTTTTTATCCAGGCGAGTTATTCCTGACACGGGTTTAGACCCGGAGAGCACGGGTTTTTCCGCACCTCCATAACTCGTGTAGGTGATAGGTTTCTCATGGGTACCAGAGAATTTCACCAGTAAGGTACCTGTAAAAATGTCGCCACTTTTAAAAAACACGTTGTCCCCAGGTTTTAGCATCAGCGAGTTAACCCTCTCAAGGGTGCGTATGCTAGTTTCTGGTGATAAACCATCGGCCTTATCGTTGCCCCCGTTGGAGACATAATAGTCCTTGCCGTACATACTGTTTGCAATAAAACCAACCAATACAAAGACGAGTAGGTTGACAATCCTTTTTTTGATCTTTCCTTTAGCCATATAATTATTTATATAATATTTAAACCTCTCCTCCCTATTTAGAATTATTTTAACTCATAACATGAATATAACCTTCTTACCCACAACATTATTATGTACTGTCGAAGAATACACGGGCCAATCTGTTACCCCCTGTTATCCTCATGCAAATTAACATGTTTTATTCCGCCTATGCAAATGTTTCCATAAAAACTTTTATAGATAGAAAGTTCATATTTATTTTCATTGTTGTCCGGTAAACCGGGAATTTACTAATAATTTGAATTTAACTTACAGCTAATCAGTTTATATTTTTTCATTTTCAAAAGTAAGCCCCCTCCATTTCGGGGAATAGCGAATTTTTGATATTTCAATTTGTTTTCTTTTATATGACTATCGGTTTTCATTAATAAAGCAATTTTAATTAACAGATGCACAAGCTATTAAAAGTCTATCAAACATTTTCTCTCCATAATAGCTTCGGTTTACCTTGTAGCAAAACTCATCGAGGTAATTCTGAATGTAGTTCTGCAGGTCAGACCAGGTTTTCAACATCAATTGTAACACTGACCGGATAGCCTGCTGGAATTTCCGTCTGTTCAAGTTGAATATTAGAGTATGAATAAGTAGTGTAACCTAAACCAAAGCCAAAAGGAAATTGGGGTTGTAGATCATGCCTGTAAAACCACCGGTAACCACTGCCATAATCATCGTTATAATCGAGGTTCGTTCGGGCAATTGATCTTCATCAAGCGGCATTGTAACCGGGAGTTTTGCCGAGGGGTTGAAATCTCCAAAAATATATCCGCGATAAAAGGAAAAACGACAAGTACAATGAATAATGGTAATTTTCTTATGGCATTGACTTTCAATTAAACATCCTTTTCTTGATTTGGTCAAAGAACAGGTGGGGCTAACTTGAACAAGTATATTAAAAAATTTCACGTGTGCTTACTTCATTTTTTTCATGTAATATTCTTGCAATACATAAAAAGCTTTTTTCTTGTCGCCGGTTTCAGATATGAGTCCTTTCCTGTTCCAGCCATCCTGTATGTTAGGCAGGAACCTTTTTGGTGATCGGAAATCAGCCAGAATCCAGGGAGACATCCCCCTTAACTGTGGGATCCTTTCAAACATCTTGATGTTTTCGCTATAAACGTATTCCTGAAATTCCTCGGTCCAACGGGTAAGACTATCACCATGATAACCTTGTAAAGCACCACCGCCGAACTCCGAGATAAACACCGGCTTGTCTTGTCTTATATCCCATTCCACCCTTGAGCATTTATCCGGCAACCCATCGTACCACCCCACATACAAGTTAAAGCTAATGATGTCCATCAATTCCGCCATGGGATCATCGACGGTAAACATGTTTTCATTTCCCTCCACGTTGGAGAAAAACAAAGCAGCACTTATTAAGCGGGTATCATCCATCTCACGAGCGGTGTTCACCAGGTTTGTCAAAAATTCGTTTCTCTGGGGCTTTAAAGGGGTTTCGTTTGCCATGGACCAAATAATTACCGCGGCCCTGTTTTTATCACGTGATATCAACTCTTCCAGCATGTTTTCCGCGGTCTCGTATGTATCGGGATTATCGAAAAGTATATTCCAATAAACCGGGTCTTCCGCCCACACCATCAAACCCATCTCATCTGCCAGGCGCACCATGTACTCGTTATGAGGGTAATGGGCCAACCGTACAAAGTTACATCCCAACTCCCTGGCCCAGGTAAGCATCATCACCGCGTCTTCCTCGCAAAAATTCCGGTTGCCGCGTATCGGGTTTTCCTCGTGCATGCTGATGCCCCTTAAAAATACTGGTTCCCCGTTTAAAAGAATATCCTGACCTTTCACCTCTATGCTACGAAAACCAATCCTGTCCTTGATGGTTTCGCCCGCCGTGATAATCTCCACGTCATATAACTTGGGATTTTCCGGCGACCAATGTTGAATTTTTTTAGAAACCATGTTAAAAGAGGCAAGACCTTCTTCATCTACTTTTACCTGCTTTTTGATTTTTAACTCGGGTATACTAATGGTAACACCCGTTCCATTTGCTGTTTCTCCATCTACCTGCACGAAACCAGCGATTTCATTTAAAGCCCCCTTCTTTAACTGGATCTTATAATCCCTCACGAAGTCAGGCGCGGTTTCTATTATGAATAAATCCCGGGTTATACCCCCGTAATTCCACCAATCTGCATTCAACGCGGGTACACGTTCTATTTTTCTTTGGTTGTCTACCCTGATTACCATGAAATTATCAGTGGACTTAACATGTTCTGTAATTTCAAATGTAAAAGGGGTAAAACCACCCTCGTGCCTACCCACTTTTTTGCCGTTAACATACACGTCAGTGAGGTAATTGGCCGCTCCAAAATGCACGAACAGGCGATTCGAGGGATCGGATTTTTGGTAATCAAATGATTTTTTAAACCAAACGGAGCCCTCGAAATAGAAAAGTTTCTCGGCTTGGGTATTCCAATCCCCGGGTATTACCATGGTAGGAGATGCATCGAACTGATACTCTACACGCTGAGTCTTGTCCGTGGGCATGAAATTCAGAAAGAACGCGTCGGAAAGTGGTGGATTTTCCATTTCTTCCTTGGGTACTCCCTTGAAATTATAATATCCTGTTTCATAAAGATCTATGATATAATGCCACTTCCCGCTTAGGGAGAACTTCGTTCTGGCAAAGGGATTTTGAATAGCAGTCTGGGCATGCATACCCCCAATGTAGATTGAGACAAGTAATACAAACAACAACCTTTTTTTGATTTTCATAAGTTTTCGATTTATGTTTTAGTTATTTAAAAAATTGCCTGAAAAGCCGGGAACTTATGTATTTGTATTGTTCCGGTCATTATCGGTATGTTTTTATTTAGTAAAACCCGCGCGCCTTTAAGCAAATATTTGAAAAGAATCTTTATTTTCTTACAACAATAGTTTCTTCCACCCACGCGGGCGCACCCAATTCTTTACTCCGGTTAGTTGGCAGGCTGCCCCCGATGCAGATTTTAAATTCCCCGGCTTCCACGAACCCATTTCCTTCTTCGTCAAAAATTTCGAGCATATCAGGTGATATTTCAAATTTAACCTCTCTTGTTTGTCCCGGTTCAAGCATTACCCGCTGAAAGCCTTTCATCGAGTACAGGGGTGCCCTCGTGGAACTTTCCACATCACTAACATACAGTTGTACTACTTCCTCACCGCCAACCTCCCCGGTATTGGTAACTTTTGCAGTAGCAGTAATTTTTTCACCTTTCCTTGGGCTCTTCTTACTCAAGTTTAGATCCTTAAATTGAAAGGACGTATAGCTTAAACCAAAACCAAAAGGATACAAGGGTTCTTCCTTCATGTACCGGTAAGTCCGGCCTTCCATTGAATAATCTTCATAAGGAGGCAATTGATCCACTGATTTAGGAAAGGTAAGGGGCAATTTACCAGAGGGTGATGCATCTCCAAATAATACATCGGCAATGGCATTACCGCCTTGTTCACCTGGGTACCATGCAAACAACACGGCATCCACCAAGTGTTCCACGGGTTCTATTGAAATGGGGCTACCCCCCATCAGTACGAGTACAATTGGCGTTATCGTGTCGTGTGAACGAAGTTTCCTGATAAAATCCATTTGTACCTCGGGTAATGTGATATCTTTTCTATCCCCCTTGTGGGGACTTAACATTGATTCGCCTTCTTCACCTTCCAACATGTTGGAAATTCCCATGGCAAGTACCACTGCATCCTGATCAACTATTTGATTTGTAACCCAATCGATGGGATTGACTTTTTCCCTTTCCAATAAATGTCCTTGCCAAAACTCGAAGCGGGCACCGGGATTTATTTTACGGGTTATGCCCTCGGCGATGGTAACCACCTCGGGCGATTGACCATGGTAGTTTGCATATTGAACCTGTGGGTCATTACCATGCACACCCATTAAGCCAAGGTATTTAATATCCTTATCAAGTGGTAGCACGTTGTTCTTGTTCTTCAGTAGTACCAATGATTTTAAAGCTGCTTCATGGGCCAGTTCCACGTGCTTTTCACTATGAATTACCTCGGTTGGAATCTCATTAAAAGGATTCAGGTCGGGGGGATCAAACAAGCCAAGTTTAAAACGGGTATGCATCAGGTATCTTAATTCACGATCCACATCTTTTTCGGTTATCAGACCTTGTTCAACGGCGTCGGGTATGTGCTGGTAATTAAAGCCACAATTCAGGTTCACCCCTGCCTTTATGGCCATCGCGGCGGCTTCAGTACCATTTTTTACCACGTTATGCCCATCGTAAAAATCCCTTAATGCCCAACAGTCCGATACAACATGGCCCTTGAAATTCCATTGTTCCCTTAAAATATCCCGGAGCAAGTAGGAACTCCCGCAACAAGGTTCTCCAAAAGTACTGTTGTAGGCGCACATTACACTTTCTACACCAGCATCCCTCACGAGGGTTTCGAAAGCAGGAAGGTAGGTTTCAGCAAAATCTTTCCTGGGTGGCACCGCGTTGAACTCGTGCCGTAAAGCCTCGGGACCGGAATGTACCACGTAATGTTTGGCACAGGCAGATGTTTTCAGGTATTTTGGATGGTCTCCTTGTAACCCGCGAACAAAAGCGGCACCTATCTTGCCACTTAAAAAAGGATCTTCCCCGTATGTTTCATGTCCCCTTCCCCACCTGGGATCACGAAAAATGTTCACGTTGGGCGACCAAAACGTGATGCCCATGTATTGAATCCTGTTGTCAAGCGCCAGGGCAGCATTGAATTTCGCCCTTGCCTCGTCGGAGATGGCCGAGGCTATTTCAAAAATCAACGCATCATCAAAAGTAGCTGCCAAACCAATGGCCTGTGGAAAAACCGTGGCTTTTCCAGCTCTTGCCACGCCATGCAATGCCTCGTTCCACCAGTTGTAAGCAGGGATTCCCAACCTGGGTATGGCTTCACTGTTGTAAAGCATTAGCTTGGCTTTTTCCTCAAGGGTAAGCCGTGCTATTAAATTATCCACCCTTTCATCAACAGGAAGGGTATGGTCTTTCCAATCCTGGGCGATAACCTGGAATAAAAAACCCCAGAGCAGAAATGCTGAGAATAAGATTAATTTCAATCGATTCATTTTTATAAGTTTTAAAATGTATTAGTACTCACTTTTATCAATAAGCCCCTGAACAACCAGGAATCCTTGTTTAGGTATGATTATATTTACCTGTAAAACAGCACGACAGCGCTTCTTGATTGCAAAACCACTTCATTTTCTACAAGGTTTTTCTCCTTGTCGATCCATGTATACTTGTTATCAAGTTGAAATGATTTAATATTATCTGTTGAGTTGATTAGCAATTTTGAATAGGGATAGTAATCACCGTCTTTTACTGGTTCAAGAAAAACAGAATTCTCATCATATCCCAATTCTTCCTGCCATGTTGCAAGCGTGTAATTTTTCTCTGTCTTGTACCCATTACCCACTATCAATTTCTTAATATAAAACATCTCGTTGGGACTGCAATACAAGTTATTGTCTATCGTACCCGGATCAATGACCGTATCTTTATGATTTGCAACAATTAAAGTAGAGCCAAGGTTTTTCATGCAATAAACATGATTCCCAGTAACCACGTGTGCAAAATTACCCTCACCCGGTTTATCCCATTCTATTAAATTAATCCCCACAACATTCCCGTAAATCAGATTATTTTTGATGGTATTCCGGAAACTATGGCTGTTACTTAATACACCACTACCAGCATTATATATAATATTATCTTCAACCAGGATATCTTTAACCCTATTGTCAAGATAGATACCCACCGCGAGTTTTTTTCCTTCAATTTTTTCAAGGCTGGACATCCCGTTCATCACTATGTTGTTTCGAATGATATTGCTGAAGGTATAAGCGGTATCTTTTCCCCATATGTATATTAACCCCCCATCATGCATTGTTAACAGGCCATCTTCGACAACATTTTTTTCGCAGGTGGTATTCCAGCCCTCGAAACGTATACCATTATAACCCGCTCGGGCTACATGATTTTTCCTGATTACATTTGAATGACATAAGCGTTCTTTATCACCATAAGGGTGCTCGCGGTTCAAAACGCAAATCCCCGTGGCACCGTTAACACCGCTAATGCCATAACCAAGTACCAAGCCAATGTTATGCATCTTGTTGTTTTCAATAACACAGTTTACCGATTCAAAATACCTTATGCCGTTGCCCAGGATATCACTAAAAAAATTATCTTTTACATGGATCCTTTCTGAACGCTCTTCTACATACACGCCATATTTATTGATTTTTTCAAATGTGGATCCTTGGACAAGAATATCATTGTTGCCGCCTTTTATCAACACGCCAGTATTGGAAAATCCATTGAAAGTCAAATCTTTAATTACAATATGGTTCACGTTTTTTTCCACGATAATACCACACGGAACATAACTTCCCAGGTATTCTTTCGATTTGTCCAGGGGCTGGTTGGAATAAACATAAACTCTCTTTTCCCCAGGGTGATATACCCATTCATTCTCATTATCCAAAAACTCCTTTTTGCCGTCAAGATAATAGTCCCACCCTTGCCTGCAAATCCTGTAATCGTCAGGTACAATTGCAAGTATAGAATCAAAGACTAGTTTTTTATCCTTGTATTCAACCACGTTCCTGTACTTGTACCTCCACTTGTTGATTTGCAATCTTGCTATAGCACCTTTCACCTCGCTACTGGTAAAAGGAAGATCATAATCTACCAGGTGATCATTTCCTCCACCGTCCATGGTCAGGTAACCCTCGTTAGGATACCTGGCCAATACTTTAAGTTCATCTTCATCATAAAGGTGCACGATGGTTTTTGAACATTCGGCTGAATATATATTTTTGCCTGCAGGTTCTAATCCTGTAATTTCAACAAATCCATTAATTACCGGTTTTTCACCTGTTCCATATGAACCATAAACAATTGGTTTACCTTGTTTGCCAGATTTTTTAACATGAAGGGTGCCCGTGAAAATATCCCCGGACTTTAATAATACCCTGTCCCCGGGCTTTAAGTTCAACTCGTTCACTTTTTGCAGCGTTTGAATGCTCATTTCAGGTGAAGAACCAAGTGCATTGTCATCCCCATCGTTTGACACGTAATAATCTTTAGCGTGTCCAATAAATGACATGGTTAATAACAAGGTGCAAAACCCAAACTTCAAAATCTTCTTCATGTCAGTAAATTTACTATTATCTCTAATGATACTGTTTTTCATGATACAAATCTATGGTTTATAATCATCTTTTTCTAGAATAAATAATCCATTTTCTTGTATTATTTTCCCAAAAAAATGAAAGATTGAACTAATAAGGTTTTCCAATACTAATAAAGGTAATGATTTATGATAATTGGCACCCTGTTCAGGACAGACTTAACAAAAGCTTTCACGATCATCTGAAAACAACGTTCATGAGTAACCATGTCGCGTGTTTTTTACAGAAATTGGCATTAGGATCTGTCCTGTTCAATGGTTAGCACGAACTGTGTATAATTCCGGTTGCTGTATGTTTAGTAACTTAACATAGACCAGTCACCGCTATAGTATGCCTGCTTGATTAAATTTATCTTGTCCTTATCATTTTCACTGGATGCCCACGATAACAGGTCCTTGTATATATAATAATTTAACCAAAAGCCTTGGTGGTATTTTTCTTGCAAAGAAGAAGGATTTTTGAGAAAAGAATACCATCCCGTATCCAAACCATTTGCTTCAGCTAAATTTATAGCATCTTTGGCATTATTCCATGTTTGGTTAGCCACTGTTTCAAACAACTCCCTGTAAGATTGATAATTCATCAAAGAAGGATCCATTAAAGCACTCGAATCGCTTATATTTAATTCATGGAGGTTTATTACCTCTTCAAATACTTGATCTCCATCAAAATCGTATTCCAACCTGTCGAAAAATCCATTGTTATCTGTATCGGTGTAAAACAAAGTAGGAAATATAGCCGGCTCGTAAACAAAATGATCATGAGGTATAGTATCCTCGCCAGTTCTCCATCCTTGCCAACCCTGGTAAAATTCGGCATGTTGGTCAATCCTCCAGGCACCCTTTTCTGCACCATAAAGGTGTATTTTTCCATCAAACCTGCCGATGTATAATTTACCTTCGCCAGAAAAATCCAAATCCCACTCACCCCTGTCGCCGCTTGCATCTGCTTGTGGATTACTGTCTAAACCCTTGTTCCAGGCCCCTATTTTAAAAGGATCCGAGGGATAATAAAATTCTACCCTTTCCCAGCGATGACAGTCATCATCCTCATCAAATACAAAATAGCATGTATTCCAGTCACCTTCCTTGAATATTATTTCATACGCGTCTTCATGATCGACATAAATCAGCTCTTCCATCTCCCGAAACCTGGAATCGATAAAAAAAGTATCTGTTCCATCAAGCCCTTTAATGTTTTCAAAATGATGAACATGGTTGGAATAATCAAATCCATTGCCCTTGAATAGCAAACTCATGTCGAAATCAAACTCGTTGCCAACCATGTTGTCATTATCAAGGTCAAAAGTAACCCTTACATCAGTTATTCTTTTCGTCAATGATAAGGGATATGGCTCCCGATCTGGTTTTATTTCCGGATTATCCATAAACCGTATGGCCATCTCGGACAGACCATCTTTGTCTTCATCATAAAACAGGAAAGGGTTTTCCCAGTTGTAGCGTAGATCTTCCATGTTAAAGGTAGAAGTGTGTATTTTCAGGAAGATGCTGTTCCCGGAATAATCCTGAAAAAAATCACAACAACCCTGGCGGTCCCATGCTTGTAATGAATAAGTATTCCAATCAATAAAATTGAATATACCATCATTGTCGCTGTCTATGGTGATCATGAAATGTCCCTCGTCCCATACCTCATCATCCCTGGTGGCATTATCCACTATTACCTGCATATCAGCTATATTATCCTGGTTTTCATCATTCCAGTCTACCACGAAATCTTTTTCACCCCCGTAAGTGCCATCCTTGTTCCTGTCCAGCATGAAACAATCACTATCGGTATCTCCCCACATATCTCCTTCTTTCATGTCGTCATCGTCATCAATCCATTGAAACGGGTAACCATCAATTGTTTCTCCCCGCAGCACATCTGGATCCCCATCTCCATCCAAATCGAGATAATGGATACTTTCTGGCACCACATTGGGTTTATAACTTTGTATTAATAATCCTTCCGGGGATTTATCCGGAACTACAATACATTTTACCGCATCCTGCCCGATGACAAGGATATTACTAAATAAAAATGTGACTATTACGATTGATGTGGAAATAATTTTTTTCATTAGATATATTTTTTATTGTATAATTTTATTTTTCTGTAGCGAGATTAATTTTAAATGGAGAGGCCGGTATAACAATGATCTTGTCGCGTTGCAATATCATGTTCGGGCCATAGATATCTGCCAATTTGATATCGGTAGCCGGATCATTTTTACATGAAGCAAGCCACATAATTCCAATACAAAATGATACTATATTTTTCATGTTTTTTTGATTACTTAAATCTCTACAGAATTTGCATCAAATTGTAAAAATAAATAAAATTCATACCTGTACAAATAATTTCTATTGTCGCGTGCCTCATTTTAATTAACTATTCTTCACGCGGTTTCCACGAAGCCATCATCAACTTTCTATTGACAACTGAAAAAAACATTTCGCATATTTATAGAAATAAGTTATACAAGGAATTGATGAAAAATATTGAGCTCACCGGAAGCGAGAAAGATTTTCTGAAAAACAGCCGGGATACCACCTCATTATTCTGCAAGGGATGTGGAAATTGCGTGCAACAATGTAAAAAAGGACTACCTGTTGAAGGATAATGGTGATGTCTCCATGTCCATTAACAATAAATACCGTTTATTCGCTTTCAAATATCCCGTCCCCAACCTCGTACTTGTCACGAAGTTGTTGTAATTCATTTTTCAAGGAATCTGTTAAGGCCTCGTATCCCTCTTTCCCATAAAGGTTTTTCATTTCAGTGGGATCTTTTTCCATGTCATACAATTCCCATTCGTCTATTTCATAGAAATGAATAAGCTTGTAATCACGGGTCCGGATACCATCATGTTTTTTAGTGTAATGCCAGCCATGTGGATATTCATAGTAATGGTAGTAAAGTGCATCGCGCCAATCGGGATCTTTTCCTTTCCACAAGGGCCTTAATGATCTGCCTTGAATAGCTTCAGGAACCTTCGCCCCGGCCAGATCGAGGAAAGAAGGCGCGTAATCGATGTTTTGAACCAGGGCATCAATGGTGGTTTCGGGTTCGATTTCCCTGGGATACCTCATCATCAAAGGAGTGCGGAAGGATTCCTCGTACATGAACCTTTTGTCATACCACCCGTGTTCACCAAAAAAGAGTAGTCATTTGTCCCTTGCATAACAGTCACCTCGGATAAAGCCCCGGGGGCAATTTCTGGTTTGTTATCCCAAACAAGCTCGTGCTCGTTCCATTCGCCTATAACAGGGAACAATTGAACAACAAACTTTTCTCCGCTTACATCTGAGTTCTCAATCGATGAAAAACCACATGGGATGGTATGTGTCAATCCGTAAAACGGCTCGGGGGTTACCGGAACTGATGGCGTCCAGTCCCATTGGTGGACATTCAATTTTTTCGATACTTCCTGATTCGCTCCCCCTGAATAAATGCAGAACTTTTAATCCGGATTATCATATAAATCGGTAAAAATTTTCATGCTGCTTATATTTAATTAAAATAATTTTTATCTTTACAATATGGTCATCATAAGATATGATTGTAATATTAAACAAATATATGGATTTATAGAATTTTTTGCTTCATTATACAGACATATATTAGCATATTAGCGACATAGATATGATAAAACAAATACAACTCAGGAAGATGATCCATGATCATGATTTCCCGTTCAAGGTTGATCATGGAATATTAAATGAAACTTTTGAAATTCATTCACATGATTTTTTTGAATTATTCATCATAAAAAAAGGTTCTGCCATCCATACAATCAATGGTAACAAACAGCAGGTCTCTGCCGGCGACGTATTTGTAATTAATAATAGAGCGATTTACCATGGCTTTGAAGACCCCATCCAAATGGAACTATATAATTTCATTTTTGAACCGGATTATTTTTTTAAACAACAACATGATTTATTCCAAATGGAAGGGTATCAATCCTTGTTTGTACTGGAACCTATTTTTTCTTCGAAAAAAGGCTATAAGCATTTTATACACATCCCCTTCAAAAAGTTGATGGAACTCAACCAGATATCTGAAAGCATTTTAAATGAATTCCAGGCTAAAAAACCGGGATATAAGACCATCATCAAATCAAAATTTTTGGAGCTTGTTGCCAAATTATCAAGGGCATATGTTGGCCACCCTTCCATTAAAAAACCACACAAGGTTGAAGGCCTCGGCAAAGCAGTTGCTTTCATAGAAAAAAACTACACCAGTCCAATCCATAATGATGATCTGGCTAAAATAGCTTCTCTGTCTACCAGGCAGTTTTTACGCACCTTCAAAGAGTGCTACCATTGCTCCCCTGTTCATTATATCATAAACCTCAGGATAAAACATGCGTGCAATTTGCTGGAAAAGCAAGATTTAAGCTTGAAAGAAATCGCTTTTGATTGTGGGTTTAATGATGCCAACTATTTTTCGAGGCTATTTTCTGCTTACATCGGAAAAAGCCCAAGTAATTACAGAAAAGAACTATTTATTTAATAATTAAAAATTTGACAAATAATATCATGACTAAAATAATAAAAAGAAAAGGGATTGTATTGTTTCTATTTGGCTTATGCCTTAAATCCATCTTTGCAACAGATTATTATATAGCAAATAACGGTAATGATAATGCATCCGGCACTTCTCCCGAGACATGTTGGAAAACAATTTCAAAACTCCGGAAGGTTACTTTAAAACCCGGGGACAAGGTGTTTTTTCGAGCCGGGGACCGGTTTGAAGGGACATTGATTATATCATCTTCGGGCAAAGCCGGAAAACCTGTTATTTTTTCTTCTTATGGAAAAGGCGATAAACCTGTCATCACAGGCGCTTCGGTACTTGAACAAACCCAAGCTGGATCTTCCACATTTGAAACCTACAAATCCGATTATAACCTTAAACATTTGTTTATCAATGGCCGCCTTCAAACCATTGCCCGCTACCCCAATACCGGATACCTGGTGATGGACGGGGGCGGGAAAGATTATTTGCTGGATGCCAGGCTTGACCTCTCTCCCGAGATGGTGCTTGGCGCTACTGCACGGATGCGCATCTACAACTGGCAGTATGAGCACCGTGAAATCATCAGTGTAAAAATGGATACCCTTAAACTTGATTCCATTTTGTATTACAATAATAAAAATCAATACAAATGCAAGCCAGGATGGGGCTATTATCTTGATAATAAAGCAGTATTTTTGGATACCGCAGGAGAATGGCATTACAATGCAAACACCAGCATTGCCAGCATCATCCCGGAAAAACCTCTATCGCATGATGATTTGGTAGAGGGAAGTTATATCAAAAACGGCATGGTAATTTCATCCAATACTTCATATATTACTGTTAAAAACTTACATTTCAGCAAGTATTATAATAATGGGATTATTGCACAAGGGATGAACCATTCAATTCATATTGATTCCTGTACTTTCTCCAATATATATAAAACGGCGATAGTATTAAAAGAAGGGGCATCTCATGGCTCCGTCACCAACAATATAATCCGCGACATCTATGGATCAGCCATGATGCTCCTTGAAATCAACAACTTTGATATCGGGCATAATATTATCAAACGGATAGGGATGATCCCGGGATATGGGATTGACGGGATAAACGGCGGCCTTGGGATATGCATTTGCAACAATGAATACAGACCTGATGGATATACCCGGCTATCCCACCATAATATAATCCGGCACAACCAAATTGACAGTGTTGGCTGGATTGCCATCAGAATGGACGGGCATGACAATATTTGCGAGTATAATGTGGCAAAATATGCCAACGTGACTTACAATGACGGAGGAATATTTCATTGCTGGGGACTGGACTCGATGTATACATACAACAACATCATCCGGAACAATATATTCAGTTATAATCATGGATATACCCGTGGAACGCCGGGTGATCATCTAATGATAAACGGGATTTATCTTGACAACTATTCGAATAATATCCATGTGATAAACAACACGGTGACTGATGTTGGATCCGGCGTCCTTGTCAACGACGGGGCGTTCAATAATACAATAAAAGGGAACACATTATACGGGAACAAAAAACAATTGTCGTTCGCAGAATGGAATGAACACCGGCTTAAAGCAGTTTGCGAAAACAATTACGCTACCAACAACATATTGTTCAACACAAACAATTTGGGACACACCCTTTCCATCAAGCACACATATAAACCTGACCATGACCCTGGATACATAGACAGCAATATATATGTGAGCCCTTTTGAGAAATATCATGTCGAAAAAGAAACCATGGAAGAAGGCTGTAAAATAACCAGGAATTACACCTTTGCGACATGGCAGGAAAACAGCGATAATGATGAACATTCGGTATTCATCCCATTGGATGTTAACAGCAAATCACTTATCCTGGTAAATGAGGGGGTAAATGAAAAAACATTTATATTAAAGAAAGGAATCATCTACAAAACTGTGCATGGGGAGACCGTTCAGGACAAGGTAACAATTCCCGCATTTGGCAGTATGATATTGATGTATTAGGGTTGGCCCGGTAACTAAAATATCATCCCCGCCAAAACCCCCATCGGTTCCACCATTTGCGTTTATTTGTCCGGTGAACCCATTGCCTTTATCGTTTTTCATGATCACGTTAATAACCCCCAACCCCTTCCGGAATAATACTTGGCTGATGGGTTGGGAATTATTTCCATGCTTTCGATCGAACAGGCGGAAATTTGCTGTAGCGCCTCGCTTCCCTCCAACACAAAAGGTTTTCCGTCAATGATTTGTGATTGCAGATTACTTTTTTTAATCTATCAAAGTAGAATTAGTATCCAGGATTATTTGGCAGTAAACTTGGGGCCAATTGAATTTCACTCTCCGGAACAGGATACAATTCATGTTTGTTTTCAACGAAATCCATACCAAAAGCCTGCATAACTTCAGCCACACGTTCCTGGCGAACGAGATCAAAAAACCTGTGGTTTTCAAGGTTCAACTCTATTCTTCTCTCATGCCAGATATCAAGCAATAACTGATTACCGGAAGAGGTGATATCAGGAAGTATGGTGTTATCTCCCTCGCGGGCACGTTCCCTTATCCTGTTCACGGCATCCCTCGCTTCACCCTCTTTACCCGTATAATAAGCTGCCTCAGCAAAAAAGAGCAGTAAATCCGGATAACGAAACAATTTAGCATTCACGGGGGCCTGATAACCAACAGGCATGTTTTTTAATATAACCTTTTTCCGGTAATAACCGGTTGGGGTATCTTTCAACCAAACTGGCCGGGGGCCTTCATTTTTTGTTCCGCCGATTTGCAGGGTATCGCCTTCCATCCATACGGAATGATGCAAACGGGGATCGCCGGGTTCGAAGGCATCGACAAGATCTTGGGTTGGACAACTTACCCCCCATCCAAATGTACCATCGCGCGTACCATCTTCAGCTTCTACGAACCTCGGATGCGTATAAACAGTGTACCAGGAACCCAGTTCTGGATCAGCTTTATCCGTTTTTTCAAATATGGTTTCATCGTTAAAATCATTGCCTTCCATCCATATATCACCATAACTGGGTAATAACGAATATTCTGCATTGTGTTCCCCTAAAACCAACGGATAAGCAAGATCATATGCTTTTTGCCAATTCTCGTGCGAAGCATCCGTCTTGGCCTCGTGAACGAGGGCATTCACCAGTAAATAAATAGCTGCCCCTTTTGTTGCCCTGCCTGGTTCTGTTTCCGCTTTCCAGTTCAGGTGCTCAATGGCATAATTTAAATCTTCCTCAATAAAATCATAGATTACAGATACTTCAGCACGAGGCAGATTTCTCTCTTCCGGGCTAAGCGGATGATCAACCAGTGGTACTTTTCCATATAATTTTACCAGGTACTGGTAATGGAGTGCCCTCAAAAATTTGGCCTCGCCAATCATCCTTTCTTTAATCCCAGGTGCATCAAACTTATCTTCAGGTATTTCTTCAATAATTGCAATCGCGTCACAAGCACGTCTTATGCCGGCAAAATACATCAGCCAGGGTTTGGCAATTTCCGGATTATCACCGGTAATATCAAATGTTGCTACCCTGATCCTGTCAAGAGGTGGTTTATCCGGATCCCCGCCGGTTAGTGCATCGTCAGAACGCAGGTCTCCACCAACCAGAGCGTGATACAGGTACATGTTTGGCCATGTTTCCTGTAAAATCGAGTAACATCCTGTGATTAGTTGTTCAGCGCTTTCCTGATCCTGAAAATAAGTATCACTCGAATAGGTTGCTTCCGGTGAAATGTTCAGGAAATCTTCGTTGCAGCCGTTAAAAAATAATATGCTGCAAAATAATATAATACTAAAGATTATTTTTTTGTTTTTCATATCTTAAAAACTTTAATCACTTATGAATTAAAAATTCGCGTTAAGTCCTATTGAAAAAGTCTTCGGTTGTGGATAGGAACCATTATCCACACCAAAATCCAGCGGATTAGCATTCCACCCGATATCCGCTCCTATCTCGGGATCGTATCCTGAATAATTTGTAAACGTTAACAGGTTTTGGGCAGAGAAATAAATCCTCAAACTGCTCATTTTCACCCTGGTTGAAATTGAAACAGGAAGCGTGTAGCCCAAAGTAAGATTTTTTAACCTGAGGTAGGAACCATCTTCAATATAGTAGTTCGAAAATCGCATGTTATTGCTTCTGGTCTTGCCAATCCGCGGGTGTTTTGCATCTTTATTATCTTCAGACCATGCGTCTGTAAGCCTTTCCACTGCTTTATTGGAAGAAACTTCCCCATACAGGAAGTATCTGTTCAGGTTAACAATATCATTGCCATATACACCCTGTAAGTTCACAGATAAATCAAAATTTCTGTAATTTACGTTTATACTTCCCCCGTAAATAAAATCAGGAAGGGGCTTTCCTATATAATCTTTATCTGTTTCAGTTATAACGCCATCACCGTCAACATCTTTAAATTTAAAATCTCCCGGGGCAATATACCGGCTCGGATTGGGAGTAAGGCTCCTGTCAAAAGTATACGGGTCTACCCCATCACTATCTTCATCCAAATGTTCAGCGATTTCATCATAATCCTGGTAGATGCCCTCAACAACATACCCGTAAAAATCGGCCGGACTTCTGCCTACTTCCGTCTGAGACATATTAAAACCCGTCCGAAAATCGGCATTAGAGAATAATGTTGTAGTAGTTTCGGTTAATTCCAATACTTCATTGTTGCTTTGAGCAAAATTAACATTAATGTTAAAATTCAAATCCCGGTTAACCACATTCTTGTAACCAAGAACAATTTCAAAACCAGTAGTTCTCATTTTGGCGGCATTGATGATGGGTAACTTCCCGGTAGGGGTTACATCACTCACGCGTTCAAGACTATGTACTCCCACGAATGCAGGCAGTAAATCTTGCATGAGCAGGTCATCGGTTGTTTTTCTGAACAGGTCAATAGTCATATTCAGCTTATTCTGAAAAAATCCTGCTTCAAGGGCAACATTTTCCTGGGTTTGTCTTTCCCATCTAATATCCGGGTTACTGATACCGTCAGGAAGAGCTCCCACGTATGTGGCTTCGTCCGATCCAAAATTGTAATTGTTCCCGAAACCTATCTGGGTAGAGTACCTGTATGCAGGAATAGACTGGTTCCCGAGGATACCCCATCCGGCACGAATTTTCAGGAAACTTATGCTCTTTATATTTTGAATTGCAGGAATCTTTGACAACACGTATCCTGCCGAAACCCCCGGGTAATACCCATACCTGGTGTTAGGCCCAAACTTAGAGGAGCCATCGCGTCTTATACTCCCGCTTAACAGTAATTGCTCGTTATAGGAATACATTACCCTGGATAAGACTGATGAAACAATATATTCCATGGGGCTGCTCCCCATTTCGGTTACAACATCCAGGGGATTTGATACATTGGGGTATCTCATAAAATCTTCTTCATAAGGAAAACCCGTAAAGGTTGTACGCATGTCGACAAAACTCTCTTTCTGGTAAGTATAACCAACCATGGCAGTAAGATCGTGCTTACCAAAGGTGTTCGTGTAGGTAAGGGTGTTTTCAAAATCGAAATTATTCCATCTCTCCTTCCGTTTCCTGAATATGGCCAGGTCCCTTTTATCAGCAGGGTTTATGTAATACTCAGGCAGAAATTCTTCCATGTCGCCGAGGTTTACGTCCAGTCCAACAGTTGAATGAAATGTAAGCCCGGGTATTATATTAATACTGACGTACCCGTTGCCGAAAAAACGGTCACTTTCATAAATGTATTCCCTGCGATCGCGAAGACCCACGGGATTCAAACCATAACCCGATTTATTAAGATCTGTCCAGTTACCGGTTGAATCGTAAGGAGAAGCAGTTGGATCAGCAATCAGCATGTTTCGTACAATACCCCCCGTTTCTGAACTTCGGTCACGTACCGAGTTTGCTACAATCAGGTTTTCACCAAATTCAAGCCAGTCGGCCACCTTGTGATCGCCCCTGATTCTGATGTTGTACTTTTCATAGCCGGATTTTTTAAGTAAGCCTTCCTGGCGGAAATACCCACCGCTTAATAGATAGGTATTATTCTCGTCACCACCGGAAACAGTGAGGTTGTAGTTTTCAACAGGCGTGGCTGTAATCAAATCACCGATTGATCCGGTATTGATAATTTCATCCTGCCAGTCTGTCCGGGCCGGCAATTCTTTTCCTTCCTCAAAATCCTCGTAAACAGGCCGTCGTGAATTTGTATTATAAATATTCCAAAACTCCCTGAATTGTTCCGGGCTCAAAATATCGTATTTTTTTCGTAAGGTTTGCACCCCGCGATAGGCGTTAAGACTAACTTTCGGCACACCCGCCTTCCCCCTTGTTGTTGTTATAAGCACAACACCATTGGCACCCCGGGCACCAAAAATAGCGGTGGCGGAAGCATCTTTTAACACTTCTATCGACTCTATTGAATTCGGATCCAGAAAACCAATACCTGTTTTATTATCAGGGGCTTGCCCATCAGCTTTACCAAATGAATTGTCCCCAAGAATTACACCATCGACTACATATAAGGGTTCAGCACCGGAATTCAGGGTACTCATACCCCTAACCCTTACTGTTACCTTTCCCCCTGGAGCACCGGAACTGTTAATTACCTGCACCCCGGCAGCTTTCCCCTGAAGTGCCTGGTCTATGCTTGATACGGTCAGGTCATCGATATCATCACTCGAAACACTGGATATAGATCCAAGGGCATTGCTCTTTTTTACCGTACCGTAACCAATTACCATTACCTCGTCTAATGACATAAGGTCCGGAATCAGGCTCAGGTTAATTTCTTTTTGGTTATTAACAGGTATTTCTTCTGATAAATACCCTACGAAAGAAAAAACGAGAATTGCATCAGGGCCGGACACGTTTATGGTATAGTTACCATCCAAATCTGTAACCGTACCTGTAGTTGTTCCTTTTTCGATAATATTCACCCCGATTAAGGGCTCTCCTGCTTCATCCAGCACAAGCCCCGATACCGTGTGGCTTCCCTGGGCATACAGACCGATGGATAAAACACAACCGAAAAATAAAAATAAAACTGAAATAAAATTTCGCATGTTACAATATTTTTAGTTTTTTTGTTTTATAAAAAGGAATCTTAAACAGGGGTAAATTTAATCCATTATTCTAATCAGGAAGTGTTACTATTTATTCTTTTATTGGGATTATTGATTCATCCCTGATAGTTTCTTTCATCCCTATGGATTTGAATAGAATTTTTTAAAATACTTCCAAAAAAGCAATATATTTAATAATAAATTTCCTATTTTTCCATAACCAAATCTCATTAATAATCATATCAGGATATGATCAAAAAAATAATATCCATATTAGTAGTTTTGATCTCATATGTCGAAATTGGTGAAGGTCAGCAGTACAGTTTCAGATCGCTGGATTATTCGAACGAAATTTTATCTGATAACTTCTCGTGCTTCTACGAAGACAATGAAGGATTTATCTGGATAGGAACAAACAACGGTTTATACCGTTATTCCGGCGAAAAATTTGAACCATTCTTTCACGTTCCCGGTGATACCAACTCGATATCAAATAACAACATCCTCTCAATTTGTGAGGATGCATATAATAATCTATGGGTTGGGACAAGTAATGGCTTAAACCTCTTTAACAGGGAAAAGAACAGCTTTACATGGTATTTCAAGTCCGCTAATAACCCGGTTAGCATAAGCCATCACACAATAAAGGCATTGAAGCTATTGCAAGACAGCTCATTCTGGATTGCCACGAGAGAGGGTCTGAATAAATTGGTAACCCGTGAAGATGGTTCTTTTGGATTTTTGAGATACTACCCGGAGAGAAGAGATGAATCTTCAAGCAGTGAATGGTCAATTGAAGTTTTACACGAGGACACCCAAGGGGGACTATGGGCCGGTACCTGGGGGGGAGGGATAATCAAATTTAACAAGATAAATGGATCATTTACCCATTATTACCCCCCGTATCCTCTTACATCTATCAATGATCATGTTATTGTTGCTATGGAATCAAGGGATGACAGCACTATTTGGGCTGCTTCATACAATGGTCTTATTTACACTTTCAATACACGGGCGCTTCAATACGATATTAGTCCTTACAAGCATCCTGCTTTCTCAAAGATTAGTAATACATCTACATCTATAAATACTTTACTAAAAGACTCTGAAGGCCTTTTATGGATTGGGGCCTCAGAAAGCCTGATGATTTATAACCCTTCATCAAAAAAAATAGAATACCAGGGAACACCTGTTAGTTCTTACACACCGCAAACTTATAAAGATCAGATTACAGCAATCTTTGAAGACAGCAAGGGGCACGTGTGGGTTGGTCATAATGGTTATGGTGTTGACATCTATGATAAGCATTATAAAAAATTAAGTAAATATCATTTTGATCTAAAAACACCGGAAAAATACAGGGATTATATAACCGGAATGCAACTGGACGATGATGGTTTTTACTGGTTATCTACATGGGGAGACGGGATGATTAAAGTCGATTACCACGGGCAGGTCGTCAATCGCTTCATGCCCTCACAGTTTTCCGAACACGCCGCGAGCAATATAATTACAAGTATAGCAATTGATATCAGCGGGAATATATGGTTAGGAACACATTACGGTTTAATTGGATTTGACCGGAAAAAGGAAAAATTTACAAATATTTACTTACATGATCCAACGAGTCCGGTTTCATTTCGAGACAATCATATTTCAAGACTCATAACGGATGATGACGGGTTTTTATGGGTTATTTCCCAGGAATCAGTTCGTTCATTCGATCCGGTTCGAAAAATCATTAAGAAGGTTCCTTTCGTGGAAAATCTGAGGCCGGAAAAGATAGTTGAAATAATGAGAGACACGGATGACAATTATTGGATTGGAACCTTTCAGGGACTTTATAGATACAACGTAAAAGACTCGATTTATACAAGTTATATAACTGAGCCAAAAAACAAGAATTCTCTTTGCAGTAATGACATAAGAAATATCCTGCAAGATTACAGGGGCAATATTTGGATAGCAACGAATAACGGAATTAGCATGCTGGATCCCATTTCAGGTAATTTCAATAACTTCCCGGATTCGCGATTACAATTCCTTTCATTCTCCAGTGGAATTGTCGAAGATAAATTGAAGAATATCTGGTTACTTACTCCCGAAAATCTACTTGTTTTTAATCCATCCGACAACCAGATAACAAAATACACATCAGAAGATGGCCTTTCGCGGTTTGCCAATCATATGACAATTAGCAAGGAAGGCTATATCCATATTTGTGATGAAAAAGGTTTTTACCGGATAAATCCGGACAGTTTATACAAGAACCAGGAAATTCCCCCGGTATACATCACACAACTTTACCTGTCTGGTAAGCCGGCTAACATAAATAAAAAACCGCTTAATGGTGTAAGCCCGATGTATAAAGAAAGTATTACCCTTAAACACGATCAAAATAATTTCGGGTTTTTGATCATGGCCCTCAACTACAGGAATCCGGAAAAGAACAGTTATCGTTACAAGCTCGAAGGATATAATGACGAATGGATAAATAACGGTACCAGCAACGAAGTAACTTTTATGAACCTGCCTCCCGGTAAATACACGTTCAAGGCAAAAGGCTCCAACAATGATAATGTCTGGAATAATGAACCTGTAACCATGAGGGTTACCGTTTTACGCCCACCCTGGCAAAGATGGTGGGCTTATAGCATTTATATCTTTTTGATTGCAACCGCAATAGTTACTTATAAAATTTTTACTATTTCCAGGGAAAGAGAAAGAGCCAGGCTGGCAATAGACCAAATGAAGTTGAGTTTCTTTATCAATATATCACACGAGCTGCGTACTCCCTTAACCTTGGTGACAGGGCCTTTAGAAAGACTTCTTCGACAGGAACACGATATAGCTTTCAGAGAAAAACTTACCCTTATATACAGGAATGCCAGCCGAATGCAACATTTAGTCAATCAAATTCTTGATATCCGTAAGATTGACGTGGGCAAACTAAAACCTGTTGTATATTATTCTGATTTTCATCCTTTCATAAACAATATCCTGATTTCGTTTAAATCTTATGCTGAAGAAAACAATATAGGATTCCATGAATATAAACAAATCGCTGAATCGAAAATGTGGTTTGAACCAGACATGCTTGAAAAAGCAATTTCCAATTTACTTATCAATGCTTTTAAACACACCACGGGGGGCAGTGCAGTTAGCATCCATGTACAGGATCATGATAAGGTAACGGCTCCTTCCGTTTTTAATAATTACTCAAAAAATATGCACCGGGTGAAAACCGGTCAAAAAAGTTTTCAGGGCGGGCAAAGGTATTTATCCATTGAAATAGCCGATTGTGGTGAGGGCCTGAATAATACTGAATTTGACAAAATATTTGAAAGATTCTACCAGAATAGTTCCAGTAAACGTCATGCCTTTATTGGTTCCGGAATAGGACTTTCATTAACCAGGGATCTTGTAGAACTCATGCACGGGTATATTTTTATACAAAGTAAACAAGAGATGGGAACCAAATTTGTAGTGTTTTTGCCTGTTTCCCGGGATGCATTTAAAAATGATCATGTTCATGACGATGAGATAGAATATGAACTATTTCAAAAAGATTATAGTAAAGTACTTGCTTACAATCCTGTTATTCAAAAAGAAACGGGAAATAAAATTACTAAAAAATCCACTTCAGGAAAAGATATCCACATTCTAGTGGTTGACGACAACACCGAATTACTGGAATATATTCATGATGTACTTTCAGATACATACCAAATAACCACTGCTACCAATGGCGAATCAGGATTGAAAAAGGCGCTTAACAATAAATTCGATCTGATAATCTCAGATATCATGATGCCTGTTATGGACGGTTTGGCATTTTGTCAAAAAGTGAAGGATGATGTCAGGATCAATCACATTCCCATAATTTTACTTACTGCCAAAAGTTCTCTCGAAAGCGAGATCGAAGGTTTGGATTCGGGGGCAGATGATTATATTGCCAAGCCCTTTAACACGGAAATACTCAAAAAAAGAGTAGAAAATATTATAACCAGCAGAAAAAGGATATGGGAAAAAATAGCGCATGATTCTGAGATTATTCCACAAGGACTGGAGCTGACAACACGGGAAGAAGATTTCTTAAAGAAAGCCGTTGGCATTGTCGAGGAGCATTTATCGGACACGGAGTTTTCACAGGAGATATTTTGTAAAAAAATTGGAATGAGTAAAGCAAGCCTTTACAGGAAAATCAATACTTTAACCAACCAGTCTATCAATGAATTCGTGAGAAATATCCGGTTAAAAAAAGCAGCAGAAATGCTTCGATGCGGAAAGCAATTGCACATTGCTGAACTGGGCTACAAGGTTGGATTTTCAGAGCCCAGTTATTTCACCAAGAAATTCAGGGAATTATTTGGAGTGACACCCAAGGTTTACAATACCCGGTATATTATGGAAGGTGTGAAAGATGATACACGGGAAGCCTGATAGTGACGTTACAATGTAGAAATGCTAATCTTTTACTACAAGAATTATTTTACTCTCAGGAAAGAATTAAATAAATAAGAAAAGTAATCATGGTCACGATAAGAATTTCAAGAATAGCAGGCATTATAATATAATGCCATTTACCATTATATTGCTGGTTCAATTCTCTAAAATACTTTTTCATTCCATTTAATTGCATGATGCCCAATAAATAAATTAGTGAAACCTCCCCATCTTTGTTATTAAATAAAGGTATCACTTTAAATAATAATACAAAGATGTAAAAAATTAAAAATTAATTATGTAACTAATCATTCAAAAATTAGGACTAAAATTTTTTTTTAAGGCCCTGCATATGCAGGTACTAAGATAAATGAATTTTATTTTACAAATACCGCTTCAATATTTGCCGGGTTAATGTCCGGTAAAATTGCCTCATGGCTGGGTGAAATAACTAGTCCGGTCGGAAAAATAGTTTTGAGTTCATTAACTTTATTTCTAATCATTTCCGGGGTGCCGTTAATGAGCAATTCCTGGGCATCTACTCCACCACAAAATGCAACCTGATCCCCGAAATTATCTTTCAATCGCCAGGGTTCCATGTTTTTGGCCAGGGCCTGAATAGGATGTATCACATCGGCCCCGGTTTTAATAATCCCGGGTATAAGATCGAAAACAGAGCCACAGGAATGATGCATAACTTTAAGACCAAAAGCATGGGCTTGTTCCACCAAAAGGGTCGTCCCCGGGAGGACAAGTTGTTCCACCAGGGAGGGCTCAACAAGTGAACCGGTTTGGGTTCCAAAATCATTTCCTATCAAGACAGCATCCAGGTCGCCTTTAGTTGCTTCATAAAAAACAGCATTTGCTTCAAGATAAAATTTTGTAATCCTGTCAAGAACGGCCTTAAACATTTCAGGTTCCGTGTACATTTTAACAAGGGCCGTTTCCATGCCAAAAGCGGAACAGGCATCCTGAAAATGAGCCGACCACATCATGCCCATAGCTATTTTATCATTAGGTATTGCCTTAACTCTTCGCAGACTTTCTTCTCTATCAATATACCTTGCAGGATCAGGCCATTCAAAGTTATCTACTTCCGCTGGATCTGAATAATGCTCAAAGAAGCCGGGATCTGTTAAGGTTTGGTGTTTGTCAACGGACTTATCCTGCCTGAAGTCAAAGGCTCCGGCGATATGGTTCCCATAAGGTGATGAATAGGGTACATCTACCGGCCAGATATCATCATCAATTTTAATTTTGAGTTCCTCAAGAATATTCACTCCGAAATAGGAAAAAAGACCCGGGAGAGCATCTTCATCAGGATAACCCAGCCAGGTAGCATTTCTATCAACTGGCTTTCTATCAATAGTGAGATGAAATCTTTCTTTACTATCCATAATTACCGCTCCTCTGACATTGATTTTAGAAGGATTTGCTCCTTCCATATTTTTCTCATTTCCTGGAGCTTACGCGTGTATCTCGTATCAAGGGCTAAATTATTCAGTTCCAATGTATCTTCATTGCAATTATACAATTCTTCCATATCATTCGTGTAAAAACAATATTTCCACCCGTCTTTTTTAACCATGGCAGAGCGCCCGTTTACCGTGTAATCTAAAAACCAGGTAGTACCATCTTCTTCAATTCTCTTTTGCCGGAAGGGTTCAAAATCCTCGAAACTCATTGGCTCCGGGGGGGATTCTGGCAACCCAACCTCGCAAAAAACAACATCCCGGTGAACATCTTCATTCGTTCCATTTAAAATACCCATAAATGATTTTCCCTTAATTCCATCCTGCTTTTCAAAGCCCATGTATTCCATTACTGTAGGCATTACATCAATGTTTTCCAATATCGCGTCATAAACATTGCCTCCTTCAATACCCGGCAGATGAATGATAAGGGGAATCCTTACAAGTACGTCATAAAAAGCTTTTGTTTTGCCTATTAAACCGTACCTTCCGCCAAAATTACCATGGTCAACAGTAAAAACAATTACCGTGTTATCATACAAATCCAGTTCTTTCAATTTATCCATTAACATGCCAATGGCCTTATCGCAGAAAGTAACCTGGCCGTACATTGTCGCAAGAATTCTTTTTCTTTCTTCTACCGTATATTTATCATACCCTTGTGAAACAGATTGCACGTAATGAGCAAAGGGGTGAGTTGACCAGTCTATATCCAGCCCTTCTAATTCAAGGCTATCCGGGTTATACATGGAGTAATAGGGCTCTGTAACCACGTTGGGCCAGTGAGGATCCGGAAAAGAATAGTGAAGGAAAAAGGGTTTATCCTTATTTTCCTCCAGGAAGCGAATACCATCTTCAGCAATTCTGTAGGTCATGGCTTCTTCTTCTTCAAATGGCATCGGACCATCAATCAAACCTTCACTTAATATGGCTCCTTCATGGTCGGGAGCAGAGGGTTTAAAATCCGGTCTTTTTTCCGTGTGGCGATATTCATAGATGGCACTATCTTTCTTGATGTAAGTACCGTGCATTTTTCCAAAATGTCCATATTCCTCGCGGTAATCAAAATACTTTTCCATGTATTCATCATTGAAACAATGATTTTTTCCTGCCAGGCCAATTTTATAACCGGCATTCTTAAGTGTTTCAATATATGACCATTGATCAGGAGACATATGAAATGGCATAGTCACGAACCTGCAGCCATGTTGCATGGTATATTTTCCAGTGAAAAAACTGGCACGGCTGGGCGTACATATCGGTGAAACCGTGTACCCATTTGTAAATACATTTGCTTCCTTAGCCAGTCGATCAATATTTGGGGTTTTTATCACGGGATGATTCATGTAACCAAATTGATCATGACGATGTTCGTCTAATTTAATAACAATAAGGTTTTTATAATCTTTTTCTTTATTGACAGATCCTGTTTCCTGTTGCTGGCACGCGTTAAAAACAAACGCGCTTGTCAATAATAACCCAGAAGTTGTTGCTTTCATATTAAATCAATTTTCTTTATTCTACATTATTACAAGAATACTTACCTGTTTGTCCAGGAAGAGATTTTCCGGAATGACATTGCCGGTTATATTTCTGCCATCAACTACAATTTTACGTACTCCCTTGCAAATTCCTTTTTCTTTTCGAATGTTAATATCCACCTGACATCCCCGGAATATCCTGGTAACACTTAATTCAGTCCAGTCTGACGGCAAACATGGATCAATTTCCAACCCATCCCATGTTGGTCTTACACCCAAAATATATTGTGTTGCTACAACGTACATCCAGGATGCCGTCCCGGAAAGCCACGACACGTTAGCGAGACCGAATTTATCGGATTCAGGACCAAACAGGTTTGAAACATAAACATATGGTTCAGCCTTGTACCTCCATGGCCCGGCTTTTTCCATGGCTACCCTTGGGATGAGTTGGCGGTAATACTTCCAGGCCAAATCACCTCTTCCCAACATACATTCAGCGATAATTGCCCAGGTGTTTGCATGACAAAAAACGGCTGCATTTTCACCGGTTCCCTTGTTGTAATTGGTAAGTGGATCCTTGGGATCGGGAAAGGTGGTTATGGAAGGATGAATGAGCTTTATTCCGAGATCTGAATCCAGGTATTTTTGAACAACGTCCATGGCTTGTCTTCCTCTCTCTTCTGAAGCGTAACCTGAAAGGATAGACCAAGATTGGGCATTCAGCCATATCTTGGCCTCCGGGTTTTCTTTTGTGCCAAGGTATAACCCACTGTCCATTATTGCACGGCGGTACCATTCCCCGTCCCATCCAATTGTATTTACAAGTTCTTTTTGAGCGTTGTATATGGTTTCAAAATAATCAGCATCGTCATTTTTATCGAGAAGAAGAGCAAGTTCCTTCAATTTGGGTAGTGTAACACCAAGGAGCATGGAGGTCCAAAAGCTCTCGCCCTTTCCCTGGCGGCATACCTTGAACATCTGGTCGTTCCAGTCGGAACGAAGCATAAGTGGCAGGCCTCTTTCCCCAATGTTGTTCATGGTGAAATCTACTGCTGTTTTCAAATGTTGATAAACGGTAGCACTACCTTCATCATAATAAGGGATTTCCTCATTCAGGAAATCGCGTTTACCCTCTTCGACCACCGCGTTCCAAACAGCGAGAATCGGCCAAAGGTGATCATCGGAATGCACGCTGGTTACAGGATCCCAGCCCTCGGCAGGAAAAAAATAATGATTGACATGACCATCCTTGTATTGTTCTTTTAAAAGAAGTCGTATTTTATCCTTTGCTTCTTCAAGAATCAAGGGCGTTTGTGCCAGTACATCCTGCGAGGTATCCCTAAATCCAACACCCCTGAATGTCCCGGTGGCGTAAAAACTGATATTCCGTGAAAAAAGGAAGTTACGTTGTGCCTGGTAGGGATTCCAGATGTTTATTATTCTTTGGGCATCTGCATCGGGCAGGTTGCATGAAAATCCTGAAAGATACTTTTCCCAGTTCTTTTGAAGGTCAACGAATGAATCCTCAACAAAACTATTTTTCCTGCAGTTTTGTAGTGTTTTATCAATATCCTCTTCAGTAAGTCCTGTACCCAGGAATACATTGATTGTTTTCTTTTCGCCCGGTTTAAGATTAACTTCCATTTGAAGTGCCCCACAGGGATCTCCCCCGAATAGTGTCGAACCGGTGCAGTCCCCGTTTTCCAGTACAAAAGGGTTTGATTCTGAACGATAGGTGCCAATGAACTCATCCCTGTCGCCATCAAATCCTTTCAAGGGGTAATCCGAGGCTAAATAAACCAGGGGTGTTTCTTCCGGTTTCGGCTGGGTTTCAACTCCATATTTAAAAATTAGCGCGTTGACATTATCATTAAAATATATACTCATCTGGTGTTTCATGTAGCACACCCAGGAAACCTCCCTGAGATATTCCATCATCCCGAATTCTACAAAAGAAAACAAATCAATTTCCTTTTCTTCCTTGCCTTCATTCTCGAGAGTCAGATTCCAGATGAGAGAATTTTCATTGGGCCCCACGAAATATTTTAGCCGGGCCGATACCCCCAACTTTGTGGCTTCAAAACGGGTGTATCCCATCCCGTGTGCAGCTTTCCACTTGTCGGGTTTGTTTATAACCGGCTCTGAAGTAGGCGACCAGTACTCTCCTGTTTTCTTATCCCGGATGTAGAAATACATACCAGACCTGTCTGTTGGCAAATGATAAAAACGATACCTGTTTATTCGCCATATTTGTGGTGAACGGTAAAAGGCCAATCCGCCGCCCGCCTGTGACATCATGGTATGAAATGTGCCATTCGACAGGTAATTCATCCATGGCGTTGGTGTATCATATCTTTTGATTATAACTTCTTTTTTATAATCATCAAATTCAAAGTAGCTCTTAATATCGTTACGATTATTCATTTACGGATTATTTTTACCATTTCAACATTTTTATATGACATCCGGGTCTTTGTCTCTTGGTGTGTCAATTTCCGGTATTACAGCGGGAATTTCAGTAAACTCGGGTTCTATATCTCCCGCGGTTTGTCCCATTTTGGCCAGTTTCCCAACAATGAAAGCAGAAACTAACTGAATAAGGGCCAGTATAATAAATGTATACCGTAATGCACCAATATCATCAATGTAATAAGTGAGTAATAAAAATACTACTCCCCCGAAAATCCGGCCTCCATTCATGAAGTATTCATTGTCCATAATAAAAGAGTAACTTTCCTTTTTCTCATCACGTGTAGCTTTCTCAATACTCGATAAAAAAGTAGCCCTGAATGAACTGTGTACCATCGGGTCGGCAATAACCTGGCCGATTTTCATCACGATAACCCCAAGGAATGAAACAGCCAGAAAATCAAACATCATGTTGTTATTCGTGATGGTAAAGGCGAGTACGGTGCCTCCAATAATAAGACAAATCGCACCAGCAAGCATAATTTTCCCTCGATGTTGCGGTTTGGCAATCCTCCCGACAATATATATTGATATGACCGATACAATTGCCGTTGAAAATTCTATTTTCCCAAGAACGGATTCATCACCGGCAATGTTTAGTATGAGAAGAGTCATCAGAACCATGAAGCCAGCTTCAACCATACCCACGGTAAAAGTCAGGAAACGCTGGTAATTCCATATTTTCCCGAATTTAAAATAAACAAATTTCTTAATCTGGGGTGTTTTAAAATTACTTTTGAGTATAAGTATCCCGGCAAGCATGGTAATAATTACAACTACAACAGAGGTATACTTGTAGGCTGTCATTTTAAATTCCTGATCCGGGTTGCTACCGAGAATGAATGTCCCAAACAGAAGTGGAATCAGGGCGTTACAGAAGATAATGATAAACTGTTCTATACTCGCGAAAAAATTCCTGTTTTCCTCATTTGTTACAAGGTAAGTGACAAAATTTCGGCATGACCAGTATATGCCATTTCCCGCACCAACAGCCAACCCGTAGAATATAACCAGGTACCCGGCATCTTTCCCGAAAAACATCAAAAGACTCAGCGGGATAACCGTGAGAAAAATCCCAATCGTGAATATTTTCCTGATGTCAAACTTATTTTTCAATAATTTACCATTTATAAAATAACCCACTATAAGTCCCAGAAAAAATCCCCAGTTATAAATTATCGCCATTGTATTATTACCATCTGTAACCCGGATGATAAAAGCTGATCCAAAAATGATGATAAAAGGAAATGCCAGGGCATAAATCAAATTAATTATTATCAGCTTTTTCGCGTCCGGGTTAAACACTTCAAAAGCTGCTACTTCTTTCTTTATAAATTCACCAAGCATTTTTTTTAATTTATTAATAATGTAATACTTATATTTAAACAAGGTCTATAAATCCCATACGGCTAATATGCAGAGAAAATATCGATTGGTTTATCAATATGAAATCAATTACTGGTACTTATGTTTCAAAATGAAGCCAGGAGTCCAAATTTATTGTACAAGGAATACCTTTTTAAATAGATCTTCATCACGGGAGGAGTTACCGACCATTATCTCGAATTGCCCAGGTTCTACCTCCAGTTTCATATCCCGGTTGTAAAAAGCAAGTTTCTCAGGGGTGATTTCAAGTTTAACAATTGCAGATTCCCCAGGTTCCAGATAAACCCTGTCAAAATCTTTCAACTGTTTCATTGGTCGCGTAACAGAACTTACCAAATCGCGCACGTATAACTGAACAACCTCTGCTCCCGGGACGGAACCTGTGTTTGTAACTTGTACTGATATTCCAAGATTTTCATCTTTGCTGATGGTGTCTTTTTCCAAATATAAATCTGAAAATTCAAACGTGGTATAGCTCAATCCAAATCCAAAGGGATAAATAGCTCCCCCGGGATTTGATTCAAACATGTAATCCCGCATGTAGGCACTTGGCTTTTTATTATAATAGGCAGGAATATGACCTTCTGAAACAGGAATACTCACGGTAAGTTTGCCCCCGGGCGAATAGTCACCAAATAATACCGCGGCGAGGCCATTCCCGGTCTCCTGACCAAGATTCCAACAATGAAATACTGCATCAGACTGCTGGTAAATGGAAGGCATCGCGTAAACTTTACCGCCAAAAATTGTCAATACCACCGGTTTACCGATGGATGCAAGTCTGTCTATGAGTTCCTTTTGCAAACCGACAAGTTGAACATTACTCCTGTCACGACCCTCCCTGTCACTGTCCCGGTCAGCTCCAACAGCAAGAATTACAATATCAGCCTTTTGTGCAACTTTTACCGCCTCGTCAATTAATTGTTTATCCTTCCTTAATTGCTCTGCATTCTCCGGCAATGGGGTTGTGATTTTACATCCTTCAGCATAACTCACAATAAAATCTCTTCCGGCTCTATTTTGAATGCCCTCGAGAACTGTAACGAAATATTTTGGATCTTCTGTACTATAATCACCAAGGTTAACATTATTTGCATTTGGCCCGATTACAGCAATTTTAGAATATTTTTCTTTATTAAGAGGGAGACAATGGTTTTCATTCTTGAGCATGATAACTCCTTGTTTCGCTGCTTCAAGAGCAAGTTCCCTACTTTCAGGCCGATTTGAAATTTCAATGGCCCTTTGTTCATCAACATAAGGGTTCTCGAACAATCCAAGCTTGAATTTTAGACGTAATACTTCTTTTACCATTTCATCCAGTACTGCTTCACTTACCCTCCCATTTTTAACCAAATCTACCAGGGCTGGGTAGCATTCCTGTTCAACCATCTCAACATTTACTCCTGCCTCAATAGCCAGTTTTGCAGCTTCAACAGTGTCTTTTGCCATGAAATGACGGTAAAACTCCCATTGCCATCCCATTGTTAATAATCGGATGGCAAAGTAATCTGAAACAACTATCCCTTTAAATCCCCATTGTTCTCTCAATACATCCCTGAGAAGATAGTCATTTGTATGGGTGGGTATACCATCATATTCTCCATAGGATGCCATCACACTTAATGCTCCTGCATTTCGGACGGCCTGTTCAAATGGATACATGAATATTTCCCGGAATGTTCTTTCTGTTGCTACAATGGGAGCACAATTTAATCCACCAAGCGTTGTCCCATGGCCTGGAAAATGTTTGAGTGTTGCAACAACATGATTCGCGTTGTCAATGTCCTGATCATTTCCCTGCATAGCCCTGACAGCATGCACGGTCATTTCACCAACGAGATAAGGATCTTCCCCGTAAGATTCAGAATATCTCCCCCACCGCGGATCTCTTACAACATCTACTACCGGGGTTAACAATTGGGTAACACCCCTTGAACGAGCTTCCCTGGCAATTACCTTATAAACACTGTCTACCAAACTGGTATTAAAAGATGATGAAAGAGCAATAGCTTGAGGGAAACTGGTTGCATTATCATTCACGTACCCGTGTAATCCTTCACCATGAATAATGGCAGGAATCCCCAACCTGGTTTTATTAACAAGGTATTGTTGAATCTTGTTATGAATCCTCACCGAATTCTTTTCATCCGTGTGAAAAAAATCCCGGATTTCACCTATTCCATTCCGCATTAATGAATCCATTTTAAAGGTATCCGGCATATTATTAATAATAAATGGTTCGGAAGCCGAACAAAGGGTTTGTGCCACCTTTTCTTCCAGTGTCATCCGGCCAAACAGATCTTCCACTCTTTCCTCTACAGGTAAATCTGCATTTAAATAAATTGTTTCTTCCTGATTAGGTTTACACGCGTTAATGAAAAGAAGAAAAACAAATGTCACTCGAATAACTTGCAATAAACCAAAAGTTCTCATGTACTTATCATTAATTTTGTACCACGTATTTTTTTAAATATCAAAATCCTATAAAACAATAATAAAAGAATCCCCCGGGTTAATGATTAAAAAGGTGTAAACCGATCAAGAAGGGGTCTGAAAAAATATTACCCGGGGGACTCTTTATAACCAATTATTAACTAAAACTTGCTACAAATATCCTGGATTAGTTTTAATCATAATAGCACGATTATCTCAAATTCTATATCTAATGTTGCAAATAGATAAAAAATTGTTTCATACCTGTCACTAATATTCTATTATGTGATTGATTACTTGTCAATTAAACTCCTATCACATCCCTGGCTTAAAAGATGTGATGTATTCCCGACAACTGTGATGTGATGTGATGGTTTTTAGGATTTTTTTTATCATATTTGCAATAATGAATAGTCTTTCTTACATACCATTGTACCAACGTTTGTTTAATTATTACAAACAGAGAATTGTATCCCAGGATCTGAGGGCAGGGCAAAAAATTGATTCTATTAACAGGATGATGGAACGCCACCAGGTTTCCCGGGAAACAGCTAAACTCGTGTTAAAAAAGTTAAACAACGAGGGTTTGATTGTTACCAGGGCCGGTAAGGGTTCTTTTGTTACGCAAACTACTGCACCAAAAAAGATATGGGGCATCGTTTTGCCATTTTATTCCTCGAACATGGAGCAATTAATTTATTTCCTGGGAAAAGAAGCAGGCAAGAGAGGTTGCCATTTCGAGTACTTTTTTGGTTATAACAACCCGCGAGAAGAGATCAACCTGGTAGGAAACATGATCAGGGAAGGATATGAAGCAGTTATCATAGTCCCAAATTATGATGAGACCCGGACAGCCGAATTTTACAGGAGACTGATCCCTGGTAACACGAATGTAATACTCGTGGATAATACCATGGCAGGTTCCTATTTCAGGTATGTAATTCAGAGCTATGACCTGGGCGTGAAGAGAGCTGTTGAATATTTGACCCTTAGAAACGAAAAAAATCTTTTGCTCATAAAAAATGATATGTGGAAAGGCCGAAACCTCCTGCACGAATTAATGGAGCAAACTTTCCGGAATGTCCTGGATGAAGAGTTCCCGGGACGAAATCATTTTGTTGCCAGCGATATTTCGGAGATAACCCAGAAAACATTAAACAAGTACAACATAGGAGGCATTTTATGCTGCTATGACACTGATGCCATCAAAATAACCGGTAGACTGAAGAAATGGAACCTTAAAATTCCTGATGACATATCAGTAGTAGCTTATGGTAATACAGAGCTTATTGAGCTTTTCACTCCATCAATTACAGCTATAGATTGTAAATACAATGAGATTGCCAGTATTACAGCAGGATTAATTGACAAGGGCAAAGCTTGTTCTGATAATGAACAGTATGTAATTCAGCCGGAACTTATTATTCGTGAAACCTGAGCTAAGATTTAAAATGAACATCAAATAACAATAATAAAAACTAACAAATTAATTGATTCGAAATGGAAAATATTTTAGAACAACTCGCGCATTGCGTTGAATTTGGTAAAATTAACAAGACATCCCCTTATCCACCGGACATGAAGGACAAGGATGGAGCAGATGAGCTTGCCAAAAAAGCATTGGAAACCGGAATGGAAGCAGATGACATACTGCAGAAAGCACTTGTTCCTGCCATGGAAAAAGTGGGTGGAAAATTCAGGGAAAACAAGATTTTCGTGCCCCAGGTTTTAATGTCGGCCAAGGCAATGAACACGGCAATGGAACATTTGAAGCCACATTTCCTTAGCGGGAGTGTAAAAAGAAAAGGTGTGTTCGTGATAGGAACAGTTGCCGGCGACCTGCATGATATCGGTAAAAACCTGGTATCCATGATGGTAGAAGGAAATGGCTGGGAAGTAATTGACCTTGGAACCGATGTAGGACCTGAGAAATTTATCGAAGCATTGAAAGAAAAGCAGCCAGTTGCCATTGGTCTTTCTGCTCTTCTGACAACGACCATGACGAACATGGAAGCTGCCGTTAAAGAAATCAAGGGCATTAACCCTGACGTGAAAATACTCATTGGCGGGGCGCCCGTGAATGATGACTTCAAGACTAAAATAGGAGCTGACTTCTATTCACCCGATCCCCAGGGAGCGGTTGAATTTTTAAATCAGTTGGTCGCCTAAAACCGGGATTAATTCAAGGGATAGCAGCATTATCCCAGTCAATACCTGGAAAATTTTAAAAAGCCTAAAGTAAGAGGCATGGGAAAGAAACATCCCGGACCGAAATACAAACTGGACTTAAAATATTTTGTGAATGAAAGAATTGGAATTAATAAAAAAAACATTTAGTTTGGAAGAAACGCCCCGGATTCCCTGGGTACCATTTATTGGTTGCCATGCCGCTCATTTAATTGGTGTTGCCGCGGATGAATACCTGCAATCACCTGATTTAATCGTGAAAGGTGTTGCAGAAGCAATCAGACGGTACAAACCCGATGGTATCCCCGTGATGTTCGATTTACAGGTAGAAGCAGAAGCACTCGGTTGCCAGCTCAGATGGGCAAAAGACAATCCACCGGCTGTAGTTTCACATCCCTTCACGAATTTAGACACATTAAAACCTCTTAAAGGAGATGAAGGTCGAATACCCATGATCCTGGACGCGACACGTAAAATCCGGGCTAAATACCCGGGTATAGCTCTATACGGGCTTATAACCGGACCCTTTACCCTTGCAATGCATCTGTTCGGAACAGACCTTTTCATGAAACTATACGAGGACATTGATCATGTGCATGAACTGATGAAATTCACAACACGCGTCGGTGAACAAATGTCAGAATGGTACCTTGATGCAGGATGTGATGTTATCGCGGTGGTGGATCCAATGACCAGCCAGATTGACCCGGGAACATTCGAAACATTTGTTACCCCGGGAGCCATTTCTATATTCAATAACATTCGGAAAAAAGGCGGCCTCAGCTCATTCTTCGTCTGTGGTCATGCACAGCAAAACATAGAAGTAATGTGTAAATGCAAACCCGATAACATCTCCATTGATGAAAATATACCACTTGATTATGTAAAAGATGTCGCTCTTTCGCATGAAGTAAGCTTTGGTGGTAATATGAAACTCACGTCTGTTTTACTTATGGGTTCTGTTGAGGATACCAAATACGAAGCCCTTGACTGCATGGAAAAGGGAGGAAAGCGCGGGTTTGTTCTGGCGCCTGGTTGCGATCTTGCCATGGCTACCCCACCGGAAAATATTGAGGCTGTCGGGGAACTCGTACACGACGAGTATCAGCAGCAGGTGCTAAGAACCATGGAAAGAAAGGTAAAAGAGACCGTGAAACTTGATTTAACCAACCATTGGAAAAACAACAAAGTTGTCATTGATATCATCACCCTTGATTCTTCATCGTGTGCTCCCTGCCAGTACATGGTTGAAGCCGTGGAACATGCCGCGAATGAATTCGACGATAAGGTAATATACCAGGAACACAGGATAAAAGAAGAAGATGGTATCAGGATGATGCAAACCCTTGGCGTTCAAAATCTGCCAACTATATGTATCGATGGAAATATTGAATTTATTTCACGAATACCCCCGAGAAAAATACTCGTGGAAACTATCGCGAAATATCTACAGAAAAAAGAACAGGTATGAGCAAAAAGATCCCTTTTTATTTAATCACGGGTTACCTGGGCAGTGGCAAAACATCACTGGTAAAACATATTATTCAAGCTTATGATAACCAACTCAAAATCGGGATCATTCAAAATGAATTTGCCTCTTCAGATGTTGATGGAAAAGAACTATCTGGCATACCGGGTTCTTATAGCCTTCTGCCCTTGAATAATGGTTCTGTCTTTTGCCTCTGCCTGCTGGGAACCTTTATTACCTCCATGCGAGATTTTATCGAGAGGGAAAAGCCCGATGCCATTTTTCTTGAAGCCACGGGCCTCTCTGATCCCATTGCCATTGCTGAAATCCTTTCCCGCCCATCATTAAGAAACCTGGTTTACCTGGCCCATGTCTGGTGCATGATAGATGTAACTAATGGAGAACAGGTAATTCAGTCCATAAAAAGAACAGAACATCAGGTAAGAATTGCTGATACAGTTGTTCTGAATAAAACAGATTTGCAGCAACCTGACGACAGCTTATTAAAGCTTGTGAAAAAAATCAATCCTTTCGCCGAGATCACTAAAACCTCCTTCGCGAAAGTTGATTTACCGCTTATTCATGAAAAAAATGAAACAGTTGCTCAAAAACAAGCAGCATTACACGAGACAATTATTCCCGGAAACAGGCCCCGGGTAACTGGCGAGGTTATTAAAAACCCGGGTTACATTTCTCCCAAAAATCTTGAAAATTTCTTACATTTGATCTCAGGGGAGGTTGTTCGTGCAAAAGGGTTCGTCAGAACAGGTGAAAACAACTGCCGGATGATACAGGTATCGGGAGGTATGACAGAAATCCGCGATTGCCATTTTTACAATGGTCCAACGGAAATTGTTATCATGAAAGATGATAACAATGAAAAAAATTACGAACAGCTTTTTAAATCATTTCAACATGCCAACTGATTTTTTTGAAATTCCTACTGAACAAATTGATCTTAGCAGGGAAGAAATAGAAATCATTCTTGGATATAACAGCGGCTCACCCGAACCGTTTCCAATGTACCTGGATGAATTTCTACATAATATTGATGATTTTTGCCAGTTAAGAGGAGGATACCGTGTTATTTCTACACCTGCTTTTGACCAGGATAATAAAACCATTACCCTTGAGGGTATAAAATTTGATGTAGAAAAAGTTGTCTTTCACCAGTTGAGAAAGGCTGAAAAAATGGCTGTATTCGCTTGCACGGCAGGGGAAAACATTGAAAAGCATTCCAGAACACTGATGAAGACCGGCGATATGCTTGCCGGCTATATTCTCGATGTTATTGGCTCCCTTGCTGTTGAGAAAGCCATGGATATAATTCAGGAAAACCTGAAACAAAAACTTTCTAAGGAAGAATTGAAAATCACGAACAGGTATAGCCCAGGTTATTGCGAGTGGAATGTAAATGAACAACACAAGCTGTTTTCTCTTCTACCTGAAAACTTTTGCGGGATAAAACTTTCATCCACGGCCCTCATGCACCCTATCAAGTCTGTCAGTGGATTTATAGGAATTGGTAAAGAGGTGAATTTCAATAATTACACCTGTAAATTCTGCAACTCAAAGAATTGCATTTACAGGAAATTAAATGCCGTTTAATCAACCCGGAAAAATGAGGGTTGACCTGTGCCACGTGTCCTGAGTAAAGGGATATCTCTTCTGCAATATTAAATGTGACGGGTCACTAGGAAATCCTCCCGCTGGGGATTGAAGACATCAATAAGGCAACCTTCTTCAAGCGCTTTTACTCCATGCTTTATACCAGTAGGAACAATAAAACTGTCACCTTCTTTCAGTATTAATGACTCAATCCCAATGGTAACTTCAAAAGTTCCCTCTTTTACATAACTTACCTGATGATGTGGATGCTCATGGAGGGCCCCCTCCGAATCCTTTTCAAAAAGGACTTCAACCATCATCATTAACCTATTAACACAATTATCTCATTTTTTTGCAATATCGTCTCAAAAATTGGTTTAATCTAAGAAACAAAACCATATATTTGTGAGAAAACGTAACTGGTATGAAAATCATTCAATTATTCAGCCTGCCAATTTTTATTCTGATCTTCATATCATGCAATGAAAGGAATTTTTCAATCGATCAGGAAAAACATACTTACCGGGATAAGGTAACATTTTCCAACCCGGTTATCAAGGGATTCTACCCTGATCCCAGTATCTGCAAAGCAGACAGTAATTACTACCTGGTAACCAGTACCTTTGAATATTTCCCGGGCGTGCCTATTTTTCATTCCACTGATCTTGTAAACTGGAAACAGATTGGTAACGTGCTTACCCGAAAATCGCAGCTTGATCTGGACAGCGTTAGCTCCTCAGGAGGTATCTACGCCCCTACCATCAGATATCATAATGACTGGTTTTACGTGATAACCACAAACATTTCGAGGGAGGGTTTAAATTTCTTCGTAATCAAATCTCTCAAAATACGCCTTTGAGCCCCCATTCCCGCCATTGGCTGTCGCGAACTTGTTTTCGAACAACAATAAATAACTCCCTACCAAGGTTACGAAGGCGGGGCAATAACTATCAATAACTATCAATAATAACCTAATTCAATAAATAACTCCCGACCTCGTTACCCCGGTCGGGATATAATAAATGACCACCGTATGATTCATTCCTTCCCTGTCACCTCCCGGATCAATTTCACTTCTTCATCGCTATAAGGTGTCCCGTCCGGCCAGAAAATATCGTGATGCCATATCTTGGGAACAGGAGTTCCCAGTGGTGTATTCCAGGGATAGACGGTTTGAGTTTTGCCAAAAACAAGTCCCCAGTTAATGGCTCCCACGTTTTCCTTTTTCATCAACGGTAAATGCGTGTGAAACAGATTACCCATTCCTCTTGCCAGGTATTCGGTACATATAACAGGACGCCCGTACGACTGGTAATTCTCGATTAATTTTTTAATAGATTCATAGCTGCCATAATTATGAAATGTGATTATATCTGAATTCTCCAGTTGATAATCGTTCAATTCCGTGTAATGAATATCTGTTTTCCATACACCAACAGTTACCGGTTGCGAAGGAGCCACTTCTCTTGCCCAATGGAATACTTTCTTTAACAAAGGCATTACCTGATTGGGAAAATGATTATTGGCCGGCTCATTGTATAAATCCCAAACCACGACCCGCTTATCATTGCTGAAATGCTCCATGATATGTTTCACGTATCTTTCCAGTCCGGCATGTGCCGACTCGTCCATTACTTCAGCATACCTTGGACATTGCAACCAGTAAGAGTTATGTAATCCAGAATCAGGAGATGGCTGATCTCCCAATTCAGCGTTCCCATACCAGCAATCATCAAAAAATACGAACATCACTCCTATTCCATGTTTTTCAGTAATGCCAAGAAAGTTTTCCATCCTGGTAATAAACCCGGCTGAATCTTCTTGCCATGGAAGATTATGAAGATATACTCGTACTATATTGAATCCCAGGTCGGCTGCCCATTCAAGTTCACGATCAATTGTTTCAGGATCATAACTGTGTTCCTGCCACATTTCCAACTGATTAATAGCGGTACTTGGGATAAAATTGCATCCGGCTACCCAACCTAAAGAATCGTACCAAGCAATGGCTTTTTCTTTTGACCAGGGTTGATAACTGATTTCAACATTATTAACTCCCTGTTGACAGGATACTAAAAGAATCAATCCTAAAAGGGATACGGGTAATTTCATTTTTTTTTTCATGATTACAAATAATTTCTTATTAAATTGATTTATTTAATTCAAGACTGCTGAGATACTTATAACTATCTTTCATGCAATCGATTTGAATGCCTGGTTCTGCAGCCTCATGTTCCACGATATTGTATTTAACCCCCGCTATATCAGTGTGAGCCAGTATTTCAGCAAAATTAATCGAACCATACCCCACGCAGGTTCTCTCTTGTTCAGGGGTTTTATCCATATCCTTCACATGCAATAGCGGAAAGCGGCCAGGGTATTTCTTAAAATATTTCACCGGATCGTCACCCCCTTTTATCACCCAATATATATCCATCTCGACCTGCACCAGGGCAGGATCAGTATTTTGAATAAGAATATCGAAACCTGTTTCATTTTCATATTTCACGAATTCCTGATCATGATTATGAAAAACGAACCCAAAACCAGCTTCTTTGCATTTCTTACCAATGAAAATATGGCTAAGCATCTAAATATCAATCTAATAAATACGACAAATACAACCCGCCTTCCAGGTGGGGACAATCCCCCACTAATTCCCTGATGATAAAACTCTATTTTTCATATTCCGGGTTCGGAACCGGCAACCTGGCATTCGTCTTTTGTCGCAACTTGGCCAGTTCAACCAGCAAACTGTCGCGAATAGCGGGAAATTTTTCTGCAATATTATTTTTTTCGGAAATATCAAGGTGAAGATCGTACATTTCTACTGAATTTTCCTCGTAAAACTGTATCAGCTTGTATTTACCCTGTCTTACAGCACTACCTGGTTTACCACCCTGATTCGAATAATGCGGGTAATGCCAGAAAAGGGGATCTTCACGATAAAAATCTCCTCCTTCCAGTAAAGGAACAATACTTCTTCCTTCATTTTCCTGGTGGTCTAACCCGGCATATTCCATAATGGTAGGAAAGAAATCATTGGAAATGACAGGTTCATCAATTACTTTCCCCCCTTCAATCCGGTCTTTCCAGTAAATAATCAAAGGTTCTCTTATGCCTCCCTCGTAAAGGTGCCCTTTACCTGCTTTTAATGGGATATTGGTCGTTGCCGGTGTGTTGGGGCCTTCGAAAACAGAAAGCCCTCCATTATCAGAAAAAAGGAAGATCAGGGTATTTTCCAATAATTGTAATGAGTCAAGGGCACTCATTAACCTTCCTACATTATTATCCAGGGTTTCGATCATGGCTGCATAATGAGGGTTGGTATGGATATAAGTGGTATCTCCCCTGTCCAGCCATTTCTGCCTGTACTTCTCAAGCAATTCTTTTTTAGGCTGAATGGGTATATGAACCGTGTAAAACGACAAATAGAGGAAAAAGGAAGTATCCTTTGAATCACTAATAAAATCGATAGCGCTGGCGGTGAGGGCATCAGTCAGATAATTTCCTTTCGTTGCAAGTAATTCATTGTCTTTTGTACACCAGGAAGTACCTTCCCTGCAAAAAGGCGTGTAATAACTTGCCGGCGAACCACGATGATTTCCTGAAATATTTAAATCAAAGCCATGCTGCCCGGGAAAATACGCTGAATCACCAAGGTGCCATTTACCGATACTGGCTGTAACATATCCTTTTTCTTTCAATTTCTCTACAATGGTAATTTCTTCCAGGGGAAGATGGTGATTGAACTCCGGACCAATTAACTTCTCGTCTGGTCTTGCTCCCCGGCTTTGTCGCCCAGGGATCCAGTCGGTTAAATTCAGTGTTGCAGGGTATTTTCCCGTTAGAATACTCGCCCGCGTGGGTGAACAAACGGGACAAGCAGCATACGCATTGGTAAATCGAACTCCTTCTTTAGCCAGTTGATCGATATGAGGTGTTTCATGATAATTACTGCCATAACAACCCAGGTCGGTCCAACCCATATCATCGATTAGAATAAACAGGATATTGGGATTTGTTGGCTTTTTATCCGCCTGTTTTCCTGTACTACAAGCAGTAATTGCGACACAAGGAAGCACCACGGGATAAAAAATGTTTTTCAGTTTCATTGTAAGCTTAAGTTGGTTTCAAAAAGACAATTTTTGAATTATAATGTAACCATGCGCGAATCAGTAATTAGTGAAATAACACGTTACCTCAGGTTCGATTATTCTTCTTTCACTTCTATGTACACGTTTTTAAACTCAATGGGTTTTCCCTCGCCTTGCAACGCGATATCGCCTGATGTCACCGTTACACCAGTAGCCACGTTCATGAGTACATCATTCACGAACAGTTTTATACTATCGCCAAAACATTCTATGTCGTATGCATTCCAGCCACCCGGTTCAACCTCCGCTGTTTCAGCAGATTTTTGCACCAGTCTTTTGGTTTTATCAACCCGTTCGTTAAAATCAGATTCACCCATGGCCACGAAATCCCCGGCATTCCTATCCCATAACTGGGCTTCAATACAGGTGGGCCAAAGCTGATTATCACCCTGAACGTGAATGAATACACCACTGTTACCCGGTTCTTCCGGCCAACGCCATTCAACGTGCAGCTTGTAATCCTGGTAGCTTTCTTTTGTTCTCAGGTATCCCCACGGGTTTCCGGTACAATGAATCACGCTGTCCTGCACGTACCATACCGTATCGAGATCCACGGTATCGGTTTCTGCAAATTTCACCCAATTATCAAGGTTTTCTTCATTAAAAAGGGCAATGGTTTTCATCTTATCTTCTTCGCTCGCGCAAGAAAACAAAAAGACAGCAGGTAACACGATGAATAAGAAATTTTTCAGATTTTTCATTTTTTAGTTTTTTAGATTGTAGCAAATTTCTTAAAAAACTACATAAAATCAAAAAGATTCAAACTCAGTAAATCTTATTTTTTCGAATTCAACATCGAATTCTTAAAATTCAATTACCATTTATGCAACACCAGCATATTTATTTTGTAACTGTTTTAAAAACCATATTATTTTGTATTTAAAAAGCACAAAAAATGAAACAAGCAATCACTACCGTACTCCTCTTGTTCCTGATAATTCACTATTCTTATACACAGGAATATACTCAAACCCTCAAGGGTCAGGTGGTTGATAAGGAATCTCAGGTAAGTTTACCCGGGGCCAATATATTGGTTCAGAATGATCATGACCGTTTGGGTACCATCTCGAATGAAGTAGGTTATTTCAGAATCGATAATATTGAAACTGGCCGCATGAATCTTTCTGTTTCATACGTGGGATATAAAACATTGTATTTCAATAATCTAAATCTAACAACGGGCAAAGAAATCATCATCAAGGCCGAACTGGAAGAAGAAGTTCACGAGGCAGAAGAAGTTACGATTATGGCCAGTAAAGAAAACAACAGGGTTAATAATCAAATGGCCACGCTCAGCGCGAGAACTTTTAGCATTGAAGAAAGCCAAAGATACGCGGGAGCCCGAAATGACGTGGCCCGTATGGTAGCCAACTACGCGGGTGTCTCCACTAACAACGACGCGGTGAATGACATCGTGATCCGAGGCAACTCTCCATACGGGTTATTATGGCGTCTGGAGGGTATTGATGTACCAAATCCCAATCACTTTGGTAACACAGGTGCCACGGGCGGACCCGTGGGCATGTTAAATAATAATGTTCTTGCTAATTCCGATTTTATGACAGGGGCTTTCCCCGCCGAATACGGGAATGCCTATTCCGGTGTGTTCGACCTGAAGATGAGAAACGGGAATTACGACAAACACGAGTTTCTAGGTCAAATCGGTTTTAACGGGTTTGAACTGGGAACAGAAGGTCCATTACCCGGTAATGATCATGCCTCTTACCTTGTTAATTATCGCTACTCGACCCTGGGTGTGTTGTCTAAACTGGGTATCGATTTTGGTACCGGAACCGCCGTGCCCTATTACCAGGATTTGTCTTTCAAAGTAAACTTACCTACCCAAAACGCGGGAAAATTCACGATTTTTGGTCTTGGAGGAAAAAGTCGTATTGAATTTATCCGTAGTGAAATGGACTCTTCTGAATTGCAAATGGGATTCTACAGGGATGATGGACTTGATATCCACGCGAAAACAGAAAGCGGTTCCATTGGTGGTTCTCACACCTACATTTTTAATGAAAGTACTTATACCCGTGTCAACCTGGGCGTAACCGGAATGCTCAATCATAACATAGTAGATTCCGTTAGTACTGAAAACCGGGAACCTGTTCCTTTCGCCAGGAATCGTTTCTACGAGGGCACCCTTCAGTTCAACGCTTACCTGAATAAAAAATTTAACGCAAAAAATAATATCCGTGTTGGATTTAACCTGCAACGTGTCAATTTCAGCCTGATCGACAGTGTTTACTCCGCTCCCGATAATGAATTCAATAGCTGGCTGGATAGTAAAGGAATTATTAACCTGTACCAGCTATACACCCAGTGGCAATACAAAATGGATGAAAAACTTACCTTTAATACCGGGCTCCACTATCAACAAACCGACTTGAATGAGGATGTAGCAATCGAACCAAGAATTGGAATTTCTTACCAGACAGGAATCAGGTCGGAAGTTAGTTTCGCGTATGGCTTACACTCGAGAATGCTCCCCCTTTTTATTTATTTCTCCAGGCATGAAACTGGCCCGAATACTTACGTGCAGCCCAACAAAGAACTGGGTTTCCTGAAAAGTCATCATCTTGTGGCCGGGTACGATTACCGGTTTAAGTATAACATTAACCTTAAGACTGAAATCTATTACCAGCACCTGTTTGATACCCCGGTTGAAGTGAAAGACAGTTATTATAATATTATCAACAATAGTTCAGTGTTCGCTTGGCTACCCGATTCACTCGCGAACGAGGGAACAGGCAGAAATTATGGCATAGACATCACCCTTGAGAAATACATGGAAAAAGGTTTATACTTTTTGATGACGACTTCCCTGTTTGACTCAAAATACAAGGGCAGTAATGGCCTGGAAATTAGCACTGCATTCGATGGCACATATGTTATCAATTTTCTCGGGGGTAAAGAATTCAGAATACTGAAAAACAAAACAAGCGCCAATACCAAGAAATTCCTTACCTTTGATGCCAGGACAACAATGGCTGGAGGACAGCGATATACACCGGTTAACCTGGCAAAATCAGTCGAGGCAGGACAAACAAGGTATGATTGGGACCGGTCTTTCAGTGAAAAATTTGATGATTATTTCAGGGCTGATTTCAGGGCTGCATTCCGGACAGACGGGAAAAACTTATCACAGGAATGGGCAGTGGATGTTCAGAATTTAACCAATCATAAAAATCCGTTGATGATGCAGTTCAACATGCAAACCGGGAAAGCCGATCCCGTGAATCAACTTGGATTTTTCCCGATGATGCAGTACAGGATCATGTTTTAAGTTGCAGAATATGTTATTAGGTGGTTATTAGGT
>CAYRRV010000017.1:0-5526 GCA_964426725.1 uncultured Bacteroidales bacterium | reverse complement strand
GTTATTAGGTGGTTATTAGGTAGTTATTAGGTGGTTCCTTTGTAGTTATTGGGTAGAAATTAAATGATTAGCGGATGATACTGAATTGCGAGGGTGGGCAAGAGTGACAAGTCTTATAATATGCTGACTTACTAATTTTTAATTAGAAAACAAACACGTCCGGTTGGGAAATATCATTGCAATGAAAATAACACGTGAAAAAATCTTTTCAACGAAATCCATCGCGATTATTGTTTTAATCCTGGTTATCACGGTGATTATCCCTTCTTATTTTTATTTCAGGGAAACATATATTATTTCTGATCCTTCAAAATTAGCCCCTGGTATTATAAGTGTATTGTTTACCTTCATTGTAACCGCATCTATATTCGCGGTAAATATCAACATGTTTCAACTACTTCAGAAACAGTATTCAACAGGCTCTTCCTTTTTCAGGAAATTAGCGGTTTCATTAGGTACCACATCGCTAACCGCCGCTGCCGTGATGACAATCGTTTTCCTTGGTTTCACCTGGTTATTTAATGAAATGTTAACACCTGAAGATAATATTACAGCGATGTTGATAGATCATATTGCCATCGCCGTGGTGGTAAATCTCATCGTGGTTCTAATTTTCGAGGGATGGTATTACGTGAAACAGTATCAATCAACACTCGTGGCAACTGAAAAACTAATGAGGGAAAACACCGAAAGCAAATGGGCGGCCCTGGTTAGCCAGGTAAATCCACATTTTTTGTTCAACAGCCTCAATGCATTGCACACGCTTATACCAAAATCACCTGAAAAAGCTCAACAATTTGTAAGAAAGTTTTCCAACATCTACCGTTATGTAATTGACGTGAAAGATAAGACCGTGGTACAGTTAAAAGAAGAAATGGAATTCGCTGAAAATTACCTGTTCCTTCAAAAAATACGGTATGGTACGAACCTGAATATTCGTACAAAAATTGAAGCGGAAAAAATGACCTGGTATATTCCCTCTTTAACGGTGCAATTATTGATAGAAAACGCGATTAAGCACAATGAGATTTCAGAAGAAAATCCTTTAACCATTGACATTTATTCAGGGAATTATCATCTCGTGATCAAAAACAACCTGCAACCCAGAAAAGAATTTATGGAATCACATGGCACGGGACTACATAACCTTAAAGAACGATACCGATTAATTACCCAGTCCGAGCCTGTTTTTTATGTCGAAAACAATTATTATCTTGCCATTATTCCATTATTAAAGGATGAAAGCGAGTAATGAAAGTTGTAATTCTTGAAGATGAAAAACTAGCTGCATCGAGCCTGTCTGAAATGCTCCTTAAGATTGATCCCGGCTTTGAAATTCAGGGAATGATCGGTAGCGTAAGGAAAGCTGTTTACTGGTTTGAGTCGAATTCATGTGATTTGGCTTTTTTTGACATACATCTTTCTGATGGATTGGTTTTTACTCTTTTTGAAAAGGTAAATATCAGTTGCCCGGTTATTTTTACAACAGCCTACGATCAATATGCCATCAGGGCATTTAAAGTAAACAGCATAGATTACCTGCTGAAACCTATTGATGAAGAAGAATTACAAAAAGCCCTGGAAAAATATAATTCACTGCAGTCGAAATGTAACATTGAACAACAAAATTTGCATGAACTGATCAAAATACTGGGACCGAAAAAGGAATACAAGAAGCGATTCATGGTACATGCAGGACAAAAAATCAGGTCGGTAAGTACAGATGATATTGCCTATTTTCACGTGGCGGAAAAAAGTGTATTTCTCTCTACTTTCGAGGGAAAAACCTACCCTGCCGATGCCACTCTCGAAATAATTGAATCTCTAGTTGATCCTTCTGTCTTCTTTCGTGTAAACCGCCAGTATCTTGTGAATATCAAGTCCATACGAGACATGTACACCCTTTCCCGGAGCAGAATTAAACTGGAATTAAGTCCCTCTGCCCCCATCGACGTGATGGTAAGTTTTACCAAACTCAGTTCATTCAGAAAGTGGCTGGATCAATAAGCATCTGACATCCTGCAAGTTTCTTAACCATGGAAAAATTGATTACATTTGCCTGATGTTTTAACAGAAGTGCAAATAACATGGTACAATTAACTCCTGATGAAATTAACATGAAACTTGTCATTCCTGATTGGGATAAAGTATCTCCCATTAAGGAAGAAGAAGCAAGGTTTATTTACGATTTTGTCAAAAAACACCAATTGAAAAGAACTCTGGAGACAGGATTTGCCTTTGCCAGGTCTGCATCTCATATTATTGCTGCAAGCGAGTCAATGCATATTTCCATTGATCCATTCCAGTTCAGGTACAAGAATTACGGTATCAATAACATAGAAAAACTTGGATTAAAAGATTATCTTGATTTAAGGGCCGATTATTCCCACAATATTCTTCCCCAACTACTGCAGGAAAAAAGAAGTTTCGATTTTATCTTTATTGACGGTGATCATAAATTTGATGGTATACTGGTTGATTTTTATTATGCCGCGATGCTTTTAGAAAAAGGAGGTTACGTGCTGCTTCACGATACCTGGATGCGGAGCACGCGTTTGGTGATGTCATTCATAAAAAAGAACAGGAAGGATTTTCAGAAAATACACACCCCCCTAAGGAACTTTTCCCTTTACCAGAAAATTGGAGATGATAAAAGAGATGGTATGTTTTTCAAGGAATTCTATAACTTCAAAATGCTATTTGTTCATTACCTGATTAACTGGATGAACAGCGGGAAAAAAGGACCGGTCAAAAAACTGGCAATTTGGATGAAAGAGAAGGTAAAGTGATAGTTATTGATAGCATAATTACAATCTAATAACCTAATAACAACAAATCATCACTTAAACACCTCTTAATTCCTAAAAATCACCATATATTTTCTGTTTATATTCTATTCCACCAAATTTTTCCCGGTCATCTCGTTTGGTACAGGCAAACCCATGATTTTCAGCAACGTGGGAGCAACATCGGCCAGGATTCCCTCCTTAATTTCCCTGAATTCATCACTTACCAGGATGCAGGGAACGGGATTCAGGGAATGTGCCGTGTTAGGAGATCCATCTTCGTTTACAGCGTTATCCGCGTTGCCATGATCGGCAATAATCATGACCGTGTAACCATTTTCAACGGCAACATCCACCACCTGTCCCACGCAATCGTCAACAGCAGTAATCGCTTTCTCGATAGCCTCGTAAATTCCTGTATGTCCTACCATATCGCCATTCGCGAAATTAAGGCAAATAAAATCAGCCGATTGACTTTTCAGCTCGGTTATAACAGCGTCTTTTACCTCGTAAGCACTCATTTCCGGCTTCAGATCATAAGTAGCCACCTTGGGTGATGGAATCAATAATCTTCTCTCGTTTTCAAATTCATCTTCACGTCCGCCATTAAAAAAGAAGGTAACATGGGCGTATTTCTCCGTTTCAGCTACGCGTATTTGCTTCAAACCATTTTTAGAAACCACCTCACCCATGGTATTGGTAATCGATTGCTTGTCAAAAATCACGTTCACCCCTTTAAAATTTTCATCATAGGTAGTCATCGTGTAATACTGCAGAGGAATGGTCTTCATGCCATGTTCAGGCATGTCTTTCTGTGTAAGCACGGTGGTAATCTGACGAAGCCTGTCGGTACGGAAGTTAAAACAGATAACTACATCACCCTCGTTGATGGTTCCTACGGGTTCTCCTTTATCATCAACCATCACGACTGGTTTGATAAATTCATCGGTAACGCCTGCGTCATATGACTCTTTGATAGACTGAAGGACATCAGTAGATTTTTTTCCTTTACCTTCAACCATCAAATCATAACCCTCCTTGATACGCTCCCATCGTTTATCCCTGTCCATCGTGTAATAGCGCCCGATGAGTGAAGCCACTTTGCCATTTGATTTTTCAAGATAATTTACAACCTCTTTCATGTAGCCAAAACCGCTTTTAGGATCGGTATCGCGCCCATCTGTGAGGGCATGGATGTAAACCTTATCGAGCCCGTAATCGCCGGTAATATCACATAACTTAAAAAGATGATGGCTCATGGCATGAACGCCACCGGGGCCAATTAAACCAATAAAATGAACGCCTTTATTGTTTTCTTTCGCGTATGTAAAGGCTTCAACAAGCTTCTCGTTCGAGGTAATGGAATTATCCCTGATGGCTACATTGATTCTGACCAGATCCTGGTAAACGACCCGCCCGGCACCAAGATTAAGGTGTCCTACCTCCGAGTTACCCATTTGTCCCTCGGGAAGCCCCACGTTTTCACCACTTGTAAAAAGCCTTGACATGGCATATTTTTTACCCAGGCGTTCCATGTTCGGTGTCGGTGTATTATATATCACATCACCTTTTCCCTTATCTCCAATTCCCCATCCATCGAGGATCATCAGCATTGTTTTCCGGATCATTGCACTTAATTTTAGTTCCTTAAAAAATCAAGTTGCAAATATACAATAATCAGCGCAGGAAAAAGAGAAATCATGGTGAATAAAAATGAAAAAACAACCTCAGATAAGCAAGAATTGCTAACATTCTATTTGAAAGTTCCTTCTTTCATTAACCATTCACATGAATCCCGGATGGTTTTTTCAACGGGTGAAACTTGATAATCAAGTTGTTGGATCGCTTTCTGATAATTGCAGGTAACATTTGCATTGAAAAGCCTTGCTTTCTCGATGGTTAATCCCGGATCGGCATCTAGAACCAATGCACATGCTGAAGATAAATATCCCACGAAATTTAATAACCATGCTGGTACTAAATACATCAGAGGCTTCCGGTTCAAAATTTTAATGGTAACATTAATCAAATCTTTAAAACTGGCTCTCTCCCCACCCAAAAGATAATTCTCGCCGGGAATGCCTTTTTCTGCCGCGCTCAAGTGTGCCCGCGCGATGTCATCAACATGGCAAATCATTCCAACTCCCCTGGGCACCATCAAAAAATAGTTATCGCGCACCATTTTTATCAGGTTTATCCAGTTGCGGGTATCATAGGGGCCTATAATCCGGCAGGGATTAAGGATTACCGCGTGCAATCCGTTTTCGGCAGCCTTTTTAACTTCTTTTTCCGCCAGGTATTTCGTGTAATTATAATAATTGCAGCTTTTTTCGTTGATATTGGCAGGGGTTTTTTCCGTTATATCAAAATCATATACCCCGTATGATGAAATAGATGAAGTATAGATAAATCTTCCGGCTTTTTTCTCCATCGCGCAATGCAACATGTTCTTCGTGCCTGTCACGTTAACGATATATTGCTTCTCATGATGTTTTGCTCCAAGCCGGGTGATAGCGGCCGTATGAAAAACGGCATCTACCCTTTCCGGCATATTATCATGGATAGATGCGTAATCTGTTAAATCACCCTGCACCCTTTTAATATCGAATGATTCAAGGTATTTAATGTTTGAAGAGGGCCTGTGGAAAGCAACTACATCCCAGTTATCCTTCAATAATTGTCTTATAAGATTAATGCCTAAAAACCCGGAAGCCCCGGTAACAAATGCTGTCTTTTTCAT
>CAYRRV010000016.1:66865-70617 GCA_964426725.1 uncultured Bacteroidales bacterium | reverse complement strand
TGTTCAGGATTTATTTATTCAACCCAACTTTGTATCTTTATATCGAAATTTTTTTGATTAATATGGAAGAGGCAAAACCCTTTTTAAAATGGGCAGGTGGTAAAAGTCAGCTTTTGGTTCGGTTTCAGGAACTCTATCCTGCTGAGTTGAGAAAGAAGAAAATCAAGACTTTCTACGAGCCTTTCCTGGGGAGTGGTGCCGTTTTTTTTGATGTGGCAAGAAAATTTGATATACAAAGCGCTTATCTCTACGATATTAATGATGAATTGATTTTGACCTACCGGGTTATTCAGCAGGACGTTGATCGGTTACTGGATTTCCTGTACCGTTATCAGATCACCTACTCGAAAATTGATAAAAGGGAAAAACACGAGTTTTTTTATGAACAACGTACCAATTACAATTTGCAGCGCTTCAATATCGATTATAAAAAGATTTCTGATAACTGGTATTCCCGTGCTGCCCAGTTGATTTTCCTGAATCGTACTTGTTTTAACGGTCTATACCGGGTCAATTCGAAGGGTGAATTCAATGCCCCTGCTGGTGATTACAAGAATCCCAAAATTTGTGACGAGCAAAATCTGAGGGCCGCGCACCAGGTATTGCAAAAGGCCGAAATTAAAAAGGCCGATTTCACGGAGGTACTGCATGACCTGAAATCAGATTCTTTTGTATATTTTGATCCCCCTTACAGACCCATCAGCAAAACGGCCAGTTTTAAATCTTACAGCAAGGAAGGCTTTGATGATAATGAGCAAATCCGGTTGGCCGGGCTATTTAAAAACCTGGACAAAGAAGGGGCAAAACTGATGTTAAGCAATTCAGATCCTAAAAATATTGATCCCTCGGATGATTTCTTTGATGAGATCTACCGGGAATACACTATTGTGAGGGTTCCGGCGAAGAGGGTCATCAATTCCAATGCCAAAAAAAGGGGAGAAATAAAGGAAATTGTTGTCATGAACTATAAAACCGCATGATGAGCCAGGGACGAACAAGTAATATCACCGGGAACCAGTTAGAAGTAGCCGTTAAAACTGTTCTGATTGGAAAAGGATTCACGCTTGTCAAGTACAGGGAGTGGATAAAATCGCCAGAAGATTTCGGAACAGAATTGCTATTGCAAAATGTACCATTTACCACGGTTTACGGGCACAGGGGCACCACGGAATTTTTACTCGTCTCTGCAAAATATAACCTGAAAACCCGGATCGAATGTAAATGGCAGCAGGTATCCGGTTCGGTGGATGAAAAATTACCATACATGTACCTGAACATGGTGGAAGCCATGCCCGAGCAGCACATCATGGTATTGATTGACGGGCAGGGTTGGAAAACCGGCGCTATCGAATGGCTCAAAATCGCGGTAAAGGAACATAAATATGATGTTCTGAAAGAAAAAAAGATACAGGTTTTTTCCCTTATCGAGTTTTTCACGTGGGCCAATCAAACTTTTATAGTTTAAATCTCCTCTTTTCACGTGATATCTTCATGTTATCCGGTTTTAATCTATTATTGATGCCTGGAGTAACGTTCTGGCCGGGAAATATCTGAAGGCAACCCCACCACCAGGCAATATTGTTCGCATGGCTTACCGCGACTGGCTGTGGAATTTCATTCTAACTCGGCTGCACTATAATGAAATTTTCCCAAACCCGGCTCATGGTTTTATCAATATCCAGCTTAATCAAAATACGAGTAGTAAAATTCAAATCTTGAATACCAATGCCCAGGTAGTAAAAAGAATATCTACCGAATCTGATTTAACGAATATTGATATACAGGATTTACCCAACGGGCTTTATTTCATAAAGGTAAATAATGAAAAAGTATCTTGCACCAGAAAATTTGTTGTACATTAAATAAAAAAGATGAATAATGATTAAGTGAGATAATTTGTGGATGCAAAGTGAGAGAATTCATTTTATATTTTTTCTAAAAGACAATATTTATGGTTATTTTATGTTATATTCCGTGTATTGTAACAATTTGATTTATATATTCGTAATATAGGAACTAAGTACAAATGATTTTTAACATGATGCAGGTAAACTTGGGCAAACTATTGCCTTTTTGGGGATTTATTTTAGCACTTTCCTTCTTTCCTATAACTCAGGTCAAGGGTAGCATTCTTTCACATGGCAGTTCAAAAGGATTTGAGCATGAAGTCAATACTTTATACGATGAATTATCCATCGCCAATAATGATAGCCTGCCCTCTTTTGAGGTCTTTTCATTCGCCCTCAGGGGATATCAAATGTTATACTCTGATTCCGCGGGAATAGAGAAAAACATACTGACAATTATTGATTTTTCAAAACCATCCAAAGAAAAACGTTTGTGGGTAATTGATATAGAAACCGGGAAGGTGCTTTTTCATGATTTGGTAGCACACGGGCAAGCTTCAGGAAGTCAGTTTGCTACCCGCTTTTCAAATGTTCCCAATACCCACATGAGTTCACTCGGGTTTTACATCACCGGGAAAACCTACCAAGGAAAACATGGTTTGTCGTTATACCTCGATGGTGTGGAAGAAGGCTTTAATCATAATGCAAGAAAACGTTACATCGTGATGCATGGGGCCAGCTACGTTTGTCCGGCTTTTGTAAAAAAATACGGGCGCCTTGGCAGAAGTTTTGGTTGCCCGGCAATATCAAAGGAAATTTCAAAGGATGTGATTAATACCATCGCTGGTGGCAGTTGTCTTTTTATTTATTATCCCGATAAAACTTACCTGGAAAGTTCTTCTTACCTCTGAATTTTGAGAATTTAATCTTATTGTAGATTTTATTACACCGTTTGTAAATAATAATTCACCTGATATATATTGCGTTTTGGCGCGGGAAGACCGGATATGAAGTTATTTATTCCTGCAGGCAAATAATCTTCTGGTTATTGATATTTCTTATTTGCAGGTTCATAAATGTAAGCTTGCCAAAATAAAATTTTTATTAATTTTTTCTCAGGTGGCATGATTTTCCGTAAATAATCTGTAATTATTATAATTAAAATAAAATAATTATGAATTTGTCTCTGGTAAAACAGCCCGTAATCAGATGAAGATAAACTGGCAAAACACGTTTCAGGTTGTAGGAGAAATTTATAAAATCTTGTAATCATGAAAATAAATGTATCAGAACCGGGACGTTGGATCAGGCCCGTGGCAGGAATTGTTGCGCTTTTACTGGGTGGAGTCTTCATGTTAATTCCATTCATCCCACTGGGATATATCTTGCTGTTTGCCAGCATTTTTATATTATCGCCCTATATTCCAGGTTTAAAATGGCTGGTGAATTATTTTAAAAAGAAAGATAAAAGCAATAAACTTGATAAAGTTGAAGACGAGATCCAGGATAACGAGGATAAATTGGACAATAAACTCGGCAAGAATAATGAAAAGAAGCAAACCTGAAACCAGGTTTACTTTTTCCCCGCGCTGGTTAGAATTATTCCAACAATAAGTACTAATGCACTTACTATTACTGGTGTCCAGTTTGCAGAACTAACCGCTACATCAATACCAAGAAAGCTAAAACTCTCGGATTCACTCATCGCGTGAATACCAAAAACAATTGTTCCGATAATTCCTAATACTAAAAGAATAATTCCTGCAATTTTCATAATCACGTGTTTTAATTATACATCTAATCATTTAGCATTGCTAAAACTCAAATATTAATCCAGTCTTTTTTTTTCTTTTTAATGTAGAATTATGGGGATTATTTTTCACGAATTGAGGAAAAATCAGCCAG
>CAYRRV010000016.1:64066-66765 GCA_964426725.1 uncultured Bacteroidales bacterium | reverse complement strand
TTTTAATGTAGAATTATGGGGATTATTTTTCACGAATTGAGGAAAAATCAGCCAGCGAATATTCTATTATTCTATATTTGTCTAATTCCTTTTTTTATTCATTATAAAGCCGTTAAATAAGGGTTTAAAATGTAAATAATTGGCAGCATTCCATTAAGTGGCATATTATTTTGTATTAGAAAAAGAGATAGGATATTGATATCGAAGAATATTATTGATTAACAATAAAATTTTTAACCTTTAAAAACTGTTTAGTTATGATTTTAAAACGCTTGTTTCTATTTGCTATTTTAATTTGTACAGGATGCTTATTATTAAACGCACAAATTGGCTCTCTTGGGATTAAGGGTGGATTGAATTTTTCATACATGACTATTGAAGATTTGGATGATCAGAGCATGAAACCAGGATTTCACGCGGGTGTTTTTAAAAAATTCCCGGTATCAGAAAAGTTTGCTATTCAGCCCGAGGTGCTTTACTCGACCAAAGGAGTTAAAGCTGTCTATGATGAAGAATTTCTTGGCGTTTCCATCTTCGAGGGGGAAACTGACTTTGCATTGAACTATATTGATATTCCCCTGTATCTTGTTTATAATCTGGCTGAGGATTTAAATTTTCACCTGGGTCCGTATGTCGGAATACTGCTCGGTGCAAACGTGGATACACAAGCAGAAGTTCTTGATTTTATTAATATAGATGGTAATGAGGAATTGGACCGTGATCATTTTAATAACACTGATTTTGGAATCAGCGGCGGGCTTGGATTCCAGTTGTCATTTGTTGAACTTGGTTTTAATTACAATTTGGGGTTAAGCCAGGTCGCCCCAGATGATGACGTTTCAGAGATTCTCCTTGGAGATGCCCGGAATAATGTCATTCAGATTTATGCAGGTATTATATTTTAGTTATTATTTTTTTTATTAACCAAACCTTAATTATTATGTTACGATTAGTTATTGCATTTTTAATTATTGCACTTATTGCTGCAATATTCGGTTTTGGCGGTATCGCTGCAGGGGCTGCTTCAATAGCAAAAATTTTATTTTATATTTTTCTTGCATTGTTTGTAATAAGCCTGTTATTCGGGCTTGTTAGAGGGTTCAAGTAAATAAGTTAATTATTATTCTGTAGCAATAACAGGCATATTCTTTGCTTTGAGTGTGCCTGTTTATTTATTTAATCCCGGTTAAAATTACCATGTAAATATTAAGAGACTATTCTTCATGGAAAGAAGAGCGATTGTATGTTATTTCTTTTTACCCTTGTTGTTGGTTTTAGGAGCTTGTTCGGCCCCTGGACATTTAACAAAATCAACAGATAATGCCCGAAAATATCTGCTGGGATCTACATTTATATCAAGATATGATTTTATAGAAATCGGGGATATCAGAAAATTCGAAGAGTACTATTTAAGCGGCAATATGCTTGATCAGGAGATTGAAATGTTTTATCAGTCCAGGAATTACCGTCCGGCATGGATAAATAATGGCGAATTTGACAAAAACGCGAGGGAACTGCTTCATGCAATTTCTCAAGCTGACAGGGAGGGGTTGTATCCTGAGAATTATGGTCTTCATCAAATATATGCTGGTCTGCATGCATTTAAAACACTCAAGGAAAACAGCATATACTTTAAAGCCCTTGGTGTTCGTCTTGATGTTATGCTTACAAGGGCATATCTTTCATATGGCAATGATTTATTATCGGGGTCAATAAATCCGGAAAACATAGAAATCATATGGGAGTCTCACCCAAGGAATAAAAATCTCGCCCCGTACCTGGCTAATGCTTTAAAAGTAAATGATATTCCGGCATCCCTTCATAAACTTAAGCCCATGCACGCTCAGTATTGGTTACTCCGGGAAAAACTCGAGTATCTCCAGAAACATTCATCTGATCATAACTGGAATGTTCCTGAAGGATTTGATATTCTTAAAGTGAATGACTCAGCGCATCAGGTTTTGCAATTAAAAAAAATCCTCACCCTAACAGGAGACCTGACCATTGAGGATAGTTCTTATTTAAAAAATCCGTTGTTTGATGATCTTTTGGAGATAGCCGTCAAAAAATATCAATTAAGACATGACCTCAAACCAGATGGGAGGGTTGGTAGAAATACACTCGCGTCAATGTATCTTTACCCGGATTACCGTATAGACCAGATAAAGTTAAACATGGAAAGAATACGCTGGCTGCCTTCGAACCTGGGGAATAGTTTCATATTTATTAATTTACCTGATTTCTCGCTTGATTATTATGCAGATGATAAATTGGCCCTGAATATGAAAGTCATTATTGGTAAAATAGAAGATTACACTCCTGTTCTAAAAGATACACTCCGGCACATTATATTTAATCCCACCTGGAATGTCCCGCGATCTATAGCCACGGAAGAAATATTGCCGAAAATTAAAAAGGATACCAGTTACCTGGAGCGGAATAATTACTTATTGCTCAGGTATTCTTATCTCGGGGATACCATCAAACCCGATAGCGTTAACTGGAATGAGATTACAGAGGATAATTTCCCTTTCTATATCGTGCAGAAACCAGGAAGTTCTAACGCGTTGGGTGAAGTTAAATTTAATTTTCCCAACATACAATCAATTTATCTTCATGATACGCCTGCCGATCACCTTTTTCATGCTTCAGAAAGAGATTTTAGTCATGGTTGCATCAGGCTGGAAAAACCACTTCAA
>CAYRRV010000016.1:0-63966 GCA_964426725.1 uncultured Bacteroidales bacterium | reverse complement strand
TGCTTCAGAAAGAGATTTTAGTCATGGTTGCATCAGGCTGGAAAAACCACTTCAACTGGCGCGTGAGCTATTAAAGGACAAGGAAATTGAAAAAGACAGTATTTTCAATATTATTGAAAGTGACAGTACCATCGTGTTCTACTTAAGGAATGAAATTCCGGTTCATTTTACTTATCTTACAGCTTTTGTTAAGAATAATGAACTACATTTCAGGAACGATATTTATCATTTTGATAAAATAAAGATACCCATGATGAAACCATTTGCTGACAGGAGACAAAGTGAATACTGGTTGCAAGAGTTAGAGGCAGAGGAATAGTTGCACGCGAATGAATATGATGTACCGCTTATGAGAATTTACCCGTGAATTATGATTGGGAGGAAGCATCTCTTGGCAGGTTCGACGCTTTTGATGTAAGACAGATCGCTTACTGGTCTCTTTTCGCTGGAGCCGCGGGGCACACTTACGGGGCAAACGAGGTCTGGCAGATGTATAAAAAGGAAAATCCTCATGAACCCCTTACACGGTTAAATGATGTTGAATGGGATGAAGCATTAAATTACAAGGGTGCAACCCAAATGAAATACATAAAAGAACTGATGCTATCGTTCGACTATTTTAGCAGGAAACCGGATCAATCCTTCATCGCGAAAAACCCGCATGATCCTCCTGGCCGGCTTACCGGAACATCAGGAGAAGGATATGCCATGGTATACACCCCCACTGGTAAAAAACTGTGGATAGATTCCTCAAAACTCACCTTTGAAATAAAAACGACTACCTGGTTTAATCCCCGGAATGGAGAAAAACAGGCAGCGACTTCCCAACCAGTCGACGGGTTGCTTGTTTTCGATCCCCCCGGCGAAGAGGAGAGAGGTAATGACTGGGTACTGATTCTAATGGAGTAATCATTTCAACCCTGTCATCTTGCCCGGGTCTACCCATTTATCGAAATCTTCTCCATTAACCAATCCTGATTGTAGGGCGGCATCCCTGAGAGTGAGACCTTCCTTGTGTGCTTTTTTCGCGATGGCGGCTGCATTCTCGTAACCGATACGCGGATTAAGTGCTGTTACCAGCATCAATGAATTCTGGAGATGATCCTTTATTATTTTTTCATTCGGTTCGATACCAATCGTGCAGTTATCATTGAAAGAGACACATGCATCGCCAATTAACCTGGCTGAATGAAGAAAATTTGCAATCATCACCGGTTTAAAAACATTTAGCTCGAAATGACCATTCATGCCGCCGGTAGCAATGGTCACATCGTTGCCAATAACCTGCGCGCAAACCATGGTAATGGCTTCCGCTTGAGTGGGATTTACTTTGCCGGGCATTATTGAAGAGCCGGGTTCATTTTCCGGGATCAATATCTCGCCGATTCCACAGCGCGGTCCGGAGCCCAGAACACGAATATCGTTGGCTATTTTCATCAGGCTCACTGCCAGTTGTTTCAAGGCCCCGTGGGTTTCCACTATGGCATCGTGTGCAGCCAGAGACTCAAATTTATTCTCGGCGGTTTTAAAAGACAAGCCGGTAAGTTCGGCGATCTTTTCAGCTACTTTTACAGCGTAACCACCGGGGGTGTTAATGCCTGTTCCCACGGCAGTTCCACCCAAGGCAAGCTCCGAGAGATGCTCAAGGGTGTTTTTCAGTGCTTTTAGCCCGTGGTCGAGTTGCGATACATAACCTGAAAATTCCTGGCCGAGAGTTAATGGAGTGGCATCCATCCAGTGGGTACGTCCTATTTTCACGATTTGCATGAATTTTTTTGACTTGACGGCCAGTGTATCTCGTAATTTTAAAACACCTGGAATGGTGGTTTCCATGATCATTTTATAAGCGGCAATGTGCATGGCTGTTGGGAAAGTGTCATTCGATGACTGCGATTTGTTTACATCATCATTCGGGTGGATCAGCCGTTCTCCTTCACCCAGCTTATTTCCTTGCAAAACGTGAGCACGGTTAGCCACCACCTCGTTCACGTTCATGTTTGATTGTGTACCTGATCCGGTCTGCCAGACAACCAGTGGAAACTGGTCATCCAGTTTTCCTTCAACGATTTCGTCACATACTCGGGCAATGAGCTTCGTTTTTTCATCCGTAAGTACACCCAATTCATTGTTGGTAAGTGCTGCTGCTTTCTTGAGGTACGCAAAAGCATGGATTACTTCCAGGGGCATTTGCTGGCCCCCGATTTTAAAATTTTCTTTTGACCGCTGGGTTTGGGCGCCCCAGTATTTACCGGCGGGTACCTTCACCTCCCCCATCGTATCTTTTTCAATTCTATATTCCATGGTCTTATCGTTTATGTACATTTTGCATTTCAGAATCTCAAGTTAGCAACTTTAATCATCCTGTTACCAAATGAATCACCATTAATAACAACCTAATAACAATCTAATATCTACTCAATAACTACATTCTCATCCTATCTTTTCAATCTCTTCCGGCGGCTGTGCCAGCACTGCTTTATATTTCCCTTCCACGATCGGTCTTTCCAGCAATTTCGGGTTTTCCAGCAAAATGATTATCCATTCATCATCGTTAAACTGTTTCCCTTTCAATTCCTTTTTATAATAACTTTCCTGCTTTCTTACAATTTCGTGAGGTTGTTTGTTCATTTTCATCAGAATTCTCCTAAGAATATCCGGGGATAGAGGATTTTTCAGGTATTCAACTACCTCGTGGTCAAGTTTATTATCGGCAAGATATTTCAATCCTGCCCGGCTCTTAGCGCATCTTGTGTTGTGGTATATGATGAGTTTTTCTGCCATGGGTATTTTTTTAGCAAAGGTAAGAAAATAACAGGATAAGGTGCCTGGGATGGTTCATGAGATTCAGTTCACACGATTTTTTTCGTGATATAAGATGAATTCAACACCGTGAGCATTCCCATGTAATTCAACCGGAAAGAAATTAGGTCTCCTACCTTGTAATTAGGTTGTTTGGTGCCCAGGTCAAGGACAATCATGTCGGAACTGGCGCCTGAAATCTCAAGGCTTTGGTCGACAGGAGTAAAATCTTCTGTACCTATGTCTAAAAGGCCCACGTCCAAGATAGCCCTGTAAGATGTTTTCCCGTAATCCTCCTCGTTAATTTCGATGCTGTGACCGGCCACGTTAGTGCCCATTTCACCATAAGGTACCAGTGGTTTTTCTGTTAATTCAATAATCTCGGCATGCAGCATGAAGAGGTCTGTTTTCATGCCGTCTATGATTTCCCCGTTTTCCAGGTTCTTACCGTTGTAGAGTGTTTCTCCAATGCGAAAATGGTTGACTCTTTCCGGGACAAAATGTTTCAAAACAAGCGGTATGGTTACAGATGATCCCCCGGAAATAAGTGGGATTTTTTTATTAAACTTCGCTTCGATTAGCTGAACATACAAGGAAAGCTGCACGAGCTTATCATGATTGGGCATTACTCCATTCAGGCAGTTAAGATTGGTTCCCAGCCCGACAACCTCAATATTAGGTAATTCAAATATTTTACCGTAGAAATTAACCAGTTCTTCGCCCATCACTCCTTCCCGCAGGTCGCCCATTTCTACCATGATTATGATCTTGTGGTTCTTGTTCTGCTGTTGGGCTTCTTCACTGATCAGCCGTATGGTTTCGTATTCGGTATTCATGCTGATATCAGCGTATTTCACCACGCTCCTGATGCTTCTCTTGGCCGGGGGCTTGATGTATATTGTTTCTATTTCGGGATTAATGGACTTAATGATTTTCAGGTTACTAATCCTGGAGTCGAGTGCTTGCTTAATACCCAAATCGAGTACCAGTTTGATGTAGTCCTTATTGCCGCAAAGCATTTTTGTAACAATACCCCATTCAATGCCATTTTCCCTGAAAAGCTTTTCAAGGAAATCGAAATTATGTTGCAACTTGTTTTGATTCAACTCTATAAAAGCCATGATAATTTTTTGTTGTTTAATATATAATTAGTCAACGATAATCCTTGGTATGTTAGCCGGTAAACGGGTCAATAATTCATAGTTAAGCTGGTTACTGAAATCTGTAAAAGCAGCCAGCGATATTGTAAAATCTCCTTGCGACCCAATAAGCACAACTTCATCACCAGTTTCAACACCCGGGATACTTGTAACATCAGCAATAAGCATATTCATATTCACGTAGCCAATTACTTTTACCCTGTGTTCGCGGATTAGCACGATTCCCTGGTTACTGAGACTCCTGCTGTATCCATGAGAATAACCAACGGGAATCACTGCAATTCTTTTTTTCTCGTGCGCGAAATACGCGGTGCCATAACTAACAAATTCTCCCTGGTTAACGTTTTTTACCGTCATTACCCTGCTCTTCCACGTGATGAGTCTTTGCAAGGGATCGGGTGCTCCCTTGTTTTTACTGAAATATTGCACTTGTGTTTCGGGGCTTGGCCAGAAACCATATTGTAATATTCCAATTCTCACCATGTCCATTCTCGTGCGGGGATAGCTCAAAGCCGCGGCTGAACTGGCAGTGTGTCGTAACTCGGGCATGATCTCATTCGCGAAAAACCAGTTATAAAAGTTGAAATATCTTGTTATCTGGCGTTGAACCCGAACATGATTGGCAATGGATTCTGCTCCAGCGTAATGGGTGCATAATCCTTTAATTTTCAAGCAATCTTTATTGTTTTTTATTATAGATGCTGCCTTTTTGAATTGGCGCCGTTTCAGTCCTGTCCGATTTAATCCGGTTTCTACTTCAACGTGAATCCTCGCTTTTGTTCTTAATTTTTTTGCTACTTTGGCACTTTGTTCCAGTTTCTCAATATCATACACGTAGAACTCGATATTATTCTCAATTACCCAGTCCAGATCTGCCAGGTCAATCCAACCCATAATCATGATAGTTGGGTTTCCGGTTTTGCTTTTCAAAACTTCCCGGGCTTCATCCGTGCTGAACACTGAAAAATGGTTTAATCCTTCAGATTCAGCTAAAGGGACATATTTTGTTATATCATGCCCATATGCATTGGCCTTCACGACTGATGATATAATGGTTCCCCCGTTAAAAAAACTTTTAAGGAACCGGATGTTGTTTTTAAGCGCGCTCTTGCTTATTTCGAGCACTGAAGTCGTCTCCATCTATTCCTTTTTATCTGTGATTTTGATAAAGTTTCGCGAGTAATTTTATACCAGGTACAATTAAATCATCCGGGAAATCGAAATCCGGATTGTGCAGGGCAGGTTGATTTTCACCGCTACCTAACCCGATCAACGCACCGGGAGTTGTTTTTGAAAAATGGCCAAAATCTTCTGACCATCTGAAGGGCTCCCTTGGTTCAATAACCGTCAGGTTTAATTCATGAGCCATATCCTTTACGAGTTGAACGCTAGCTGGATCATTCATTGTCGCGGGAAATTCTTCAGTGTAAGAAACCTGATATTCTAAACCATTACTTACACAACTTTCTTTCACTTTTTTCTCTATTTCAAGCACCATACTCTTCATGTCATCTTCCCCGGTCGCTCTCAGCGTGGCCCTTATTACAGCATGTCCGGCAGAAGTGCCAAAAGCTATTTTCCCCAGCTCTACATGCACGATAGTGGCCAGCACGAAGTCGTTGAAAATCTTTTTTCCTGTCAACTCCGACAGGAACAGTAATAATTCACCCGTGGCTTTTGCCGGGTTGAGTCCTTTCTCGGGTTCGGCGGCATGTGAAGTTTTACCATGGAGCGAGATGATGATCCCTTTTGATGCCGCCGCGAAATGGTTTTCTTTTATTACTATTGATGCTTTAGGGTAACCGGGGATATTGTGAATGGCATACACCCGATCAGGTTTCACCTGACTGAAAACGGGATCTGCAATAACTGCTTCCGCCCCGGTACCTGTTTCTTCTGCCGGTTGAAATAACAGGAATACCTGCTTACTGGCAGGTGGATTTTGGTGCAGGTACCATGCTAATCCTGCAAGAATTGTCATGTGCCCGTCGTGACCGCAAGCATGTGAAATGCCAGGTACTTCCGATTTCCACTTTACATCGGTTTTTTCCCCGATGGGCAATGCATCCAGTTCGGCCCTGAACAATACCATTGGGTTAGTTGGATTTTTTCCAAATAAAAAACCAACCCCTTTACCCCCGATATTTTCAAAAACCTGATCAGGTTCAAAGGGTTGTATGAATTTTTTAATTGTGTTGGCGGTTTTTTGTTCCCTTTTTGAAAGCTCCGGGAACTTGTGCAATTTTTGCCTTAGCCTGAAAATATCTTCAGGGATATTCATTTTTGCTGAATTATTCTTGAGGATACAACCTCATTTCAAGGTACTTGTTGGTAAATCCTAACTTTTCATAAAGATACCTTGCCGGGTTATCATGTTCAACATGTAATGCAATGGCCCCGTCAGCCAATTCTATAGCTTTATTCATTAATTGTTTTCCTAATCCTTTGCCCCTGTAATCTTTATTTACAGCAATATAAACTAGTATATTTTCCGGGATATAGCCTTCCATGCCGGTACGGTTCACAACCACGGCACCCGTGATTTGACCGTTTTCCTCTGAGGTGATCACGTAACCCCCGTCATCCGATGTTTCTTTGAGCGAATACTGGATTGCTTTCCGGATGTGCTCCCATTCATCTCTAAATTGATCAAGATGTTCATAAAGAAAATCAGTAATCCTGTCAATTTCTTTACTTTCTGGCTTGTTGTCAGTCGTGTAACTGAAAAATTCCATGTTTTTTACTTTTCTGATTTAATTAAAAATATGTTCTGCACGACAAAAATACGAATTTTTATACAATTTATTGTCACTTCATGTTGCAGAATAGGTAATTTATAAATGGTACAAAAAAGTCAATTTCGTATTAAATATTGTGATGTTAATGTTTTTTTTTCACATTTCGCATCACCTGTTTATTATGTCTTTCGTTGTATTTGATAATAAAATGGATGCCCAGGTAAGTTCCTGCAGAAACCATGATGCCAAAAATGTTGGGTTCCAGGTTCAGGGGTAAGGAAATGTCTGATTCAATAAAAAAAACAGTTGTAAATCCTCCCAGTATCATAGCAGGAATAGCTGCCATTGGGTATTTCTTTTTGAGAAATAAACCACCCAACAATGGGACCAGAAGCCCGGAAACCATGAAAGCATAGGAGTATAGCATAAGATCAAGTACAGTTTCCATTTTCAGGGCAATGAGCAGGGCTGAAACCCCGATAAAAAGAGTCAACCATTTGGAAAGAGATAATGAATTGTTCATCCACCGCGGTTTCTTTTTTATTTTATCGAGTAGATCAGTTAACACGTTACCCGAGGCAGCCATCAGGCAACTATCTGCAGTTGATAGAATAGCTGAAAAATAGGCGGAAAGTAATAATCCCATTACGCCAAATGGCAAGACATTCCTGAGTAATAAAGGTAACCCCATTTCCGGATCGAAGTCTTCCATGTTATCATATCCCAGTTGCATAAACATACCCTGGTTGAAAGCCACCCTTGCAAACATGCCCAGCAATACTCCCATGAACGCCATGAAAGGATACTCGAAAATCCCGGCAATAAACCATGCTTTTTTGGCAGTTTTGGTATCCCGGGTAGCGTATATCCTTTGATAAAGTGTCATGCCCACGAACCAAATCGGGATGATTGTCACGAACCAGTTCAGGAGGGTTTGCCAGGTAAGATTATCGAGTCTTATAAATTCCTGGGGCAGGGAGGCCCGGATAGAATCGAGTCCGCCAATGGCAAAATACCCGAATGGCAGACCCACGAACATCAGTCCGCCGATAAGTACAATCCATTGAATGGTATCCGTGTAGATGACAGCTTTGAGTCCTCCCATTACCGTGTAGGATATGGCAATAAAGCCCATTAAGAGAAGGGCGTTTGATAATGAGATCTCGGGGAATGTAGCAGAGGCAAGCTTAGCCCCGGCCAGAAGTTGGCTACTGGTAAAGCCTATATAACCAATGGCGGAAATCAGGCCTGCAAAAAAAGCTACCCGGCGGTTGAAAAGAACTTCAAAAACCTGTGGAAAAGTGAACATGTTCCTTTTCTCAGATATTTTTTTTATGCGAGGAATAAGAATTACAGCAGCGAGCCAGGCCCCTATTAATCCAGTGAAAAGCATCCAAGAACCCGACAGCCCAATGGCAAAACCCAGGCCCCCGAGCCCGATAGAGAATCCACCTCCCACGTCGGTTGCCACCACGGATAACCCGATATGCCAGGACCCCATGGTTCGGCCACCAACGAAATAGTCATCAACATCTTTATTTTTTTTGTGAAAAAAGAACCCCACGCCCAACATTACGATCATGTAGAGCACGAAAATAGTAATATCTATCCAATGCATCTTGTGAATTTCCCCCTTTATTTTTAAGCTTCTGAAACATCAATAATCCTGGCTGAAATAACATTTTCGACCAGGGTATCTTTCACTGAATTGACCATCCACCGGGGGGTAACGATGTAGAAATTGGCCTTGCGGATATTAGCGTAAAGTGAAAAGAGCTTCCACTTTGTCAGCTCGTAATTATCGGTTAGCTGAATGTCATAAATGTTAAGCAGATTGTCCCTTCTTGCTGTTAAATCGGGTACGAAACCTTCACTTTTTCCTTTCCACATAATCTTATCAGGGTTTGTAAAATCTCTTGAGTGTATCGTCTTGATATCATACCTGCCACTCCTGTGCAGGTTCTGCACAATCGTAAGGATGATTCTCTTTTTATCAATTTTACTAACACGCATACACCCGGGTTAAAAAATTAGTTCTACAGGAACAAATCTACATAATATTAGACAAACGATCAAATAGAATTGTTTGAATGTCTTAATTGATACCGCATATTGAATATTGCAGAAGGGATGTCTTTTTATTTTTATCCATTGGGACACGGGTCAACCGTCATTTTTTCATTGATAAGACATTAGTTGTGAAAAAAAAGCTTCACGGGATGGACATTTCGTCATGAAAATATATAAAGTGCATTAATCAAGTAATAGTAATTGATCGAGGTTCTCGGTTACTAGCGTTATTGAACTGTGCAGCGTAACGTAAATAAAGGACATCGTTTCTGCAATATCAATTGTGACGCATCACCATGTTATATCACCGTGTCTTCGGTTGCATCGGTTTCTGTAATTTCCAGCAGTTCTGTAAGAGAATTGATAGAATTTAATATCTCGGTTAACTTCTTCTCGGGTAAATTTTCCAGTTTTCGTGTAAGCCGGTCATGAAATAGTGGCGGGATTTTATTAATAAGTTGTGCCCCTCTTGATGTCAGTGAAATATAAGTTGTTCTCCTGTCATCCCTCTTGGGTAGCCGCGCGAGCATTCCTTTTGTTTCAAGCCGGTCAATAATCCCGGACGTGGTACTGGAATTAAGGTTAAGATACTCGCGAATCTCTTTCTGGGTTGCCTGGTAATTGGGGCTTTGATAAAGATAATCAAGGCAGAGAACCTGGGGAATACTCACACCATATTCCTTTTGAATCTTTTTCGATTCCAGGTTAACTGAACGCACGATTTTTCTAATTTTAATCAGAATATCCCTGGCAACAACCATCACGTAACAATTTGTTCTTTACCACCGAATTCCATAAGGTACGCTTTAATAAAATCAGATAATCCTCCATCCAGTACTTCCTGCACGTTGGATGTTTCATGGTTTGTTCTTAAGTCTTTTACCAGCTTGTAGGGGTGTAGCACGTAATTTCTTATTTGTGATCCCCATTCAATTTTCTTTTTCTGCCCTTCTATCTCGGCAATTTTCTCGTTGCGTTTCCTGATTTCTATTTCGTAGAGGTGTGATTTCAGTATGCGCATGGCATTTTCTTTATTTTTCATCTGACTGCGGCTCTCCTGGTTTTCAATCACGATACCCGAGGGATGGTGTCTCAATCGTACTGCAGTTTCAACTTTATTCACGTTCTGACCTCCGGCACCACTCGAACGGTAAGTTTCCCAGGTAATATCGGCAGGATTCACGGTTATCTCTATTGATTCATCTACAACCGGCGTTACAAATACCGAGGCAAATGAAGTATGGCGCCGTGCATTACTGTCGTATGGCGAAATACGCACGAGCCGGTGTACCCCGTTTTCTCCCTTTAAAAAGCCATACGCGTAATCGCCTTCAAACTCGAGGGTTACCGTTTTAATACCGGCCTCTTCACCAGCCAGATAATCAATCTCTTTTACTTTATATCCTTCTCTTTCTCCATACCGGATATACATGCGCATGAGCATTTCGGCCCAGTCGTGACTTTCTGTTCCACCCGCGCCGGCATTTATTTTAAGAAGTGCACCCAACGAGTCCTCTTCATTGCGAAGCATGTTCTTGAATTCCAATGCTTCAATCATCTTCAGCGACTTTTGATATTGTTTTTCTACTTCTTCCTCGTCTGCTTCTCCTTCCTTGTGAAATTCCAACAATACATCCAACTCTTCCAGGGCTGTATTAATTTGGTCGTATGATTCAGTCCATTGTTTGAGTCTTGATATTGCTTTTAATTGATTTTCCGCCTGCTTTGGATCATCCCAGAAGTCAGGGGCCTGCGTTTTTTGTTCCTCTTCTTCAGTCCGGATTTTTTTGCCGTCTATGTCAAAGATGCCTCCTCAGAGACTCTTTCCTTTCCTTGAGTTCTTTAATTTGATCTGTTAATACCATGTTTGTATAATTTTACGCGAAAATAATTGTTTTTATTGAAAAAATAAAATTGTTCGTACACGACAGGAATTGTAGTTATCGTAATGGCTTTATCAATTTCTCTACTATATTCATTATCAATTCAAATTCATATCCCCTGTTTTGACCGAAGGAGACCAGTGAAGATTTTTGTTTCAACGGTGGGTGATTTTTTAGAGTGAAAAATTTTTTATGAAGTTCTTTTTCTACCATGTTTTGATATTCATCCTGTTGAATCTCATCAAGAGCATCCTGAATGGTTTTATCTCCAATGTTTTTCATTTTCAAAAAATAGCGAGTCTTCTGTTTACCCCACTTGTTCAGGTATGTTTTATCTTTCACCAATGCCTTGGCATACCGGTTATCATCGATGAATGATTGACGGGTCAGTTCCTCCAATATTTTTTCCACATCCTCTTCCTGAATCAACCATTGAGTTAGTTTTTGTCGCATATCAAAAGTACACGTTTCTGACCTGCTGCACAATTTCATTGCTCTTGTCAGGTATTTGGATAATTCATTTTCCATTTCAAATTAGAATTTGTCAATAGCGTCTCGTGTTTTGTCAAGGTCAGCGCTAACCATCCGATCTTTTCCATTAATATCTTTCCGCACCTTCACATCACTGAACCCTTTTTGTTTAAACAAATCTGCCACCCGTGGTCCAAACTGCTCGTTAATTTCTAAATAGATCTTTCCTTTTCCCTCCAAATTAGTTAATGCAAATGATGCGATAGCCTTGTAAAAAATCAATGGATCTTTATCCGGTACGAAAAGAGCTGACCCGGGTTCATGGCTCAAAACATTCTCTTCCATCAGGTCTTTTTCACTTTCCATAACATAGGGTGGATTGCTCACTATAATATCAAATGAACCCGGATTCACATCAAATGTTTTCTGAAGAATATCTCCTTTGAAAAAATTTACCCTGGTTTGATTTAAACGTGCATTTTGTTTTGCCACTTCGAGTGCTGCATCGGAATTATCCAATGCATGTATTTTTGCCTTATTTAGTTTAATACCGAGGGTTACCGCGATGCAACCACTGCCCGTGCCAATATCCAGGATTTTTAATTCTTTTTTATTTTCTGTTTCACGGATTATCCATTCAACCAGTTCTTCGGTCTCGGGCCGTGGGATAAGTACACCTGGTTTCACTTTGAAAGGGAGGCCGTAAAACTCTGTTTTGCCTGTTATGTACTGGATTGGAACAGATTTTTTCAGGGATTCAAGGATGTTTTGTATTTTCGCGATAGCAGAAGATGGTAGTTTTTTATCCTTGTTAAGGATTATTCCCGTGAAATTGAGCCCGGTAACTTCTCCGAGAATGATTTTTGTAAACCCCTCGATTTCACGTAATGGATAGTGATCTTTTAATACTTCCCGGATGAATTTTGCCGAGGAATCTATGGTCATTTTACCATCTTTCATGGTATAAAGGTAAACATTAATCCTGAAAGAAAATGGGTTACAAACCAGATGAGATATTCATGAAACGTTGCATCAACCTTGCCCGTGGCGGGTTAGGGATGGTTGCTCCCAATCCAATGGTCGGCTGTGTAATTGTTCATGATAACAGGGTAATTGGTGAAGGGTATCACAGGGTATTCGGGAAGGAACATGCTGAAGTAAATGCAGTTAATGCTGTTGAAAATAAAAAACTGTTGCCTGAATCTACTGTTTACGTGAGTCTCGAGCCATGTTCGCATCATGGTAAAACACCACCGTGTACAGATTTACTTATTCATCACAAGGTTAAGGAAGTAGTGATTGCCGATACCGATCCGTTTCATCTTGTTTCAGGAAGAGGAATTAAAAAATTAGTACAAAATGGAGTACAAGTGAAAACAGGAATTTTACAAAAAGATGCAAGATGGCTTAACCGGCGTTTTTACACTTTCCACTTGCATGAAAGACCCTATATTATCCTGAAATGGGCACAAACAGCGGATGGATTTATCGATAAAATAAGATCGCCAGAAGAAGGAATTGGTCCAAACTGGATTACTGATGACTTTTCGCGTGCACTGGTACACAAGTGGAGATCTGAAGAACAGTCGATAATGGTCGGAACAAACACGGTTTTGATTGATAACCCGGAATTAAACGTGAGAAACTGGACAGGAAAATCGCCGTTACGTGTTGTACCCGATTTTCACGATCGTTTAAATCATGATCTCAAAGTATTTAATAACAAATCGGGGACTATTATCATTAATGCTAAAAGGGCAGGAAAAGAAGATAATGTTGAGTATGTTTGTTTTGAACAAGAAAAATGGATTGAAAGACTTTTCCTTTGGCTGCATGAAAAAAATATACAATCCATAATTATCGAGGGAGGAAGTAAGCTTCTTCAGTCCTTTATTGATGCCGGGATTTGGGATGAAGCCCGCGTGTTTACAGGAAACAGTCAATTTCATCGCGGGGTGAAGGCACCTGTATTAAACACGTTACCAAAATTTACAGAAATGATAGGAGAATACAAACTGGAAGTTTGTTATAACCCAAAATTGAGCGATTTGCTCAATCAATGAAAATATTGTAAACATTTCATAACACTTCGTTCGTGAATTTCAACCAATTCAATATCGGGGTTACCTGTCAACTGACAGAAAATGCTTTCTCTCTTCTCTCCAACCGATCAGCTTAGGCATAAGTCGCTCTGAAATAAACTATTGATACCCTGGTTGAACTAAATTTTGCTTTTCTCATGGCCCTCCGCTTAGGTACTAACCTTTATTTGTGGTTTGTTTTATTTAATTTCTTATTTTTGGTGAATAACTGAACCCAAAACTTTAATAAACAAAACCCAAGGAGATGAAACGCGGTATTATTTCAGTCCTTACTTTCTTAATTCTTGCCCCTGCCATATTAAATGCTCAAAACAAAAGGCAATATTACAAGGCAGGGAACGATTTTCTCGAAAACGGGAATTATCAGGATGCGATAGCACAGTATACAAAGGCCGTGGATATTTCACCGGATTACGTGAAAGCTTACCTGGAGCGTGCCAATGCATATGAGCTTATGGGAAACCTGGAAAAAGCAGCAGAAGATTACAAACGAGCCACTATTTTCATGCCAAAGGAAACAGACGTGTTTTATCACACCGGTAGGTTATACAATGATTTAGGAAGGTACCTGGAAGCATTGGAAATGTTGAATATTGCCCTGGAATTAAAATCGAGTAACATGGCCGCGTTACAGGAAAAGATCATAGCCCTGACCGCGATGGAACAATATGTCGATGCTCTTGAAGTTTGCAACAGGGCGCTATTCCTTAAAGAAAATGAGTTGAACCTATACCTGACCGGTATCGTTCAAGAAGAATTAAACAACCTGGAAGAGGCCGAAAATCATTTTAGCAAATCAATTTCGAAAGAGAAAGAATTCACGGACTCGTATATATCACTGGCTGACCTTCAGGTTAGATTGGATAAATCGGCGGAGGCTCTCGAGAATATCAATAAGGCCCTTGACCTTGAACCCAAAAATACGGAGGCTCTGTTTGTAAGGAGTAAGGTTTACGTGAAATTATTGGATTACGCTAAGGCAGTGAATGATATATCGACCAATATTTTGATCGAGCCCGATAAAGAGAAATGGTATTTTGTAAGGGGTACCTACTATCAACATTTCACGCAGCATCAGAATGCCATTAACGATTTTAACAAGGTGTTATCGATGAATGACAAATACGCGGAGGGATATTACAAGCGTGCAGAATCTTACGAGGAAATTGCTAATTTTAATGCTGCAATAAAGGATTACGAGAAGCTAATAGACCTATCTGAATTTGATGGCAAGGCCCGGCAATTACTCAAATCCGCCAATGAACGCTTATTTGAATTGAACAGGGAAACTGTAAGTCCAGTCATTACAGTACTTCTGCCAAAAGAAAATGAAGAAGGCTCAATCGAAATTCCAAGAGAAGAGGTGAAATTTTCCTTGAAAGGTATTGTACAAGATGAAAGTGAACTCAAATCATTATTCGTGAATGGTAATCCGGTTCAGTTCCTTGAAACTGAGAACGGACACGAGTTTTTTACAACCGTTGTGCTGGAGGGTATGGATGAATTTAACCTGCAGGCTGAAGATGTATATGGAAACGTCGCGGATAAAACCTATTCCATTTGTCGTACTGAAATTAATGCTCCCGATATTAAATTGTTGGCTCCATACGCCTCCGATAATGGAGAAATATATCTCGATAGTAGTGACCCCACTCTATACGTGGAAGGGAAAATTTCAGACGAGAGCTTTATAAAATCTATACTCATTGATGGCGTGGCTGCCAGCTATAAGCTCGATGAACTAAATCCTTCCTTCACTGCTACATTGAATATTTCCAACAAGCGGTCATTTATTGTTAATGTTGTAGATATTTACGGGAATGAATCAGAAAAAAAGTTTGTTTTCAATCGTGAAGGAATTAACCTGACAAGGGATAACCCCATGGGAAAAACCTGGGTTATTTTTATAGAGAATTCCAATTATTCAAGTTTCGCCAGCCTCGAGGGCCCCGGCAAAGATGTAACACTCATGCGCACCGCGCTCGCCAAGTACAAGATTCATAATATTATTCATAAAAAAGATTTGAAAAAAACAGAAATGGAAAGGTTTTTTTCCATAGAATTGAGGGATTTACTTAGAAGCAACCGGGTAAACGCACTGATGATTTGGTACGCAGGGCATGGTAAATTTATAAATGAAACAGGTTACTGGATTCCTATTGATGCCCAAAGGGATGATGAATTTACCTATTTTAACCTGAACACGTTGAAATCTGCCATGCAATCATACAGCAATACTATTCGGCACATGCTCGTGGTTACTGATGCTTGTGAATCAGGTCCTACATTTTACCAGGCCATGAGAAGCATGCCTGAAACTCCTGATTGTGGAAATTGGGAAGCCACCAAATTCAAATCGTCTCAGGTATTCACCTCGGCTGGATATGAACTCGCGGTTGACAATTCCCAGTTTACCCGGACCTTTGCCAACACGCTGGCCAGTAACCCGGATGCCTGTATTCCAATCGAAAGAATTGTCTCGAAAGTGACCATTGCTGTTGGAAGAAACAATCAACAAAAACCCCGGTTTGGAAAAATTGCCGGACTGGAAGATGAAAACGGTACATTTTTCTTTATATCCAAGGATTGATATGAAAATATTATGACCCGAATCAATCATTAATGTTTAAAAAGTTAATTATACCCTGGCTTTTCTGCTTCGCTTCCACGGCAAGTATCTTCACGCAAACATATTATTTCGATAATTACAGCGTGAGTGAGGGTTTGGCACAGAATACGATTTTTGATATCATTCAGGATGAAACAGGTTATATATGGATGGGCTCAAGAGCCGGTGCGATTCGATTCGATGGCACCAACGTGATAAATTTCACGGTAGAGGACGGGTTATCAACCAACGGTGTTCGATCTTTGTATTGTGATAGCAAGGGGAATATCTGGTTTGGTCACATGGGTGGAAAGATTAGTTTTTATGATGGTAGTCGTTTCCGGGTGTTCGATCCCGGGGCAAAGTTTTCCTCAGGAGATATAACTTCAATAATTTCTGACAGGAAGGGAAGGTTATGGTTTACCTCTTCTGGCTCCGGGGCTATAATGATTAACAGGCCGGATGAGTTCTGGGATATGACAAATTACAGGCACTTTAAAGGAAACGTGTTAAGCGATCGTATTTTTGGTACACACGCGGGCCGGGATAGCACACTCTATTTCGTGACAGATATGGGGATAAAAAAGCTGGCAGAAGATTCCTTAAGCTTTATTAATTTTCAACCCCCGGGGCTTACCACCTATTTTGCAAAAACATGTTTGCTGGAAGATAATGCTGGAAATTTCTGGTTTGGGACTTATCACGGGGGACTGTACAAATATGAGCCCGGTAATAAACAATTCAGAATTTTCGATATTCGCGATGGACTTTCATCTAATTGGATAAGCTCCTTGTACGAGGATCAGGGAGGAAATATATGGGCCGGAACATGGGGCGGGGGAGTTACCCTGATTAATCAGGATGAGCTTACTGTCTTTAATACAGATAATGGTTTACAGGATGATAAAATTCATGATATCACGGGAGATAGGGAAGGTAATGTTTTATTAGGAACATTTGAGCATGGATTATCGGTATACAAGGGGAAACAATTTATAAGCTATAAAGAAGATGATGGCCTTATTAATCAGCAAGTTTGGTGCATTAATCAGGATAAAGCTCAAAATTTTTGGTTTGGCACAAACGGGGGGATAACCAGGATCATGTTATCGGGAGAAACTGTTGCAGATGTAAAGCAATTTGACCAACAATCGGGTTTATCGTCAGTACAGGTTAGATTTATTAAAAAAGACAAAATAAATCGTCTTTGGATTGGTACCTACGGGGGAGGAATACTGGAATATGACGAAACTGCTTCAAGTTTTGTTTATGATCCTCTTTTGAACAGTTTGCTTTATTCCGACATGATTATAACAGGATTGGATATCGACAGGAATAATATTCTTTGGGCCGGAACAAATGATGGAATTCTGAAATATAATATTAATAAAAGAGAAGGCTTACGGATTACACAAACCGGTGGAATAAGCGGTAACGAAATATCTTCTGTTTATTATGATGGAGCTAATGAGGTATGGATAGGTGCGCGTCATCGCGGGCTTTCTTATTATGATCTTGAACAAAAGGAATTTTATACTGTCCCTGTTTTGCAGGATATTACACCCCGCTGTATGGTTAAAGATCATGATAACAGGCTATGGGTGGGTACGGATGGTCAGGGGCTTTACGTCGTTGAATCAGATTCGCTAGTAAATCATTACAATACCAGTAACGGGTTACTTTCTAACCTGATCAATCTTATAACTGTTGATGACAATAATAATATTTTTATTGGAACCAACAAGGGCCTGAACGAGTATGTTTCTGCTGAAGGATCTTTTATTATTTACGAGAGAAAAAGCGGTTTCACCGGGATCGAGACCAAAGATAACTCTGTTTATAAAGATTTTAATGGTAATATTTGGTTTGGTACAGTAGATGGAGCGATAAAATTAAATGCAAATGAATCAATATTACCTGTATCTGAATCAAATACCCGGATAACGGGAATAAAAGTTAACTACAGGGAAAGATTGTTGAATCAAAGCAAGAAATTGGGCTACAATGAGAATAATATTATATTCGAGTATATTAATATTACCCTTACAAATCCGGATGCTTTAATGTACCAGGTAAAATTAGAGGGGGCCGATTCAGAGTGGCAGCCCCCAACTCGTCAAAACACGGCTACATACTACTCGCTTCAACCAGGGAAATATTCTTTTATGGTTAGATCAAGAAATAGTTATGGTATCTGGAATGAAGAAATAGCAGAGTATCATTTTCAGGTTATGCCACCTTTTTATAAATCCTGGTGGTTCATATTGCTCATGATTATTTCCGGGGTCTCACTGCTCATCCTTCTCATTAAAATCAGGGAAAAGAACCTGGTGAAAGAAAAAGAGATGCTGGAAAAGAAGGTAAGGGAAAGAACCATCGAAATTAGCCGAAAGAATGACGAGTTGGCCATGAAAAACAAAGACATTACCGATAGTATCGTGTACGCGAAGCGAATTCAACTTGCTATTTTACCCCCTGACATTCCTTTTAATAATACTTTTATTCTTTTTAAGCCAAAAGATATTGTTAGCGGTGATTTTTACTGGTTGCTGGAAGATGCCCATTACGAGTACATGGCAGCAGTTGATTGCACCGGGCATGGTGTACCCGGGGCATTCATGTCTATCATCGGTTTTAACTCACTTAACAAAATCGTGAAGGAATATAAGATAACCCAACCCGCTTCTATTCTTGAACATCTCAATATTGAAATTACACTTACGTTACACCAGCAAGGAGAATCCGGGATCAGTGATGGCATGGATATTTCTCTCGTCCGGTGTGATAAAAAAAGCAACATCGTGGAATTTGCCGGTGCATTTAATCCAATGTATCACATGCGTAAAGGTATTATCGATGAAATTAAGGGAGACAGGTTTCCCGTGGGCAGGTTTACCGGTGCAGATAAAAAATTTACCAATCACACGATTGAAATCATGAAAGAGGACTCAATCTATCTATTTTCCGATGGGTATACAGATCAGTTTGGGGGTGCAAAAGGAAAGAAATTAAAGCCCCGGAATCTTAAATTTTTTTTGCAACAGGTTAAGGATTTACCTATGGAAGATCAGGGAGTAGCATTGGAAAGGAAGATTGAAGAATGGAGGGGCAATTTACCACAGGTCGATGATATCTTGGTTATCGGCAGGAAATTTTAATATTAAATTTGTGCTAAAGACAAATTGTTTGGATCCCACGAGGGTGTATTTTTTAGGGTATCCATTAGTTGATTCGGATTATCGATAACTGTCCATATTTCACGATGTAATTCACGCATGAAATTTTCCTGGATCAAATTGTCCAGAAAGCGAATAAAAGGATCATAGAATCCATTTGTGTTGATAATAATCACGGGTTTAAGGTATTGGCCGAGTTGTTTCAGGGTAATGATTTCAACCAGCTCGTCAAGGGTTCCTATTCCACCAGGTAGAGCAATAATGGCATCGGAATTTTCAAAGAGAAGTTTTTTGCGTTCATGCATGTCATTCGCGATAATCAGTTTAGTGATTTTCTCATGGAACCACTTGCTGTCTTTCATGAATTGTGGCTGAATTCCGATAATTTTTCCCTTTTCACGGATGATGGTATTAGCCAGTTCGCCCATGAGGCCATCCGTTCCACCACCATAAAAAACCGTGATGTTCTCACGTGCAAGAATCTCACCGGTATCTCTCGTGGCCTTGTAAAATTCTTGCTTGACTTTATTGGAGGATGCACAAAAAACACTTACCTGCTTTATCATCCCGAAAAAATTGTATTATTAACCCGCTGAAACTGATTTACAGGTTTCAACGGGTCATTAAAAAATTAAAGTATCGCGTCAAGTTTCGATGAAAGATTGCTCTTTGGAACGGCTCCGACTTGTTTGTCAACCACTTCACCATCTTTAAAATAAAGAACCGTAGGTATATTTCTAATGCCATATTTTTCTGCTATCTCGGCGTTGCTGTCAACATCTATCTTGGCAACAATTGCCTTGTCTTTATATTCTTCCCCTATTTCAGCCAGGAGAGGTCCAATAATCCGGCAGGGTCCACACCATTCTGCCCAAAAGTCAACGATCACGGGTTTATCTGATTTCAAAACCAATTCTTCAAATGTTGCATCAGTTACATCTACTGTCATAATATTAAATATTTAAAGTTATTTAGCTATATTAATTCATAAATTATTCCTTCCCGAATGAAACCTTCTAAATTAAGCAGGTTGAAATAATTTTCAATTATCGTGCAAAACAAAGAAAGATGACAATTTGACAATCATTTAGTTCACTTCATATTCCATTTCCAGATTTTTTTCTATAAAATTAAGAAATTCATTTGAAACTTCTATCTTCCTGCTCCTGCTGAACAGTTGTACATGAATATTTTCTTCAATATCGTAAACCACGAAATACAAGGGGGTCTTTCCCTTGCTTTTTTCACTGAATTTTTCGATTTCATCAATAAAATTTTCATCGATGGATTCAACGGGTACCTTTATAGAGAATTTTTTCAGGAGTTCCTCTCGCACATCTGTCAATAGATTGATATTAGAAATTTTGAATTCCAGTTCATTGGGATCATTTCCAAACATCCTGGGTTGAATTTTCCCTTTTATTACAAGGGAGTATCCTTCCGTGAGGAAATTTTTGAAATTACTGTAATCCTTTCCAAACATTACAAAACGGAACGAGTCTGTAAAGTCTTCCAGGACGAATGCCCCGTAAGGTTTATTGTTCTTGGTAAAACTGTGCCTGACCTCGGTTACAATCCCGGCAATAGTAATTTCACGACCCTTGTGCTGTTGCATATCCTGCAGGCTGGCCAGCGTGCAGTTCGTGAAATGATCCATTTCAAATTTAAAGGCATCGAGAGGATGAGCAGAGAGATAAATCCCGATCAGTTCTTTTTCTTTGTTGAGCCGGTAGAGATTCGACCAATCATTGGTTTCCGGGATTTCTGGTTTTACCGGGTCGTAAGATGTAGATTCTCCGAATAGTGAGGGTTGCGAGGAACCTTTTTCAAGTTGTACTTTACTACCATACCTGAGTAACGTGTCAATGAAAGGAATTTCCTTGCCGTTCATGGCAAAAAATTGTTCCCTTTTTATTTCCTTGAAATTATCAAAAGCCCCGGCCAGGGCAAGTGCTTCAATATTTTTCCGGTTTACCGTGTTCAGGCTTACCCTTTCCACGAAGTTAAAAATGTCTTTGTAAGGTCCGTTTTCCTTGCGTTCCTGCACGATATTAATTACTGCATTCTCACCCACGCCTTTAACAGCACCCAGGCCGAATCGGATATCCCCGTTTTGGTTCACGGTAAACTTATAATTACTTTCATTCACATCGGGTCCCAGCACCTGGATGCCCATTCGGCGGCACTCGTCCATGAAGAGGGTTATCTTCTTAATATCCGATATATTACGACTCAGCACTGCTGCCATGAATTCTCCCGGGTAATGGGCTTTCAGGTAAGCCGTTTGGTAGGAAACGTAGGCGTAACAGGTGGAATGAGATTTATTGAAAGCATATTGTGCAAAAGCTTCCCAGTCTTTCCACACTTTTTTCACCTTTTCTTCATCCAGGCCTCTTTCGACACAACCGGCAATAAATTTTTCCTTGAGTTGATCCATCATGGCCCGGATCTTTTTACCCATGGCTTTACGCAAGGAATCTGCCTCACCTCGGGTAAAGCCTGCCATTGCCTGGGATAACCGCATCACCTGTTCCTGGTAAACTGTAATCCCGTAGGTCTCTTTCAGATAATCCTCCATAACGGGCAAATCGTACTCGATCTTCTCTTTCCCGTGTTTTCTGGCAATAAAGCTGGGAATGTATTCCATTGGCCCGGGCCGGTATAGCGCGTTCATGGCTATCAGATCCTCGAATCGATTGGGCTTAAGCTCTTTGAGGTACCTTTTCATTCCGGCCGACTCGAACTGGAACAGGGCGGTAGTTTCTCCCCGGCTGTATAACTCGTAAGTTTTTGGATCATCAAGGGTTATTTTTTCAAAATCAACCTCAATGCCTCTTGATTCCCTGATATTTTTCACGGCATCCTTGATAATGGATAATGTTTTGAGACCGAGGAAGTCCATTTTCAGCATCCCCACGCTTTCAACATGACTACCATCGAACTGGGTAACCAGCAATTCGGTATCTTTTGAAGTACACACCGGGATGTGATTAACGAGATCATTTTTACCGATAATAATCCCACAGGCATGCAGGCCAGTATGACGGACTGAACCTTCCAGTACTTCAGCGTACCGAAGTGTATCCCTGACCAGTTCTTCGCCCTTGTCCCTGGCATCGCGAAGTTCTTTCACCTCCTTATAGGCTTTGGTCAGGTTGGTACCGGGTTTCTCTGGAACAAGTTTGGCCAGCCTGTCGGCATCAGGAAGCGGCAATTTTTGTATCCTGGCCACATCCCTGATGGCCATCTTGGCAGCCATGGTTCCGAAAGTGATAATTTGCGCTACCTTGCTGTAACCATACTTATCTACCACGTACTTAAGAACAAGGTCGCGACCATCTTCATCAAAATCAATATCGATATCGGGCATTGATACCCTGTCGGGATTCAGGAAACGCTCGAAAAGCAGATTGTATTTAATCGGGTCAATATCAGTAATTTTGAGACAATAAGCTACTACGGAACCGGCTGCTGATCCCCGCCCGGGGCCCACGGATACATCCATTTCCCTTGCGGCGTTTAAAAAATCCTGTACGATGAGGAAATATCCAGGGAATCCCATGTTATTGATGACGGAAAGTTCAAAATCGACTCTTTCTTTCACGTCCCCGGTGATTTCCCCGTACCTGTTTTTGGCTCCCTCGTATGTTAGGTGTTCCAGGTATTCCGATTCATTTAAATACCCTTCCGGCAGGGGGAAGTCCGGCATAATAGGATTAGCGTTAAGATCGTACTCTTCAATTTTTTCGATAATTTCTTCCAAGGTATCAAATACTTCAGGTACGTCCGTGAATAGATCCATCATTTCCTGGCGAGTCTTGAAATACTCTTGCTTTGTGTATCTTAGACGTTTGGGATCATCGAGTTCAGAATTGGTGTTAAGGCAAATGAGCCGGTCATGTGCCTCAGCGTCCCCGGCATTGATAAAATGAACATCGTTGGTGGCAATGAGTTTTATACTGTGGCGTTTCCCGATTTCAATAAGATGCCTGTTCACGATTTGTTGTTTTTCAAAAATATCCTTATCGAGTTCAGGGTCTCCTACTTCGTGGCGTTGTAATTCCAGGTAGAAATCATCACCGAAAATATCCCTGTATTCCAGGGCCACTTTTTCGCCCTCTCTTTCTCCACCATTTAGAATGTGATGAGGCACTTCACCTCCTATACACGCAGAAGTGGCGATGAGACCTTCTGAATATTTTCCGAGTAGTTCTTTATCGATTCGTGGTTTATAATAGAAGCCTTCAGTATAGCCCAGCGAAACAAGATGAGAAAGATTCCTGTATCCCATGAGGTTTTTGGCCAGCAAAATCAAATGATGATTGCTACGGTCCTCTTTATCGGTTTTGTCATGCCGGGATTTGGCTGCAACGTATACCTCGCAACCTATTATGGGTTTAATACCCTGCTTTTTAGCCTCGTTGTGAAATTCCTTTACCCCGAACATGTTACCATGATCGGTAATGGCAATGGCTTTCATTCCATCGTTCACGGCTTTATTTATCAGCACCGGTATATTCGATGCTCCATCAAGAATTGAAAACTGGGTGTGAACGTGAAGATGAACAAAGTCAGCCATTTATTTAAAGGAATTTTTCAAATGAACATTAGAGATGTAAAATTAGCGAATTCCTTTTTTAACGAAATGGATTGTTAATAATTATTGAAAAAATACAATGATTGAAATAAAACTTCAATGATCAAAAAAGGAGGCCGTGGAGCCTCCTTTTTTAGTTTTTATATAAGTATAGCGGCTGTAGAGAAACGAACAAGCGCTTTCCACTCGAGCAAATCGCTCAATTTTGGCTATAATTAATATTTTATCCGGCAAATAAGCCAAAAGAAACTGTAAGACCTGCCATAACAACAGAAACCATTGTCATGAGCTTGATAAGAATGTTGAGTGAAGGACCTGATGTATCCTTGAATGGATCACCAACGGTATCACCAACAACACTAGCCTTGTGAGCTTCGCTACCTTTACCGCCGAAATTACCTTTTTCGATATATTTTTTGGCATTATCCCATGCACCACCAGAGTTGTTAAGCATACATGCAAGCGTGAAACCGGTGGTTAAACCACCGGCCAGCAGACCTACGACACCGGCAACACCAAATAAAACACCGACGAGAACAGGAACGATTATCGCTATCAATGAAGGAATTACCATTTCTCTTTGTGCTCCGGCTGTTGAAATAGCCACGCACTTCGCGTACTCCGGAGTAGCTTTTCCTTCCATGATACCGGGAATTTCCTTGAACTGTCTTCTTACTTCATCTACCATGGCCCCCGCGGCTCGACCTACAGCTTTCATGGTCATCGCGCAGAATACGAAAGCCATCATGGCTCCCAGGAATAAACCTGCCAGCAATAACGGGTTGAAAAGTGAGAGGTTATAAGCTTCCGAGAAGTCCTCGATTCGGGCGGTTGAAGTTTGCACGGCTCTCATGCCTTCTTCTATGGCAGGAGCCACATCGGTATAGAAAACTACTTTACCCTTGATGATATATCCCATTCCTGCATCAGATATTTTGCCGAGCCATAATCTTACTTCTTCCATGTAGGCAGAGAGAAGAGCCATTGCAGTAAGGGCCGCAGAACCAATAGCGAATCCCTTACCGGTAGCAGCTGTTGTATTACCCAACATATCCAGTGCATCTGTTCTTTCTCTTACTTCTTTCGGGAGTTCAGCCATTTCTGCATTACCTCCGGCATTGTCCGCAATAGGACCAAATGCATCAGTAGCAAGTGTGATACCCAAGGTGGAAAGCATACCCACAGCGGCAAATCCAATACCGTAAACACCCATGGAAAAATCTGTAAATCCACCAGCAAAACCATAAGCACTAATAATACCTAATACTATGGTAACAACAGGAATCCAGGTAGAATACATACCAACAGCGATACCATCAATAATGGTAGTAGCCGGGCCCTGTAGGGCTTGATTAGCAATACCTTTCGTGGGTTTATACTCATCTGAGGTGAAATACTCGGTTCCCTGCCCGATAATTACACCTGCAACTAAACCGGCGATAACCGAACCGAAGAGGCCCCATGTTAAAATACCGGTAAATGCCAATATTGCCATGGCAACCAAAATGAGGAATGAGCTACCTCCTGTTCCGAGCAGTAAAGCTTTTAACAAGGTTTTCTGCGTGGCAGATTCCTTGGTACGTACCATGAAAATTCCCAGGATGGAGAGAATGATACCGATTCCGGCCACCAACATGGGAGCGATCACGGCATTTTCGAGGGTCATCGAGTTTTTGGCAAGCACGGCTGCCGGCAATGATGCTCCCAGTGCAGCAGTAGCGAGAATAGAACCACAATAAGATTCATATAGGTCGGCGCCCATACCGGCAACATCACCCACGTTATCACCCACGTTATCGGCAATAGTAGCGGGATTTCTCGGGTCATCTTCAGGGATACCGGCTTCTACTTTACCAACGAGGTCAGCTCCAACGTCAGCAGCTTTCGTGTAAATACCACCACCCACGCGGGCAAAAAGTGCCTGGGTTGATGCACCCATACCGAATGTAAGCATGGTTACGGTAACCTCAAACAACTTTTGAGATTCGACCATTCCCGGGGTTACGAGTTGTAAGCCAAGAAAACTCAAACCAACTTCCATGTTCTCAGGAGTGTAAACTACTTCGGTAAGCAGCAGGTACCACAGGGAGATGTCGAGCAAACCAAAACCGACTACAATCAAGCCCATTACCGCACCGCTTCGGAAAGCGATTTGCAAACCTTTGTTCAATGAAGATGAAGCGCCATGAGCGGTTCTCGCGGAAGCGTGGGTCGCCGTGCGCATACCCAGGTAACCACAGAGCCCGGAGAAGAAACCACCGGTTAGAAATGCAATGGGTACGAAGGGATTTTGCACGCCCAGGTAGGCCAATACGAAGAAAATGACAAGCAGGATCAGGAATATAAGGCTAACCACCTTGTACTGACGGTTCAGGTATGCCATGGCACCGTCTCTCACGTGTTTAGCGATTTCTTTCATCCTGTCGGTACCTTCAGAGTTTTTCATCATCGACTTAAAGAAAAACCAAGCAAAAATTAATGCCAACACGGAGGCTACCGGAATTGTCCAGAAAAAATCAATAATCATAATGATCACTTTTTAAAGTTAGTACTCTAATATTTATCTAAATTTTACTTATCTCATTATAAATGAGGCACAAAGCACTTTTTCATTTGAAACTACAATTATAATAAATAGTTGGCGAATTCAGAACTGAAAATCGCATTTTTTAACTTATAAAGAATGAATATAAGCAGAAAGCCCTTGCCATCGAGGGGGGAGGAGAGGTGATATTCATCATCTTTGATTATGCGGAGGTGCCGGTGGGAGGTGTTGTCTGATATTTTGTTTTTCTACCCTGCCCAATTATCCCTGTCCAGGCTTCTGTAATTGATTGCTTCCGAGAGATGTTCATTGCGTATTTCCTCGCTTTTTTCTAAATCGGCAATGGTACGTGATACTTTTAATATTCGGTCATAGGCCCGGGCAGAAAGCCCCATTTTTTGCATGGCATTTTTTAAAAGGCTTAGGCCTGTCGGGCCGGGAGTGCAATATTTTCGAATCAGGGATGACTGGATTTGCGCGTTGCAATGAATTCCCTTGATACCTTTGTATCTTTCTTCCTGTATCTTTTGTGCTTTTATGACCCTTTCGCGTATCACCGTGCTTTTTTCTCCAAATCTTGATTCGGCAAGTTTTTCGAAAGGAACCGGTACCACTTCAATATGGATGTCAATGCGGTCGAGCAGGGGACCCGATACCCGGTTAAGGTATTTTTGCACCACTCCACCCGTGCAAACACACATCTTCTCGGGATGGTTATAAAAACCACAAGGGCATGGATTCATCGAGGCCACCATCATGAAAGAAGCGGGATAATCCACGCTGAACTTCGCTCGGGAAACGGTAATATTTCTTTCCTCCAGTGGTTGCCGTAACACTTCAAGCACTGTCCTTTTGAATTCCGGTAATTCATCCAGGAACAATACCCCGTTATGTGCCAGGGAAATTTCCCCAGGTTGAGGGTAGGTGCCACCCCCTACCAAAGCGATGTCAGAGATCGTGTGATGTGGACTCCTGTATGGCCGTTGAGTGAGCAGTGCAGTGCCTCTTCCCATCCGACCTGCCACTGAATGAATTTTCGTTGTTTCCAGCGCTTCATCAAGAGATAAAGGTGGCAGAATACTTGATAATCGCTTGGCCAGCATGGTTTTTCCCGAACCCGGGGGGCCTACCATTAATATATTATGTCCGCCGGCTGCTGCAATTTCAAGTGCCCGTTTCACGTTTTCCTGTCCTTTTACATCCGCGAAATCAGCATCGAAAATGGCGGACTGTTCCATGAAAAGTTTGATTAGATCAACGGTAACCGGTGTAATATCTTTAACTCCTGTTACGTAATCTATAACTTCCTTTAAGGTGTTCACGCCTATTACATCAATTCCTTCTACCACTGCTGCTTCCCTGGCATTGGCAGCAGGCAGGATACAGCCTTTAAATCCTTCTTCTTTTGCCTTGATGGTGATAGGAAGTACACCTCTTACCGGTTGAATCCCTCCATCAAGTGAAAGTTCTCCCATCATCACGTATTTATCGAGCACTTCCGAGTAGATATCGTCATTGCCGGCAAGAATTCCGATAGCAAGGGGTAAATCGTATGATGAACCTTCTTTCCTGATATCGGCCGGGGCCATGTTGATAATGATTTTTTTACCCGGCATCCTGAAATTAGCTGACTTTAAAGCTGCTTCTATTCGTTGCTGGCTTTCTTTAACTGCATTGTCAGGTAGTCCGACCAGAAGAAAACGGACTCCCCTGCTTACACTCACTTCAATGGTTACCGTTGTTGCATTGATACCGTTTACCGCCGACCCGTATGTTTTAACAAGCATAATGAAAAAATTTACTCTATAAAATGACTTTCGATATATTGAATAAGAATATGAATGACTTTTATGTGAATTTCCTGGACGCGATCCGAATACGGGGCTTTAGGCGCACGAATTTCAATATCACAAATACCTGCCAACTCGCCACCATCATTACCGGTAAGAGCCACGATTTTCATGTTTTTTTCCCGTGCTGCCCTGGTTGCATGGATTATATTTTTTGAATTACCACTGGTGCTGATGGCCAGCAATACATCACCGGGGTTCCCCAGGGCCTCAATGTAGCGGGAAAAAATATTCTGAAACCCGTAATCATTGGCAGCACAAGTAATATGTGCAGGATCGGAAATAGCCACAGCGGGGAGCGCGGGTCGTTCATCCCTGAATTTACCGGATAATTCTTCCGCGAAGTGCATGGCATCACTCATGGAGCCTCCATTGCCACATGCAATAATTTTTCCTCCTTCTTTTAGGGCATTTGTCATTATTTTTGCCGCGTTTTCAATGGCATCGAGTTTTTTTTCATCTGCAAGAAATGATTCCAGCATGTTGAGTGCCTCTAACAGGCTTTCTCTGATAATTTTAGCATTCATCCTTTTAACAATTTTAGTCTAAAACACACGTGTATCGGTCGGTGCTTCAATATTACGAAAAAACCGTCAAAAACACTATTTATCTTAACTCAATAACCTTCTCTTTCGTCCGTTTATATATTAATTCCGGAATTGAGTAAAACTCGTTCCGATTATTCTAAAAAATTATCAATAACTTTGCATAAAATTTAAGATATGGGCATACCAAGTTTTTTTCCTAAACATCAATACAGGCGTTTTGAATATCAACCCAGGTATTATGATGAGCAGAAAGAAGAACTGGAAAACAGGATCAGGGACATTGAAGAAAAAATGGGTGTTAATCAAGCCGGTGAATACATTCCCCGGATACGAAGGGGTGTTATGAAAAATTATTACCGTCAAAAAAAGCGAAGACTCGAGAAGCAATCCAACATTCGTTTAATTGTTATAATCGCCGTTCTTTTACTGGTTTCGTATTTCATGTTTTTCAGCTAAAAAGTTAAATATGCCAGATATTATTCAGCTTCTTCCGGATTCCGTGGCCAACCAGATAGCAGCCGGTGAAGTGATTCAGCGACCAGCCTCGGTTATCAAGGAACTTATGGAGAACGCTGTTGATGCTGGTGCTGATAAAATTCAGATTATAGTTAAAAATGCCGGGAAAACATCCATTCAGATTTCCGATAATGGTTGCGGTATGTCGGAAACCGATGCCCGGTTGAGCTTTGAACGTCATGCCACGAGTAAGATAAGAAGCGCGAATGATTTATTTGCCATCCGCACCATGGGTTTCAGGGGTGAAGCACTGGCTTCTATTGCCGCTATTTCGGAGGTTACCATGAGGACCCGGAGAGCAGAGGATGAACTGGGTACTGAAATAAAGATCAGTGGTTCGGAAGTAATAAGCCAGGAACCGGTTAGTTGTCCGGCTGGTACTACCTTTATCATCAAAAACCTGTTTTTCAATGTACCTGCTCGTCGCAAATTTTTAAAAACCAATTCTACAGAATTTAAACATATTCTCAATGAATTTCACAGGGTGGCCATGGCTTGTCCAAATCTTTCACTTTCTCTTGATCACGATAACGCGGAGATATACAACCTGCCACAGGGTAACAAGCGGCAACGTATTGTTCATTTATTTGGGAAAAATATAAACCAAAACCTGGTAAGTGTAAACACCGAAACCTCGATTGTTAAACTTACAGGGTATATCGGGAAACCCGAGAATGCTAAAAAGACATTTGGTGAACAGTTTTTTTTCGTGAATAACCGATACATGCGTCATCCCTATTTCCATAGAGCTGTAATGGAAGCCTATTCCAAGATACTTCATGCGGATACTTTTCCAAGCTATTTTATTTTTTTTGATATAGATCCCGACAGGATTGATATCAATATACATCCAACCAAGACCGAGATAAAATTTGAAGATGAACGGTCAATTTGGCAGATTCTGCATGCTGCTGTCAGGGAATCACTCGGCCGCTTTAACGTGATACCTACCATAGATTTTGACGGAGATCATAAATTTGATATCCCGGTGATTAAAAGGAATACTGAATTCAGGGTTCCGGGTATTTCGGTGAACCAGGATTATAATCCTTTCAGGGAAGAAAAAAAAAAGGAGGGGAGTTTTACTGCCTCGAGACTGGAACGAGACAACCTGATGAACTGGGAAAAGCTTTATCATGATTTTGAAAGAGTCCCGGAAGTTGAAGGAACGGAAAATGCTGAAAATAGGGGTGAAGAACCGTTTTTACCCGGGATGGATGAAGATCGGAAACAAAGTCAATTCATGCAGTTAAAGGGTAAATTTATTCTTTCACCGGTAAAGTCAGGCCTCATGATTATTGACCAACGGAGAGCACATGAAAGAATTCTTTACGAGAGATTTTTGGCATCACTTGAAAACGCGGGCTCTGTTTCCCAAAAAGATCTTTTCCCAAGGGCCATTGAACTTGGGGCAGCAGAATATGTTTTATTAACTGAAATAGCAGATGATTTAAACAAACTAGGATTCGATATTCGTGAGCTGGGCAACAATTCGATCGCTGTAAACGGGTATCCCTCGATGCTCTCCAATCATGATCCGGTAAAGGTTTTGCAGGATTTTATTACCGAATACGTGAATACCAGTAGAGATGTTAAGATCAGCGCCCACGAGAAAATGGCACAATCCTTGTCCAGGACATCTGCTATAAATTACGGGAAAATTCTTATGTTAGAAGAAATGCAGGAAATGGTAGATCAGCTTTTTGCATGTAAGGAACCTGGCTTCACACCTGGTGGATTACCAGTTTTACAAATAATTACATTGAATGAACTGACCAAAAGATTTGGACAGTTATGATTTTAATAATGACTTAGTTTAGAGATGGATAGTTTCAGAAGAAGTCCTCTGGGAGGTACACCCCCGGTTGTAAAAAACCTCTTGATCATTAACGTGTTAATGCTGTTAGCCACGTGGGTGCTGCGAAACACTCTTGGAGTTGACTTAACCCGGGTATTTGGGTTGTATTATTTTGAATCAGAGCACTTTGAGCCTTACCAGTTTGTTACGCACATGTTTATGCATGGCGGGTTATGGCACTTGTTTTTTAACATGTTTGCCTTGTGGATGTTCGGGAGAGTGCTGGAAACCGTATGGGGTAGCAAACGTTTTTTCACGTATTTTGTTATAACCGGTCTTGGTGCAGCCGCCTTACACATGCTGGTCAATCATTTTCAAATTTCTTCTATTGAATCGGCAGCAGATAAAGTGCTGAATTCCCCCACCCCGGATCAATTTGCAACCTTTGTAAAGGATTATTTCCCCGAATATTACAGGCAGGTATATGGCAAATTACTGGATAATTGGTACAACAGTCCAAATAGCATGGTTTATATCAAGCAGGCACGGGAAATGATGAACGAACTGATACAATTCAGGCTAAACATACCCACTGTTGGTGCCTCGGGAGCTGTATTTGGTGTTTTGTTGGCATTTGGTATGATGTTTCCCAATACACGGCTGATGTTGCTTTTCCCACCAATCCCGATAAAGGCAAAGTATTTTGTTATCATGTACGGGATCCTGGAACTTTACCTGGGTTTGACCCAACCAGGTAGCAATATCGCGCATTTCGCGCATCTGGGAGGTATGATATTTGGCTTTTTCCTCATCAAATACTGGAGCAAAAACAGGAATAAGTGGATATAAATTCAAATATGAGATGAGCATTGCAGATGAAATAAAACAATCGTTTAAATCAGGCAATAACCTGATAAAACTTATTTACATAAATATTGGAGTATGGCTGGCTGTACAGCTTGTTAAGATATTTTTCTTTCTTTTTGCTGTTCCTGTCGATCAGGTTAACTTTATATCATGGTTTGCTGTTCCGGCTCATTTTTCTTCACTGGTAACCAAACCCTGGACTGTTTTTACCTACATGTTCCTTCACGAGGATTTTTTACATATTCTTTTTAACATGTTATGGCTCTATTTCCTGGGTAGAATATTCCTGCAATACCTGGATGAAAAGAAATTATTGAGCGTTTACATTCTTGGCGGACTTACAGGAGCGTTAATTTATATATTGGCATTCAATATTTTTCCGGTTTTTGATCAAATAGTTACCGTTTCCTATGCCCTGGGAGCATCCGCGTCAGTTATGGCCGTGGTAGTGGCCATAGCCGTGTACGCCCCCGACTATAATATTTATATTTGGTTGATAAGTTCCATTACGGGTCCCATAAAGCTCAAATGGATTGCTGTTTTCACCATATTGATTGATCTGCTTTCTATTCCTTCGAGTAATTCAGGAGGGCATATCGCGCATCTCGGGGGAGCTATATTCGGTGTCATTTATATTTTACAATACAGGAAAGGTAAAAATATTGCCAGTGGATTTGACAGGTTCATGGATAATATTTTCTCTGTATTTAGACGACGGAAAAACAGGATTAAAGTTACTTACCATCGTCCGGTAACTGATTACGATTTCAAGATGAAAAAAAAGGAAGAACAGGATGAAATTGACAGGATACTCGATAAAATCGCCCAAGGGGGTTATGATAGTCTGACGAAGGCTGAAAAAGAGAAGCTTTTCAGGGCGGGGAAATGATAGTTTTTTAAACTTTATGGATAAAAACTGAATTGTTTTTTTTGGGAGGTGAGAAAGTTATTTCATATACTTGCTGTTTACGCGACAATACTGCTTTCCGTGTTGCTGGTCTTATCTTACCTGTCTGTAAAGGTAAGCCCGGAAAAATTTTGGATAATCGCTTTCCTGGGCCTGGGATATCCATATATTCTGATTTTGAGTTTTATCACGCTGTTATACTGGGTTTTCTTGAAAAGATGGTATTTTTGGATTCCCCTGGCAACCATACTTGCAGGCTGGGGGTTTTTAGCAAGAATTATTCAGGTACCTCTACGGGGTGATCCCGGAAGGAATCATGAAAAATCTGAATATAAAGATACAATCAGGCTTCTTTCATATAATGTTCGTGCTTTTAATCTCTACAACTGGGCAAATAACCCGGAGGCCGAATCCCATATTTTTACTTTTATCCGCGAAACAGCCCCGGATATAATCTGTTTTCAGGAATTTTATTCACGTGAAAAAGGTGCATTCACTGCCGGGGATGTTTTACGTGAACTTAAAAACAATGAACATTATCATATATATTACAGTCAAAAAATAAAGGGCATTTCAAATTTCGGTATTGCCACCTTTAGCAGGTACCCGGTGATTAATAAAGGCACGATAACTTTTCCCAATACGCATAATATCTGTATTTACACTGATATTGTAACACCAAATGATACAATTCGTGTTTATAATAATCACCTGCAATCCGTTAAATTCAAAAAAAGAAATTATGATTACATTGATACCCTCCGGTTTAAATACAGCGACAGGCACGTGGATGAAATCAGGGATATTTCTTATCGATTGAGAGATGCTTTTATTAAAAGATCCAGGCAGGTTGACATTATTTCCGGGCATATCAGAAATTCTCCTTACCCCGTGATTGTTTGCGGTGATTTCAACGACACACCATACTCGTACACCTACGAAAAAATGAGAGGGGGATTAAATGATGCCTTTATTGAAGCAGGATCGTGGATAGGGAATACCTATCGCGGAAAATTTCCTTCTTTCAGAATTGATTTTATACTTTACAGCGATGAATTTGAGGCCCTGAACCTGTATGTACCCAGGCTTCCTTTATCTGACCACTTCCCTGTTCAGTCTGATATTCTCGTCAAAAGATAAAGGGAATTCCTGTTAATCCGGTAAATGAATTTAAAAAGGAAGCTTTGTAAAATCAACATTCCCTCCCGAGAGGATGATCCCGGTATTCTTTCCCGCGAATTTCTTTTGGTTTTCCAGTACAACAGCCAGGGAGACTGCCGCGGAGGGTTCTATAATGATTTTCATTCTTTCCCAGATGAGTCGCATGGCTTTTACAATAGTTTCTTCCTGAACGGTAATGATTTCATTGACATTCGATTGAATAATGCTGAATGTGATATCACCTAATGACGTGAGAAGTCCGTCCGCGATTGTTTTAGGATTTACAGATGGGATTAATCTACCGGAAATAAAAGATTGGTAAGCATCATCGGCGCCTGCAGGTTCAGCGCCAATAACCCTGATTGCCGGGTTAAAAGATTTAACGGATATAGCTGTTCCGCTTAACAAACCTCCTCCTCCAACAGGTGCGATTACTACATCCAGTTCACCTTGATCTTCCAAAAATTCTTTTGCAGCAGTTCCTTGTCCGGCAATTATATCAAAATTATTATAGGGATGAATAAAATTTGCACCTGTTTTAGCCAGTATTTTTTCAAGGGTTTTTTCCCTGGCTTCCAAGGTAGGTTCGCAAAATGTAATGTCAGCACCATAAGATTTTACCGCGGCTACTTTAACTTCCGGCGCGGAAGAAGGCATCACGATATATGCGGCAATATCCCGTGTGGCTGCAGCCAGAGCCAATGCTGCAGCGTGATTCCCGGATGAATGAGTGGCAACTCCCTTTTCTGCTTCCTGGCTGGTTAAATTATTTACAGCGTTGGAGGCACCGCGAAATTTAAAAGCACCAGTCTTTTGAAAATTCTCACACTTGAACCATATTTTTGACCCTGTAAGACGATTTACCTGGGATGATGTAAGCACTGGTGTTCGATGCACGAAGTTTTTCACGTGATGATGAGCGGTGATTATGTCCGCGTACACGGGTATACGTTTTTCCATTGATTTTAATGGTTGATATGGTTAATAACATATTTGAAAACAAAGCCTTTTCTTTCAAAATTAATAAATTTAAGGGTGAACCTATAATCATTTAGTCATGAAATACAATCCGACAGATAAAATTCAGGATTTACATCAATTTGGGGAATTTGGTGGTGTGAATCCTTCGATAACTGATTCAAGTACTTATACTTTCCTGGAAGCTTCGAGAATGACCGATACCTTTCATGGAGAAACAGAAGGGTGTTTTCTTTACTCCCGGCATTGGAATCCGAGCAACAAGTACCTGGCCGAGGCCATGGCCACACTTGAAGGAACAGAAAGTGCATGGGTTACAGCCAGCGGTATGGCTGCAATCACTTGCGCTATTTTGCAATTATGCAACGCGGGAGATCATCTTATTACCAGCGTGACTACTTATGGTGGAACTTTCGCGTTCCTGAAAAATTATCTCCCGAAATTTAATATTGATGTAACTTTCGTGAATATTTCTGACCTGGATTCTGTTGAAAACGCTATCAGGCCGGAAACAAAGGTTATTTACACGGAATCATTGACTAACCCCTTATTGCAAGTGTCCGATATACCGAAACTTGCTGAAATATGCAGGAAACATGATATACAATTAATGGTAGATAATACATTTACCCCGTTAATCATTTCACCAGCTTTATTAGGAGCTGATATTGTTGTTTATAGCATGACCAAATTTATCAATGGAAAGAATGATTGTGTTGCCGGTGCGATATGTGGCAACGATGAGTTTATTGAATCGCTGGCTGATGTACAAAGGGGTAGCGCCATGTTATTGGGGCCGGTACTAGATCCTCTCCGGTCTTCTTCCATCCTGAAAAACCTGAACACGCTTCATATCAGGATGAAACAACATAGTTCGAATGCCCTATTCCTGGCTCGAAAACTAGAAGAGCTGGAACTTCCTGTAAAATACCCGGGATTGGCATCTCACCCGGACCATGAACTTTACACCCGGTTAATGGAAGCTGAATTTGGTTACGGGGGGATGATGACCGTTGATGCAGGAACTGCCGGTAAAGCATCAGATCTTATGCAATTAATGCAGGATGAGGATGTTGGTTACCTCGCAGTGAGCCTGGGGTATTTTAAAACTCTTTTTAGTTGCTCTGGCAAAAGCACATCTTCCGAGATCCCGGAAGAGATTCAAAAGGAGATGGGCTTGTCCGAGGGCCTTATACGTTTTTCGGTGGGGATTGATAATAATATTGAAAGAACCTGGCAAAGAATTGAAAGATGCCTTAAAAGGGTCGATTTGATCGAGTAGAGCGTGTTTCAACGAACTTTAGCTTTGCTATTTTCACTGCCTGGCGGCTCCTTTCTGAAACAAACATTTCACTTGATTAACAGGCAATTGAGTCAGAAGGTTTATTCGTTATTTATTTTTAATTATATTGTTAATGTGATGTTTTTTTAATACATTTAAATGATGAAATATTTTTTTGTATAGATCTTTTATTTTTTCAGACAAATAATTAGAACAAATTGCTTTTCAATTGTTTATTCTTTAAACATAAAATTCAATAACCATGAAAACACCAAAAACTATCCGGATTATTATCATGGCACTTATTATTGCTTCTTTTTCGGGATGCGAGGAACTTATGGATCAATTTGGCATTAATTTCAAATCTGATTATTATGCTTTTAACTTTACCATTGATCCTGAAGAGGCTACAATCGGTGACTTTAAATTCAAAGAAAAAGTTTACATGAGCGATTTAGACAGCCTTTTGGATGAGAATGATCTGGACAAAGACAATTTGAAATCCGTGGAACTGCATGAATTGACCCTGGAAATTGTGAACCCGAACACGGACATTAATTTCGATATGGTTGAACATTTTGAGCTTTACATTTTATCCGGTTCTCATCCTGAATTGCTGGTTGCCGAGGTCTCATCGGTCCCGACCGGAACTCGCGTTCTGACATTTTTAATTTTGGACAAGGAATTGAAAAAGTACCTGGACGAAGACTCCTACACGATTAAGCTAATGGGAGAACTTAATGACATCCCTGCAGAAATAGTCGAGGTAGAGGGTAAGCTGAGGTTCAAGTTTACCGGTGGTATTTAACGGCAAAATCCAACGATAATAGGATTATATTCATACAGGTTATATACCTGTCGTGTAAATATTATATAAAATTAAAAAAGATTTGAGATGGCTTTTACATTGCAAATTGGTAAACAGGCCCATGATTTTAACCTGAAAGGGACAGAAGGAGCCTTGCGAGCCCCTCATTTCTTTGTCTTTGTATAATCTTCCTCAGATACCGGCAAATTCTTTCAGATTGATAAAATGGGGGTTATATTTTGATTGAAGGATCGATCTCGGAAGATCAGCGAATCTCACCTTCGCTTTATCCAGGATTTCTGAATCTGATGTAAGTAGAATACCATTTTGGACCTGTTTGAGTAAACGGTCCGGGCTTCGGTGGATATTGACAGATAAGGGAATATTGCTCTGTTTGGATGCCTGGTTGACAATTTCAGCCATAATACCAGCACTTTCCACAGGTTTGTCAATATAGAACGTCAGATCACACGGATTTTTATCTTCTATATACTCGAAAAAGATATCAGAAATCCTTTTTAGATATTCTGGATCCTCAATTTTGCCAAAAGATTCTCCAACGTCTCTCAGAATGTCGTCATTACCAATAAACAGGGGTCTTCCCAGCAAATAATTCCCGATGGTAAAAATCACGTTGTAACCATCAACATGTAGTGATTTTTTTTCGATGTTAAAAATCTTTTTTTTCAGACGGTTATGGGCATCAACCTGCTTGTAAATTCCCCTGTAAAGGATGACCCTTTGAATACCCGTGAGGCCGTAGCGTGTACTCACCATCCTGATCACGGTTTTTTCAGGGTACTTCTTTTCAAGGAACATGTGGTAATCCCTGATGGCTAAGCGGAAGTTATTTGTAAGTATTTCATGCATTTAGTGCTGGTATCCCCGGAAATATTTCATAAACTGAACCCTCTCGTAAGCGGCGGGGTTCTTAACAGATGACTGAGACATGTATCCCCTGAAATCATCTATCTTCTTGTATTTCTGATTACTCATCCACGATTTTAGTTCGCTTAGCATGTTTTCTACTCTCGAGAACCCGTTTTTGTAAAGAGTTGATGCTACCTGAACTGCATTGGCTCCTGCCAGAATTTGCTTGATAAGTCCATTTCCATCGTGCACACCGGTAGAAGCGGCCAAATCGCATTTAACCCTCTCGCTCATGATGGCAATCCATCGCAGTGAAATCGTGATATCTGACGGGGAACTTAACACCGATGAGGACGTAATTTCCATGTTTTCAATATCAAAATCGGGACTGTAAAACCGGTTAAATAAAACTATACCTTGTATGCCGGTTACAGAAAGTCTTTGAATCATGCTGGCAAGGTTGGAAAAGTAGTAACTGATTTTCACCGAGACAGGCATTTTTACCTGTTTTTTTATTTCATCTATGATATCAAAATAGATGTTTTCATTTTCGGTGCCGGATCTTTCCAAATCGGTTGGCAGTATAAAGATATTTAATTCCAGGCCATCGGCACCTGCTTGTTCGATTTGTCTTGGAAAATAAGTCCAGTTTTTAGCCGTCATGCAGTTAATGCTTGCAATAACAGGGATACTAACGTTCTTTTTCGTGTCACTGATTAGATCAAGATATTCTTCTGATAATTCTTTTTTCGTATCGTGATGTTCATAGTACTCCAGTGTTTCCGGGTAGAGAAACCCTTCACCGGTCATTCTGCTCATCCTCGCGTTTAGATCTTTAATAATTTCTTCTTCGAATAGTGATTTGAGGACAACAGCAGCAATACCGCTCTTTTCTAATTGTATAATATTATCCAAGGAATCTGTCAAGCCTGAACTGCCGGCTACCAGGGGGTTTTTTAATTGCAGCCCCATGTAAGTGGTGCTAAGATCAATCATGTCTTTATGGTTTGGTTTATTACAAAAGTAAACCTTTTTGGGCATACATCCTGTATCGTTCTGATGTTATATAAAAGGATCCGGGTGAGTTTTACTCAAATTAGGGGATTGTTCCCTTTGGTAACCCGCTAAGGTTCCGCGTCCAGATTTTCGGGAATTTTAGAAAATGTAAGGCTTACCCAAAAAAAGGCTTAGCTTGTGCGGCTCAGCCAGGGTTCTATCATATCTAGGGCTTATAGAAGTCGTAATTGAACCTGTAAAGAACCTTGTACTTGTAGGTGGCAAAAAAACAATCAATGGTTTCCACTTTGCCCTGGTTGTCATACTTGTAATCTTTGGTTGAAAAGGAAGCGTCGGGACCGTTTCTCCATTTTTCGTGCTCGATTCTCCCGTTATCACCATATGTGTATGAGTATTTCAGGTATCGTGGTGAATCATTTTCCTGTTCGTAAATAGCCCTTAATTGTCCGTTGGGCTCGTATATATATTCAATCACGTTCACGATTTTTCCAAATTGTTGTTTTTCTGTTTCAGAAATTTTACCATCATTATGATATTTGATTTCTGTCTTTTTTGAAACTGAATTGTCTTTTTCGAGACGTTGTTCAATAACGATTTTTCCCATGTCGTTGTATTTATTCTCGAGCCTGAACATGAGTTTGTCGTTACCATCAAATACATTAATTTGTGTCGAGTTTCCTGAATATTCGAATACTCTTCTCTGATCAAGGCGTTTACCCACGTAATATTTTATTTCCAATAAATCACCAGTGGATGAATACTTATAGATATTATTATAGTTGTCGGCGCCATTAAACCCTGTTTCCAGCAGTTTATTCCCTTTCGAATCGTAAGTAAATTTTTGCATGTAGGTAATTTTTTCACGTTTCCCGTTATCATATTTAACATATGACAGACGATTTCCCTGCCTGTCGTACTGGTATGCAAGAATATTCAACGTGTCACCGCCCCTTTTCATGTTCACAACTTCAATAATATTCCCAAAATGGTCATATGTTGTTTTGGAACTCTGGTATCCCCGGCTCGAAACTTCTCCTTTGGAGGTATATCCATAATCCCATTGTTCCTTGGACTTTATGCTTAATTTCTTGACTATTTCTTTTTCCAACTGTTCAAAACCAAGCTGTCCGGCCACGAACAAGGGAAGGATAAATATTGTTGTCAGGCAAAATAAATATTTTCTCATCGCATCAACCACATTAACTATAACTATATCATTATCAGAAAACGTAAACTAATTAATAAAGTTACTAATAATAATTATTTTATTCAATTGCATCTAACAGGATTAATTATTCATTGTAAATATAGTAATCTTTCAAAATATAATTAAATTTAAGATGTGGTTTTGTAATTCTATTAAGAAAGATAGCAAGATTAATTTTCAGTAACTAATAAAGGAAATAAAAATGCATGATCAAAAACCCGGAATAGTACTTCAGGATCCTTGGTTAGAGCCTTTCGCGGGAGTTATTGCAAACAGGATGAAAAAATCTGTTGACAAATTGTCTGAATTAACAAGCGGCACCCGGATACTAAAAGACTTTGCAACCGGTCATTTATATTTTGGCATTCACAGGAAAGAAGATAGATGGGTTATCCGGGAATGGGCGCCCAATGCTACTGCCATATACTTGATCGGTGATTTTTCCGGTTGGCAGGAATCCAAAGAATTCTCTTTTATAAAATTGCCTGGTGGTAACTGGGAGTTGGATGTTTCATATGATGTTTTAAAGCACGAGGATCTATACAAGCTCAGCATTCATTGGCCCGGGGGAAAGGGGGAGCGAATTCCTGCATGGGCCTCAAGGGTAGTTCAGGATCCTGGCTCGCTGATTTTTAATGCTCAAGTATGGAACCCGAAAGAACCATATCAATGGAAGATTGAATATTTCAGGCGAGATGATATACCCCCTCTTATTTATGAGGCTCACGTCGGAATGGCAACGGAAGACTGGGGAGTAGGTAGTTACATCGAGTTTAGAGAAAAGGTTTTGCCGAGAATCAAAAAAGCGGGTTATAATACCATACAGCTTATGGCCATACAGGAACATCCTTATTATGGTTCATTTGGCTACCATGTTTCAAGTTTTTTTGCACCCTCATCCCGGTTTGGAACACCGGATGAGTTGAAATCACTTGTTGACAGGGCGCATGAGATGGGAATCGCGGTCATCATGGATATCGTGCATTCTCATGCTGTCAGAAATGAAGTTGAAGGACTGGGTAAATATGATGGTACGAGATACCAGTTTTTTCATAGTGGCAGCAGGGGAGAGCATGTGGCCTGGGATTCATTATGCTTTAATTACGGGAAGAATGAGGTATTGCATTTTTTGTTATCAAATATTAGTTACTGGCTGGAAGAATTTCATTTTGACGGGTTTCGTTTTGACGGGGTTACTTCCATGTTATACCTCGATCATGGTCTATCCCGTGATTTTACTAATTATGGTCTTTACTTTGACGGCAACCAGGATGAAGATGCCATTACTTATTTTATTCTGGCCAACAAGCTATTGAAAGAGATAAATGAAAAGGCATTTACCGTGGCCGAGGAAATGTCGGGTATGCCAGGTTTAGCTGCCCCCTCGGAAATTGGCGGAATGGGTTTTAATTACCGTCTGGCCATGGGTATACCCGATTACTGGATAAAGATTATCAAGGAGCTTTCAGATGAACAGTGGAATGTGAACCAAATGTTTCACGAGCTGTCTTCACACCGGGTAGATGAAAAAACAATTGGTTATTGCGAGTCACATGATCAGGCTTTGGTGGGAGATAAAACTATTATATTCAGGTTGATGGATAAAGAGATGTATTACTGCATGAATAAGGAAAGTCAGAATCTCATCATCGACCGGGGAATGGCACTGCACAAGATGATTCGGTTAATTACCATTGGCACGGCCGGGGGTGGATATCTTACCTTCATGGGAAATGAATTTGGGCACCCGGAATGGATTGATTTTCCAAGGGAAGGAAATAACTGGTCTTATAAATATGCTCGCCGGCAATGGAGCCTCTCGGATAACCCCTCCTTAAGGTATCATTTACTGTCTGATTTCGATCGGGATATGATAACACTGATTGAAAAGGAACAATGCCTGATGCAGCCATTTCCTAATAAACTATTTGATAATGAAGGGGATCAGGTAGTTGCTTTTGAAAGAGCCGGGTTACTGTTTATATTTAATTTTCACCCGGTTCAATCCTATACCGATTACGGGATAACGGTCTGGCCGGGTAAGTATATCGTGGCCTTATGTACAGATAATAGTAAATATGGAGGTTTCGACCGGGTTGATGAAAGTTTCGTGTATTATACCAACATTGCCGGCAAACTGGCAAAATCAAGCGAAAATCATCTCAGGATCTATCTTCCAAGCAGAACGGCCATGGTTATGAAAAGACTGGAAACCAAGAGCGTTTATGATTAAATAATCTCATATCTTTTGATTTTACACCCATTTAACAAGTGGAAAATCCTGACGATGAGGTAAATTTTTATTTTTTGGGAACACCCTGATACCGAATGAGAATACGCCTGGCTTCAGGGGTTTGAAATTTACCCTGAAAACGCTTTGCCCGTTAGCAGATTTCATGTATTCATATTCCTGCCGGTTCACGATTAATTTCTGCTCCTCTGACTCATTTATTACCAAGAATTCAACACCTATTTCTTCCGGTAATAACTTGTGCAAATCGAGAATTATCTCACTCGTGTATGTATCACCAACCTTGATTGGTTTTTTTGAAGTATCAGGTAGTTTTAGAGAAATCAACTCGATCTGATCCCAACTTCTGCTGACCATCTTTTTCCAGAGTGCGATGTCTTTCGCAGCCACGAAATCATTATGAATCAAATCGTTATGTCGATGGTGTAATTTGCTGTAAAATTTTTCCTGGTAATCATTCAGCATCCTTTTCATTGTAAATTTTGGAGCTACTTCAGAAATGGTATGTTTGATAAAAGATACCCATTTAGGGGGCACTCCCTTGCTGTTTCTATCATAAAACATGGGTATGATCTCGTCTTCAAGAATGTGATATATGGTTTCAGCATCCAACTCGTTTTGGAATTCCTGGTTATCGTACGTTCTTTTTTCGGGGAGTGCCCAACCGGCCTTCGGGTGGTATCCTTCCACCCACCAACCATCCAGTACACTGAAATGCATGGTGCCATTCATGGCAGCCTTTTCCCCACTGGTACCTGATGCTTCGAGAGGTCTCGTGGGGGTATTCAGCCATATATCTACCCCGGCAACCAGTTTTTTAGCCATCATCATGTCGTAATTCTCGAGGAAAAGAATTTTTCCAATAAAATCTTTCTGACGGGAGAGAGTAATAATCTTTTTAATTAACTCCTGTCCCCCCTTGTCGTGAGGATGCGCTTTCCCGGCAAACAGAAATTGTACAGGGCGATCCTGATCGTTCAGTATCCTGGCAAGACGCACCGGATCTGTAAACAGCAGACTTCCTCTTTTATAAGTCGCGAATCTCCTTGCAAAGCCAATTGTTAGCGCTTTGTCATCGAGGTTTTCAGTAATATTAACCATTCCCCGCGGGGATTCGTGCCGGTTAAGCCAGTTTCTTTTGAATGTTTCCCTGATATCAGTGATAAGCTTATGTCGTAATAATTGTTTGATCTCCCATATTTTTTCATCCGGTATATCATGAATCTTTTTCCAGAATGCCTGGTTGGGTTGATCACTCAAAAAACCATCACCAAATTCTTTCTCGTAAAGCTCGCGCAATTCCCTGGCCGTCCATGTACCATAATGTACCCCGTTGGTAACATAACCGATGTGGTTTTCTTCTGCCATGTACCCGCGATAAAGTTCCCTGAACATTTCCTGGCTTACCCTGCCATGCAGCTTACTGACCCCGTTCATTTCCTGGGAAAGATTGGCGGCTAGCACGCTCATTGAGAAGGGTTCATTTTTATTGAATTGATGTGTTCTCCCCAGGTTTAATAATTCATCCCAGCTAATTTTGAGTCTTTCGGGATAATGAGAAATGTAGATTCTTAGAAGGTCTTCAGGAAATACATCATGCCCTGCTGGTACAGGGGTGTGAGTTGTAAATAAGTTTGAGGAACGAACCACTTCCTTGGCTACTTCAAATGAAAGCTGATGATCATTAATATATTTTCTAAGCCTCTCCAGGCCAATAAAGGCTGAATGACCCTCATTACTGTGAAAGATATCATTTTCAATACCCATTATCGTGAGTGCCCTTATGCCTCCTATTCCCAGTACCAGTTCTTGTTTCAGCCTGTTTTCAATATCCCCACCATAAAGATTATAAGTAATTTGCCGGTCTTGTTCCTGATTTTCTTCCAGGTCAGTATCCAGCAAGTAAAGAGGAACTTTGCCAACATTAAGCTTCCATATTCCGATGTGAACAGTACGTCCCGGGAATACAACAGACGCCATGAGCCAGTTGCCTTTTTCGTCGGTTACTTTTTCAAGAGGAAGATGAGATAAAACCTGTTGCTCGTAGATAGCCTGTTGGTCGCCGTTGGGAGAGAGCATTTGCTTGAAATACCCGTACTTGTACAAGAGGCCCACGGCAACCATGTTATAATTTGAATCGCTGGCTTCTTTCAAATAATCTCCAGCGAGGATTCCCAGACCACCCGAGAATATTTTAACCGAATTATGCAACCCGTATTCCATGCTAAAATATGCAATGGCTGGTTTATCCTCCTCCACCGGCCTGGTCATGTAGTTTTGAAAGTCATCGTAAATTTTATTGAGCTGGTCAATAAATTGCTCGTCAGATTCTAATTGCTGGATTCGCTTGTAATCGACATTTTCAAGTAAGGCAATCGGGTTATTACCGGAATTTTCCCAAAGTTCCGGGTCAATTTTTTTAAACAGTTCTTCTGCCTGGTAATTCCAGCTCCACCAAAGATTTGAGGCGAGAGTTCTCAGTGGCATCAGTGACTCTGGCAGGAAAGATTGAACGACCATTTTATTCCACGCGGGTTCATAGCCAACCGGACGATGCACGATTTGCCATTTCTCCTGAATTTGTTCCTTGATGTCCGGGCTATCGACTCGTTCGGGCACAGATTCGAGTGCTTTGCTCCAGGCTTGCTGATATAAGGGAAGTATATTTTCCCATGTGAAAATTCCGGTTAATTCTTTTATTTTCTCTGAAATGACAGACCTGTCAGATACATTTCCTGTAATGTACCGTTTCATCGCGGATGTGAATTTTTCTACTACCTCATCATAATTGGTATCCGTTCTTTCAATTACTTGCAGGGCATCTCCGGTGTCTTTCATTTTTTCTCTTGCCCATCTTGCCGAGCCTGTAAGGGATGATGCAATTACCGGGACATTGTTTGCCAGGCTTTCAAGGAGTGAATATCCCCAGGGCTCGTAATACGCCGGGAATACAGAAAGATCGAATCCGGCGGAAAGTTTCTGAAATGAAGTGTTAAATATGCCATCTCCCTGATCAGGAATGATAGGCACGTAAATTAGCTTGATCTTATTATTTTTTTCATTATTAAGGGATAATGACTTTAGACTGGACAAGATGAAGTCATTCTCAACATCATGTAACTGATGCGTTACAAATTTATCGCTTAGCGATTCCGTGGATTCCCGGTTTATTTTTTTGAGTAATTCTTTTCTCGGGCCCAAGATATTAGCAGGATTAAAAATAAAAACGAGCGTGTCCCGGTCATTTTTTTCCAACTCCTTGTTCAAGGATGAGATTGACTCCAGTAACACATCAATTCCCGAGGTGTAGGGATTTCCATTACCACTGGCGCCTATGATGAATGGATTCTTAAAATCCGCGTCCGTGAGCTCTCGTGCAACCTCTATCATTATTTTTCTTGCACTTGCCTGAAAATCTTTTAAAGTTTCAATGTCAGGGATTAATGATTCATTGATACCGGAAGGGGTTATAATCAAGGGTTTTCTTCCAAGAAAATGGTGGCCTTCAATTGTATTTAAATCACTGATTGCAGTATATACATCAGCAGTATTTGCAGCGAGTTTTTCAAGAGATTGCTTGGAAACAAAGTTTTTTTCCCTGGCAATGGTTTCCGCGTTCAATTGAGACAAAACGGAATAAAGAGGTCGGTTGTTTTCTGCAATACTCCTGCCGGTAACTGTAGAATGAGTGGTAAAAACGGTAGCTACTGAAGGTATATTATCTTCTATGTATAAAATGCCTGTTCCGGTAAGCCATTCATGAAAATGCGCCACGATTTTATCCTCGTTATTGAGATTAAACTTGACGAAACTTTCTATTAACTTTCCAGCTGCGTATCCAAAAAGAGCAGGTTCAATATAATCCCATTTCCCTGATAAAGAGTCCAGCTTGTAAAGATCCCAAAAATGACTGAAAATTTCATTTTTTTGGCTAATAAAGGGAGTAAAATCGAGGAGAATAAGAATAGGACTTCCTGGTTTTCCACAACGACCTACCCGAAAGCGAAGTCCTTCCGCGAATGCTTTTTCCTTCCAGCTTGGGAATAATTCATGAGATTCAATAAAATCGGAATGTAATTTTTCTTCCCGGAATAGATCGGGTCCAATCACAATGTAATTATCTCTCAGTTGGTTGGTCACTACCGGGGCTTTTGACGTAACAAGTGGCTGGATGTTTGCTGTATTTGTACACACTTCCCAACATACTTCGAACAAATAATCAAAATCAACAGTGTTCTTATTCATTTTTCAGGGTTTTTATTTTTTTTCACAAAAACAGGCAATATTTATACTTTAATTGAGGGGATTATTTTTTCCGGGTAGATTTGGTTTCTCCATCACGGGATAACACTTGACTTTTTTTCCCGGAAGTTGCTGGGGACGAGCTTTTTCTTTGTTTTGGCTTCGTTTCTCCGTTTTTTTTACGAAGACGCTTTATTTCGTTTTCAAATCGAACTATCCGTGTATCTTTTTCTGCAATGATACTTGACAATCGTGTAATTTCATCATCTTTTTTTCCCGTGTTGGCTGCAGCATTCACCCTGATTGTAAAATCACTGAGAATGTTCATGTAATTAATGAATGCATCATAGGGTGATTCATATGGATTGAAGTAATTATGAACGGCTCCATCCGAAAAGAACTTCGTGCTCATGTAATAAAAATGATCGCTTACCTGCAGGTATTGCCAGTCTTTTAAAAGTTTAGGGTCATTAATGTTTTTTATAATACCACAAAGGCTGTATAATTTATTGTAAGCTTCCTGTTGCATTTCATTCCCTAACCAGGCTGTCAGGTCACGTTCTTCATCAGCCCAGGATATGGGATGCGGAATATTTACCGCTGCCACGGGTTGGGTGTATGAAATAGCTTCGGAGGGCGTGGCAAGGTTAAATTCACCTGCCTCCAAAACAACACGGGGAAAATTTCTCAGGAATTCAAAAATCCCGGTGGATGCATTATGATGTTCACCGAATGTTTCATAATCCATGAAGAGATTCACTACCTCTTCTTTTTTATTGATATTTCGAATCCAGTTGTAATACTTTTCAGCGGTTAGTGGATATTCAGACCAGTTTTTATCTGAAAAACGAAAAGCAATGTCATCACTTAGCTTATAATTTTTTAATAATACTTTTAAACGGGGATTAACGGCATTGCAATAAACGAAATTCGGGCTTTTCCATCCCAGCACGTGTTTGGCACCCTCGGTAATCATTCCCTGGAACCCCATGTCAGCAATTGTAGCCCCGATATCATCGGAATAGATAAGCTCGGTATTTCTAAACATCTTGGGTTTTGATCCCAAAAGTTCTTCAACCCGCTTAGCATGCAGTTTTACCTGCTCTATGAATTCACTTTTATTATTCACGGATGCCAGGGAATGGGAATAAGTTTCCGCGAAAAATTCAACACAGCCCGTGTGAGCGAGTTGCCTGAAACTATCAAGCACCTCGGGCGCGTATAACTCGAATTGATCTATAGCTATACCACTTATAGAGAAGGCAACCTTAAATTTACACCCGTATTTTTCGATGAGTTCAAGCATTAAATGGTTAGCGGGAAGATAACATCTGCCAGCTACCCTGTTCATGATGGATTCGTTGGTGTAATCATCATAATAATAATGCTCATTGCCAATATCAAAAAATCTGTATCTCCTGAACCTGAAGGGTTGATGAATCTGGAAGTATAAGCAAATTGTCTTCATTTCCAATATTTATAGGGTTATTTTTGGTTTAACAACAGAATCGTATACTTCTTTCACTTTTCTGGCAGAATTTTCCCATTTAAGATTTTCCACCTCTGCCTTTCCGTATTTCTTAAAAATATCAGGAAGAGCATTATAGTTCAGCACGCCATAGATCGCGTCGGCCATTGCCTCAACATCCCAGAAATTTACCTTGATAGCATATTTCAGAATTTCTGATACTCCTGACTGGTAGGAAATAATAACAGGAACACTTGATTGCATGGCTTCAAGAGGAGATATCCCAAAAGGCTCTGAAACTGATGGCATCACGTATACATCACTTATAGCAAACATTTTGTAAACATCATCTCCTTTCAGGAATCCGGTGAAATGGAAACGATCGGTAATTTTTAGCTGGGCAGCCCGTCTTATCATTTTTTGGAACATGTCCCCGCTACCTGCCATAACGAACCGGGCATTATGCATTTTTCGTAAGACAAGATTTGCAGCTTCAATAAAATACTCGGGTCCTTTTTGCATGGTAATGCGGCCCAGGAAAGTGACAATTTTCTCGTTGATTGATTTTTTGTAATTTTCTGCTTCTTTACTTATATAAGGTTCTACTGCATTGTAAATAGTGGTCACTTTTTCAGCGGGAATACCATACTTATACACTACCGTGTCACGGGTCAGATTAGAAACAGTAATTATTTTATCCGCGGCTTCAAGTCCTTTTTTCTCTATCTCATATACCCCGGGGTTTACACTACCACCACTACGGTCAAATTCAGTGGCGTGCACGTGAACAACAAGAGGTTTCCCGGAAACATTTTTTGCTGCAATTCCCGCTGGAAAGGTTAGCCAGTCGTGCGCGTGAATTACATCATGTGCGTATTTTTTGGCGATTTCCCCGGCGACAATAGCATAATTTGAAATTTCCTGCCATAAGCCACCTCCATATCCCCCCTGGAAATCTATTTTTCCCCGAAGTACGGTATTGATCAGTGTTTTGGAACCATTTTCCCTGCTATTACTGATTTTTTCATATTCTTCAGGATCCTGGTAGGGAACGAGTTTAGAATCTATTTCCACGAGTTTGATTTCACGAAGAAATCCCTCGTAGTTGATATATTGATCGGAAAGCATTACATTATTCGCCCCGATAACCCGGGCAAGAACCTGCTCTTCATCGCCGAATGCTTTTGGTATAACGAATGTAATGTCAATATCTTTTACATGTGAAAGTCCTTTGGTTAAACCATAGCAGGCCGTACCCAAACCACCGGAAATATGGGGAGGAAACTCCCATCCAAACATTAAAACTTTCATATTACTCTCGTTAATTTCCCGTTAACTGCTTCTTTTAATTCAAAGTTTTGTAAGAGTTTGTCCGTGTAGAGTAAAGAAGCCACGCTCCAGGCCTGAGAAACTGCCCCGGCCGGGCGATGAGGGGGGTCGCCATCGAAAACTTCAGAAATGGTGCCTAACCCGTGGCGATTGATCTCTTCTTCAAAACCCTGTAATATCTGCCTGATTTTAGAAATTCCTGTTCTTTTGTGTATTCTCAGGTAGGCTTCAGCATAAAACTGGATTAACCAAGGCCAGGCTGTACCCTGGTGATATGCAAGATCTCTTTGCTTTTGATTACCCTCGTAAACTCCCTTGTAATTAGGATTTCTTGGACTGAGCGATCTTAACCCCCTGGGAGTTAGTAATTCCTGATCGGTAAGGTCTAAAACAGATTTTATCATTTCGGAACTCAAAGGTGTGAACTCCATACCTGCCGCGATAACCTGATTAGGCCTCACTGAAAAATCCTGTCCCGTTTCATTTACTACATCTGCCAGGTATTTTTTTTCAGGACTCCAAAACAACGAAAGGAAAGATTCGGCCGCTTTTCCAGCCAGGTCTTTATATTTTTTCATGGTTGCATGATCCTCTTCCAGATTCGCCATTGACAGGATGAATTCGAGGCTGTTATACCACAGGCCATTGATTTCAACAGTGAAACCTGTTCGGGGAGTTACCGGTATTCCCGCGTAGACAGCATCCATCCAGGTTACAGCCATCCCGCTTTTACCTGACCACACGAGACCATTTTCATGTATGGAGTTGAAATCAGTACCCTTGATAAAAGCATCAATGATCTTTAAAACAGGCTTTTTATACTTCTTCCATACCTTAAGAGGATCTCCCTGGAAACGGGCATATTGCTGTAATGCCCAGATAAACCACAAGGGGGTATCAACCGAATTGTATATAGGAATTCCTTCCATGTAAGTGTTGGGAAACAATCCCTTCTTTAATTTTTCCAATTGGGTATCAACAATATCAGTAAATGTTTTCTCGTCATCACGGGCAAGTGTAAGGCCTGGTAGTGAAATAAAGGTATCACGGCCCCAGGAATCAAACCATGGATAACCAGCAACAATACTTGTTTTATGATTCCTTTTTATAATGAATTGTTTCGCGGCTTCATTCAATGAAGTAAGGTAATTATCCGGTACTCGTATTTTTCGCGTTTCATTTGTGAAGAGTTTTTTTAATCCATTTGGTTTTACTTCTTCCAGGGAAGCGGAGAAAATGATAGATTCCCCTTTTTTAACGGGCAATTCAAAATACCCGGGAACAAACAGGTCTTCCCTGAAGGCGTATCCTCTTTTTTGCTCACGGGGATATTCAATGCCATAATACCAGTCCGGAACATGCACGAAATCCGGATCTTTTGATATTTGCAAGTGAAGACTTGGAAAACCGGGATATAACTTCGTTTTAATACCCCGGTTGACATATGTTATTTTGGTGTTCGCGTTCATGTTCGCGTTGGTAAGTGTATGGATATTCCTGAAAGCAAGAAAAGGTTTTAAGCGGAGTAAGGTGGCTGAATGAGCATCTACCAAGGTATACCGGATTAAAAGTTGTTGTTTTTCATCAACAAGGATAAGTTCTTTTGTTAAAATTACTCCACCAACCCTGTACGTGGTTTTTACTGTGTTATCCAATTCAAACGCGCGAATATATTTATGTCCCTTGGGAAAATAATTATCACCTCCATACTTGTGCAACCCGAAGTTAAACTCGGAATCTTTTTGTATAATAGTTTCATCAAGGGATGATAAGAGCACGAAACGCTCATTTTCAAATTGAGGAAGAGAACAGATTAATAATCCATGATATTTCCTCGTATTACAACCTGTTATGGTTGTTGAGACATATGATCCCGCAGCATTGGTTCGCAGTATTTCTCTCGAAAGGGCGTACTCCAGGTTTATTAACTGGGTTTTGTCAAATGAAATATAGCTCATAAGATTAAATCCATTCAGTAATTTTATACAATTTAAACAAATATTTTATTTTACCCAACGATTCCTTTACATTTGCTGAAACTTGTGTGCTAACAAATTTAATTGAATTTGGTTTCAAAATTCCTAAAAATAATTTTTTTTCTTTTTTTTGATGTTTTTTTACCTGAAGATAATTGAAAATAATGAATGAAACAGAAAAATACGAGAGAGTTATCGGTTTAGAAGTCCATGTTCAACTTTCCTCGTTAAGTAAGATATTTTGTTCGGATGCCACAACATTCGGGAACCCGCCAAATTTCAATACCGGTCCCGTGAGTCTTGGGCATCCAGGTACCCTTCCCGTTTTGAATAAAGAAGTGCTTAAAATGGCCGTGCAACTCGGACTGGCTACCCGGTCAGAAATCAGCAGGAACTTTTATTTTTCGAGAAAAAATTATTTCTACACGGATCTGCCCAAGGGATACCAGGTAAGCCAGGATACAACTCCTGTATGCCTGGGCGGGGAGATTGAGATTAAAAATGATGCAGGTGGGAAAAAGAAAATAGCCCTTACCAGGATCCACATGGAAGAAGATGCCGGGAAAAGTATCCATGATCTGAATCCAGACTATTCTTTAATTGATTTAAACAGGGCCGGGGTGCCCCTGGTTGAAATTGTCACGGAACCTGATTTACGGTCGTCTGGTGAGGCTTATCAATTTCTTGCAGAAATTAGAAAACTGGTCAGGTACCTGGGAATATGTGATGGAAACATGGAGGAAGGAAGCCTTCGGTGCGATGCAAATGTTTCGCTGCGTCCGGCAGGAGTTGAATATTATGGAACCCGCACGGAGATTAAGAATCTTAATTCTTTGAATAACGTGAAAAAAGCCATTAACCTGGAGGTTAGCAGACAGAAAATGATTCTTGGCAAGGGAGGGAACGTCCGGAGAGAAACCCTGCATTATGACACGGTTAATGATATGCTTATTCCTTTGCGAAGCAAAGAAGAAGCTCAAGATTACAGGTATTTTCCTGAACCTGACTTAACTCCAGTAAAAATTTCAGAAGAATATATTAAAACGCTGCAGGATCAAATGCCGGAACTGCCCGGTGAAGTTTATGAAAGGATGATAACAGAATTTGGCCTCTCGGAGTATGACGCGGGAGTCATTTCGGAAGATGCTCTGATTGCCGGTTATTTCATGGAAACGGCTTCACGTACTAATAATTATAAAAATATTGCCAATTGGATCATGGGACCGGTGAAATCTTACCTGAACGAAAAAAAATTATCTATTAAGGAATACTTTCTGCAGCCCGACGCACTGGCAATTATTATTGATATGATTGACAAGGGTATTATTAGTCATGGTATTGCCGTAAAAAAACTTTTGCCTTTGCTGGAAGAGGATTCAGGTAAAGATCCCGGGTTCTTGGCTAAACAGCATAACCTGATCATGAGTTCAGACACGAATGAATTAGAAGAGATAGCCCGGCAGGTCTTAAATGAAAATCCATCGAAAGTGAAGGCATACCAAAAAGGGAAAATAGGATTATCAGGGTTTTTCATGGGTCAAATCATGAAAAAGTCCGGGGGAAAAGCAGACCCGAAATTGACACGGGAGATTCTCAATGAATTACTGAATAATTAATAGCTTTGTTTTTCGTTTTCAACATGAAAATAATTTATTGCAGGAAATTTGATAGCAGAATGAAAATGAAACGAGTAAGCATATTGAGGAACATCAGATTTGTTTTACCTTTCTTACTGGGTTTACTTTGCATGTCGGGATGTAAAGAAAGTGGTAGTTTTTCAGTCACGGGAACCCTGAAAAACCCGCCCGACGGTTATATATATTTGGATAAGATGACCACTGATAATCTGATCCCAGTGGATTCAACCCGTGCAGACAGTGCTGGCTTTTTTGAAATGTCAGGGAAAACGGATATCCCCGGGTATTATTCTCTCAGGTTGAAGAGAGAAAAATACATTACCCTGGTGATACATCCCGGGGAGCAAATTTATATTTCAGCCGATGCCCGTGAACCTTTGAAAACATACCAGGTAAGTGGCTCGGAATCCTCAATAAAAGTGCAGGAGATGGTAAACAGGATTAATTATACCTACCAGCAAATGGAAGAACTTAACAGAAGATACAATGAAAGCCTTCATACTGATTCTTTACCTGAAGTGAAAAAAAAACTGGATACCTTGTTTGATGTAATTCGCAGTGAACACCGGGAGTTTGCAGAAGATTTCATCAAGGAAAACGCGGGAAATCTTGCCGGACTCATGGCGCTTTATCAACAAATTCCCGGCGGACAGGTTTTCAAGGGAATTGAAGATTACTGGTATTTTAAAGTGGTCGATACAACACTCATGAAAAAGTATCCTGAATTGGAAGCCGTGAAATCACTTCATGCACACGTGCTGGATTTGGAGCAACAACTCGAACGGAGAAAGAAGATGGAAGAAGCCGTGGGTATTGGTGTTACTGCACCTGAAATAGCATTGCCCAGTCCAAAAGGAGATACAGTTTTATTATCATCACTAAGAGGAAAATATGTCCTCGTTGATTTTTGGGCTTCCTGGTGCGAACCCTGCCGGGAAGAAAATCCTAACCTGGTTAAAAATTACTGGAGATATAAAAACAGGGGTTTTGAAATTTACCAGGTGAGCCTGGATAAGAATCGTGAGGCATGGATAAATGCAATAAGAAAAGATAAGCTTTACTGGACACAAGTAAGTGATTTAATGTTTTGGAGTTCGCCTGTTGTACCCCTGTATCACGTAGAGGGAATACCCGCTAATTTCCTGCTGGATACCGAGGGAAAAATAATCGCGAAAAACCTCATGGGAGAGGACTTAACAAATAAATTGGAAGAAATTTTTAGCAGATGATAAAAAGATTTAGTTTTCATAATTATTATTTGAGAATGAAGTACAATTCGGTAGTTTTCAAACTTGTCAACGTGTTATTAATGTCTGTTTTAATAATGGGATGTGGCAGGAAGGAAAAATTCATGGTCGAAGGAAAAATAACAGACGCACCGGAAAAAACGAAAATATACTTTAACAGCTTAAAAGTTAGTAAAAGTGTACCCATTGATTCAGCCATACTAGGAAAGAGTAAAACTTTCAAATTCAGGTCAAAAACCAAAGTGCCCGACTTTTATCAGCTTAGTCTTGAAAGGAAAAAATTTATTACACTGATTGTTAAACCCGGTGATAAAATCCGGGTCGAAACCTCTTACGAAAATTTTCATGTTGATTACGAGGTGGATGGTTCCAGGGAATCTCAACTGATTAAAGATCTTAACCTGCAGGTTTCACAAACCCGCGAGAAAGTTGATTCACTTAACTCGGTATTTAATTCAATTCAAAATGATCCCGGCAACACTCCTAAAATTGATGCAATTAACCAGGAATACATGAAAATATTGAACGAGCAAAGAAAAGCATCAATTGGTTTCGTGATAAAAAATTATAATTCACTGGCCAGCATTGTTGCTCTTTACCAGGAGATTAAACCCGGGAGTTACATTTTTTATTCTCCCAAAGATATGCAATACTTTAAAATCGTGTCTGATTCACTTTCTGTTAAATATCCAAACACACCCCACGTGAAATCACTTGTTGTTGATTTTAAATCCCGGATGGAGGAGATGAAACATTCAACCATGCGAAAAATGTTTGCAAATGCGCGAGAATCGATTCCGGATTTGGAAATTCCTGATATTTCAGGAGATACTGTTCGTTTACTCGATCTGACAGACAGGTATATTCTTTTATCCTTTACATCCTCTTCATGTTTTGAATGCCGTTTAGATAATCTGGATTTGAAGGAGGTTTATAACAAGTTCCACCGGAAAGGTTTTGAAATTTATCAGGTATCCCTTGACACGCTTGAAGCAAGTTGGATCAACTCTGTTCATAAAGATAACCTTCCCTGGATATCCGTTAGTGAGATGGAAATAAATAATTCCCATGCTGCAAGGGTTTATAATATCAGACAAATTCCCGCTAATTATCTTATTGGTCCTGACCGAGATATTTTAGGGAAGAATCTTTTTGGTAAAAAACTGGAAAAAAAATTGCAGGAGGTTCTTTAAACGTGGGGCAAAAAAAAATATATTTCGTCTCAGATATCCACCTGGGTATGCATCCCCGCGAAGATAGTATAAAGCGGGAAAAACTATTTGTTAAGTGGTTGGATGAAATTAAGGATCATGCATCTGCTCTTTATCTGCTTGGAGATATCTTCGATTACTGGTTTGAATATAAAAAAGTAGTTCCAAGAGGATTTACCCGCACCCTTGGAAAATTAGCAGAAATTAATGACAAAGGTGTTAAAATACATTATTTCACCGGAAATCATGATGTCTGGATATTTGATTATCTTCCCTCGGAGATTGGTATTATCCTTTATCCTGAGCCTTTATCAACTGTTATAAACAATAAAAAATTCTACCTGTCGCATGGTGACGGGCTGGGACCCGGTGATCCTGGCTTCAAACTTTTGAAAGCAGCTTTCAGGAATCGGATTTTGCAATGGTTTTATGCCAGAATTCATCCGAATTTTACCATTAGCCTGGCTCATTACTGGTCCCGAAAAAGCCGGTATGGAAAAACTGAAGCAGATGAATTCAAGGGAGAAGAAAAGGAATTGTTGTTTCAGCATGCAAAAAGTATTGAACAAAAAGAACATCACGATTATTATATTTTTGGACATCGTCACATCATGGTGGATATGGAATTGGGTAAAAGTAGCAGGTACATAAATCTTGGCGAATGGATCAGCATGTATTCATACGCGGAATTCGACGGACATGATCTGCAGCTTAAAATTTTTCAGGCCTAATTTTCATATTTATTTCTACCTTCTCCCGGTGATTCTATTTTATAAGCCTGAACTGTTCAATAATATATTTCACGATAGGTATCTATTAACAAAAACATGTATTTTTGCATTTCATTTCAAAAAAATACATATGGCGGTGAAAAACCTTTTTAAAGAATTTCCACCTGTTGACCCAATGGACTGGGAAAAAAAAATAGCAGAAGATATAAAAGGGGCTGATTATGAGAAAAAACTTATCTGGAAAACTCACGAGCACCTGAACATCAGGCCGTATTACACGGGAAAGGATATAGAAGGGATCTACTGGCTGGGTAAATTACCAGGTGAGTACCCGTTTGCCCGTGGTAATTATTCTAATGGAAACCCATGGGAAATAAGACAGGATTTCCGGGTTACCAATCCAATTCAAATCAACACCCGGGCATTAAAGGCGCTGCAAAAAGGTGTTACTTCTCTTGGATTTATCGTGAAGAGATGCGGTGAAAGTGCGGCCATCAATTACGTGGGAGACATGAAAGATCTCCTGAATGATATTCACATTGAGAATATTAATTTTAACCTGTGTGTAGGAGAGGAAGGTTCCCGTTTTAGTTCCATTTTACTTGATCTTATCGAGGAAAGAAAATTTGACCCGCTCATTATGAACGGTTCTCTAGATTTTGATCCATTATCTATTTTGGCAATTACCGGAAACTTTGTTAACTCCAGGGAAAAAGATTTGGAAGAGGTTGCCAAGTTGGTTAAAGACTGGCAAGCATCTGAAAATTTCAGGACAATTGGTGTCAATGGCTATTTATTCAAGAATGCAGGTGCTTCGGTCGTGGAAGAACTAGCTTGTAGTTTATCTGCCGCGGTAGAATACATTTCCTTTTTGATCGACAAGGGATTACCGGTAGCCGATATCACCAGGAAAATTCAGTTGAATCTTGGTACGGGCCCTGCTTATTTCATGGAAATAGCCAAGCTCAGGGCTGTCAGATTATTATGGTTCAGAATTGTGGAGGCTTTCACTGGTAAAAAAGGAGTACCATCAAAAGTATTTATCCATTCAGTAACATCTGACTGGAATAAAGCCATTTACGATGCACATACCAACATGCTCAGGAGTACAACAGAGGCCATGGCTGCTATACTCGGTGGTACCGATTCATTGAACGTGAAGCCATATGACTTTTATTTCAGACATCCTTCTGAGTTCTCAGAAAGAATTGCCCTTAACACGCAGCTTGTTTTAAAAGAAGAAGCTTATTTTGATAAGGTAGCGGATCCCGCGGCAGGATCTTATTACCTGGAAAATCTTACCCTGGGAATCATCGAAGAAACATGGAAACTATTTCTTGAAGCAGAGGAGGCAGGTGGTTTTACTGCTGCATTCAGGAAAGGTATCCTTCAAAAATGGATAAAAGAAACTTCCGCGAAAAGAAGAGCAGGAATAGCTTCCAGGAAAGAAACATTACTCGGCATCAATCAATTTCCTAACCCGGAAGAAAATGTAACGGATAGCATAGATTTCTCTATTGCATTCCCGGTGCAGCCCGTGGCAAAAACAACCATAGGAGAACCTGTTAAATTATTCCGGGGAGCCGAAGACATTGAAAAATTGCGGCTCAATACCGGGAAAATGAAAAATGGGATACCTTCCGTGTTTTTATTAACATATGGAAATCCTGCCATGAGAACTGCCCGTGCGAACTTTGCATCTAATTTTTTCGGGTGCGCGGGATTTAAGATCATTAATAATCTTGGTTTTACATCCATTGAAAAGGGAATTGAGGCAGCAATAGAAAGTAAAGCAGAAATAGTAGTGATTTGTAGCGCTGATGAAGAATACCCCGCTATTACACCGGGAGTGTGTAAGAATCTGAAAGACAAAGCCATCATCGTGATTGCCGGATATCCAAAAGATTCGGTTGAACTTTTAAAGGATGCAGGAATAGAAAATTTTATTCACTTGAGATCCAACTTGTTGGAAACATTGAAAGGTTTCCAGCAAAAGCTCGGTATTATTTAATTGAAAAAATTTGTCAATCATGAGACCCGATTTTAGTAAAATCAATATAAAAGAAGAAGTTGCAGGAGAGAAGAAAATAAATAAGCCAGGGATCGAAACTGCCTGGCTTACACCGGAACACATTAAAGTAAAACAGGTTTATACCCGTGATGATCTCCGGGAGATGGAGCACTTGCAGTACGCGGCTGGTATACCTCCATACCTGAGAGGCCCATATTCTACCATGTATGTTACCCGTCCATGGACCATTCGTCAGTACGCGGGTTTTAGCACCGCGGAGGAATCAAATGCATTTTACAGGCGTAATCTTGCTGCCGGGCAAAAAGGATTAAGCGTGGCTTTTGATCTGGCTACCCATCGGGGTTATGATTCAGATCACGAGCGGGTAGTTGGGGATGTTGGAAAAGCCGGGGTTGCTATTGATTCTATCCTTGACATGAAAATACTCTTCGATCAGATACCCCTTAACAAAATGTCGGTATCCATGACCATGAACGGTGCTGTTTTACCGGTGATGGCATTCTACATCGTTACAGCACTTGAGCAGGGAGCAAAATTGGAAGAACTGACCGGTACCATTCAGAATGATATTCTCAAGGAATTCATGGTGCGGAATACATATATTTATCCACCCGAGACCTCCATGAAGATAATTGCCGATATTTTCGAATACACGGCTAAGCATATGCCCCGCTTTAATTCAATATCCATTTCAGGATATCACATGCAGGAAGCTGGTGCGACAGCAGATCTTGAACTGGCCTACACCCTGGCCGATGGGCTGGAATACCTGAGAGCAGGTATTGATGCCGGTTTGGATATTGATCAATTTGCTCCCAGGCTATCCTTCTTTTGGGCCATTGGGATGAATCATTTCATGGAGATTGCCAAGATGAGGGCAGCCCGGTTACTTTGGGCAAAAATAGTGAAAAAGTTCAACCCCAAAAACCCGAAATCTCTTGCACTTCGCACTCACTCTCAAACTTCCGGCTGGTCGCTTACCGAGCAGGATCCATTTAATAATGTTTCACGTACCTGCATCGAGGCCATGGCTGCCGCGTTAGGACATACTCAATCACTGCATACCAACGCGCTGGATGAAGCTATCGCCCTCCCAACAGATTTCTCGGCACGTATAGCCCGTAATACCCAGATATTTTTACAGGAAGAAACTTCTATAACGAAAGCTGTAGATCCATGGGCCGGATCGTATTACGTTGAATCACTTACCCATGAATTGGCTCATAAAGCCTGGGATCTGATAACGGAAATTGAAAAAATGGGTGGCATGGCCAAGGCTATTGAAACAGGGCTGCCTAAAATGAGAATCGAGGAGGCGGCTGCACGCAAACAGGCAAGAATTGACGCCAGGAAAGATATTATCGTTGGTGTGAACATGTATAAACTCGATAAGGAGGAACCCCTGGATATACTTGAGGTTGACAACACGGCCGTGCGCGAGGCCCAGTTAAAAAGGCTGGCAAAATTGAAAAAGGAAAGAAACCCGGAGGATGTTAACAAAGCCTTGGATGCTATTACCGAAGCTGTTAAAACTAACAAGGGAAATCTCATGGAATTATCTGTTGAAGCAGCAAAAAGAAGGGCCACACTTGGTGAGATTTCATATGCAATTGAAAAAGTATCTGGTCGTTACAAGGCTGTTATTCGATCTATTTCCGGGATATATTCTTCTGAATCAAAAGAGGATCCTGATTTTAAAGAAGCTTCTGAACTTGTTAAAAAATTTGCCTCACTCGAAGGTCGTCAACCAAGGATAATGGTAGCTAAAATGGGACAGGATGGACACGATCGTGGTGCCAAGGTTGTTTCAACCGGTTATGCCGATATAGGTTTTGATGTTGATATTGGTCCTCTTTTCCAAACTCCTGCCGAAACAGCTCGTCAATGTGCTGAAAATGACGTACACGTGTTGGGTGTTTCAAGTTTGGCAGCAGGTCATAAAACCTTAATTCCCCAGGTAATGAAAGAATTAAGAAAACTGGGCAGAGAAGACATAATCGTGATTGCCGGGGGAGTTATTCCCGCCCAGGATTATCAGTTCTTGTATAATGCCGGGGTGGCGGCAATTTTTGGGCCAGGGACCTCTGTACCCTATGCTGCAAAGAAAATTTTGGAAGTACTACTTCAAACCCTGGAAGAATAGAAGTCGCGATAGTGATGCGTCATATTAGAAATTTCTGAAGAGGCATCCTTTTTTTAAGACTCGTGGCACAGGTCAACCGACATTTTTTGATTGACAAGACTCTCGTGTAAGATTTCTGTGTTGCAATGGTTCTTGTTATTTTGTTTAATATGCCACACGAAATTGGTTTATGATGAATATTTTTTTATATTTGGTTGCAAATAGTATAACCAAAAATCATAAACACTATGGCTGAAGAAAACAAAACAAATGCAGGTCAGGGTCTTGGCATTGCCGGGCTTGTCCTTGGAATTATCGCGGTTATTGTATCATTTATTCCCTGCGTCGGGTTAATCGCTCTTGTACCAGGTTTAGTCGGTATCGTTTTAAGTGCCATTGGGTTAAATCAGGCTAATAAAGGTAATGGAGCCAAAGGATTGATAATTGCCGCTCTCGTGATATCTATTATCGGTACATCCGTGGCTGTTGTTTGGGGCGTGTTCCTGGGAGGTGTTGCAAAAGAAGGAAGTGTATTTAAGAATAAGATAGAAAAAACCCTGGAAGAAGAATTCGGGGAGGATTACGAGGAAACACTGGAAGGTTTTGGTGAAGAAATGGAAGAATCTTTGAAAGATTTAGAAAAATCTGATGGCGAAGAGATGTCTGATGAACCTTTAACTGAAGATGAGTTTAACGAGATACTGACTGATTATGAAGAACTGGTTAACGAGTACGTGAAACTTATTGATAAGGCGCAAGATGGAAATGTCTCCGCCATGTCCGCGTATTCTAAAACTGCTGTTAAAGCAGCAGCTCTTGCAACCAGGCTCGCGGCCGCGGCACCGCGAATGTCAGAAGAACAACAGGCTAGATTTGAGGAAATTCATTCGAACTACGAGGATGCATTGCAGGAAGTTGAATAAAAGCAATAATAAGGATAGATAAAAAATCTTACATACTGATAAATTTTATTTTTGCCGGGATTATCATTCTAATGATGATTTATTCCGGCATCTTTTCTTCAACAAGAGAAAACCATCCGGTTGAATGCGTGCATCAACAATTATCCGGGAAGCCGTGTCCCTCCTGTGGGATGAGCAGGGCATTTTCTGAATTGGTTACAGGGAATATTACTACAGCGCGGGCATATAATCCCTATTCAATACCCGTGTTTTTATTTTTTATAATTCAGATGGGTCTGAGATTGGGATTGATAATATTTCTAAAAAAATCTGAACTCGCGATTTATCAACTAGTACTCGCGGACACCATTGTATCTGTTGGCCTTTTCGTGGGTTTATTTCACGAGATGTTTTTTGCTACATTAGAAATGTTTGGATAATATTCATCATTCAAACAAATCTCTTAAGGGAAATTTTTTTCCTGGGCGAAGCCCCCTGGAAGATTTCTCCAGCATACAGCATTCGTTAAAAATATCATGTTGAAAATACAGGATGTAATTGTTTTCATATGCCTCATTCAAAAAGGCCTCTTTTTCTTTCAGTGAATCAAGGGGGCGTGTATCGTAACCACAAACCCAGGCAATGGGTATATTGGCCATAAGTGGCATTAAATCACCCACGAATACAATTATTGTATTTTCATGCTGAATAAAAGGAACTACTTGTCCTTCCGTGTGCCCCTTGTAAAAACGAATATTAATGCCGGGCATCAATTCACCTTCCTTTTCAATAAGATTTAACTTGCCATTTTCTTCCAGTGGCCTTATATTCTCGTCAAGGAAAGAAGCTTTTTCCCTTCTATTGGGATCATTGGCCAGGTCCCAGTGTAACCTGCTCACGTGATAGGTGGCATTGGGAAAGGCCGGAATAAGTTTGCCCCTGTTATCATAAACTACCGATCCCCCGCAATGATCAAAGTGCAGGTGAGTGTGGATTACATCGGTTATGTCTTCACTTCTATATCCCAATTTTTTTAAAGAATCTTCAAGAGTTGCCTCCCCGTTTAAGTAATAATGACCAAGGAATTTTTCATCTTGTTTATTACCTACTCCCGTGTCGATGAGAATCTTCTTGGTCCCTGTAATCACGAACATGCTTCGTGAGGCAATATTGCACATGTTGTTTTCATCAGCTGGATATTCCTTTTGCCATAGGCTTTTCGGTACAACGCCAAACATCGCACCTCCATCCAGTTTCATGTTGCCCGTTTCCAAAGAATATATTTCCATTTTAAAATAAGTTGTTTTTAATTGATTATTATTGTATCAACAAAATTGACAAAAATATAAAATAATCAGGTTAATTACGGAATTAACAAATACCATTAAAAATAGTTCCCAGATATGAAAGTGCATTTAATCGCGATTGGAGGAGCAGTTATGCATAACCTGGCCATCGCGCTTCATCATAAAGGGTATAAAATTAGTGGTTCGGATGATCAGATATTTGAACCTTCCAGGACCCGGTTGCAAAAATATGGATTATTGCCTGGTCGGGAAGGATGGTTTTCCGAGCGTGTTACCCCTGATTTGGATTGTGTTATTCTTGGAATGCATGCACGTGAAGATAATCCTGAATTATCCAGGGCCAAAGAATTGGGATTAAAAATATATTCTTTTCCTGAATTTATTTATGAAAAAACGAAAAATAAAAAAAGAATTGTTATCGGCGGGAGTCATGGAAAAACAACCATCACTTCCATGATAATGCACGTGTTACAATTCAATAACCTTAAATTTGACTACCTCGTGGGTTCTCAGCTCGAGGGGTTTGAAACCATGGTTGGTATTGATGATCAGGCCGAAATTGCCATAATCGAGGGAGATGAATACCTGGCATCCGCGCTTGATCCTCGTCCGAAATTTCACCTGTATCATCCCGATGTGGCAGTTGTTAGTGGTATTGCATGGGACCATATCAATGTCTTTCCAACATTTGAAAAGTACGTGGAACAATTCCGGAAGTTTGTTTTAATGATAAAACCGGGCGGTACATTTATCTACTTCCATGAAGATAACGAATTACAAAAAATTTATGGGGAATTAAAAGAGTCTGTATTATCAATTAGTTATCAGGCACATCCCTGGATTAATAAGGGAGGGCAGATATTTCTTCTTTCAAAAGATCATGAAATACCCGTGAATTTTTTTGGAAAACATAACATGGAAAATATTTCCGCGGCGCTATTGGCATGCAGGGAGGCGGGAATTGATGATACTCGGTTTTATGACGCGATAAAAAGTTTCAGGGGAGCTGCCCGCAGGCTTGAGGAAATATATAATAAATCCTGCATTCGCGTATTTCAGGATTTTGCCCATTCCCCCTCAAAATTAAAAGCAACGCTTGAGGCAGTCAGGTCCCGTTTTCCCCGGGAGAAAATTCTTGCTTGCATGGAGCTTCATACTTATAGCAGCCTGAAACCTGAATTTTTACCTTTATATAAGGGTACACTTAAATCAGCGGATATCCCTGTTGTCTTTTACAGTGCAAAAACAGCAGATCATAAAAAAATTGAAATAGTAAACCCGGGAAGGATCAGGGATAGCTTTCATGAACCCCGGTTGCATGTTGTTGGTGACAAGGATGAACTGGAAGAATTTCTGAAAAAACAGATTAAACCTGGAATGGTAGTGCTTTTGATGAGCTCGGGAAATTTCGGTGGGTTTGTTCCAGGCGAATTTTTTGAACGTGTATTTCAAAAATAAAAAAACCGCCCGTATTTTGAGCGGCTTTGCAGTCCCTAGGGGATTCGAACCCCTGTTACCAGGATGAAAACCTGGCGTCCTAACCCCTAGACGAA
>CAYRRV010000015.1:0-72605 GCA_964426725.1 uncultured Bacteroidales bacterium | reverse complement strand
TCTCCTCTTTCTCATTCTCATCATCTTCTTCCTCTTCCACCTCCTCTTTCTTATTCTCCTCTTCCTCCTCTTCTATCTCCTTTTTCTCATTTTCATTATCTTCCTCTTCCTCTTTCACTTCCTTTTCATCATCGTCTTCTTTTTCTTCTTCTTCTTCTATTACAGCAATAACGCTACCTATCTTTATTTCATCACCCTCGCTCACTCTAATCTCTTTTATAGTTCCTGCAACAGGAGAGGGAACTTCTGATGCTGCTTTTTCGGTTTCAATTTCAATGATTCCCTGATCTTCATCCACGTGGTCACCTTCTGATACAAGGATACTTATCACGGTTGCTTCTTCTATATTTTCCGCGATTTCAGGTAATTTAACTTCTCTGGCCATTTTGATTCAATATTATTTGGATTTTAGAAAACATTAGATATCATGGAATGCCGGGTTTACCTTACTTTTATTGATTTTAAGTTCTTTAACGGCTTTACCCAATATGCTTTTATCGAGTACTCCCTTATTAACAAGTCCAGCGATAGCAGTAAAAGAAATATGTTTGGCATCAACCTCGAAAAAGTCACGTAAAGCTTTCCTGTTATCGCTTCTTCCAAATCCATCGGTTCCCAGCGCGTAAAAATCATATGGAAAATACCTGGCCACGGTTAACGGAACTGCTTTAAGATAGTCAGTCGCGGCTACAAATACAGGATTCTTTTCGTCTTTAAAGCATTCCTCAATATATGTCATGTCATTGTTGTTCTGCCTGGCATTGTCTCGTTCTATGTTCGTGGCATCCTGATATAGTTCCTTGTAACTTGTTACACTCCAGACATCCGTGGTTATCCCGAATTTATCTTCAAGAATAGTGGCAGCATCCAATGCTTCTCTTAAAATGGCACCACTTCCCAGTAATATTGCCTTTTGGTCTTCTTTCCTTTTCCTTGATTTCCTGATAGGATACATGCCTCTCAGGATTCCCTCTTCAACATTTTTAGGCATCTCCGGCATGGTATATTTCTCGTTCATCACGGTGATGTAGTATATTAGATCTTCATTTTCAACATACATTCTCCTGAGGCCTTCCTTCACGATAACGGCCACTTCATAAGCATAGGTTGGGTCGTACGCTTTGAGATTTGGGACAGTGAAGGCCATCAGGTGACTGTTTCCATCGGCATGTTGGAGACCCTCGCCGGGGAGGGTAGTCCGGCCTGAAGTACCCCCGATCATGAATCCTTTGGCCCTTATATCGGCTGCTGCCCAAATAAGATCACCCACTCTTTGAAAACCAAACATGGAATAAAAAATGAAAAAAGGTACTGTTGGTACACCATGTGTAACGCCTGCTGTTCCGGCAGCTATAAATGAAGACATGCTCCCGGCTTCAGTGATACCTTCTTCCAGGATTGCACCGCTTTTTGTTTCCTTGTAATAAAGCAGGCTTTCCCTGTCAACGGGTTCGTATAGCTGACCCACGTGGGAGTATATCCCTACTTGCCTGAAAAGCGTGTCCATGCCAAATGTTCGTGATTCATCTGGTACAATCGGCACAATATATTTGCCTGTTTCTTTGTCTTTAAGAAGGTTGGATATGATTTGAACTATAACCATGGTTGTAGCGACCTCCCGGTCACGTGAACTTTTCAGGTATTCTTCCCATATTTTTGGATTGGGCATCTTTATTTGCTGAAAATTTTCTTTTTTTCTCACGGGGATGAATCCTCCCAGTTTTTTCCTTTGTTTTTGAAGGTATTTCATTTCCTCGCTTTCTTCATCGGGCTTGTAAAAAGGAGCTTCTGCAACTTCTTTATCCGATATGGGAATACCAAACCGGCCCCTGAACTGTCTTAATTCTTCTTCGTTGAGTTTCTTTTGCTGGTGGGTAACGTTCCTGCCTTCCCCGGCCTCACCTAAACCATACCCTTTAATGGTTTGAGCTAAAATTACTGTAGGCGTGCCCTTATGTTCCATCGCGGCATTGTATGCATTAAAAACTTTAACGGGATCGTGTCCTCCTCTTCTCATTTTTTCGAGTTGTTCATCGGAGTAGTTTTCTACCATTTTAAGCAAACGTTCATCTTTTCCAAAGAAATTTTCCCTAATATAGGAACCTTTTGAAATAGAAAATTTTTGAAATTGCCCGTCAACGGTTTCATTCATGCGTGAAACAAGTACTCCATCCTTGTCTTTTTCTAAGAGAGGGTCCCAGTCGCTGCCCCAGATGACCTTGATAACATTCCAGCGTGCACCTTTGAAAGCGGCTTCAAGTTCCTGAATGATTTTTGAATTTCCTCTTACCGGACCATCCAGTCGCTGGAGATTACAATTTACCACGAAAACAAGATTATCAAGATTTTCCCTTGAGGCGAGCGTGATTGCACCCATGGATTCCGGTTCGTCCATTTCACCATCACCCAGCATCGCCCACACTTTTTGATCTGATTTGTCTATTAACCCGCGATCTTCAAGGTACCGGTTGAACCTGGCCTGATAAATGGCCATAATGGGAGTTAGACCCATCGAAACTGTTGGGAATTGCCAATATCCCGGCATTAACCTGGGATGAGGGTAAGATGATAAGCCACCTTCCTTACGCAGTTCCTGACGGAAATTGTGCAAATCTTTCTTTGTAAGTCGGCCTTCCAGGAAAGAACGGGCGTATACACCCGGTGAAGCATGTCCCTGAAAGTAGACCATGTCAGCATTCCCGTTTTCAGTACCCCGGAAAAAGTGGTTAAAACCTACTTCATACAAGGTAGCTGCCGAGGCATAGGTTGATATGTGACCTCCAATACCTGTAGATTCCCTGTTGGCCCTGACAACCATGGCCATCGCGTTCCAGCGGATGATGCTTTTGATTTTTCTTTCAATATCGCGGCTACCAGGGTAAGGCTTTTGTTGGCTGGCCGGAATCGTGTTGATATACGGGGAGGTAGCAGGACAGGCATAATGAATTCCTTCTTCAGCGGCCCTGTTGTGCAAAAGGTTGAGTATTTCCTGTACTCTTTCCGGGGCTTCATTATTTATAATATATTCCAATGAATCAAGCCATTCCTTGTTTTCAGCCTCGTGTATTCTTTGTTTTTCTTTTTCGGTCATTATAAGGTTTTCTTTTTTAATTTGGTGTCATGTCAATGAAAAAATGACGGTTGATCTGTGCCATATGTCGTAAAAAGGATATTACTTCTTCAATGTTACACGTGACGCGTCATTAGTTTTGTCCTGATTCGGTCGGTAATCCTGCTTCTATCCATTCCTTTTTGCCCCCCTTGAAATGATACACGTTTTTAAATCCCAGTTTTTCCAGCTTTTCAGCCGCTTTTGGACTTGCCGTGCATGAACTGTCGGAGCAATACACCACGATTTCATCATCATTGCTGAATTTTGCTCTTGATTCTTTACTTATGCTCTCGAGGGGAATGTTGATGGCACCTTTGATGTGCAGGTTAGAATATTCATCCGGTTTTAAAACTTCTACAAGGTGAAACTGCTCGTTGTTACGTTCAAGTTTCTTCTGTAGGTCTTCTTTTGATATTTTCTTTGCCATAATTAGCTAATTTATAATTTTAAGAATGGAAAAAAATGTGCCACGTGGAAGTATAGCAGAAGGAATACAAATCGATTTGCGAGGTTAAGTTGCTGACTAATAAGAAATAATCGATTTGAAGTGCTTAACCGGTTACTGTCGTTTGGGGAATAGATTACCCAGGAACAGTATGAGATTCCACAAACATGAGATGAAAAAATTAAAGCAGTTAGTTACGGAGAGTCTTGAATAAATATTGCAGAAGCATGTATGAGAGCGAGTTACAAATTTTGCAAGCTCGTGAATAGAAAATAAAAGGAAAGACACGGGTTTAGGTTCGAAATTTGAACCTAAAAAACATCTCCTGCTATTATAATCAGGAGATTTTACCAGACCTAAAACCTAAATCAAACCAAATCTAAAACCTTAGAAAAAAAAAGCCTTCCGGGAACCACCCCGGAAGGCCTTACCAAACCTAAAACCTAAAAACCATAAAGCCATAAAGCAGTATGATTTAATCCTCATATTCCATGAGGATATCTTTAACACCCTCGGGTGCGACTCTTCCGTATACTTTATCTCCAACCATTACAACAGGTGCAAGTCCACATGCACCAACACAACGTAAACAACTTAATGAAAACTTTCCATCCGATGTTGTCTCCCCGACTTCAATATTAAGACTTTTTTTGAATTCTTCCAAAACTTTTTCTGCACCTCTCACGTAACACGCTGTGCCAGTGCAAATTGAGATTGGAAATTTTCCTTTCGGAATCATGGAGAAGAAGCTATAAAAAGTAACTACTCCGTAAACTTTGGCAACCGAAACATTCATTTGTTCAGCTACCACTTCCTGAACCTCCGCGGGAAGATATCCAAACTCTTGCTGCGCCTGGTGAAGAACGTTGATAAGTTCACCTGGTTTATTGTTAAATGCTTTACAGATTTCTTTTATTTTATCAACATCCTTCTGCTTCAGTTCTAATTTAACGCTTGACATAACGAAAATGTTTTATTTTTTACTAATTATTTTTCAACTAACCTTTAATTAAATATCTCTTACTCCGGTCGAAATAATGCGTGTGCAGCAGATGATGTGCTTTTTCACTCATTGGCTTGCCCAGGAACTCGGTGTATAACTTTTCAATGTAAGGGTTTTCGTGAGATTTCCTGAGAGATTTGGCTTCATCTTCCTCGTAAATAGCCTTGTGCCGAGCCTTGATAATACTAGAATCACCGTGATGAAGGGGTTGCCCGCCCCCGCCGATACATCCGCCGGGACATGCCATGATTTCAATCGCGTGAAACAGAGATTTCCCCGCTCTAACGTCTTCTAAGAGCTTTCTGGCATTGCCAAGACCATGCGCGATCCCGATTTTTAATTCCAGTCCGTCAAAATTAATAGTGGCTTCACGAACACCTTCCATACCCCTGAGTTCTTTGAAATCGACATTTTCAAGTGTTTTTTTTGTATGCAGCTCGTATGCAGTTCTAACGGCTGCTTCTATCACACCACCCGTTGTTCCAAAGATCACGGCTGCACCGGTTGATTCGCCCAGCGGTTTGTCGAAATCATCATTAATCAGGGAGTTAAAATCGATATTTGATTGTTTGATCAGGTTGGCCAGTTCGCGGGTTGAAAGAGCAAAATCAACATCCGGGTTTCCATCCACGCTGAATTCTTCACGCTGGCACTCGTATTTTTTGGCCAAACATGGCATGATGGAAACAACAACCATATCTTCCCTCTTCGTTTCAATTGTATCTGCAAAATAAGTTTTTGCAATGCTACCAAACATCTGTTGGGGCGAACGTGCTGTAGAAGGAACATCTTTTAAATCGGGAAAATGATGCTCAAAGAAGTTGACCCATGCCGGACAGCAAGAGGTTAAGATAGGTAATTGTACATCTTTATTCCCTGCAAGGAAGTCGTTTAAACGACCGAGTAACTCGGTACCTTCTTCCATGATGGTTAGGTCGGCCGCGAAATCGGTATCAAACACGTAGTCGAAGCCCAGGCTCCTTAACGCCGATACCATCTTGCCAGTAACTCTCGTGCCTGGCTCAAGGCCAAATTCTTCTCCAAGTGCTGCTCTTACAGCAGGAGCGGTTTGGACGATCACTTTTTTCCCGGGATCAGCCAGTGCCCTGATAACAGCATTCGTGTGATCAACCTCGGTTAATGCACCCGTGGGACAAACAGCCACGCATTGCCCACAATAAGTACAGGGTGAGTGTTCCAGGTTCATCTCGAAAGCAGGGGCCACAACAGCTTCGAATCCCCTGTTAACGGCAGAGAGTGCACCCACGGTCTGGAAATCATTACACATGGTTTCACATTTCCGGCACATGATACACTTATCCATTTCACGAATGATTGATGGAGATGTATCTTCCCTGTAATGGGATTGCTCTCCCGTGTAATGTAATTTGCGAATTCCCATTTCCTGGGCAAGTGACTGTAAATCGCAATGACCATTTTTAGCACAAACCAGGCAATCAAACGGGTGATCGCTCAGGATTAATTCGAGCACTGTTTTTCTCGCGTTCAGAACCCTGATGTTATGCGTGTTTATGGTCATTCCATCCATGCACTCGGTTGCGCAGGCTGGAGCCAGGTTTCTTCTCCCGACTACCTCTACCGAGCAAACGCGGCATCCACCGGGTTTATTCTCGATGTTCAGGTCGTGCAACTTCAAATGACACAGCGTGGGGATATTCACCCCCACGGATCTGGCTGCTTCAAGGATACTCGTTCCTTTTTCGACTTCCAGTGTTTTATTGTCAATAGTTATCTTTAACTTTTCCATTATTCTTTCAATTCCTTATTATTGTTAGCTAATATAAACGGCATCAAATTTACATTTCTCCAAACAGGCACCACATTTGATACAGATTGACTGATCAATGGTATGCAGTTGTTTCCTTTCACCGGCAATGGCATTCACGGGGCATGCTCTCGCGCATGCTGTGCAACCGACGCAATTCTCTTCACTGATCATATATTTAACGAGTGAGCGACAGGAACCGGCTCTACATTTTTTATCAGTCACGTGTTCAATGTATTCTTCCCAGAAATTATCCATGGTGGAAAGCACCGGGTTGGGAGCTGTCTGACCCAGCCCGCAGAGTGATGTATCCTTGATAACATTACTTAGGTTTTTAAGAAGATCCAAATCCTCGTCTGTTCCGTTACCCTTGGTGATTTTATCGAGCATTTCATAAAGACGTTTGTTACCTATCCGGCATGGAGCACATTTTCCACAAGATTCTTCAACCGTGAAGTCAAGATAATACTTGGCTACAGAAACCATACAATCATCTTCGTCCATCACGATCATGCCACCGGAACCCATCATGGATCCACATGCAAGCAGGTTATCATAATCAATTGGCGTATCGAGGTGTTTTTCAGTTAGACAACCACCCGAGGGACCACCCGTTTGCACCGCCTTGAATTTTTTCCCGTTTTTAATACCACCTCCAATTTCGAAAATAACCTCGCGGAGAGTGGTTCCCATCGGTACTTCAATCAGTCCCACGTTATTAATTTTCCCGGCAAGGGCGAAAACTTTGGTTCCTTTTGATTTTTCTGTTCCAATTGAAGCGAACCATTCGGAACCCTTATTTATAATAACCGGCACGTTGGCAAAAGTTTCCACGTTATTCACGTTGGTGGGCTTACCCAGGTAACCTTCTTCTGAAGGGAAAGGAGGTTTGAATGTTGGTTCACCACGACTGCCTTCCATCGAGTGAATGAGCGCGGTTTCTTCACCACAAACAAATGCACCTGCACCATATCGAAGTTCAACATCAAAATCAAATCCGGTTCCCATGATATCATTACCCAGCAAGCCTAATTCCCTGGCCTGGGCAATGGCAATTTTCAAGCGATTAATGGCCAGCGGGTATTCTGCCCTTATGTATATAAGTCCCTTGGAAGAACCAATGCAGAATCCGCAAATTGCCATGGCTTCAATTACTGAGTGGGGGTCTCCCTCGAGAATAGAGCGGTCCATAAAAGCACCCGGGTCTCCCTCGTCAGCGTTACATACCACGTATTTCATGTCGGCCTTGCTGTTATATGTGATTTCCCACTTGAGGCCGGTCGAGAAGCCTCCGCCACCTCTACCGCGCAAACCGGAAGCTTTAATAATATCAATAGCTTCCCTCGGGGAATAATCATTGAGAACCTTACCCAGTGCCATGTATCCATCTCGTGCAATATACTCGTCAATATTCTCGGGGTTGATGAATCCGCAATTCCTGAGGGCAATCCTGATTTGTTTCTTGTAGAACCCCATGTGCTTGGAATCGCTTATTTCTTCTTTGTTCACGGGATCTTTATAGAGAAGCTTGTTTACTATTCTGCCCTTTACCACGTGCTCATCAATGATGTTTCTGGCATCTTCGGGTTTTACTTCCGTGTAAAAGGTATTGTCGGGCAAAACCTTCACGATAGGCCCCTTTTCACAAAAGCCAAAACAACCCGTGGAAACAACCTGTACTTCATCCTGCAGGTTTTTGTCCTCGAGAATCGTGTTCAGGTTATCTACAATTGCTTGACTCTCGGATGCCCTGCAGCCCGTTCCAGCACAAACCATCAAGTGCATTTTATATTTTGTCATTTCTGAAATCCTCCTGTTTTTATTTTGAATCAATGGTTTCGTAATTATCAGGTATAATACCGTCTACCAACTCCCCGTTCTTGATGTACTTTTCAATTAATTCATCTGCTTTTCGGGTATCAACATTTCCATAAACAATTGGATCTTTCCCGGGAAGTGTAATTTCAACAGTGGGTTCAGCATAGCAATATCCCATGCAACCGGTTTGTGTAACCACTGCTTCAATATTTCTTTTATCCAGTTCGTCAATCAGATACTCCATGGTATCTTTCGCGCCTGACGCAATACCGCAAGTCGCCATAGCAACCTTTACCTGAACTACATTTTCAGGATGGTCACTATTTTCTCTTAGTTGCACCTTCTTCTGCAATTCTCCCTGAAGTTTTTTTAAATCTTCCAGTGATTTAACTTTTGCCATTTTAATTTTTACTTTTTAATATATTTATCATTATTTTAACAGTCTTTTCTATCATTCTTCTGCATTTATTTCCTGCAGGTTTACTTTTATCATTTCTTTCAAAGCCTGAAGAATTTTAGGTTCATTAATCGGGACATTATCAAGCATTTTTTTTACCCCGTCTGTATCAAACATGTATGTACCCTTTCCCGTGGTATGTTTGTATACAAGATTCAAACCCGGGTTTCCGGCAACGATAATTTTAAGGATACCTGGCAAATCGCCCGCTGGGGGTCTGTCGATATGATCTTTTTTAAACTCGGCCACGACCCTGGTACCTTTTCCTTCCGCTGATTCAACCCGGAGAAATCCACCCGTGCTTTCAGCATTCTGTTTTAAAAGGGGTAAACCTAACCCGACTTTTCTTGTTTTCCTGCTTGTCGTGTAGGGATCAGTTACTAACTCAGCCCATTCTTTTTTCATTCCCCTCCCGTTGTCGATAATGGTTATCCTGTAAATATTTTCCCTTGCACTTTCCTTGATCAGTATTTGCACTTCGCTGGCAGAAGCCGTAATTGAATTTTGCACGATATCCAGGATATGTAAAGCCAGGTTATTCATCCGTTATTACCCTCCTGTTTTCCGTTTCATGTAAAGCCATTCGAATTTCGCTGAATGATCTGTCTTCCATCTCGAAGCAGGTAAATGCATATCCTATATCATCAGGATAATGTGCATCCGAACTACGGATAAACGTGCTGTCAGCCAGTTCAGGGTGAAGCCTGATGAACTCGTTTACGGTAATGTGCCTGGAAAGTTCCAAGGCATCGTAAAATAAATCATCAGGGATAAATCCCATCTGACTGATAATGCTGTTTTTTTCCCGGTTCACGTGAGCCGGAATAAACATCCCATTCAAAGATTTCACCACCTCCGAGATTTCATCTATACCTGCTTTTAAACCGGCGATAAGTAAATTATCCACTTCTTTATGGATATTCTCTTCTCGATCGACTACTACCTGGTATCCGAATAATCTTGGATTATTACGGATCCCTGGCATTTTTTTTTCCATGAACTGCTGAAAAGCATTCAATTCTTCATCTTTTTCAAAGAACACCAGGCAATGAACCTCTTCTTTTGTTGCTACTTCGGCACCTTTCAGTACCATAATGCCTTTTTCCAGGGCTATCGTCTCAATTAACTTGCAGTGCAGTGTGCTGTTGTGATCGGTTATCCCGATGATATCCAGTCCTTTTTCTGCTGCCTTTTCAACGATCCGGGCTGGTGACATTTCAAGTGACCCGCAGGGCGAGAGCACCGTGTGAATATGTAAATCAGCCCTGTATTTTTTCATTTTTTCCTTTCTTCCAGCAATTTATAAAATTCACCGGCAATTTCAAAAGCACCTGCATTTGTACCTAATACCGGGATTTTTTCCTCGTTGCTTTTTTGGGCCATGTCGCTATTGGGTTTTAATCCATTCACGAGGAGCACACCACTTAAATCTTTTAATGAGGCGACTGCTATCACGTTCTTATGCGTTTGCAACGTGATCCATATCTTGCCGGCATCCGCGTTTCCCATGACATCACTAAGTAAATCGGACGCGTACCCGCCAGTGATTTCCTTATCCAGTCCGTTAGCGCCCGCCAGAACTTTTAATCTCAATTCTTTTACTATATCAGAAACTGTCATCTCCTGCACCTTTTTTATTACAATTTTTATCCAACCTGTCTTTACCCCAAATTTTTTCAATGATATTCAAGCTGTGCTCGGGGCTCAGTTTTTTATTTTTCTCCATAACTTTTTGCATGAAAATACAATGGGACAAATTAGCTTCATTATTCACGATATCTTCGGCTAATGCCTGACATCCGGGAGCGCCACATGCTCCACAGTCAAATCCGGGCAGGAAACAAAGAATTTTTCTTATCTTCTTCATTTTTTCCATGGCCACCGCGATATCTTCATCCAGGGGATCAATGGAGCGGGGTTTTATCGGTTTTAACCTGGCATGTTCAGCAAAGTATTTTTCATCTTCCGTGATCGATCTTATTTCTTTTTCTTTTTGAGCTTTAACTTTTTCCCTTAGTCTTTCAGTTGTGAGAAACCTGTTTTCGGAAACCAGGATTCCACCGGCACAACTCTCGTCACATGCCCTGAGTTCCAGGTAATCAATTTGGTTCATATCGCCATCTTCAACTTTTTCAAGAAATTCGATGACATTATTTATTCCATCAATAGAAAGGCATCTCCCTTCGAAATATGAAGACTCACCCTTTGTAAGACTCCATTCTGCCCCGTGACATCCCTTGAATTCAGTTTGATTCAAATTATCTTCTGTCCCTGAATGTTTCAAGATTCTTAAAACCTTATTGTACATGAGATCCATGTTAATCACACCATTGACCCTGGTTGCATCATCTCCAACAGGAGTTTTCACAGCTGCAATTTTCGCGGCGCATGGAGTGAAGTAGAAAAGACCTATGTCAATGCCTTGTACACCTTCTTTTTGCAGTAATTTTTTCACCTGTAAAGCAGCAATATCAACAGGTGGTTTTACTGGTATAATTTTGTCAACCAGATCAGGAAATTTAACCTGAATCAGACGAACAACTGCCGGACAAAAAGCAGAGATAAAGGCAGGGTTATCTTGTCTGCTTTCTGCATTCAATTCCTGATTAGCCCTGATAATTGTTGCTACAGCGTTTTCAACCTCGTATATATCTGTAAATCCGATTTCTTTCAGTGCCGCGTATATAAGGTCCCTGTTTATATTTTCAGGAAATTGCGCGGTGAAAACGGCTGGTATCAGTGCAACTTTGCGTTTGTAATTAAAAATCTGATCCAGATCATCTTGTTTAACCACGATAGCTGACACGGGACATACTTTGTAGCATTCACCACAATCCACGCATTTATTGGCATTTATCCTGGCTTTCCCATCTTTAACTCTTATCGCTTCAGTCGGACAAACCCTCATGCACCTGGAACAACCAATACACACCTCTTCCAACACGCTAAGCGCGTGATAAAAAGGAACCGTGGTATTGTTTGCATTATGCATTTCTTGTAAGTTTTATTTCAATTTTTACTATCGTACCAACATCAACATCACTTTGGATTTCAAGTGAATCTGCATTTTTCTTGATATTTGGAAGTCCCATTCCTGCTCCAAATCCCATCTCTCTTACTTCCTCTGAAGCTGTCGAGTATCCTTCCTGCATGGCCTGTTCAATATCTGCTATACCTGGTCCCTCATCTTGCAATACCATTGTTATCATATCAGTACTGATATCTACCTTGATGGTTCCCTTGTAAGCATGGGCGACAATATTTACTTCAGCCTCGTAAAGTGCCACCACGGTTTTTTTTATGATGGTGCCATTTACATTCAGTTTTTTTAAAACCTTTTTAATCTCGCTGGATGCTTTACCCGCTTCCGTGAAATTTCCGCCTTCAACTTTATATTCAAAATGCATTCCTAATCAGTAAACAGGTTTTAAACCAGCACAAAACAAAAGTCCCGATGCTTTGAACATGGTCCCGTGACATTCCAGCAAGGTCATTCCATTTTCCCTGGCAAGTTCAATCATTTCTCCTGTTGCTTTTTTATTTCGCACTATGACAATATGCTTAATATCTGACATTTCAGCCGTTCTGATGGCTTGCGTATTTGCCAGTCCGGTAATAAGCAGGATATTCCCGTTTTCAAGTGTTAACACATCACTCATTAAATCTGATGCAAAAGCTGCCTGCACTTCCTGCCCAAGATTTTCTTCTCCACAAATAATTTTGGCATTCAGCACATTAATTACATCTTCTACCTTCATCTTCAAGTTGTGTTAAAATTATAACAGAAAATTGATTATTTACCTGCACATAATATTAACACAAAGATAAATAATTTATTGTTATTAAAATAACATTGTTATTAAAATAACAATAATTTAATATCATTCTAAATTAATCAATAGCTATCTTTGGTTATGATTCTGTTATTTAGGAATTTAAATGAAAAATAAAAAACAAAATTATGGGTTTTTTTTTACATTTCAGGTAAAACGAATATTTCTTTTTTTTTATGGATAAAATTTAAAATCATTCTAAAGAAGCTTTTTGAAAATATGTTATGCCAATAAATTAAATTTGACCAAAAAGCTTAAAATAAGTTACAAAAACATGATAAAAAGTTATTATCGTAACAAATAATGAGTGAGAAGGAAAGAATATTACGGTTAACTTCATATAAATCTTTGCTAACCAGATTTAAAGCCATGGGATTTATTCGGGTTTTTTCGGATAACATTGCCGAGGCCCTTGATATTTCATCATCCCTGGTAAGAAAAGATTTTAGTTTGTTTGGCATAACCGGTATTCAGAAAGGAGGATACCATATTGATGGTATTATTGAAAAAATTGACAGGATAATCGGGTTAAAAGAACCACAAAGGATAATTATTATCGGAACCGGCAGAATCGGACAAGCATTGATGCATTTTAAGCAATTCCAGGAAGATTCCATATTTATCGTGGCAGGTTTTGATATTGACAGTAAAAAAATTGATGAAAAATCTTCAGTGCCGGTTTATCACATGGATCTTCTGGAAGAATTCGTATCGGGTAATGACATTCGATTGGCCGTATTAGCAGTACCTGCTCTCGTTGCGGTTGAAACTTTTGAAAATTTAAAAAGGGCAGGCATAAAAGGTGTTTTAAATTTCACTCCGGTTATATTGAAGGGGAATGATGCGGTGCACGTGCGTAACATCAATATTGAACATGAGCTTACTAATCTCGTGTATTTTATTAATAATACAGAAAAACCAAATAAATATACAATAAGTAATAAAAAATAATTTAAGGATCTATGGCAACAAACGTGAAATCGATTATCGAGAATTACAATAAGGATAAGACCAGGTTGATGGATATCCTTATTGATGTACAGTCTGAACTTGGCTTTATTTCGGATGAAGCTGTTTCAGAAATCGCTGCTGAGTTGGATATTTCGAAGGTGGACGTGGAACAGACCATCTCTTTTTACCATTTCTTTAGCATGCAACCAACCGGTAAATTCAACATTTACCTGAACAATAGCGCAGTGGCTAATATGATGGGCCGGGAAGATGTGGCGAAAGCCTTCGAGGAAGAGGCAGGCTGTTCTTTTGGTTCTGTCAGTGAAGATGGATTGATTGGGTTGTATGATACAGCATGCATTGGCATGAACGATCAGGAGCCGGCAGCCATCATAAACGGGGTTGTATTTACAAAGATTACTCCTTACAGGGCCAAGGAAATCGTGAAAGATATCAAGGATGGCAAAACCGAGCATGATTTAATTGTTGAATCCTACGGGGATGGAAAAAACAATACGGAACTAATTAAGTCAATGGTTTTTAATAATATTCGCAAAAAAGGCCCGGTACTTTCAGAAGAATATACTCCCGGTATTGTTGTATGGAAGAAACTGCCTACCATGTCGCCCGAGGAGGTGATTGAGGAGGTTAAGTCGTCCAATATCCGCGGGCGTGGCGGGGCTGGTTTCCCGACAGGTTTAAAATGGGAATTTTGCAGAAAGGCTGAAGGAGATAAAAAATATATTTTCTGTAATGCAGATGAAGGTGAACCCGGTACTTTTAAAGACAGGGTTATCCTAACGGAACGTCCTAAGTTACTATTTGAAGGTATGGTAATTGCAGCGTATGCAGTAGGCGCTACCGAGGGTATACTCTATGTTCGTCACGAGTACAAGTACCTGCAAAACTACCTTGAAAATATTTTGCAAGGTGCACGCGACAGGAATCTCCTGGGCAAGGATATTGGTGGTATTAAAGGATTTAATTTCGATATACGCATTCAGTTTGGTGCAGGTGCTTACGTGTGTGGTGAAGAATCAGCGCTTATCGAATCGGCTGAAGGAAAAAGAGGCGAGCCCCGCGACCGTCCCCCTTTCCCGGTGGAAAAAGGTTACCTGGAAATGCCTACAGTGGTGAACAATGTTGAAACATTCTGTAGCGTGGTTAAAGTCATGCTTAATGGCGGGGAATGGTATAAATCATTCGGAACTCCCGAGTCAACCGGAACAAAACTCCTTAGTATTTCCGGTGATTGCAAGTATCCCGGCGTTTACGAGGTTGAATGGGGATTCAACGTGAATGATATCCTCGAAATGGTGGGTGCGGATGTTGATAGTGTTCAGGGCGTGCAGGTTGGAGGTCCTTCCGGTTCGATCATAAGTTCAAATGATTTTAGTCGTACCTTGGGATACGAGGACCTGGCGACCGGGGGCTCACTAATTGTTGTTGGCAAAAAACGGGATTTATTAAGAGATATCGTCCTTAATTTTACCGATTTCTTTATTGATGAATCTTGTGGATCATGTGTTCCCTGCAGGGCATTACCCGTGCTCATGAGAGATAAATTAATAAAAATCCTGGAAGGCAAAGGGGTCACTTCTGATATAGACGATTTGCTCGAATGGGGAAAGATGCTAAAGGTAAACCGTTGTGGTCTCGGACAGACAGCGGGCAACCCGATTCTTACCAGCATCAGGAATTTCAGGGGGCTCTATAATTCCCTTGTTCAAAAAGAAAAAGATTTTGATACCGGTTTTGACCTTACTTCCGCTTCTCAGGCTGCAGCTAAAGCAACCGGTAGAAAACCATTTGTTGAAACCCATTAAATGTTAAAAACTCATGAATAAAATCGTAAAATTCACTATAAACGGAAAAGAATGCATGGCCGAGAAAGGTCATTACATCGTGGAAGCTGCTAAAGAAAATGGTATTTACATTCCTACCTTGTGTAATATACCGGGAGTAAAACCCAGGGGAGCTTGCCGCATATGCACGGTACTCGTGAATGGTCGTCCCATGACATCCTGCACCACTCCCGTTACTGATGGAATGGAAATCGAGACTGAAACAGCAGAAATACAAGACATCAGAAAATCTATTGTTGAATTACTATTCGTCGAGGGTAATCATTTTTGTCCCGCGTGTGAGAAAAGCGGAGACTGTGAATTACAGGCGCTGGGTTACAGGTTTCAGATGATGGTTCCGCGTTTTCCTTACAAGTTTAATCCAAGAAACGTGGAAGCCAATAATCCTAAGATCGTGAAAGATCATAACCGGTGCATTTTATGTAAACGGTGCATCCGCGGGATTAAGGATGAAAATGGCAAGAGTATTTTTGCATTCAAAAAGCGCGGACATCAGGTTGAAATCAATATCGATCCCGATTTGGTAGGTAAAATTACTGATGAATTAGCAGATGAAGCGGTTGCTATTTGCCCTGTTGGCGCTTTGATGAGAAGGGGTAAAGGATTTGATACACCTATCGGGGCACATAAATTTGATAATCGCCCGATTGGTAGTGAAATTGAAAAAATGGAAAAAACAAATAAAAATTGATAAAAAAATGAGTAAACCAGTAGTTGCAACAACTTCATTGGCAGGATGTTTTGGCTGCCACATGTCGATCCTGGATATCGATGAAAGAATATTGGATCTCATCGAACTGGTGGAATTCAATAAATCACCAATAAATGATATAAAGGAGTTCACCAAGGAATGTGATATTGGATTAATCGAGGGTGGATGTTGTAATTCCGAGAACGTGGAAGTTCTGCGGGAATTCAGGAAACAATGCAAGATTCTTATTTCTGTTGGCGAGTGCGCGATCATGGGTGGATTACCCGCCATGAGAAACGGTCTGCCCGTGCAGGAATGTCTTGAGGAAGCCTACCTTAAGTCACCTTCAGTTGTAGCAAATGACGATAAAATCATTCCAAACGACGAGGAACTACCCATCTTGCTTGATAAAGTATATCCTTGTCACGAGGTAGTTAAGATTGATTATTACCTGCCGGGTTGTCCACCGAGAGCTGACTTGATCTGGAATGCCCTTGTCGCTCTTATAAAGGGTGAAGAAATGAATTTACCTTATGAAGTTGTTAAATTTGATTAAAATTTTAGAAAAATGGCACAAAAAATAACAATAGAACCGGTAACCAGGGTTGAAGGACATGGGAAGGTGACAGTTCATCTTGATAATGCCGGTAATGTTACACAAACAAGATTACATATCGTTGAATTCAGGGGGTTTGAGAGATTTGTTCAGGGACGTCCCTACTGGGAAGCACCGGTACTGGTTCAACGTCTTTGTGGAATATGTCCCGTGAGCCACCACCTGGCATCTGCCAAGGCGATGGATGAAATCGTGGGAGCAGGAACCGGTGACGGTTTAACACCAACTGGCGAAAAAATGCGTCGCCTGATGCATTATGGCCAGATGTTCCAGTCGCACGCCCTTCATTTTTTCCACCTGGCATCACCTGATCTTCTTTTTGGCGTTGATGCAGATCCCGTTGTCCGAAACGTGATTGGCGTGGCTCAGGAATACAAGGATCTTGCTGTTCAGGGAGTGATGATGAGAAAATTCGGACAGGAGGTTATCCGGGCTACTGCAGGTAAAAAAATCCATGGTACCGGTGCAATTCCCGGCGGAATTAATAAGCATCTTACCATCGAAGAACGAGATGAATTTCTCAAGGGACCAGACCCGCTGAACATTGACAAGATGATAGAATGGGCCCAGGCAGCTCTCGATTTCTTTAAAGATTACCACACGAAGAATGTTGATCTTATCGATAAATTTGTAACATTTCCTTCCAATTACCTGAGTTTGGTTCGCGCGGATGGTGCACTTGATTTATATCATGGAGTGTTAAGGGCAGTCGATAAGGATGGTAACAAGATACTGAACGATATAAAGTACCAGGATTATCTCCAATATATTGATGAAGAGGTACGCTCATGGAGCTACATGAAGTTTCCTTACCTGAAAGAACTGGGTAAAAAGAATGGTTGGTACACGGTAGGACCACTGGCAAGACTGAACACTGCCGAGTTTATTCCTACCCCAATGGCACAGAAGGAATTTGAATACTACAAGAATTACACGAAGGAAAAACCCAGTAACAGTGCCATGCACATGCACTGGTGCCGGTTAATAGAAACACTCCACAGTGCAGAGATGATGAAGGAACTCCTGAATGACCCGGATCTACTGAAAGGTGACCTGGTTACCAAAGGTGAGAAAAAACTGGAGGGTATCGGATTACTCGAGGCTCCCAGGGGAACATTGTTCCATCATTATCGCGTTAACCATAATGATCAGATTGAAATGGCTAACCTAATTGTTTCTACCACTAATAATAACGAACCCATGAACGTTGCTGTAAACCAGGTTGCTAAAGCACAATTTACCGGCAAATCCGAAATTACAGAGGGTATGAAAAATGCTGTGGAAGTAGCAATTAGAGCATACGATCCCTGTTTGAGCTGTGCTACCCACGCGCTTGGCAAAATGCCACTCGAGATTACTTTGGTTGGTGAAGATGATAAATTAATTGACAAGTATATTTCATGATGCAAGCAACTCCAAAGATACTTGTCTATGGATACGGTAACCCGGGCCGTCAGGATGATGGCCTCGGGGTTCTTTTGGCTGAAAAGATTGAAAAGTGGGCAAGAAATAATCATTTTACAAATATCATCACGGATTCTAATTATCAGCTCAATATTGAAGATGCTGCTGAAATTTCAAACAGTGACGTCGTGGTTTTTGCAGATGCTTCCATGGAAGATATTCCCGGCCATTGCATGACAGAGGTAGAGCCTTCCCCGAAGGTTGAATTTACCATGCACTCGGTCAGCCCTGGTTTCGTGGTGAATTTATGTAGACAGATTTACGGCAAAGTTCCTGCATGTTATCTTATGCATATCAGGGGATACGAGTGGGAGCTTAAAGAATCACTCACGAGAAAGGCTAAAATAAACCTGGAAGCGGCTTTTGAATTCCTGACCAGTTATCTGAAGTGTCCTGAGCGTTTGGCTGAAACAGTAAATGAATAAAAATACCAATAAACCCTTTAAAACAACACGATTATGGATTTATCAACAAACTACATGGGCTTGAAACTAAAAAATCCCTTGATTGTAAGTAGTTCTGAGCTGACCAACTCGGTGGAAAAAGTTAAGAAGTGCGAGGAAGCCGGCGTTGGTGCCGTTGTTCTTAAATCTCTTTTCGAGGAGCAAATTCTTGTAGACAAAGACCGCTTGATGACCCAGGACGACATGTATTTCTGGTACCCCGAAGCTATTGATTACCTTAATGAGTTTAGTCGTGAAGATGGTGTAGATGCCTACTTGAATCTTATTGCAGCGGCAAAAAAGGAAACCAGTATTCCGGTTATCGCCAGCATTAACTGCATTACACCGCGGGAATGGCCAGTTTTTGCCTCAGAAATTGAAAAATCCGGTGCCGATGGGCTGGAATTAAACGTAAGTATTTCTCCTGCGGATATGAATTATCCTCCCTCGAGAATAGAAGATACCTATTTTGATATTATTAAGGAGGTGAAGAAAAATACAGGGTTACCCATCGCGGTAAAAATAGGATTTCATTTTACAAATCCTGCCCGGTTTATTCATAAACTGAGTAATGCAGGTATTGGTGCCATAATATTATTTAACAGGTTTTTTCGTCCTGATATAGATATTGATAACGTGGCGGTTGTTGCCAGAAATCGATATAGTTCACCGGAGGAAATTACCATCCCTTTGCGTTGGGTGGCACTCATGTCAGCCAAAGCAGGTTGTAATATAGCGGCTTCTACCGGTATCCATGATTTCACGGGCATGGCCAGGCAAATTCTTGCTGGAGCCACCACCGTGCAGGTCTGTTCTACTCTTTACAAGAACGGAATTAGTTATGCCGGTACTATGCTCCGGGAATTTGAGGCTTGGATGAATCGTCAGGGCTATAATTCATTGGATGACTGCCGGGGAATAGCCGTGAAAGATGAACAAAGTTCAGCGGCCTTTGAAAGAGTTCAGTTCATGAAAAAAACTATCGGAAAAATAGATTGAGAGATTTATAAATTTACATGAGGAGGTTATCTTAAAAAAGATAACCTCTTTTTTTTAATAGCTAATGTTTAAAAAATCCAGCCGTCTCTCTTTAAATAAGCGGGTTGTACATACTAATTTTAAAAATAGAATAAAACCGTATTTATATGTAAGATAATTCTACCTGACTAACAATTGATATGATTTATAGTGCTGTAAGATATGCTTTTTTCTCTAACTTCAACTATTAGGAGAATTTTTGTGAAATAATGCAACCAATATAGATTATTGCCGTATCATCAAGTAAAAATCAATTGCTATGATGAGAATTGTAATCATATTATTTGTATTCGCGTGTTTCGGTTGCAGTTCATCAAGCAAGTCCTTTAGTTCAAAGAGAGGCTTGATGTTGCTGGATACCAGGGAACTGCCCAGAAATGCCATTATGAACAGTAAAAAGTACAACGCGAAACTCAAAAAATCGCACAAAACATACAGGAAAGCTACCAAGAAAGCAATCCGGAGATCAATGCGTTAGTATTCCTGTACTCGTGTTTCTTTTTCAGCTTTTGAAGGCATAAAACTAATGTCTTTTTTATCTTTGATATTTTGTATATCTTCATGTGAATTTATGTCTTTAAATAATCGATGGACATGCACACCCATGCATAGAATTCGTGAGCCCCATGAGGTAGCTTCTCTTGTTATTTTGATAACAATAGTGTTTTTCTTTCAAAATATATTGTTATTTTTGCTGTCAATTAATAAAACTGCTTTTATTAACTGAGGATCGGATTTTATCCGTTTCAAGGTTTCTGAACAGCATCTAATCCGGAGGAAATCTGATGGAAAAGAGAATTGGATCAGTACTTGTAATTGTTAAAGAATCCAATAACACGACGAAAATTAACGAGATTCTTTCAGCGCATGGTCAAATTATTATTGGCCGGCAGGGAATTCCGTTGCGTGATCGCGGGATATCTGTTATTTCAATTGTTCTAGAGGGAAATACTGACGAAATCGGGTCTCTTACCGGAAAATTAGGCAGGTTAAAGGGCGTGAAGGTTAAATCAGTACTAATAAAGAACAATTTTGATGATGAAAACAAGTAAATTTGTAGTTGGATTCTTTTCTTTCATTCTAATTACTAACGGACTATTCGGACAGGTCTCCCTGAAGGGGAAAGTTTTGGAAAAGGAGACAGGGAAACCGCTACCCGCTGTACACGTGTTATTACATGCATATCCTGATACCACAGGAGAACCTGTATTTTTCGCGGTTACCGACAAAAAAGGGCAATTTTCTATTTCAGGTATACCAAGTGATTCTTATATCTTAAAAACTTCGGGTGTAGGCTATATCAATTATCAGAAAACGGTTGATTTAGAAGAAGTAATGAATGATGTTACCCTCCACCTGGAAGAAAAGATATTATCTCTCGGGGAAGTCATTGTTTTGAGCCTTCGTGCTGAAAATAATATAAGACAGGTTCCGCTCCCTGTCGGTATTATTGATAAAAAGGACGTTTTTCGTCACTCGGTATATACCATACCCGATTTGCTGGCAAAAGAACCTGGGGTTGTGCTATCGCGAGATGGCATGTGGGGTACTTCAGTAAATATTCGTGGGCTGTCTGAACAGCGGTTAATTACCATGATTGATGGCAACAGGCTCGAGACAGCCACCGATTTATCCGCGGCATTGTCAATGATCGATCCTTTTGATATTGAAAGAATTGAAGTTATCAAAGGTGCAGCATCATCCATTTATGGCACGGGCGCCATGGGTGGTATTGTTAACGTGATTACCGGGTCAGGGTATTATAATAACAAACCATACCTGAATGGCAGGGTAGCGGGTTCTTATCATACTGCAAATTCCATGTATGCAGGGAACACGATGATTCGTGCCGGTAGTAAAAATTTTCATGGTCGGCTTAATTTGTCGTATCGCGATGCAGATGACGTAATTACACCGGAAGGAGAGTTACCCAATAGTCAGTTTACCGATTACAATTTATCTTTTCGGGGAGGTGCTAAAATCGCGAAAAACCATGAAGTGGAAATCTTAATGAACCGTTTCAGGGCCGAGGATGTAGGGATACCAGGAGGGGCTGCATTTCCGCCCAATGCAACCGCTACTTATCCAATTGAGAAGCGCGACCTGACAAGCATATCTTATCATGCCACGGGTTTGTTACCTAGCCTCAACAAACTTACATTAAAATATTTTAACCAGTATATTTTAAGGGATGTTCTTCTTCAGCCTAATCCAAATGTCAGAATAACCCCCGCCGGAAAGCATCTTACCAACGGATTATCATTACAGACCAATTGGCGCTTTTTTAGCAATCATGAAGTAACAGGTGGAATTGAGGCCTGGCAAAGACAATTATCTACCAGCCGGGAAAAAAACCAGACCATTCCAATCCAGGATACCAGTGGGACAACCGTGGGATATCAAAACAGAATAATTGGTGAAATCCCGATTCCCGAAAGTTCATTCTCTGATATTGGATTCTTTGTTCAGGATAATTTCTTCACCCTGAATAACAAATTGAAGGTTTCTCTTGGAGGGCGGTTCGATTATATTCAGGTGATGAATAAAGAAGCAGTTGACCCCTATTATATTATTATCGATGGAGTTAGAAACGAAACACCTCCAAACCAGAAAGTAACTTTTAGTGAAGGCAATGTAACGAACGTCTCGTGGAGTGCTAACGCTGGTTTACTTTATAAGGCAACCAGTGATTTGGATATAACGCTGAATCTCGCTCGTTCGTTCAGGAGTCCCTCTCTCGAGGAGCGATACAAGTACATTGATCTCGGGGCATACGTGGATCTTGGTAACCCCGACCTTGAACCTGAACAAGGGTATTTTTTTGACCTGGGAACCCGTTACTGGGGTAACCGGTTTAACTGGAAAACCAACGTGTTTTTCAATACTTTGGATAACCTGATTTACCAGGAACCCGGTATATTCGTGAAAGAGTACACTACAGGCGGGGTGCCCGATACATTGCCGGCCCTGGTTAATATGAATATTAACGAGGCTACTTTGTGGGGTTTTGATTTTTTTGGGGAATATAACTTCGCCAGGAATTTTGTCCTGTCATCTCGGGCTTCTTATGTTTATGGTCAGGATGTAAGCACGGGTGAACCGCTGGTTGGAATTCCACCCGTGAATGGTCAGGTAGGTATCAGGTACCGGTTGCCGGGCTGGCTAAATGCTGAAACAAATGTTATATTATTTGCTGACAAGGAAAGATTGGCTGAAAATGAACCAGCGACGAGCGGTTATGCTATATATAATTTTGATATTCATTCCCAAAGAATTAATTTCGGGTCTTCCCGGGTTCAGTTATTCGGTGGGATTGAAAATATTTTTGACCGTTCCTATAAAAATCACCTTAGCACGTACAGGGGATTTATAAAACATGAACCAGGACGAAATTTTTACCTTAAACTTATCGTTTTGTGGTAATAACTATCGAAAATATTTGAAAGCGAGAAAGATTACAATAAATGGTTTAGTGCAGGGGGTAGGGTTCAGGCCTTTCATTTACAGGCTGGCCTTGAAACATGACCTCTCCGGGTGGGTTACCAATAACCTTCACGGGGTTACTTTACACGTGGAAGGACTGAATGGATCGATTCAAAACTTCATCGCTGATATTCAACGTGAAGCTCCTCTCGCGGCAACCATTGAATCTATCGAAATATTGGAAACGAAAACAAAACATGTCAGTTCTTTTACCATAAAATCAAGTGAATCAGATGTAGAAGGAATTACATGGGTGAGTCCTGATATTGCCGTGTGTCCGGATTGTATACGCGATATGAAACATCAGTCGCATCGGTTGGATTATCCTTTTACCAACTGCACCAATTGTGGTCCGCGCTTCAGCATAACCCGGGATTTGCCTTATGACCGGGAAAATACAACCATGTCTGAATTTGCAATGTGCGCTGATTGTGCACGAGAATACCATGATATTCTCGATCGCCGATTTCACGCCCAACCCGTGGCATGTAATTCCTGTGGACCGAATTACCAGTTGATCGAGGGAGGTAATTTACTAAATGGAATTGATGCAATCCTGGAGAGGATTACCATGCTGATTAAAGAAGAGAAAATTATTGCGGTACGAGGTATCGGTGGATACCATCTCATGTGCGATGCTTTCAGTAACAGGGCTGTTGAAAGGCTAAGACAAATTAAGCAAAGGGAAGCCAAACCCTTTGCCGTTATGTTCCGTGATATTTTATCCCTCCAATCATATGTTTCTGTGGATAAAAATGAGCAACAAATACTTGAATCCTGGCAGAGACCGGTTGTAATCCTTCAATCGGACAAATTTCCTGTACAGGCTGTTTCTAACGGATTTCCAACTCTTGGTGTGCTATTACCCTACATGCCTTTTCATTACCAGTTACTTGCTAAGCTGGAATCGCCGGCCATTGTTTTAACCAGCGGTAATATTTCTGATGAACCTATTATTATTGATAATAAAAAAGCAGAAAAATGTTTTGGCAGCAGGGTTGATGCTATAGTTGAACATAACCGTGACATTAATAACCGGGTAGACGATTCTGTTGCATTTTCAGTGAATAAGAAGCAAAGGTTAATCAGGCGATCAAGAGGATTTGCACCATCACCCGTGTTAACAAGTTTAAATGTTGAAGGCATATTGGCTACCGGGGCCGAGCTGGTGAATTGTTTTGCTATTGGCAGGGAGAATCAGGCTATCTTAAGTCAGTATATTGGGGATTTAAAGAATTATGAAACTTATTCTTTTTACACGGAATCAATCAAAAGGTATAAAAAATTATTCCGGTTTCAGCCTTCACTTGTTGCCCGGGATTTGCATCCTGATTATCTTTCAAGTTCATACGCCGCTGAAACAGGACTACCTCAGGTAAAAATCCAACATCATCATGCCCATTTGGCCTCTTGCATGGCCGAACATGGGCATTATGAAAAAGTAATCGGGGTGTGCTTTGATGGCACTGGTTTAGGTGACGATGGTCATATCTGGGGAGGAGAGTTTTTGGTTGCTGATTTGTCAGGATATTCAAGAGAAGCTCATTTTGAGTACATCCCGGTACCGGGAGGGGATGTAGCAACAAAACAACCTTGGCGTACAGGCCTGAGTTACCTGTATCATACATTCGGGAAAGATATTTTTCATGTTGATATGAATTTATTGCAAAAAATTGATCCCGGGAAAATTAATCTTATAATACAGGCCATTGAAAAAAATATCAATTCACCCTTGAGTTCCAGTGCAGGACGGTTATTTGATGGTATTGCTGCCATTACAGGCCTTTGTTTGAACAGCGGTTTTCATGCCGAGGCTCCCATGAGGTTGGAGGCAGCAATAAATCCTGGTATCAGGGGAGAATATCCTTTTGATTTTCAAAAAAACGTGATTTCATTTAAATCAACTACACGAGCTATTATGGATGATATTTCACGAAACGAAGATATACAAAACATTGCTACAAGATTTCATAATACAATCATTTCGGTTATTTTTACAGTGACGAAAAAAATCCGGGAAATACATGGTATTAATACCGTTGTTCTTTCCGGGGGTACATTTCAGAACAGGTACCTGTTGGGGAAAACCGAACCACTTTTGGAGGAGAATGGTTTCAGGGTACTTACCCATGGTACTGTACCTTCCAATGACGGGGGTATAGCATTAGGACAATTAGTAATTGCAGCAAAAAAAAGAGAAGAATTATGTGTTTAAGTATACCGGCAAAAATTATTTCCATAGAAGGAGAAACAGCGAAAGCATCTATCGGGGGAACTGTTGTTACTGCAGGACTGCAACTCGTGGATGACGTGCAAGTGGGAGACTACATACTGGTGCACACGGGTTTTGCCCTGCAAAAAATAAGTGAAGAAGAAGCCAAGGAAACCCTTCAGCTTATAAAGGAACTGGAAGAAAATCCCTGGGATAATGAATTGCCAAAAACCGGGGAAGAATAATGGCCCCTGTAAAATACATGGATGAGTACAGGGATGCCACCCTGGTAAAAAAACTGGTGCATAAAATCAATGAAGTATCCCGGAGAAAGGTTGCCTTTATGGAGATATGTGGTGGCCATACCATGGCCATTCACAAGTTTGGAATCCCATCTTTGTTACCTTCTAATATTCGACTATTATCTGGCCCCGGCTGTCCGGTTTGCGTTACGGGCAGGGGTTTTATTGATAAAGCAATAGCTTACAGTCATTTAGATGATGTTATTGTAACCACTTTCGGTGATTTAATAAGAGTTCCGGGATCACGTTCAACTCTCGAAAAAGAAAAAGCAAACGGGGCCGATGTCCGCATGGTGCAGTCTTCACTTGAAGCCATTCAGATTGCACGCGATAATGTGAATAAGAAAGTAGTTTTTCTTGGAATTGGGTTTGAAACAACGGCACCGGGTTCTGCTGTGGCAGTCATTCAGGCCTCAAAAATGGGGTTGGATAACTTTTTTCTGTTGAGTTCACACAAGATAATGCCACCAGCGATGACAGCCTTGGTTGACGAGGGCGTGCAACTGGACGGCTACCTGGCTCCAGGTCATGTTACTACCATCACGGGTACAAGTATGTATCATCAAATAGCCTCCAAGTATGGACTTGGTGTGGTGGTTACCGGGTTCGAGCCCATTGATATTTTACAGGGAATATACATGCTTGTTAATCAGGTAGAAAGTAGCCAGCCTGCTGTTGAAATCCAATATAAAAGAGCCGTTACTGAGTCTGGAAATCAAAAAGCCAGGGCAATATTGGATGAAGTGTTTGAATTACAGGATGATTGGTGGAGAGGACTGGGCATACTACCTGCCAGCGGAATGAAAATCAGAGAAAAGTACCGCCTGTTTAGCGCGGAGGCAATGATACCCATACAACCAGGTGAAACTTTAGAACCCCGGGGATGCATCTGTGGGGCCGTGTTAAAAGGAATAAAATCACCTTCCGATTGCAGACTTTTTGCAAAAGAATGTACACCTGTGAACCCGGTCGGTTCATGTATGGTTTCCAACGAGGGAGCTTGTCAGGCTTGGTATAGATATAACAGGAACACTTGAAATGGAAAATAAAGTATTACTCGGGCACGGGAGCGGTGGTAAGTTGACCCATGACCTTATCCAGAATCTTTTTTATAAACATTTTGGTAATGATAAACTGATGGTCCAGGGTGATGCTGCACTTTTGGATAACATTGGTAAAAATGTTCTTTTTACCACCGATTCTTTCGTGGTTGATCCCATTTTTTTCCCGGGAGGAGATATTGGTAAACTCGCGGTTTGTGGTACCGTGAATGATATTGCCGTAAGTGGTGGTAAACCCTTGTATATAAGCGTGGCATTTATCATTGAGGAAGGATTTCCTCTAAAAGACCTGGAAAAGATCGTGATATCCATGGCCGCGGAAGCAATGAATGCCGGGGTGAAAATTGTTACCGGCGATACAAAAGTGGTGAACAAGGGCAAATGCGATAAAATTTTTATCAATACAACCGGAATAGGTACTGCTATTGAAGGTTATGAGGCAGTTATAACAGGAAATAAAATTCAGCCCGGTGATATGGTGCTTGTTAACGGAACACTGGGTGATCATGGAATCTCCGTTATGGCTGCAAGAGAATCGCTTCATTTTGAATCTGAAATCCATTCAGATTGTGCCAGCTTATATTACATGATTAAAGAGTTGACAGATGCCGGTTGCCATATCAAATTCATGCGGGATGCTACCAGGGGAGGACTTGCTTCCGTGCTCAATGAACTGGTGCAGTACCGGAACCTTGGAATAAATATTGACGAAACCCAAATACCCATCCGTGAAGGCGTTAGAGGAGCGTGTGAAATATTTGGGTTTGATCCCCTGTATGTTGCCAACGAGGGAAAAGTTGTAATAATCGTTGATCCAAAAGATAGCGACAAGATAATCAGTATACTACAAAACAATCCATTGGGAAAAGATGCTTCTATAATTGGTTCGGTGACCAGTGAAAATCCCCGAAAAGTATTAATGAGAACTACCATAGGAGGATCGAGAATCGTGGACATGCTGGCCGGGGAGCAATTACCCAGGATATGTTAGTGACGCGTGACATTAAGGTGATAATTAATATTGCAGCAGGTATATCCCTTTATTTTTAGGGCATGTGGCACAAATTAACTACCTTTTTATATGTACAAGCAATAGTATAGTATTTTTCCATCAAAGATTTTGATTACAAAAAATCTATTTTCTTGAACAAGAGGTATCTGTTATTTGTTAGTTGATTGATTAAAATAGAGTTTTTACCCGGTTAATTTCACAATGTCATCTAAATTCTATATATTTATGATTATTTCTTTATTGTAGATGTATAAATACCTTTTCATATTAACGTTAATTCTTAGTTCTGCCTGTAAACATCAGGTACCTCGGGTAGATGATCCATGTAAAATCCAGGTTTCTGTTCTCCAGACAGGAAAAACTGAAATAGAATATTATTTTGGAGGAAGAGGCGATACAACACTTTTGTTTTTGCATGGCTGGTGCCTTAATAAAGATTACTGGAATTCTCAGTTAATGCATTATTGTGCAAATTATCGTGTGATTGCTCCTGATCTGCCCGGGTTTGGGGAATCAATAAATTTAGCAAGAAAAGACTGGAGCATTGCCACCTATGGTGAAGATATTTCTGGGTTTATCCGAAGGCTTCGCCTTAAAAATGTAATATTAATTGGCCATGCCATGTCGGGCGATATTGCATTGCAGGTGGCGGTTAATGAACCGAAGAATGTCATTGGCTTGATCGGTGTTGAGAGTTTCAAAAATGTGGGACTAACAAATAATCCTGAAGAAAACAGGCATTTACAATCATTAATGCAGTTATTGAAAGATGATTTTAGAAATATCGCTCCTGCCTACGCGGCAGGTAATTTATTTTCCTCTTCTACCCCGGATAACTTTAAGGAACGCGTGAAAAGTGATTTCGTAACTGCCAACCCTGAAGTTGCACTACTTGCCTTTAAATCAGTAAATGATTTCGGAAACGAGAAAATAAAACTTTTACAAGAGTTACCCTATAAGCTTTACCTGATAAACAATGAAATCACACCCACTTTTACTCAATCTCTTACAAAATTGTGCCCCTATTCTTTCGAACTTTATACTACCGGACAAACCGGGCATTTTCCCATGTGTGAAGACGAATTGCTATTTAACCAGGTACTGGATAAAGTACTCTTAAAAATCCGAGAGTAAATAAACCGGGGTATTATAGACCTCCACCGTAATTATAATCCCTGTATAGGTTATTAATGGCATCTGAAATATCCTCGAAAGCAATGTAGTGTTTTTTGCACCCTGCTCTTGAGCAGATACTCACTTTGCCTCCCTTATCCAGGCTCATGTCAATCATTGGGGCCGAGCAAATATTACATGTATCCGTTCCTTTCAGTTCAGTTTTACAAGAGGGACATGAAAATGTACCCATGTCGTCCGGAATTATATCAACAGAACTGGCATGATCAAAACACCCGTAAGTGGAACAAAGATTAATTGTACCCTTTTTCCCTCCAATTTCAATATTCAGTTTAATACTAGGTTTAGAGTTCAAATAGCGGGTATGATCCATAAGCGAATTTTTGCATATTGGACATTATATAATGAAATCTCATGTGTCATGGCGGTTGGTTTTTAGCAAGAATTAACCTAAAATATACGAATACTGTATTCGAAAGTCAAGTTTTTCAGGTGTTATTTTATAAAACATGAGAATAAGTATCTTGTTTACCGGTTTTTATCGTTTATCTTTAACACGTGGTTACTTATTGACTAATGTTAAAGATATGCACGAATTCTCTATTGCCTGCAATATCGTTGAAATGGTTGATGAAATTGCCGAAAAGGAGGGAGCGATAAAAGTTGACGAACTTGAGCTCGATGTTGGGTTATTAAGTGGAATAATACCCGAAGCATTGCAAATGGCCTTGGATTCAGCAGTTAAAAATTCAAAATTGCAGGACGCGGGGATCATTATTAACCTGATCGAGGGAAAAGCGAAATGTGAAAATTGCGGAACCGGGTTTGTAACAAATGACCTGTTTTCTCCTTGCCCTTCTTGTGGCTCATTTAATCCTTTGATTATTGAAGGCAAGGATTTGAAAATCAAATCATTGAAAATTGATCGGTGAGGCGTATTGAAAAAAAGAATTGAGAAGGAGCATAATGAAGATATCGTAAATAATGGATAAATACTGTTTATAAAATTATTAATTTTGTAATAAAAACAAAGTATATGTGTGACACTTGTGGATGCGGAGAAGGTAACAAAATTTCTATAAGAAAACCAGGTGATGCCTTGCACCACCATCATCATCATGAAGATCGAGATAAAGAGCATGGACATCATCATAATGACCCTGATCATGAACATGCTCATCATCACCATCACGATCACTCGCACGGGCGTGAGATTATCGTCGAGCAGGATGTTTTACAGAAAAACAACCTGATGGCGCAACGGAACCGGGGTTATTTCGAGGCTAAGTCGATATTTACTTTGAACCTTGTTAGTTCACCAGGATCAGGTAAAACATTTCTTTTGGAGAAAACTATCAGGGAAATATTGCCGGAATTAAAACTGGCCATTATTGAGGGTGATCAGCAAACCATGAATGATGCAGAACGGATTGAAAAGGCAGGAGCACCTGTTATCCAGGTGAATACAGGAACCGGTTGTCATTTGGATGCCGACATGATTAACCGGGCAGCCAAGGAACTTAATCCCGAGAACAACAGCATCCTGTTTATTGAAAACGTTGGCAACCTGGTTTGTCCGGCTCTTTTCGATTTAGGAGAAGCTAAACGGGTTGTCATTATCAGTGTTACCGAGGGTGATGATAAACCTATCAAGTATCCTCACATGTTTCAGTCTGCCGATTTGTGTATTATTAATAAAATTGATTTGTTGCCCCACGTGGATTTTGACATGAAAAAATGCCGTGAATATGCACTCCGGGTGAATCACCACTTGTCTTTCCTGGAACTTTCTGTGAAAACGGGAGAGGGGATGGAACAATGGTATAACTGGTTAAAAGCCCAAGTGCAAAGCTTGAAGTAAACCACGGGCTTTCAAGCTTCTTATTGAAAACCCGCGGTTTTTTTATATCATCAGATATTCAGGAAAGCTTGTTCGAGGTCGTTTCTGATATCGTCAATATGCTCTATTCCGACCGAAAGCCTGATTAATCCAGGCTCAACACCCGTGGCTTTTTGCTCTTTCTCGGTAAGTTGATCATGGGTTGTTGATGCTGGGTGGATAATGAGGGTTTTAGCATCTCCAACGTTAGCGAGGTGGCTGATAAGTTTAACACTGTTGATTATTTTGTCGGCCGCTTCTGCTCCTTTTTTAACCTTGAAAGTGAGTACACCTCCATAGCCGTTCGTCAGGTATTTTTTGGCAATATCATGGTACTGGCTCGAGGCCAGTCCCGGGTAGTTAACGTATTCTACTACCGGGTGATTCTCAAGCCACCTCGCTATCTCAAGTGCATTGTCAACCGTGCGTTGTACCCTTAATGATAATGTTTCAAGTCCCTGAATTAATAGAAAGGCGTTAAACGGACTCAAAGCCGGACCGTAATCACGTAATCCTTCAACCCGGGCACGGATTATAAATGCAATATTTCCAAAAGAACCATTTTCACCAAATACTTCCCAGAATTTCAATCCATGATAACCCTCCGAGGGTTCTGTAAATTGAGGAAACTTCCCGTTTGCCCAGTTGAAATTCCCGGCATCAACAATGACACCACCGATACTGGTGCCATGCCCGCCAATCCATTTAGTGGCGCTTTGTACCACGATATTGGCCCCGTGATCAATTGGCCTGCAAAGGTAGCCTGCTGCCCCGAATGTATTGTCAACGATGAGCGGTATACCGTGCTTTTGAGCGATTTTAGCCAGAGCTTCTATATCAAAGACATTGAACTTCGGGTTACCAATGGTTTCAATATACAATGCTTTCGTGTTTTCATCGATCTTCTTTTCAAATTCAGCCGGATCGTCTCCTTCCACGAATTTTACTTGAATGCCCAGTCTTTTAAACTGTACCTTGAACTGGTTATAAGTCCCTCCATAAAGATAGGAAGTGGAAACCAGGTTATCACCCGCTTCAAGAATGTTGCTGATGGCAAGGAACTGTGCCGCCTGTCCTGACGAAGTGGCCAGTGCAGCTACACCTCCCTCGAGAGCAGCAATACGCTTCTCGAACACGTCGGTGGTGGGATTCATGATACGGGTATAGATGTTCCCAAACTCTTTCAATCCAAATAGATTGGCAGCATGATTCGTATCGTTAAACAGGTACGATGTTGTTTGATAAATCGGTACCGCCCTGGCATTAGTTGTGTTTTCAACCTCTTGTCCTGCATGTAATTGCAGTGTTTCAAAATGCAAGTTCTTGTTCTCCATAATTCTTAAATATTTATAGTTATACATAATAATAATTCCATTTCCATTATTTTTTTGGTCATGCATGTACATGTAACTGGTTATTATAATTAAATAACCGTGTACCCGGGAATACATTAATCCCAAAAATACATAAAGTAACAGTGAAAATACTTGGTGGTGACTTTTTTAAGACATTTGTTGTCCTGAAAATTCACTTTAGAAAAAATACGTGCTTGTTTTTCCATAATCTTATTAATTTATATTTATTCGCCAGCCGGCGAATCAGGAATTGGCACCTTTTTCCTTGGAGGAAGAGGTTGCCAGAGGGTCAATGAGCCTGTTCTCTCGCCTCTTCTTTATAAATCAATCACGATTGTACCTTGGCGTAATTGAAATTCAGAACAAAATAAGACATTAAAGTCCGAAATTCAAAATATTTTCAGGTTTTTTTTTAAAAAAATATAAATTTTTTTTACAACCTAACCCTGATGCCTGGTCCAATCAGGAAAAACCACTTGCTGTATTTCAGGAAATATCCTCCACCAACGTAGAGCGGGAAGGATAGCTTGGAGTTTTTCGAGGTAGGGTAGAGACTGCCTAAAACAACTATTCCCAGATCCTGATTTTGACTGTTAAAATTGAAAGCATTCAATGCCAGGAAGCCGGCACCTATTTTATAAGGCTTTAATTTGGCGATTCTGTCAGGGTAATAAAAACTAAATTGTGCTATCATGGCCATACTGATACCCGATAGATTTCCAAAACCACCAATGGTGATGGTATCATTGCTATTCTCCGCAATTGGCACTCTTTCTTCCTTACCGATGGTGAGTAACCCGGCAGGAAATGAAACATCAATATCGAAAGTATATCTTTTGCTGAGGTATATATCCATTTTTTTAGAGTATCCTTCTTCCTCGTACTTATCGTCATCGTTTTTAACAGTCAGTTCAATTTTAGACCAGTCATCGAGATCATAAGTCTTGGTAGAAAGATGTTGGTTTAGTGAAAGAGGTTCCAATTGACAATTTTTATCATTGTAATACGCAAACCGTGGAGAATTTTTCCCGGGGCAAACCACGACATTCTCAATGGATTTAACTTCCATCAATTGATTCCGTGGTCCGGTTATTTTTACATCAATATTAAGGTATTGCTTGCCATACAATATCTTGCCATCATCAATGCGTCTTGGAATAAATTCGAACGTCAGGTCTTTGATGGTTTTATCCCATAAAACAGGACTTTTTAATAAAGATAAAGTTCTGTCTATATCCCCGTAATTGATCTGAATATAGTCAAACTGCCTTGGTTTTTGATATTCTTTCACAGTGAGTGAGAAGCCGGTACTTTCATTATGATTGTAAATATTCACCTTCCTTTTCATGATGGTTAGAGGTACCTCCAGTTTATAAAGGGCTGTATTTTCACTCCTGATGCTTGAATCCGGGGTCAGGTTCAAAAGATCTTCAAATACAAAATTTGCCTTGTGCAGGGCTTTTCCTTCAATTTTCACATCTATGGTCTCACCGGGATAAATGTTCAGGTTATTTGTCCAGTCTTCACCCTCGTGAAGTACGCTGATTTTCTCTATGGTAGTGCGCGGGGTAATACTTAAATTCGTGATGAATTTAGGTTCATCTCCATCTTTAATATAGAGGTATCCATCTGATTTGCGGTGATAGTTATATAATCGAAGCTGACATAGTACCTTGTTGGTAGCCAGCTTATTTCTCGTGAATACTTCCGCGATAAGGGTGCCTCCTTTTTGTTCCTGGTTTTCCACCCTGTATGTCTTTTGAAGTTCCAAATTCCGGTGATCATCGAGCTGTATCTCAATACCCTCCTCGCGGGCCTTATCATCGAGGGTTACCTCTTTTTTGTCGATGTTTAAAAAAACCAGCCTGCTCGATTTTATATAAAACTGATAATTAATACCGGGCATATCATAAATAAGTTCTTCATTTTCATTAATGAATGGTTTAATGGTCGACAGTTGTATGGAAAAGTTTTTGTTACCTAGCTCGTGTGGCAGGATATGAAGTCTTAGTTCACCTTGCTTCCTGGTTATCCTGTAATCAATATTGTTGTAAGTTTTCCATTCATTTACCAGCCGGATATTATTTACATTATTTGATACCAGGTCAAAAACCTTTTCTTCCCCTATAAATAGTTCTTCATTAACGGGTTGAAAATCAATAGTGGTATAAGTATAAGGCAACAATTTTACCTCCTGCATGTAATCAATAGTGTCATTCTTGCTTCTAAAAGCGAATGTAAAATTTAGGAACCGCGTGGTGGTAAGGGCTTGAAAACGCACCTTGAATTTGTAATATTCCCCATTCATGTTAATTAGAGAATCAACAACTATGAAATCTTTTGATGGCAATAAGGATAATTTAGTCAGGCTGTCACCAGGATAAATTTTAACCTCACAAACTTCATCTTCCTGGTCATAATTAAAATAAAGGTGTTCCTCATCATTGTGCATGATGATATTTTCCTTTAGGGAGTATTGGCTAGTATCGACTTTCAACACGATGTCGCGAATATAATCAGACGTGTTGTTTTGAGAATGAGCAATTCCTTTCAAAAAAAGAACAAATACGAGTGAAATCCATAAACCTGCACGCATAACTCAAATTTTTTGCCAGTGACGAGGCACATTTATTATTTATTATTGCGGAAGAAATGTCCCGTTATTTTAAGACATGTAGCACAGATCAACCGCCATTTTTTTTCATTGACATGACACCAGAATACATTTTTACTTTTTAATTCAGGAACATTTTTCCTTTTAAGAAAGAATAACGTAAACCTTACGACTGAATTGTGGCAAATGTTTTGTGTAACATAATTTAATTTTCAACAATTTACAATTTTTATTATTTTAAGTGTCGAAAAATCCTTTTATTTGAAAAAAAATAAATATTAAATGATTTAAAAGAAATGGGAAAAGTATTGATCATAGGAGCAGGTGGCGTGGGCACCGTGGTTGCTCACAAGATGGCAGGATTACCTGAAGTATTTTCAGGTATCATGCTGGCCAGCAGGACAAAGAAAAAATGTGATGATATTGCCGCCCGAATTGGGGGAAACAGGATACAAACAGCACGGGTAGATGCCGAAAATGTTCCCGAACTGGTTCAACTGATTCGTGAGTATAATCCGGATTTGGTAGTTAACGTGGCCTTACCCTATCAGGATCTTACCATCATGGATGCCTGTCTGGAAACCGGAACCAGCTATCTTGATACAGCGAATTATGAACCAAAGGAAGAGGCTAAATTCGAGTACAAGTGGCAGTGGGCTTATAATGATGATTTTAAAAAAGAAGGGATTACTGGTATTTTGGGTTGCGGTTTTGATCCTGGTGTGACCAGTATTTTTACTGCCTATGCTGCAAAGCATCATTTTGATGAAATTCATTACCTGGATATTGTTGACTGTAATGCCGGGGAACATGGAAAACCATTTGCCACAAATTTTAATCCGGAGATCAATATAAGGGAAGTAAGTCAAAAAGGAAAATTCTGGGAAAATGGAAAATGGATTGAAACCGAACCACACGCGATACATAAACCACTTCATTATCCCGAAATTGGCCCGAGAGAGAGCTACCTGATTTATCACGAAGAGCTGGAATCGTTGGTGAAAAATTTTCCAACTCTCAGGAGAGCTCGTTTTTGGATGACTTTTGGCCAGGAATACCTGACTCATCTCAGGGTAATTCAGAATATTGGCATGGCCGGTATAGAACCCGTTGTTTACGAGGGAAAGGAAATTGTACCCATCCAGTTTTTAAAAGCTGTTTTGCCTGATCCAGGGGATTTAGGAGAGAATTATACCGGATGGACTTCTATTGGTTGTCGTATCAGGGGGGTGAAAGACGGGAAAGAGAAAACTTATTACATTTATAATAATTGCTCCCACGAGGAGGCATACAGGGAAACAGGTACACAGGCTGTTTCGTACACGACAGGAGTTCCAGCCATGATTGGAGCCATGATGTACCTGAAAGAGATTTGGAAAAAGCCGGGTGTTTTTAACGTGGAAGAATTTAACCCGGATCCATTCATGGACATGCTCAATAAGCATGGATTGCCATGGCATGAGAAACATGATGTTGATCTCGAGTTATGATAAGTAAACCTTGAAATATAAGAAAATGCCAGTAGATTTTAGTAAAATACCTTCACCCTGTTACGTGTTGGATGAACAATTATTGAGAAACAACTTAGAGATAATTAAGGATACTGCCAACAGGGCCGGAATTGAGATTCTTCTTGCTTTTAAAGGTTTTGCCCAATGGAGCATATTCCCCGTGGTAAAGGAATATATAAAGGGAGCCTCGGCTAGCAGCCTGCATGAAGCCCGGTTGGGTTACGAGGAAATGGAAACACTGGTACACACCTATTCCCCGGCTTATAAAAAGCAGGAATTCAATGAAATATTAAAATACAGCAGTCATGTAACTTTTAATTCCCTGGCCCAGTTTTACAAGTTTTGTCCGGCGATAATGCGGCACGAGCGAAAAATTTCTCCCGGGCTTCGCGTAAATCCCGGGTACTCGGAGATTGCAACAGATATTTATAACCCGGCCATGCCGGGTAGCCGGCTGGGTATAACAGCAGGTGAACTGGGCAATGATTTACCTCCCAGTGTCGAAGGGCTTCACTTTCACGCGTTGTTCGAATCAGATTCACGTCAACTGGAAGCATTGCTGGATGTTTTTGAAAAGAAATTTGGAAAATTTTTTCAGGATATTAAATGGGTGAACATGGGAGGTGGGCACCTTATAACGGGTGCAAATTACGATACTGAACACCTGATAAGCATTATCAAAAACTTTAAAGAGAAACACGGTTTGGAGATTATTCTTGAGCCCGGGAGTGCTTTTGCCTGGAAAACCGGCTACCTGTTGTCAACAGTTATAGATATCGTGGAAAGGAATGGTATAAGAACAGCCATACTGGATGTGTCCTTCACTGCCCATATGCCTGATTGCCTTGAGATGCCCTACAAGCCGAAAATACTGGGCGCTTACGATGAAACTCCCGGGAAGCCTACTTATCGCATGGGAGGAAATAGTTGTCTCTCAGGCGATTTCATGGGCAACTGGTCTTTCGACAGGGAATTGAAAAGAGGCGATAAGATCATTTTCGATGACATGATCCATTACACGATGGTGAAAACTACCACTTTTAATGGTGTTCAACATCCCTCTATCGGTATTTGGAACGACCAAAAGGGTTTTATGCTGGTAAGGGAATTCGGGTACAATGATTACAAGAAAAGATTATCATGAAAAATACACGACATGAAAAATTCATCAGTACTCGTTACCGGTGGTGCTCAGGGTATTGGCAAGGGCATTGCTACCCGGCTTTGTAAGGAAGGGTTCCCTGTTTTTATTGTTGATATTGACGAAATCGCCGGTAACGAAACCGCCACGGAGCTGGATAAATCAGGAAAAATTCACTTTATACACGGTGATGTTTCAAACGAGGAAGATGTAAAAAAAATTCACCGGAAGATCTCGGGAATTGACCAGTCCATTTCTTGCCTCATAAACAATGCCGGGGTCTCTGAATTCATGTCATTGCAGGAAATGTCCTTGGATGACTGGAACAGGATAATCGGGATCAATCTTACTTCTGTTTTCCTGTTTTCTAAATATTTCGAGTCTCAATTGCGTGAAAACAAGGGTGCGATCATTAATATAGCCAGCACTCGTGCATTGATGTCTGAACCAGGCACTGAAGCCTATTCGGCCTCCAAGGGAGGAATTGTTGCCCTTACTCATGCATTGGCCATCAGTTTAGGACCGGATGTACGGGTCAATTGTATCAGCCCTGGTTGGATCGATGTATCCGGCTGGAAAAAATCATCGAAGCGTGAAAAATCCGAACTCACACGGGAAGATCATACACAGCATCCCGCTGGAAGGGTGGGAGAACCCCCAGATATTGCATCCATGGTATCGTTTCTGATGAAACCCGAAAATTCATTTATCACTGGACAGAATTTCATAGTTGATGGCGGGATGACCAGGAAAATGATTTACACCTAAGTTGAGCGATTGGAGAGAAGCGAACAATCAATTTTCTTAAGGATAACTTCCTCCGTTGAAGTTGGAACATAACATTCATCTATGGCGAAATCGTCATCGCCCGAAATTAAGTTTGTTAATTTGTTGGCGGCACTATATAAATCACGTGTCTTTATCATTTGGGTATAAGTTAGTAAATTGTACTAATTTTAATTTTATATTATTTCTGGTTTTTTATTAATACTGTGTCAATGAAAAAATGTCGGTTGATCCGTGACACGTGCTATATATAGGATTTATTTTCTGTAATATCAAGTGTGACGCGTCACTAACTTATAAATATATAAATTTTTTACAGGTTGAAAAAAAAGAGTGTATTTACAGCTAATATAGCACAAAAGATATTGAAAACTTTGCCTGTTGGTATTGTCGTGGCCAACTATCATTTGATCAATAATGAACTGAAATTAAGGGAAATATTGCATGTGAGCCAGCAATTCAAGCAAAAGTTGAATTTAAGCACCAGGCATAAAATAATCAGTTTCATGCAAATGTGTCTGAACCGGATTATTTCTCCCGGTGAGCTTAAAACTGCCATTGAGAATAACGTTGCCCTGGAGCCTGTCCCAGTGCATGATGCTGTTCTTGTTTTTTCTTTTCATGGAGATAATATATTAAGTTGTTCCATTCTTGAGGAAGATCAAACAAAACCTGAAGCATTACAGATTAACGATGATGATTTGCAATTCAGATCTATCTTTAATTCATTACAGGATGCCATTTTTATTCTTGATTTTAATGGTAATATGCTTGAGGTTAATAATTATGCCTGCAATATACTCGGGTATAGTAAAGACGAACTTCTGCAATTGACCCCGGCTGATGTTTCTGTTAAGCGGGAAATGTTATCAACAGGGGAGGCTGAATCCTTTGAAATGCAATATGAACAGTTGCGACAATCGGAACAATTGTTTTTTAGTTCCGCCTTGCGATCAAGAACGGGTAAAACGATACCCGTGGAATCCAAGACTAAGATTATAAAGTACCACAATAAAGATGCTATCCTTGTAGTGGTGAGAGATGTAACAGAGCGCACCTATTTTGAAAGAAGAATATTCGCGACCATACTTGAAACAGAACAGAAAGAAAGAAAAAGATTCTCCGAGGACTTGCATGATGGATTGGGTCCATTGTTATCCAGTATTAAAATGTACGTGAGCATGTTGCTGTCTTCTAATTTTTCTGAAAAAGATAAAGAAAAGTTAGGTAGTGAAGCGCTTGATTTAATCCGGCAGGCCATTAATGCCACAAGTGAGATATCTAAAAATCTAATGCCCTATATTTTACGTGATTACGGTCTTGCATCTGCTGTTAGGGCCCTGATCGAGAAAATCTCCTTCATGCAGACTATCAAGGTTGAATTTGATGAAAACATTGGAAAGCAAAGATATTCAAAGGAGATCGAATTGATGTTGTACAGGATTATTTCTGAATTATTAAATAACACTTTAAAATACGCTTCTGCCAGTTTTATTAAATTGAAAATTATAAAAAATATTGATTTTATTGACATTTCTTACAAGGATAACGGCATTGGTTTCGATCATGACCTGGTAATGAAAAGCAAGCCCGGTTCCGGATTGCAAAACATAATTACCAGGGTAAAATCTGTCGGGGGAAACATAATAATTAATTCAGCACCCGGCAGGGGAATGGATGTAAAAATTAAAATTTCTTCCTAAATTTATTTGATGGTAAAACCATTTTACTTGTTAAAACGATTTTGAAATATAACTTTTTACATATATATTAGCCTTTATGAAAATAATTCAGGTAATTGTTGTCGATGATCATTATTTTTTCAGGAAAGGATTAATCACTTTCCTGAATTCAATTCATAACATCAAAGTTATCGGGGAGGCAGCTGAGGGAAATGAACTTCTTGAACTCGTTAAAGATAAAAAACCGGATATGATTTTCATGGATATCAGGATGCCGGGCATGGATGGAATTGAAGCTACACGGAAAGTACTTGAAGTACATCCGGATATTAAAGTAATAGCCCTTTCCATGATGGGTGATGAGGAGTACTTTCATCATATGATTGAAGCCGGAGCCCATGGGTTTCTTCTTAAAAGTTCGGAAAACAGAGATCTGGAAGAAGCCATTTACAAGGTTATGTCCGGTGATACTTATATTACTCCCGAGTTGCTTTCCAAGGTGTCCGAGAAGAGAGATTTGGTTTTTAAATTCCAACAAGGTAAGAAGGAAGAAGAAATTTCACTTACACGGCGCGAGATTGAAGTACTGGATTATATATGCAAGGGATTGACCAATAATGAAATTGCCGATATTTTAAATATCAGTCCTCGCACTGTCGACGGGCACAGGGCTAATCTTATCCAGAAAACCGGGACCAAAAACTCCGTGAGCCTTGTCATGTTTGCTATTAAGAACCGTCTGATAAAAATATAATTCCGAGTAAAATTACCTGCATTCACGATCATTTACACCTTAACTTTTCTGATTTCCCACGGGGTATTTATACTTGTTTTTAACGATTTCTAATCTGGGTAACATAGTATGTCTTTTTTGTAAAGATTTGAAAATTAATGCTTTGTTTTAATTCAGGGTAGGAAAAATCCCGCGTGGAATTACCCGAATTTCATGTTTCCCGTATTTTCACCCTTGTACATCTAATCAATGGTAACGTATATTTGTTTATACAGAATTTTAAAGATAAGGTGGGTTGTGTATGAAAGAGAAAACTATTCTGATTGTTGATGATTCTTACCAAAATCGATTTTTAATTACCGAGCTTCTGGATCGCTCAAATTACAAGGTATGGTCTGCTTTTGATGCCAGGGATGCTTTCATGCTGCTAGAGAAAGGACTTCCCGACCTGATTATTCTGGATATTATTTTACCGGGTATGGATGGTTTTGAATTTCTAAAAATTTTGAAATCTCATTCGGGTTACAGAGATATTCCTGTTATCGTTTTGTCAGCCTTATCAGGTTCTGAAGATAAAGCCTTGGTGAAAATGCTGGGGGCCAATCGTTTTATCGCCAAGCCATTGGTAGTAAATCAGTTATATGATATTGTTGAAGAAGTGTTTTGTGAAGTTAATAAAAGCTAAATTTTTGATTTATGAAGTCGATTAATGATTTTAACATTAATGTTAGGTTAAACCTGATTATAGGTTTGGTTTTGCTCGTGGTATTCATGGGAATGGGATTTTACATTTATAATCATCAGAAAAAGGAACTAATTGAACAAACAGATGAGTGGATGTATAAGCAGGTGGAAGATCTCGCTACAATTATTGAATTGCAGGTTAAATCCAGTCAGTCCGTTGTGAGCCGTTCCATTGAAGTGGCAGATCACCTGTTTACGGAACAGGGAGGAGTAATAAGGTCTGGTGAAGAAATGAAGGAGGTAGAAGCTGTAAACCAGATTACCGGTGAAACGAGCATTATCCGGGTTCATCCATGGATATTGAATGGGCGTTCCCTGCACGGGGATAATAATTTTGTTGATTTGGTATCCGAATTAACAGGTGGTACAGCCACGATCTTCCAGAAGATACCCCAGGGTTACCTGAGAATATCTACCAACGTGCGAAACAAATCAGGGGAACGAGCAACAGGCACATATATTCCCAATTCTTCTCCGGTGGTAAAATCCGTTGAAAGTGGAGAAACATACATGGGCAGGGCTTTCGTGGTTGATGACTGGTACCTTACTGCATATCAGCCTTTTGATATTGATGGGGAAATACAGGGGATTCTCTACGTTGGCAATAAGGAAAAAGATATCAAATTGATCAAGGAGGTTTTTGATAATATTAAATACTTTGAAAATGGATACCCTTTTCTTGTTGACAGCGAGGGAGATTTTATAATTCATCCTACCCAGGAAGGTGAAAACGCGGCCGATAAGACTTTCTTCCAGCAAATCATTCGCGCTGGTAAAAGTATGGGGAAAACCTATTACCAGTGGCCGGAAACAAGTGAAGGCGAATGGAAGTACCAGTATTTTAAATATGTTGAGCCAATCGATTCTTACGTGTCAGCATCCTTTTATGAAAATGCACTGTTACAGCAGCTCAATCAGATCAGGGCCGGTGTCTTTATTTCGGCATTGATAGCGCTTGCAGTTGTATTTTTGGTCGTGAATCTCATAAGTTTATCAATAAAGAGGGCAGTGAATAAGGGGGTTACTTTCGCGGAGAATATTGCAGGAGGCGATCTTACATCCACCCTTGAAGTGGATCAGAAGGATGAAATCGGCAGATTATCCACTGCTTTGAATAACATGGTATTTCGGTTAAAGGATATCGTGCATAACATTTCCTATGCATCCGAGAATATTTCCCAGGCCAGCCTTCAGTTTAGTAGTGGATCACAGCAAATGTCTCAGGGTGCCTCCGAGCAGGCAGCTTCCGCTGAAGAGGTCTCGTCCGCGATAGAAGAAATGGCCGCGAATATTGAACAGAATTCAGATAATGCACAACAAACTGAAAAAATATCCAGGGCTGCCACAGATGCCATTAGGGCAGCAAACGAATCGGCCAAAATTTCACTCGATTCCATGCACGATATTTCAGAGAAAATCACGGTTATTAACGATATTGCTTTTCAAACTAATCTTTTGGCGTTGAATGCTGCCGTTGAGGCTGCCAGGGCCGGAGAACACGGTAAGGGTTTTGCCGTGGTGGCTTCTGAGGTTAGGAAACTCGCCGAGCATAGCCGTGACGCGGCAAACGAGATTATTCAGCTTGCAAAGTCAGGTTATGAAAAAGCACGGGAATCAGGTGATCGGCTCGAAAAAATTGTTCCTGAAATTGAAAAAACAGCGAGCCTTATCCAGGAAATTTCTGCAGCCAGCCTGGAACAAAGAAATGGCGCCGATCAAATAAATATTTCCATTCAGGAACTATCCAAAGTTACGCAGCAAAATGCAGCAGCTTCCGAGGAAATGGCAACCAGTTCAGAGGAATTGGCCAGCCAGGCTGAAGAATTAAAAGAATTAATTAGTTTCTTTAAAGTTGATAGTTCGGGGCACGTGCAAATCGAGAAAATGATGAATGATTCTCCCGTGAGAGGTGAAGTACTTCAAAAATTTGATATAAATATGGAAAATGAAATGGAAGATTCCATGAAGGAAGAAAAAGCAGAAAATGAAACATAATAAATTGCTAATGTCATATCAATGAATAAATGATATTTGATTTGTACCATGTATCCGAGTGACGCGTCACCAGGGATTTAACAGCTTAAAGAACCCGGAAATTTTTATTCCCGGGTTCTTTCGTGTGACATGTTTAATAACAATCCCGGTTTTCATGAATATATTTTCTATAACAACTCCCGATTAATCCATATATATTATTTTTGTTCATGAATTAAAATCTTAACAAAAATGATCAACAGGCAGCTTCTGAATCCTTCATCTATTGTTGTAGTGGGAGGTTCCAATAATGTACATAAGCCTGGCGGGAAACTACTCCGGAATATCATCGATAATGGTTACACGGGAGAATTGTACGTGGTAAATCCGAAAGAAGATGAAGTTCAGGGTGTTAAATCTTATCGGTTTATCAATCATATCCCGGAAACAGAACTTGCCTTCCTGGTGATACCGGCTCAATTCTGCCCCGAATCTGTTGATTTTCTGGCCCGCGAGAAAAATACCAGGGCTTTTGTCATCATTTCAGCAGGTTTCAGTGAAGAATCAGAAGAAGGCAGACAACTGGAAGAAGAAATTGTTGACATTGTAAATAAATATGATGCGTGTCTTATTGGTCCGAATTGTATTGGAGTAATTAATACAACCTACAGCGGTGTATTTACCACTCCTGTTCCCAGGTTGGATCCCGGGGGTTGTGATTTTATTTCAGCTTCGGGAGCCACGGCAGTTTTTATCATGGAATCTGGAATTCCCAAGGGTTTGACCTTCTCCGCGGTATATTCCGTGGGGAATAGCGCGCAAACAGGCGTTGAGGACATCCTGGAGTACATGGATGAACATTTCGATCCTGGAAAAAGTTCACGGGTAAAATTATTGTACATTGAGAAAATTGATAATCCGGACAAGCTATTGAAGCATTCTTCTTCCCTGGTAAGGAAAGGTTGCAGGATTGCTGCCATTAAGTCTGGTGGTTCAGAGGCGGGCAGCAGGGCAGCTTCATCTCATACAGGAGCTCTTGCCAGTTCCGATCTGGCGGTGGATGCACTCTTCAGGAAGGCTGGGATTATCAGGTGTTACGGGAGAGAGGAACTCATAACCGTGGCCTCCGTTTTGATGCATCCTGAAATAAAAGGGGAAAACATCGCGATTGTTACCCACGCGGGTGGGCCAGCCGTTATGCTTACCGATGCACTTTCGCATGGGGGCCTGAAAATTCCAAGGCTCGGGGGAGCTCCTGCAGAAGAGTTGCTGGGACAGTTAAACGAGGGAGCATCCGTCAGTAACCCGATTGATCTGCTGGCTACCGGTACCGCCCGGCAACTGGCTGTCGTCATTGATTATTGTGAGAAAAAATTTGAAAACGTCGATGCCATCATGGTCATCTTTGGCAGTACCGGTCTTACAGAGGTTTTTGATGCCTACGAGGTATTGCATGAAAAAATGAAAAATTCCTCCATACCCATATTCCCTATTTTACCTTCACTCAATACAGCCAGAAAAGAACTTGATTTTTTTCTATCCCAGGGACACGTTAATTTTCCAGATGAAGTTCTCCTGGGACGTGCAGTGGCCAAGGTTTACAATACTCCTTTTCCGGCAGAGGAGAAAATCGAAGAAGAAGGAGTTGATATTAAAGCTGTCAGGCGTATTATTGACAAGGCAAAAACTGGTTACGCGGACCCTGATACTATCCGGGCTTTATTGGATGCCGCCAGTATTATAACGGTTGACGAAGCATTCGTGAAAAGTCCAGTGAAATTAACAGAAATTGCTGAAAAAATAGGGTATCCACTGGCCATGAAAGTTATAGGTCCTGTTCATAAATCGGATGTAAACGGGGTCGTGTTAAATGTCAATACCGAGAAACACCTGATTGCAGAATATGCCCGGTTAATGGAAATTGACGGGGCCGAAGGGGTTTTGCTTCAGTCCATGATCTCGGGAATTGAACTGTTTTTGGGAGCCAAGTATGAACCTGCTTTTGGCCACGTGATACTTTGCGGGCTGGGTGGAATTTTTGTTGAAGTTTTAAAGGATGTTTCTTCCGGCCTGGCCCCACTTACATACCCCGAGGCCTATTCCATGTTGCGTTCAATCAAAAGTTACAAGATCATTAAAGGAGCCCGCGGAAAAAAAGGAGTGAATGAAGATATCCTCGCGGGAATCATGGTCAGGTTGTCAACCATGCTCAGGTACGCCACCGAGATCAAAGAAATGGATTTAAACCCGTTAATTGGCACCGGTGATACCATTCGTGTTGTCGACGCGAGAATAAAAATTGAAAAATAGATATCTGCTTCATTTCCTGTCACGTTTTGTTATTTTTTTGCCCATGATTTTTCATGGAATGATAGTTGTATTTTCCATTCTCAATAATTTTCTATAATTTTCGCTACTTTTAAACTGATTACATCAGTCTAATTTAAATTTTAGATTTTGCTTGAGTCACATTTTGAGTTTGTCTTTTAAAAAATGTTGTGTTATACAATATACTAAAAAGGAAAGGAGAATATCATGTTAATTAAACAATTATCTGTTTTCCTGGAAAATAAGTCCGGGCGGATAACAGAAGTGCTAAGTGCACTGGGTGACGAAACTATCAATATCAAAGCACTCACCGTGGCCGATACTTCTGAGTTCGGGATACTGAGAATGCTGGTATCAGAACCCGATAAAGCATATAGAATACTAAAAAATAAAGAATTCAGTGTAAACCTGACAGACGTGTTGATGATTGCTACGCCTTGTGAATCAGGTTCTTTTGCCAAGGCTTTGAAGATTCTGTCCGATAAAAATATCAGTATTGAATACATGTATGCATTCTCGATTGGCGACAAAGCTGCCCTGGTTATGCGAACGGAAGATACTGACACGGCTATCAGCGCCATTCAGGAAAATAACATGGAATTACTAAACGCGAAAGAATTAAATAACTTGTAAATATTTTACCGATGATTTGGAATATTACTGCAGAATGCATGTCGCGGGATGAGATGAAAATAATTCAGGGTGAAAGGCTTAGGGAACTTGTCGAAAGAGTATATTTTAATGTTCCCTTTTACAGGGACAGGATGCAGAAAGCAGGTATAAATCCCGAGGATATTCAAACTACCGACGGGTTAACTCGGTTGCCTTTTACTACCAAAGATGATTTACGGGAGCACTATCCTTTCGGTCTTTTTGCCAGTCCACTGAGTGAAATAGTGCGTCTGCATGCCTCCTCAGGAACAACAGGGAGGCCAACTGTCGTGGGATATACCCGTAAAGACTTGGCGACATGGTCGGAGGTTGTTGCCAGAACCCTGACATGCGCGGGAATTGAAAGAAACGATTTCATTCAGATCGCCTACGGGTATGGACTTTTCACGGGAGGTCTGGGTATTCATTACGGGGGAGAGAAAATTGGAGCCGTTGTTATACCAGTCTCAGGAGGCAATACCAAACGACAGCTTCAGCTTATGCGGGATTTTGGTAGTACCGCTATTGCCTGTACTCCGTCATATGCACTCTACCTGGCCGAGGCCATGGAAGAAATTGGTATGAGCAAAGATACATTGAGATTGAAAGTTGGAGTTTTTGGAGCAGAACCCTGGACCGATAACATGCGGCATGAAATTGAAAATAAGCTGAATATTCGTGCAATTGATATTTATGGACTGAGTGAGATTATCGGTCCCGGAGTGGCCAGCGAGTGTGAATATCAGGATGGCCTGCATATCAATGAAGATCATTTTTTACCCGAGATAATTGACCCAGTTACCCTCGAGCCTTTGAAGGAAGGAGAGAAAGGAGAGCTTGTTTTTACTACCCTTACAAAAGAAGGCTTGCCGCTTGTTCGTTACCGGACGAGTGATTTAACAACGCTCACTACACATAAATGCAGATGTGGCCGTACGTTGGTACGGATGGCCAAGTGCATGGGTCGAAGTGATGACATGTTGATTATCAGGGGTGTAAATATTTTTCCTTCCCAGATCGAGACCGTGTTGCTGGAGATAAGTGAAACCAAGCCACACTACCTGATAATCGTGGACCGGGTAAATAACCTGGATATGATGCAGGTACTTGTTGAGGTAGAGGAGGCTTTCTTCCTGGACCGAATCAGCCAGTTGCAAGACCTGAGAAAAAAAATACAGCATAACCTGGAAAGTACCCTGGGAATTAATGTTGAAGTGAAACTGGTCGAGCCCAAAACCATTGAAAGAAGTGAGGGTAAATCCAAAAGAGTAATTGATAAGCGGAATATCCGGTAAGGTTGTTTCTAAACATGTTGGTTTCCGGTTTTTTCACCCATGATATTCTTAAATTGGGGTTCCAAAATTTAATAATGAATGAAAAATACACCTGTTAACAGCAAAATAGTCAGTAATTTAATTAAGCAATCAGGTTTTCCTTCAGTGGGAAGAGCTTCAATACGGGAACTGGTAAGACTTGTCAGCAATATCGAAGAGGCAACCGGGATAAAATTTGTCAGGATGGAAATGGGGGTACCGGGCTTAAAACCCAATCAGGTAGGTGTTGAAGCGGAAATTGAAGCCTTGAAAAACGACGTGGCTTCCATTTATCCCATGATCGAGGGTATACCTGTTCTTAAAACGGAAATTGCCAGGTTCGCGAAACTTTTCTTGAATATTGATGTAAATCCCGTGAATTGTATCCCAACTGTTGGTTCCATGCAGGGAGCGATGGCGGCATTCATGGTGGCCGGAAGATGTGATCCGGTCAAGGATACTACCCTCTTTATCGATCCCGGTTTTCCGGTGCAGAAACAACAGCATCATGTCCTGGGATTAAAATACGAGACATTTGATGTTTATGATTACCGTGGTGAAAAACTTAGAGATAAAATAGAATCTTATTTTTCACGAGGTAATATTTCATCGGTAATTTATTCTAATCCAAATAATCCCTCCTGGATTTGTTTTACACCGGAGGAACTGGAAATTATAGGAAGCCTGGCACAAAAGTACGGTGTAATCGTGATTGAAGACCTGGCTTATTTTGGGATGGACTTCAGGAAAAACTATGGCATCCCCGGGAAGCCACCTTATCAGCCGTCTGTAGCGAATTATACCAGCGATTATATCCTGCTGATATCCAGCTCCAAAGCCTTTAGTTATGCAGGGCAGAGGATATCATCTCTCCTGATATCAGATGATTTATTCCCCAAGAAATATACCGGGCTTAAACGCTTTTTCACGTCTGATATTTTCGGGCACGCGACCATTTACGGGGCATTATACTCCTTGTCGGCCGGAACATCTCATTCGGCTCAATACGCTTTGCACGCCATGCTTAAGGCAGTGAATGATGGAAATTATAATTTCGTGGATGGTGTGAGGGAATACGAGAAGAGAGCAACGGTGATGAAACAGCTTTTTACCGAGAATGGATTTCATGTTGTTTATGATAAGGATATTGATGAACCAGTGGCCGATGGTTTTTACTTCACAATTGCTTACCCGGGTTTCAATGGGGCTGATTTGCTCCAAGAAATGTTGTATTATGGTATAAGCGCGATTTCCCTGGAAATAACTGGCAGTTCTAGAAAAGAAGGCTTAAGAGCATGTGTTTCTCAGGTAGGACAGGATCAATTCCCGGATTTAGAAGATCGTTTGCGTAAATTCAGGGAAGATCACCCTGTACCTTAGTTTTTTTGATAATAATGTTATTATTAAAACGTTAAATATTGAAAAGACCTATTTTATATAACATCTACTGGCATGTCAATTATCATGCCTGTTTTTCCGGACATTTTAATCCAGATTCATTAACTTTGATTATTGAAAATAAAAAAAAATATATATTATGGCAAAAGCAAGAGGAGCTATTGTAGTGGATATTGAAGGATGCAAAGGTTGTGAGCTTTGCGTGGTTTCTTGTCCTACGAACGTGATAAAAATGAGCAGTGAAGTTAACGGGAAAGGTTATCATTTTGCCTACATGGAATATCCCGAGAATTGTATCGGTTGCTCAAATTGCGCAATAGTATGTCCTGACGGCGTTATCAGCGTGTACAGGTTAAAGAAGGAAATGGTAAAATCATAAAACATTATCAATGGGAGAACTTAGATTAATGAAGGGTAATGAGGCAATAGCCGAAGCGGCAATCCGCTCGGGTTGCGATGCATATTTCGGTTATCCGATTACCCCTCAATCAGAGATTCTTGAATACCTGATGGCTGAAAAGCCGGAAGAACGAACTGGTATGGTCGTTTTACAGGCCGAAAGTGAAATTGCCGCGATTAACATGGTATATGGAGCTGCCAGCACGGGTAAGAAGGTCATGACTTCTTCCTCCTCACCCGGTATTAGCCTCAAACAGGAAGGTATTTCCTATATTGCAGGGGCAGAACTACCCTGCTTGATCGTGAACGTGGTCAGGGGAGGTCCGGGTTTAGGGACAATCCAGCCTTCACAAGCCGATTATTTTCAGGCAACCAAGGGTGGGGGACATGGTGATTACCGCTTGATCGTTCTTGCTCCCGCTTCGGTACAGGAAATGGCCGATTTTGTTAAACTAGGCTTTGATTTGGCATTCAAATACCGGAACCCGGCCATGATTCTTTCCGATGGATTAATTGGGCAAATGATGGAAAAAGTGGAGTTGTTCGAATCAGTTCCCCGGACAAATGAGTTTGATCAGAGCTGGGTGATAACTGGAAAAACACCTGACAGGGAAAGAAATATCGTGACTTCGCTCAATCTTGATCCCGCCGAGCAGGAAATTCATAACCAAAAACTGATTAAGAAGTACAACACGATCAAGGAAAAAGAAGTACGCTTTGAGAAAATTGCCTGTGACGATGCAGAATATCTTCTCGTGGCTTACGGATCAAGCGCTAGAATTTGTCAAAAAGCCGTACAACTGGCGAGAGAGAAAAATATACGTGCCGGATTGTTGAGACCGATGACCTTGTTTCCCTTTCCTGGGAAAGAAATCGCCGATCTCAGCGGCAAGGTAAAAGGTATACTCTCGGTTGAATTGAGCACGGGACAGATGGTAGAGGATGTAAAGCTGGCTGTTGAAGGTAAAGTAAAGGTAGAACATTTTGGACGTTTCGGGGGCATGATTCATTCTCCCGAAGAAGTAGTTAAAGCCCTTGAACAAAAAATTATCGGAGGTTAATCATGAATGTAAATGAAATAATATCAGACGAGAATCTTGTTTACAAGAAAACAGGATTACTCACGGACAAAACTTTATCTTATTGCCCGGGTTGTGGACATGGAACTACTCACAGGATTATCATGGAAGTAATAGAGGATATGGGCATACAACAGGATACCATCGGGATAGCTCCAGTAGGATGCAGTGTTATGGCTTACGAGTTCATGGATATTGACATGGCGCAGGCAGCACACGGGCGGGCACCCGCTGTTGCCACGGGTATAAAAAGATGCTGGCCCGATAAATTCGTTTTTACATACCAGGGAGATGGTGATTTGGCAGCCATTGGAACAGCAGAAACTATTCATGCCTGTAACAGGGGAGAGAATATTACAATTATCTATATCAACAATGGTATTTACGGGATGACAGGGGGGCAGATGGCTCCAACAACCCTGCCGGGAATGAAATCATCTACTTCCCCCTATGGACGAGACGTGGCTACCATGGGAAATCCACTTTTAATTACGGATATGGTTGCTCAATTGCCCGGCACCTATTTTGTAAGCCGGCATTCTGTACACACCCCCGGTAATGTCAGGAAAGCCAGGAAGGCAATCAGAATGGGTTTTGAAAATCAAAAACTAAAGAAAGGTCTTTCTATGATTGAAATAGTTTCCAATTGTAATTCCGGATGGAAAATGACACCTGTCCAAGCCAATAAATGGATGGAGGAAAATATGTTTCCGGTTTATCCACTGGGTGATTTAAAGGTAAATGGAGAAATTGTCGAAAAAAGTAGCAAAGCATAAATGGTAAAATATTCAAGTCATGACTGAAGAAATTATTATCGCTGGATTTGGTGGGCAAGGTGTTCTTTCCATGGGAAAAATACTGGCCTATTCCGGAATTATGCAGAACAAGGAGGTGAGTTGGATGCCTTCCTACGGGCCCGAGATGCGCGGGGGGACAGCTAATGTAACCGTGATACTCTCGGATGAGCGGGTAAGTTCTCCCGTGCTTAATCAATATGATACAGCTATTCTTTTGAATCAGCAATCACTTGATAAATTTGAACCCATGATAAAAAAGGGTGGGTTATTGTTATATGATAATAACGGTATTACAAAACATCCCGAGCGTGATGATCTTAACATCTACATGGTTGACGCCGTGTCTGAAGCCGCGAAAATGGGTTCCACCAAAACATTCAACATGATAGTGTTGGGGGCTTACCTGAAGATAAAACCCCTGGTAGATCTCGAAAATGTAATAAAGGGTTTGCGCGAGTCACTTCCAGAACGCCATCATCACCTCATTCCTCTAAATGAAGAAGCCCTCAAGAGAGGAATGAGCATTGTGAAAGAAAAATCTCCTGCTTAATAGAATAAAAATAGCTGATATTCAAAGAAGTCTGAAATAATATTGATTTGTATCATCATTTTATTATAACCGGTGTCATTTGAGACCGGTTATTTTTATTCCTTGTATTAATAACAAAAATCATTTATACTGCTGACTTATCTCATTGCCGACAGGCTAACCGGGAGACAGGCATCCCGTAAATAATTATAGAACCAAGAACCAGGGCAATGAAGAAGTTGAAATTAGTAGCGATAATTTTTTGCATAGCAAGTTTAGAGAACATGACAGGACAAACAGTGGAAGGTTTGGCCGTTAGAAGTTTTGGGCTGCATTTCTCGGAAGCCGTAACTTGCAGCGGTCATGGTCATGCCATGAACATGGCAATGAGCATGCATAATAACCGCCGGGAAATGCTGCTGGGTGCTATTTACGAGATGGAACATCAAAAATTTACCGGTGCAGAGATGCAATACCGTGTCTTTTTAGGCAAAAAAAATCAAGCTATCGGGCAAAGAATAATTAATCCATACTTATACTATAACTTTATCTACAGGAGCTCGGGACCAAATTTTATAGCTGAACCGGAAAATATATCAGGGTCTGCTTTTCCGGTAAACGAGAATGCCATTATTTCCTCCCTCGAACATTTTGCAGGGTTTGGTTTTTCATTAAAAATGTTTGGAGGGTTGTATCTTGATGCAGCAGCAGGAGGTGGAATCTACATGGGGTCGATTAACAAGGATTTGAAGCAGATGGAGCACCTCGGTGTTCATAATGAAAATGGTGGATACGGTTTCGCGGGGAGGATTGGCATCTCATACAAGATTAACATGTGTTGCGAGTAACCTGAAAAGTCAGATAAGACCCATTCTCCGGGCACGTTGTTCCCAGTTTTTCCGTGCCAGTTCCTGAAGATCTTCTACCCGGTCCATCTCGTCCATGATTTCCAGCCCTGTTAAGGTTTCAATAATATCTTCCATGCTCACAACACCCATGAACTCCCCGTATTCTCCTACAACTGCTGCCAGTTGAACCTTTGACGCTATTAACAGGTTAAATAGCTTTACCAGCGTCATTTGTTCATGAACATAAGGAATTTCACGTTTAATGCTTTTCAATGGTTTATAACCATTATTCTCTATTATATTTTTCAGGATATCATCTTTGAGAACAAACCCGGTAATCTGATCGATTGAATTCTCGTAAACGGGTATTCTTGAAAAACGAAGATTCTTGTTTGTCTCGTAAAATTCTTCAATTATTTCTTTTTCATCAGCAGCCTTTACAACCACCCGGGGAGTCATGATACTTCTGGCCATTATAGTGCTGAATTTCATGATATTTCGTAACACGGATGATTCTTCCTCTCTAAAGATTCCCTCGCTGATACCAAGTTCGGCAAGCGCATGAAATTCATCTCTTGAAAGCACGGAGGAAGTATCACCTTTTTTTCTAAAAATGCGTGTAACTTGTTGACTGAGAATAACAAATGGGTAAAGCGGGGAATAGATAAGAATAGTTAAAGACGTGGCGGTAAAACCTGATAAGGGTTTCCAGAATATGGCTCCAATGGTTTTGGGAATGATTTCTGAAAAAACGAGAATAATAATGGTTAAAATGATAGAAGTGGCAGTTACATAGGCATTTCCCCAAATTTGTTGCGCCTGCGCGCCTACTCCAGAAGCACCTATCGTGTGCGCAAAAGTGTTGAGGGTTAAAATTGCCGCCAATGGTAAATCAATATTTTTTTTATAGCGGCTCAGGAGTTTTCCCTTGCGAGTACCCTTGTTTAGCTCGTAGTTAATATAAGATGGAGTGATGCTAAGTAGGGCGGCCTCGAGCATGGAACAAATAAATGAAAAAAAAAGCGCGATAAAAAGATAAAAAAATAGTATTACCATAAAAATCGGGTTCTCGCGTGTAAAAATAATTAATTTTGTCGAGTCAAATCAAAAAACTTTTTATTTATAATGGAAAAAATGAAGATTTTCATAATCATTGGTTTTTGCTCTAATGTATTGTCAATGAAAAAAATGTTGGCTGATCTGTGATAGTTGTTCAAAATGACGAACATTCATTCTATATAATTGTAAATGTAACGCGTCACTAATACCGAGAAAATGAATAAGTCAGGTGAAATATTTCTTAACCTCGTGAAAATCAGGCGGAGTGTTAGGAATTACCGCTCGAAAGCAGTGGAAAAGGATAAAATATTCAGATGCATTGAAGCTGCCCGTCTGGCTCCTTCAGCCTGCAACGCACAGCCCTGGTCTTTTATCGTGATCGATGATGAAGAGCTCAAAAACAAGGTGGCCGAGCAAACATCGAACCGTTTACTTCCACTGAATCATTTTACCCGACAGGCACCGGTACATGTAGCTGTGGTGCAGGAAAAAGCAAATATTACTTCGCGCCTCGGACAAACCATAAGAGATAAGGTATTTCCTTGGATGGATATTGGTATTGCCGCCGTGCATTTTTGTCTTCAGGCCGCGGCAGAAGGGCTTGGAACATGCATGCTTGGGTGGTTCAATGAGAAAAATGTCAAGCAATTACTGGGTGTACCTGCCTCTAAAAGAGTTCTGCTAATCATTACCCTGGGATATCCTGCTGATGAAAGGGTAGTAGAAAAGAAAAGAAAATCTATGAATGAGATTCTTTATTATAATACTTATAAAAACAGAGGATGAACAAAAACTTAAAAATTCAGACCAAGCTGATTGTAAACTTTGAAAACTTTTTCTTCTTCTTTCTCCCAGCAAAGCATTTTTCTGGCTTTCAGGCAGTTTTGTTTCCATGCCGCGTGTGCGGTCTTATCTTTTAGCATATTTGATAATTCATTGGCCAGCTCTTCAGGATTTTTTGCCCCGGAGACTTTACCAACGTCATATTGTTCAATGATTTTTTGCATCTCTGGAAAGGGGGACACCAGGCAGGGCACGCCAGCATGAATGTAGGAGAATAATTTATTGGGTAATGAGTAATAATAATTAAGGCTGTAACTTTCTTCCAAAGAGACACCAATTGTAGCATAGGCAGTATACTTTTTTAATTCATCGGGAAGTAGTCTTCCTGTAAAAATCACCTGTTTTGTTAATTCCAGGTTGTGTACTCTCTCTTTTAATTCCTGCATTATATCCCCATCTCCAGCTATAATAAGATAATAGTCCTTCAAATAGGCCATGGCTTCTGTTAACCTTTCAAGACCTCTTCCCTTATTAACCGCACCCTGGTAGAGAATGATCCTGTTTGTAATCTTTTCAAGTTCAGGTATTTTCGGGATACCTGTCTCCCGGGTCAGGGGGAGGTTTCGAATTACTGTCATTTCTATGTTATACCGCTTTTCATATTCTTTTGCCACACTATCGGAAACAGTGATAGCATGTTTTACGCGGGGCAGGATCATACGTTCTAAAAAAAGCCACGTTTTTTTAACCAGTTGCCTGCCTTCAAGTTCAGGCACCTCTGTGAAAAGTTCATGACTATCAAACACGAGTTTACTCTTACTAAACACGGAAGCAAAAAAGCAAGCTGGTAAAGTATCCAGGTCATTGGACACGATGATATCGTACCTGTTCAATAAGAGATAAAAGAACAACCTGATGTTATATATACCGTAAAATAGAAATCCCTTGTTTACCGGCAGGCGAAAACGAACAATCCTGAAAGGTAATCCCTGTATTTCAGGGCTTCCGCGAAGGATTCTTCCTGCCAGGGTGATTTCAGCACCCGATTTGGCAAGGCTGCCCGCCATTCTATACAGGCGTTGATCTGTTGCAATGTCGTTAATTACCGCGAGAATTATTCTCTTCAAACCATTATTTTTTTTAAAATGTAGTACTCATTCTAATCATACCATGTAACTTAAAAGACATGTCAATCATGGAATGTTTCATGTCCCGGGATGTTCAAAAAAACATTATCCCGGCCGTTAATATTGTATTATCTTTGGCCAAATTAATCATTATGCCCGACATACAACAAAATATATCACTTAAAAAATTCAATACTTTTGGTATCGATGTTAGCGCCAAATATTTTTCGATCTGTCAATCAATAGACGATATTACAGGTACCCTGAAATTCACGCGACAAAACAGCCTGGATTTGCTGGTTCTTAGCGGGGGCAGTAATGTTTTGTTTGTCAATAATTACCCGGGTATGGTGCTTCACCCGCTTATGAAAGGAATTTCAACAATAAAGGAAGATGAAAAAAATATCTGGCTGGAGGTCATGGCCGGGGAGGATTGGGATGATTTCGTTGAGTATACTGTTAGAAGCCGGTACCATGGCATTGAGAATTTATCCTTGATACCGGGTTTCGTGGGGACTTCACCGGTGCAAAATATTGGCGCTTATGGTGTTGAAGTGAGTGAAGTTATCGAGGAGGTAAGAGCTATCAACCTGGGTAATCTTCAAGTCAGGAGATTTCAGAACCCGGAATGTGAATTTTCCTACCGTGACAGTATATTTAAATCAAAGCTAAAAGGAAGAGTGATCATCACGAGCGTTGTATTCCGGTTGAGTAAAAAACCGGTTTATAATATTAATTACGCTCCGGTTAAGGAAGCAATTGAAAAATCAGGTAAAATCAGTCAGGAGTTGATTAGAAAAACCATAATTGATATTCGGGAAAAAAAGCTTCCGAATCCTGAAAAGCTTGGAAATGCAGGGAGTTTCTTTAAAAATCCTGTTGTAACAAAAGAATTGTTCGAAAAACTGGTCGTTCAATATCCGTCTATTCCATCATATAATTTGCCAGGCAATAAGATGAAAATACCCGCTGCCTGGCTCATTGAAAAATCAGGTTGGAAAGGAAAACAAGATGGTGATGCCGGGGTACACGAAAATCAACCCCTGGTTTTGGTGAATCATGGCAAAGCTTCCGGCAAAGATATTATCGAATTCGCCGGGAGGATTCAGGACGATGTAAATCGAAAATTTAATATTTATCTTGAACCCGAGGTAAATATCATCGGGAATTAACAAATTACTTGTAGATTCTTTTTCTATTCAGTGCCATCCTGTATTTTGCCGCGTACCGGTTATGTTGTGCAAGTGTTTTGGAAAAATGGTGGTATCCGGAAAAATCATCCCTCGCGCAAAAATAGAGATAATCGTGATCTTCATGATCCAGCACGGCATCAATAGCAGCTACTGAAGGAATTGTTATGGGGCCAGGTGGCAGTCCACCGTGTTTGTAGGTGTTGTAAGGGGAATCGAAGGCAAGATGCTTGTGTAATATCCGTTGGATAGTAAAATCTCCCATGGCAAAACGAATGGTTGGATCTGCCTGTAAACGCATGTTCTTTTGCAGGCGGTTCATGTAAGTGCCGGCTACCCGTTTCAGTTCATCATCAAAAAGTGTTTCTTCATCAACAATACTGGCCAGCGTGCTAACTTCAACAGGGGTAAGTCCTATTTTTTCCGCCTTTTTCTTTCTTTTTTTATTCCAGAATTTTTCATACTCAGTATACATCCTTGTTAAGAACGCTTTTTCATCGGTGTTCCAGTAAAACTCGTATGTATTGGGGATAAACATGGCAGGAATGGTCTGCAGGTTGAATCCTTTTTCAGTGAGAAATTTATTGTTACTCAATAATCTCACGAGAGAAACAGAATCCAACTCGAGTTGGGCAGCAATGATGCCCGCCAGTTGAGATGTTGAGCGTACATTATGAAACATTACTTTTACCGGTGTTTGCCTGCCAGAACGAAGCAGATTAATGAGGTCGTTGTTGCTCATACCGTCTTTAATTATATAACAACCAGGCTTGATTAGATTAGAATAATTTTTCTTCTCGGCCAACCATTCAAAAGAATTTCTATCTGTAATGAAGTTTTGTTTGTATAGAATCCGGCTTACATCTTCCAATGAAGAGCCTGTAGGAATATAAAGTTCAGCCTGAGAATCCGGTAATATCACATTTGGTTTGTAGACTTGCTTGTAGATATTGAAAAATTGAATTCCAAATATTATCAGTAGCCCGATCGCTAATAATTGTACGATGAGAAGTAACTTTCTGGTTTTTTTGTTTATCCTTTTCTTTTTCTTCACCATGCAGAATGAAATTTATTTTTTTATAACGTCAAAATAAGTATTAAATTACAATTTTTCGTATAGTATATTATTTTTTGAAATTATTGAACGGTAAAACTATACTGTATAATATTTTTTATATATTTATGGATAATATTTGGTGATTTTGATACCACGGCAGATGGAGCTTGAAAATATATATGATTTCTACCTGAAATTAAAAGATGATACCCTTGCTTTTCTTTACCAGGGTGAGTTTAGTGATGAAATAACAGATAAGATTATTGATCTGAACGAGTATAATATTAATTCAACCTTACAACATGCCAGGCTAACCAATAAGCTTTCCTTTCTGATGGCCGAGTGTTTTCAAAATATTGTCAGGCATGGTGAAGAACCCATGTTCCGGTTAATAAAAGTAAAAAAAACAGGTCTGTTTCTTACTCGTCATATAGGGAACAATTATTATATTACCTCTGCAAACCCCGTTGCAAACAGTGATATTGATGTTTTAAGCCATAAACTGGAGGAAATAAACAATCTTGGAAAAGACGAATTAAAAAAACTTTATATAGATGTTTTAAATAATGAAGGGTTCACCGAAAAGGGAGGCGCCGGCTTGGGTTTGATTGAAATGGCAAGAAAATCAGGGCAGAAAATTGCATATGATTTTGAAAAAATAGATAATATGCATTCTTTCTTTTACATGCAGTTAAACATGAAAGGAACCACTGAAGGAGTTGAAAAAGCCGGGAATGATGTTCAGTTTTCTATCAAAAATGCCATTAAATTGCATAACGAGATACAGGGAAAAAATGTTATTGTTTTACACAAGGGTGATTTTTCTCAGAATTCGGTTATACCTATACTCCGAATGATAGAGAATAATCTCCACAGGCAGTTTGAAAAATCACGTATGAAAAAAAAAGCGTTTCACATGTTGGTGGAAATTTTGCAAAACGTGAGTAAACATTCTTATAAAATAAACGGACGCCACGAGGGTGTCTTCGTGCTGGGCAGAAATGATACGGATTATAACATTGCAACCGGTAATTTCATTGAAAACTTCAGGATCGAAAGTTTAAAAAACCAAATTGATAAACTCAACAAGCTTAATAAAGAAGAATTGGTTGAGTTGTACAAGGTTACCCTCAAGGATGGCAAGGGTACCGATAAGGGAGGTGCAGGCCTGGGCCTGATTGACATTGCCCGTGAAAGTACAACTAAACTTAATTATTCTTTTATTCCTCACGATGATAAAATATCTTTCTATGTTTTAGGTTCCACGGTTACCGTCTTTTAGTTTTTTCACTCACCCCGGTTACTCACGATATCATGAATTGTTAATTTGCCTATATTTGCAACAGCTAAAATTTGCATGATGGATAAAATAAAAAGACTGGCCCTGGTAGCGCATGATAACCGGAAAAAAGACTTGATAGAGTGGGTTGAATTCAACCATGAAAAATTAAACAAGCACCAGCTTATCTGTACCGGAACTACAGGTAAAATGATAGAAGAGTCATTAAAAAAGAAGAACCCGGGTCTTGAAATCAATATTACGAAATTAAAATCAGGGCCGTTGGGCGGTGATCAGCAACTGGGAGCCTTGATTTCGGAAGATAAAATTGATATTATGATTTTCTTTTGGGATCCCATGCAACCTCAGCCTCACGATGTTGACGTGAAAGCATTGTTGAGAATTACCGTGCTTTATAATGTACCAACTGCCTGTAATCGTTCCACCGCTGATTTTTTAATATCTTCACCAATTTTCGCCGACAACTATCAGAAAAAAGTAAAGGATTATAGTTATTATATCAACAGGAGTGTATAGTCCAAGCATGTCATGGTAAGGCGTTGATAAATTCCTGGTAACGGCTTTCAAATAATTCCCCGTTAACCCCGCCTAATGACTGAAAAACCTCGTTGATGTTTTCGTACCTGTTTTCAGGACTTGGATGAGTGCTTAGAAACTCCGGGGGGCGCTTGCTGCTTTCCAACTTCTCGAAAAAATCGGCAAGAGAGGGAGCATTATAAGCAGTCTTATAAAGGTATTTAACCGCGTACTCATCCGCCTGGTACTCGTGTGTCCTGGAAAACTGCAGGTTGCCAAGGCCAAGGGCCAGGTCTGCAGCTATTTCAGCCATTTTGGAAGGATTCTTCCCCAGCAGAACATTCAATAATATTGCATAGCTATAATGCTTTGTCATAGATTTGGTAGAGTGCCTTAAATCAACATGGGCCATTTCATGCGCGACTACACCGGCGAACTGAGCTTCATTATCCAAAAAATCAATAAGACCGGTATAAAAATACATGTACCCACCAGGACATGCAAAGGCATTAACAATAGTATCATTATCAATAAGGTAGACCTCCCAGGTAAAACGATCGTCATATTTTAGTTCTCCCGAGTTAAGGATATTATCACGCACCCTGTTTAAATGTTCATATGCTTCGGGAGCATCTTTCTCATATACAACATTGTACTGATCCGGGTTGCTTTCTATTTCTTCTTTCATCTGCATCCCGAATTCAATATCCTGACTCACGGTAAAAAGATTCACCTCTTTTTTACATGAGGATGACATTACCATGAGTGTTAAAATGCTAAAAAATGGAAAGAAACTAATTTTCTTCATGGAAATATTATTTTTTAATGTTATAATGTATACCTTTTGACAAACAGGAAACACATATGTTGCTAATTCTGTTTTACGGGTGTGCTCTCTTCGTTCATGAAATCGCGTACTGAAATAAGAAATACTGTACCGAAAATAATAATTTTTTTCAACTTAACAGATGAATTGACAGTAAAAAAATAGTTATATCTCTTCTAGTGACGCATTACGCTTGATATTACAGAAAAGATGTCCTTTATTTACGGTTTGTGACGCAGATCAACCGACATTTTTTCATGGACATGATACTAGAAATAAATAAAAATCATATATTTGAAAAACCAGTTATATATTTATTAAAATGGTTCCTAAACAAGATTTTATTCTGGTAGTTGATGATTCATCGGTGAATAATTTATTGATGCAAAATATACTTGAGGAGGAAGGCTATACTATATTAACCGTGGAAAGCGGTAAAGAAGCCTTATCCATGATCAGGCAAAAATCTCCCGTGCTGGTAATTCTTGATATCATGATGCCTGATCTTGATGGGTTTGAGGTTTTAGAAAACCTGAAAACGGAAAATAAAACCATGAATATACCTGTCATGATGCTTACTGCCCGTAATAATTCAAGAGACAAACAAAAAGCACTTGCACTCGGGGCATTGGATTACATTATTAAACCTATTGATATACCGGATGTGATTGCCCGGATAAAAAGAATATTAAAGGTGTCCTGACTTTCCTGATTCATTCTGATGTCTTATCGATTAAAAGGTGTCGGTTGTTCCCTGGTATTTCTACAAAATATATACACATCCTTTCTGCAATATCAAAAGCGCCTTGTCATTACTACCTGAGTTGAGCAGTTGTAGAATAGCAAGCAAGTGCTTTCTGTCAGTTGAAGGATTATCCGATATTGAGGTTGTTGAATTTCACAAACGAAGTACTGTGAAATACTTGCAATATTTTTATCGATTAAGTAAATCGTTCAATTTGGGTACTATTCTTTTCCCGCGATAATTTTGGCGGAAAACACCCATGAAAAAACAGTATTTTCCTCGATTTTTTGATGGAAATCCCTCAAAAATTCTATTAATTACGCTTGTATATTTGTATCAGTAATATTTGACAATCTGAAGAGTGGGCTCGAAGAAAATTGTACCTTATAGATTAGGAAAGATTGAAGGGATGGATAAAGGTATAATTGACAATTAGAAATAATACCTGCAAATGAGTTTTGGGTTAATTGGGTTTTTTGGTTTGTATTTTTCGAGCGGGTATTATGCAGGATTTGGAGAGGTAGAGGGGAAGAATACCCGCGGACAGTGTGGAGTTGGATGCATAGCTAGGTTGAAAGAAAGCTGTTCGCGGGTTTAGTTTCCCAATCCTGTTTATGAAGAGATTGTAAACTACAATGAAAAGTTTTGTAAGACCATTGAATTAAATGAATTGTATTCTCGTGAAAAAACTAAGTGTCCTTATTGTTGATGATAACGCTAAATTCAGAAAAGCCTTGCGTTTTTTAATCGAAAATTCATTTTCTGACAGGATCAGCGAATTGCGGGAAGCCTGTAATGGAGAAGAGGCAATCCAGATGGTACAGACGCGAAAAACAGATTTGATTTTCATGGATGCTGATATGCCCATCAGGAGCGGGATTGAAGCTACCAGGGAGTTAACCTGCAAATATCGTTACCTGGTTATTATTGCTGTCTCTTTTCATTCCGAGTTTAGCTATATCAAGCAAATGATTGAAGCGGGAGCTCATAATTATATTACAAAAGAGGAAATTGACACGGATGCGATAAAAAGAGTATTTGAGAATTTTAAAACACCGGCTTAATAATGATTTTATCATCGGTAAAGTTATTGTAAACATATGATTCAGTGACTTTCCAAAGAATGCTATGATTCATAGTTTGCCTCCGTTAAACTGTCAATAACTGATACCGGTGATACAAAAAAGGGGGATTCACTCCCCCTTTTCCTTTTTTGGTTATTCTTCAAACAATTATTTAATCAGTTCGACACTTCGTTTCACAAACTTGGTTAACTCCTCACCTTTTAGCATGTTGTTGGATAAAAGCGCCAGGTCTATAAGTTGTTTAACAATTTTATTTTTCTGACCGAATTCTTTAAGCGTTTTCTCTTTCTTTTTATTTTCACTGTCAAGTTTCTTGTTTACTTCTTCAAGCTTGTCCTTATCAGCCTGGGGTATTTCCTCGTCTTTCTTATTCTCACGAGCTTTTTCGAGAGCGCTTTTTTCATCATTCAGGGGTTTTATGTTTTCCCTGAATTCTTTTATCTTTTCACCGATCTTTTTGTTTTTCTCGGTCACTATTTTTTCAACAAGCGGGTGATTGGTATTGATTACCAGGTTAAAGCTATCGGGTAAATCTCCATAGAAACTCATTCCACCACCTCCCAATTTCGACATGTCTTTCATTCTGCGCATGAACTCCGACTGGGTTACCAATACCGGATTATCGGTTTCCGATAAAGTTTCGAAAGTAACGAAGAAATTAGGATTCCCGGGTAAATGAGACTGGAACACGTGCCTTAAATCTTCCTGGTCATCAACTGAAAGTTTTGATTCTTTCTTTTCTTCCTTGAGGATTAGCTTATCTACCACGTCTGAATCAACCCTTACAAACCTTGAGTTTGATAGTTTTTGTTCCAGGTGGTTGATATAATGCGCGTCAAGATCACCATCCATGAGCAACACGTCGTATCCTCTCGATTTTGCTGCATCGATAAACGAGTATTGTTCTTCCTTGCTCGTAGCATAAAGGTAAATGAGGTTTTTATCCTTATCAGTCTGGTTCTCTTTAATTAGTTTTTCATATTCTTCCATGGTGAAATAATTCCCGTCCGCGTTTTTGAAAAGCGCAAAATTTTTGGCCTTTTCATAAAATTTTTCTTCCGTGAGCATGCCATACTCGATAAAGAGTTTTAGGAAGTCCCATTTTTCCTCGAATTTTTTCCGGTCTTCCTTAAAAATTTCAGTCAATCTGTCACCTACCTTTTTGGTAATATGGTTTGATATTTTTTTCACGTTGGGATCTCCCTGCAAATAACTCCTTGAAACATTTAATGGAATATCGGGAGAGTCGAGAACACCGTGCAGCAAAGTAAGAAATTCCGGAACAATTCCCTCAACTGAATCGGTAACAAAAACCTGATTACAATAGAGTTGAATCTTGTTCTTATGAATGTCTATGTTATGTTTAATCTTCGGGAAATAAAGAATTCCTGTCAGGTTAAACGGGTAATCAACATTGATATGGATGTTGAAAAGCGGATCTTCCTGCATGGGATACAAGTCGCGATAGAAATTCTGGTAATCCTCTTCTTTCAGATCGGCAGGCATCTTTGTCCACAGGGGATTCGGATCATTGATTACCCGGTCTTTTCCTGTTTCAACTTCTTTTCCGTCTTTCCATTCTTTTTCTTTACCAAATGCAATTTCAACGGGCAGGTATCGGCAATATCTTTTTAATATTTCTTCAACCCTTTTTTCTTCAAGGAATTCTTGGCTGTCTTTATCAAGATAGAGATAAATATCTGTTCCCCGGTCATCCTTATTGGTTTCTTCCAGTGCATACTCTGGTGTGCCATCGCAGCTCCACTTCATGGCTTTTGAATCTGGCTTATGTGACTTTGTAACGATTTCAACTTTTTCTGAAACCATGAAAGCTGAATAAAAACCAAGGCCAAAATGTCCAATTATAGCATCAGTTTTGTTTTTATATTTTTCCAAGAATTCTTCCGCGCTTGAAAACGCGATTTGGTTGATATACTTATCGATTTCCTCACCTGTCATCCCGATGCCGCGGTCGGATATTACCAGGGCCTTTTTCTTTTTGTCAATGGAAACCCTGATAGTAAGGTCTCCCAGTTCATCCTTGTATTCACCGAGCCTGGCAAGTGTTTTTAGTTTTTGGGTGGCATCCACGGCATTGGAGACGATTTCCCGCAAAAAGATTTCATGTTCCGAGTAAAGGAATTTTTTAATGATGGGAAAAATATTCTCGGTTGAAACATCAATTTTACCCTTGTGCATATCTGTATTATTTTTGATTAAACATATTATGCCGATAATCTTCAAAGGTTGTGCCACCTGACAGGTTCGTGACAAATCGTCACGCTAACTGTCAGCGGGAGGTAAAAACGGCATGTGAAATATGAGTTTATGGACAGGCTCATGTCTCTTTGAAAACAAGCCACCAAATGGTGTCATGTCGAGGAAAAAATGATGATTGTCTTGTGCCATGCCCTGAATGAATTGTCATCCCTTCTGCAATATCAAATATGAGGCGTCACTGGTTGGTTATGTCCACATCATGATAATATACCCATTCCCCTTTTTCGAAACGGAAGGCATCGTAAATAAAATCAGGCCCGTAGAACTTGTAATTACCTTTTAACTGGGGTTCGATGGGTGATAAATGATCGAGTACAATCATATCTTCTCCGGCTTCATATTTCAGGCTCATTATTGCCTGTGATGAATATTCATAGAAGACCCTGCACTGCTTTTTGTCGCCTGTATAAAAAACAGGTTTACCAAACCGGGGACTATTATTTTCGTCATAATACATTACATCCAGGAATTTTATATTCGAGAGTATATCATTGTAATCCATAACGATAAGAGTGTAAAATTCATTATTTCTGAATTTCTTGTGAATAACCTCGTAAACCAGTCCACCGAACCAGTTTTCCAGTTTCATACCCTCGTGATTTATCGTTGTTTTTAGAATCGGATTATCATTCATTTCATGCAGCCTGTAGTCATCTTTGTCACTAAACTGGATGAATCCAAAGTACTCGTGTGCACCAGGCATAAAGGATATGTTCCAGGTAAGAAACCTCACTTTTCCATCAGTAGAGAGGACTTTTCCCGTCCTTTGAATCGTATCAAAAGGAAAAGCGAAAGATTCAGGTTTTTGCAGGATTTCAGAAAATTTCTGAAGGATGCTATCATTATATGTTTCCTTCACGCGTCCATTGTTAGCCTTGTCCATGTCAACGAACCATTGTCTGATCTGAATCGCGGAATTTTGGAAATACGCGCTGTCTTCTTGAGTCACCTGAGCGTTCGAATTCACATGTAAAATCAACAAGATTAAGAATGTCCAATATTTCATTGTCGGGAAATTATGAGGGTTCTTATTCAAAACACGAAAATAGGAAAAATTATTGTTTTAAATCATTTTCATCCCTGGTAAGAAGACATGTGGCAATTGACTATTGGTTTTGGTGGAGGATCGCGTAAATGCCTCCATGTTATTATTCTGTATTAACAGACAATTCCCATGAGGCAGTTCATGAATGGTCCCTACAATATTTTTGCAGGGGGTTACAATCGTTGCCACCTTTCACCAAACATCACCAACAATCAAAAACAAATAACTATCTATCTCCTTTCCACACCTCTTCAACAGATTCAACAATAATCTCACATGCCAGTCTGATTTCATCGGGGGTGATAGTAAGCGGGGGGGCTACGCGCAGGGCATTATTGCAAAAGAGGAACCAATCGGTGATAAGTCCTTTCTCGAGACACCTGATGATGACTTTTTTTACTGTTTCAAATGAATCCAACTCAATGGCCATGAACAAACCCTTGCTTCTTATTTCTTTTATTGCCGGGTGAATCAGGTTTTCCCGGAAGATTTTTTCTTTTCCGGGAACATCATCAATAATTTTGTCTCGTAAAATGACTTCAAGGGTTTTTAAAGATGCCGCACAAGATACAGGATGACCACCAAAGGTAGTAATATGACCAAGGATGGGATTATTTTTCAGAGAGGACATGATTTTTTTGGAAGAGATAAAAGCGCCCAGTGGCATACCTCCACCCATTCCTTTTGCCAGCGAGATAATATCCGGGGTAAACTCATATTGTTGATAATTGAAAAGTGTTCCTGTTCTCCCGTAGCCGGTTTGAATTTCATCGAAAACAAGCAAGGCACCATTTTCGGTGCACTTTTTCCTTAATACTGACATGTATTCCTTACCGGGTATCCTGATCCCCGCCTCTCCCTGCACCGGTTCAAGAATAACACAGGCGGTTTTATCATTTATTTTATCAAGCTCCTGAATACTGTTAAGATGGATATGACGAATTCCTGGAACCAGTGGTCTGAAAGCTTGTTTATAGGTTTCATTACCCATTAAACTCAGGCTCCCTTGAGTGCTCCCGTGGTATGCATTTTTAAAGCTGATCACGTGTGGGCGTCCCGTGTATCGCTTGGCGAGCTTGATCGCGCCTTCCACGGCCTCGGTACCTGAATTGACAAAATACACGTTATCCAGGTCAGGAGATGTATGCCGGGTGATAAGTTCGGCCAGTTTAACCTGTGGCGATAACACGTATTCACCATATACCATTAAATAAGTGTATTTGTCCAGTTGTTTTTTAATGGCATGGATAACCTCCGGGTGACGATGTCCGAGATTACTGACCGAAATCCCGGAAATCAGGTCTATATATTTTTTACCTGATTTATCAAAAAGATGAATACCTTCTGCCTTTACAGGTTCGAGTTCAAGTGGAAAATCAGAAGTTTTGGCCAGGTATTGTTGAAATAGCTGCCGGGCAGTAAGCATCTGGTTTTTCGTTTTGTATGTTCAATTTATTTTCCCCGGTGCAATTATTTAATGATGAGATTGATATCTCCCATTAACTTGTCTTTATATGATTTACCAATCGGGATTGACTTGTTGCCCTCTGCTGTTCTGATGACAATATTGTTGTCTTCAATCACCTTGATACTGCTCGTGTTTACTATGTAAGAACGGTGTACACGCGTGAATTTATGCTGGGGTAACTTCTGTTCGATGGCCTTCATGGTGAAATGAATCGTGTATTTATCGCTGTAGGTCGTGAAAATCACGTAATTCTCCAGGGCTTCAACCCATAATATCTCATCGTACTTGAGCTTCACGAGCATGGAGTTTTTCTTGATAAATAACTCGTCTTTTCCAATAGAATCAATATTGGTATTTTTTCCAAATCGACTTCTTGCTTTGTCAATTGCTTTATAAAACCGGCTGTAAGATACGGGTTTCAAAAGGTAATCAGTTACATCATATTCAAACGCGTCAAGCGCGTATTTTTCCTTTGAAGATATGATGACTATCTGCGGCGCGTTGGTGAGGGTATCCATAAAATCGATGCCACTCATCTCGGGCATTTCGATATCCAGGAATATCACATCAACCTGTGCTTCCGATTTTTTGATTGTATTAATTGCCTCTACAGCGCTGTTAAAAGACTCTAACAGCGTGAGTCCCTCCGTTTTTTGAACAAACTCCTCTACGATCCTCCGGGATAGCTTGTCATCATCTATTATTATACAATTCATGCTCTTTTTTATCTATTAATTTCTATCACTTATCCCTTTTTTTTCTTTGTTAGTCAAATATACAAAAAAAAAAAAATGTAATACCAAAAAAAGGAGGTATAAATTCGAGTGACAAAGTTAGTTTTTTTTTCTTTTGCCCGGCACACTATTATTTTGTCAATGAAAAAATGATGATTGACTTGTGCCACAAGTCCTATATGAAGTGACATCCCTTCTTCAATATTAAATGTGACGCGTCACTATTTATTTGAATTTTTTTCTTTAAAAAAGTTTTCCATGATCATCCCTGAGTTTTTGATAGTGATTTTTAACCATTCCAGGAGAATTAATTCCTTTTCATTTTCAGTTAATTTCCAGTGTAAATTGCTCTCGTGTAAACGGTATGTTAAAAAATGGAGAATTATTCCGGCCGAAACGGAAACATTAAAGCTCCCGGTAAAGCCGAACATTGGTATCTTCAGGTAGTCATCTGCCTCGGAGAGCATTTCGTCAGATAAACCCGTGAGCTCTGTTCCAAACAATAATGCTGTTTTTTCTGAGATATTATATTCTTCCAGGTTTTTTGCTCCTTTACCGGGGATGGTAGCTACAATTTTGTAGCCATTTTTTCTTAATTCATTACAGGTTTCACGGGTATTTTTTTTATTCCTATCGTGCTTATGGAGGGTTAACCATTTCGAAGCGCCCAATGAAATCTCGGTATTTGCCTCAAATGTATTTTTATTTTCAATAACATGCACGTCTTGAATCCCGAAGCAATCGCAAGTTCTTAACACCGCGCTCGTGTTATGCATCTGGTAAAGATCCTCAAGTACAACAGTTATATGCCGGGTTCTCGATTCCAGTACCTTGTAAAAAGTATTCATTCTGCTTTCAGTCACGAAACCAGAGAGGTATTCGATCAATTCCTTGTTCATGGGATAAATCATTTGCCGGTAAAAATAAAGTTATATTTGCAGATCAGCAAGTTTGCCTGTTATTTCTCCGGCAAAGGGAACACGGATGATTTAACAATCGAATCAACGAGTAAACAAATAACGAATACATTTTTTATCTTTATAGTCCAAATTAAAGATGAATATGCGTCACGAGAGATCACAAACCAAGATTGTTGCAACCATAGGCCCGGCCTGTTCTTCAAAAGAAATATTGCATCAAATGTTCCTGGAAGGGATTGATGTTTGCAGGCTTAATTTCTCACATGGAAATCACGAGGATCATATGAAAGTAATAAAAATAATCCTCGAACTTAACAGGGAAATGAAAAATAACGTGGCGATACTGGCCGATTTGCAAGGCCCAAAACTGAGAATTGGTGAAGTTGAGAACAATCTGGTTCTATTGGAAGAGGGAAAGATGGTTACTTTTACAACGAGAAAAACACTGGGTACGGCGGATAAGCTATACATGAGTTACGCGAAATTTGCAGAGGATTGTAAACCGGGCGATTCGGTACTGGTTGATGATGGTAAAATTAAGCTGACAGTAGTTTCAACCGACGGGAAATCAGAAGTAAAGGCCAAGGTTATCCATGGAGGCCCCCTGTCATCCAAAAAGGGTGTTAATTTGCCCGACACCAGGATTTCTCAACCTAGTTTAACTGATAAAGATATTGAAGATGTAAATTTCGCGCTTGAGCATGATGTTGACTGGGTAGCGCTTTCATTTGTGCGTTCTGTTACCGATATTGTAGAATTAAAACAACATATCAAAAAAAGAAAAAAGTCCGCCGGTGTAATCGCGAAAATTGAAAAACCCGAGGCGTTGAACGAGATTGATAACATCATTGATATGTCGGATGGCATTATGGTCGCGAGAGGTGATCTCGGTGTGGAGGTTCCATTTGACAGGGTACCGGTGATTCAAAAAAATATAGTAAAAAAATGCATTGAAAAGGCTAAGCCCGTTATCATTGCCACTCAAATGATGGAAAGTATGATAGAGAATTTTCGGCCTACTCGTGCAGAAGCCAATGATGTAGCTAATGCCGTGATGGATGGTGCCGATGCAGTAATGCTTAGCGGGGAAACCTCGGTGGGGAAATATCCTGTTCAGGTTATTAATACCATGCAAAAACTTATCGATTACACCGAGCAAAACGGGTTTATCTATAATCGGGAACATGCTCCTAAAACCTTTAACCGTACATTTCTTCCCGATTCTATCTGTGCTAATGCATGTCACATGTCATCACAGGTGAAATCGAAAGCCATTGTTACATTCACGCACTCGGGTTACACGGCATTCCGGGTAAGTAGTCACAGGCCTAAGGCACATATTTTTGCTTTTACCCATAACAAGAAAATTCTCAGGAAAATGTCATTGGCATGGGGTGTGAGATCATTTCATTTCGATAAATATGAAGATATTGATGAATCAATAGGGTATTCAATTGATATTCTGAAGAAAGAAGACCTGATCCATGATGACGATCTTATTATCCACGTGGGATCATTGCCGTTATACAAGAGGGGACGCACCAACATGATGAAACTGAGTTACGTTTAATTACCATGGATATCGAAACAATAAACCGGGCAGAAAAAAAATGGTTAACTACCTGTTTTGACTATTGTCGGGCCCTGTTTTCCCGATTTCATCTATCCTCGCATGATCATACCCATCATCATCGTGTTTGGTTAAACGCGAAACAATTATTGCATGAATTGGCTGAATCGGGGATAACACTTTCTGATGAATTGACAGAGGGTCTTCTCTTGGCATCTTTTTTTCATGATACCGGAATGACTGTTACCCTTGACGTGAATCACGGTGTGGAAAGCAGAAAAATCTTTCATGGCTTCATGGAAAGAAACAATCAAGCCCTTGCTTTCGATCCGGAAACAGTTGGCAAAGCTATTCAATATCATGATAATAAAGAATACCGCGATTTCGTTGAAAATAAAGGCAATCTTGAACCACAAATATTACCGCTCCTCAGTATTGCTGATGATCTGGATGCATTTAGCTACATGGGTATTTTCAGGTATGCTGAGATATACCTGCTGAGAGGAATTAAACCCGAGGAATTACCCGCGCGGGTTGTCGAAAATATCGATAACCGTTTCAGGAATTTTTTTGCCCGTTGTTCCGGTTTGAGCAGGTTGGCAACTATCCAGTATAGCCGCTTCAGGATCACGGAAGACTATTTTCGTGATTTAAAACATCTGCTTTCCCGCCATGCATGGTCGAGGGATGAATATGCCGGATCGTTCGGCGTTCTAAATACCATTATAGATTATATTGAAAATAAGGAAGCTGATTTTGAAGAGCAATTTACCGTAACTACCAGGAAATCCCATGACGAGTACGTTAAAAAATATCTTTCGGGGATTTTGAATGATTACAAAGTAGGAGGAAGGTAACAATATAACAAAAAGAAAAAAAACACCATGCAATGTAAAACTCCATGGTGTTTTTCTGGAACAATAGTTTATAATATCGAAATCTCTCTTGCCGGTTTCGGCTTTACCTCTTCTCTTTTCGGAAGTAAAATCCTGAGGATTCCATCCTCGTACCGGGCCTTAATTTTATCGCCATCCACGATCTCATGAGAAATTTCAAATGATCTTTGAAAAGCCTGGTAATTGAATTCGCGGCGGGTGTAACTTTCGCCTTCCGTGACTTCTTCTTTCATGTCAGAAGAAATGGTAAGGCGGCCGTTATCATAACTGATTTTAAAATCTTTTTTCTTCATACCGGGAGCAGCTACCTCTATAATGAACTCGTCGTTGTTCTCGTGAATGTTCACGGCAGGTAAGCTGGCATTTTTGCTTGAATAGTTACGATCGGCAAAATCCATCATGTCGCCTTCAAAAAAGCGGTTCATCATGTTGGAATACGGGTTGAATAATCTTGTTAAAGTCATGGTTTTACTCTCCTTTATTTTTTTGTTAAAAAAAAGGGACAGGGCGTGTGACCTGTCCCGGTAACTTACGAAATTTTAATTTCCTTTGCAGGTTTTGGTTTTACTTCTTCCCGCTTGGGCAAGGTAATGTGCAATATACCATCGGTGTATTTGGCACCAATTTTATCAGCATTTACCATTTCCTCGGGAACGTTAAAGCTACGCTGGAATGAACTGTAACTAAATTCCCTGCGGGTTACCTTGTTGCCGTCTTTTTCTTCATGCTCTTGTTTCTTTTCAGAAGAAATGGTTAACATGCCATTGTCGAAGTTTACCTTGAAATCATCTTTTTTCAAACCTGGAGCGGCCACTTCAATGTGGAACTCATCATCGTTTTCTTTGACGTTTATGGCAGGTAATGTTGCATCAGAACCAGCAAAGTTTTTAAATCCAAAGTCCATTAAATCTCCTTCAAAGAATCTATCGAGCAATGAAGGAAATGACGGTGAAAATCTTGCAAGTGTTGTCATAGCGCGATCCTCCATTTTTTAGTTTAACATTCAATTTATTATTGTTTTCGTGCAGAGTATATTCAAAAGAAATGCCAAATGAGAATTTAGAAATGATCATTGCAATGTAAATATCAGAAAAACAGAACGTAGTGGTTTAGAGGCAAGTCGCGCCGGGAATCATGCGTATGACAACATGGCGCAGAATGAATGGGTGTTAATGTCAATATGGCATATTTTTGTACTGGTTCAGTTAATGATAATTATTCACTTCTCTACAAGTATAGTTATATTTTTGGTGAAATCATGTGAGATAGCAAATAGAATTATTTGAAAATGGTTTCCCTTGGGAAACGGAAGGGTTAGATTTCAGAAAATTCCAAGTGAAATCTAACAAGCAAATAGAAACGTGGAATTTTTTCCTCTCTTTTTCAATAAATCCTGTAGAGAAAATAATCATCTCCTGTTACTAATCATCTTGTTTTAAGGGGAATGCTGCAAAAGTGATATATACTGGCCTGTGATTTGATTTTACAGCATTTTGCAAAAGGTAAATATCATGAAA
>CAYRRV010000014.1:0-78348 GCA_964426725.1 uncultured Bacteroidales bacterium | reverse complement strand
CTGCTCCTGTTCTGGTAAGTGCCTTAAGTGCCTCGTAAGGTTCCGGGTATCCTTCTCTTCGTAATATGGTTTGAATAGCCTCGGCCACTACTGCCCAGTTTTTTTCAAGATCATTTTTCAGGGCGTGTTGATTAACCACGAGTTTTCCCAGGCCGCGTAGCAATGATTTAAATGCCAGGATGCTATGTGCCAAGGGCACACCAATATTTCGTAATACGGTAGAATCAGTTAGATCGCGTTGTAATCTCGAGATGGGTAGTTTGGATGAAAGATGATGCAATATGGCATTGGCCAGACCAAAATTTCCTTCAGCATTTTCAAAATCTATCGGGTTTACCTTATGGGGCATGGTAGATGAACCAACTTCTCCTTCCTTCATTTTCTGGGTGAAATATTCCATCGAAATATAGGTCCAGATATCCCTGGAAAGATCAATTAAAATGGTATTTATCCGGCTCATATTGTCGAAAATAGCCGCCATGTTGTCGTAATGCTCAATTTGCGTTGTTACTTGTTGCCGCTGAAGACCGAGCGTTTCGTTCACGAATTTATTGGCAAATTCAATCCAGTCAATTCCCGGGTAAGCCGCGTGATGGGCGTTGAAATTACCCGTGGCACCACCAAATTTGGCTGAAGCTGGTATTTCCCTTAGCAGTAATAGTTGTGATTTCAGCCGTTCCGAAAAAACTTTAATCTCTTTACCCAACCGGGTAGGAGACGCGGGTTGACCGTGTGTGTGGGCCAGCATGGGAATTTGTTCCCACTTGTTGGATAGCTCCTCCAGTTGACGAATGAGATCTTCCAGGAAGGGGTAATAAACTTCATTCATTGCTACTTTAAGAGAATAAGGAACAGCCGTGTTATTCACGTCCTGAGAAGTAAGCCCGAAATGAATAAACTCAATGTGCTTGCTTAGGCCAAGTACCCTGAACTTATCTTTGATGAAATATTCTACCGATTTAACATCGTGGTTGGTGGTTTTCTCGATTTCTTTAACCCGGGTCGCGTCTTCTATAGAAAAATCCCTGTATATATTTTGTAATGCACGGAAAGTCCCCGGATCAAAATCTTCTAACTGGGGAAGAGGGATTTTGCAGAGCGCGATAAAATATTCAATTTCAACGTATACCCTGTATTTAATCAGCCCGTATTCTGAAAAATAGGGTGCCAGAACATCTACTTTTTCACGGTAACGCCCATCAATGGGAGAGATAGCAGTTAGTTTAGTTATTTCCATTTTTTTCCATTTTGAGGCTACAAATTTAAGAAAAGAATCCCGGAAGGTTCCGTCGAGCGGATTAAAATTATTGATGAATTTCTCAAAACTTATTATTTGAAGAACGCGAAGAGCAGAAAAGCGTTCTTGACAAAATATCAAAACAAACTATCTGTATCCCCCGTTCCGCCTTTCCAAATCAGCTTGCACAAACGGTGCGGCGGTCTTTCATGTTTCACGCACTGCCAAGCAAAACGCGGGTTCGTTTTGCCCGTGAATTTTATATTAAAAGAATGCCAAGATTCCTATTTCTGAATAAATGGCGGCTTCACGACTTTCGCGTCGAGTGTTTTGCTTCTTATTTCCACGCGAATTTCAGTTCCTTCAGTCGTGTATTCAACGGGAACGTATCCCATGCCTATCCCTTTTTTTAATGACGGGGACATGGTCCCGGAGGTAACATGTCCGATTTCCTCGCCTCTTAAATTTTGGATTAAATAATGTTGCCGCGGTATTCCCTTTTCCAGCATTTCAAAACCGACCAGTTTTTTCTTTATCCCTTCTGCCTTTTGTTGTTCAAAATACTCACGGTTAATAAATTGGTTACCATCGGTGAATTTCATGATCCAGCCGAGCCCGGCTTCCAACGGGGAGGTCGTGTCATTAATGTCATTCCCGTGTAAACAAAAGCCCATTTCGAGGCGCAGGGTATCCCTGGCCGCAAGTCCCGCGGGTTTCATGTTGAATTCTTCACCGGCTTCAAATAATGCTTGCCAGATTTGTTCGGCAACGTCATTATAAAAATAGAGTTCGAAACCGCCTGCCCCCGTGTACCCGGTCGCGGAGATGATGATGTTATCAACTCCCGAGAGATTGCCGGTTACAAAAGTATAATACTTAACAGATGAAAGATCGGTATTTGTTAATTTTTGTAACACTTTAATTGCATTTGGGCCTTGCACGGCGAGTTGAGAAATTTTATGGGAGGCATTCTCGATATCAGCCCCGAATTTATCATTATGAAATGTTATCCATTCCCAGTCTTTTTCAATATTTGCCGCGTTAACTACCAGCATGTACTTGTCAGTTTCATACTGGTATACAAGGAGATCATCAACAATCCCTCCTTGCTCATTTGGGAAGCATGAATATTGAATTTTCCCGGGTTGCAATCGGTTGACATCATTTGATGTTAAATACTGAACCAGATCTTTTGCATTTGGCCCTTTTACCCAAATTTCTCCCATGTGGGAAACATCGAAAACACCAACATTTTCCCTCACGTTTAAATGCTCTTCTCTTATTCCGGTGTACTCCACGGGCATGTTGAAACCTGCAAAGGGAATCATTCTAGCGCCTCGAACGCGGTGAATATCAGCAAAAACTGTTTCTTTCATTTTTGTTGTATTTCAAATAATTAAAAGTATAATAATCTTTATTAAGCAAACAGATTGAATCCTCATATACAAATATATCCCGGGTTGGTTAACCGGTAAAACATTTTTAACGGAAATATTTTAAATGTTATCAACAAGTAAATGTAATGAAACAATTTCTTTCATAACCTGAAAAACATCATGTATTAAAAAAAGTTTAAATATTAAGCCGTATAATTATTCAGGTATTCGTATTTTATTCGGAATATATCTAAATAATGATAAATTCTTGAGCATGAATGATAAAGTGAAGCTTTCTTTGCTTTGGCTCCATGATAATGGTAGTTTGGTTCTGCGTTTATTATAAATATTTTTATCTTTACACCAGAAAATTAATCATATATGGACCCATTTTACTCGGAAAAAACACGTGAAACCCCTGAAATAATCCTTGACAAAGCTAAAGGAGAATTTATAATCAGGGGCAGATCTTACCCGGGCGATGTGGAGACATTCTATAAACCGGTAATAGACTGGCTTCTCGAATATCGTGAAAATCCAAATGATGAAACAGTTTTTCATGTTGAGCCGGAATACCTTAACTCAGGCTCATCAAAAGTGTTTGCCAATTTATTTACAATATTGGATGAAATTATTAAGCAAGGAAATAAAGTGCTGGTTAAATGGCACTATTATTATGATGATGAAGACATGGAAGAATTAGGCAGGGATTTTTCACAAATGAGAAATGTATCTTTCGAATTTATTCCTGTTGAATAGCTAAGGTTAATATCGTGTTCCATCATCGTCGATCATTGGGACAAAACGCACCGGTAAGACCTTTTTTCTTTTGAGTTTCCCTTTTTCCTTTGTGACAATAACCAGTTCCTGGTTATATCCTTCTCCAACCGGGATGATCATTCTGCCGCCCTCGGCCAGTTGTTCCTCCAGGGGTTCGGGTATGTCTGCCGGCGAGCATGTTACTATAATGCCATTAAATGGTGCATGTTCTTTCCAGCCCTTGTATCCATCCCCGGCTTTTACAACAACATTGTTATATTCCAGTTCCTTTAACAATTGTTTGGCACTTTCGGCCAGTGAAGGATATATTTCAATGGTAAACACGCTATCAACTATTTCGGCAAGAACTGCAGCCTGGTAACCCGAACCCGTGCCAACTTCGAGAATTTTATCACTCTCCCGGGGGAGCAATAATTCCGTCATAAGTGCAACGATATAAGGTTGAGAAATAGTTTGGCCTTCTCCTATTGGCAGTGGAAAGTCAGAGTAAGCAAAACGCCTGTTCTCGCGAGGTACGAATAGATGGCGGGGAACTGAGCGCATGGCATTTAATACTTTCTTATCCTTTACTCCTCTTGCAGCGATTTGGGTATTGACCATTGTTTCACGAAGAGATTTATAGGATTTGTCAGTTTCAGGCTGCGCGATGCAACCGGTAAACTGAAAGGATAAAAGCCAAAGGAGAATGATAATTCTTTGTTTTAATGGTTTCATGGTAAAGAAGTTTCTTTAAAGTTAATCAATTAAAGCAGAAAAATCCACCTTGATCTTAAACCTGATTAATTCTTACCTAAGTTGATCTGTAAGAAAGAGGTGAAGTAGCATTTTTCTTAGCGTTAACCCCGACATAGAAAATGTAGTATTTCACTGAATGGGTATGATGAAATGCTTATATTTTCTTCGTCGATCGAGTATAATAGCTCAATTTGGGTCATACACGTCCTTGGTGGATATTGCTCTCACTTCTTATTTTTTTACAATGTATGGATTTTCATTTCAATTTTTTTAAATGCTTCTTTCAGTGTTTCTTCAGGACGAATAATGTTTTGTTCGCCCCAAAAATAATAATCATACGGACCGGTATCCTCTACCAGAATATCATTGGCTTTGAAAGTTTCCTTCCTTCTAAATCTTTCTATTTGCCGGGGTGATTCTTCATTGGTGATTGCCATTTCAATGATTGTTTTGAAGGTAGTAGCCCGGCGAAATCTTCTTTTTCGTACTTTAACAATTAATTCAGTTCTTAGGTTGCTTAAATGCCATTTACCTTCTTTTTTTTCATAATTCACCATGTAATTGGCAGTCAGTGGTTTTGCCCTTATCTTGGGTGATGTTTTTTTTATAAGCATATCCCGGGCCTCGTGGAGGCTTTCCCGGGTAAACCTGAATTCAATTTTTTTGAATGCGTTGTCATTTCTGTCCACGTGAAAGCTGCCCTCGAATAAGGCGTAATTATTAGGTGAAACGGGCTTGAAATCTATCTTGTAAAAATAACTGGTATCGAGTACGATTATATCTGAAAATGAGAAATCGTAATATTTCATGAATTCCGGCTCCATGAACGAAGGACGATTTTTAACGAGATCGAGACCCAGTGTCGTGTGCGGTCCGCCCTGCAATTTAAGCACGATTGAATCCATGGACTTCACGTTATTGCCTTTTCTGGCTTTCAGTACCTTAATTCGATCACTGCTGTTATCTTTACTATAAGAGGTTTTGTAAATTTGAGTTACCGCTTCTGCTAAAACCACGTATTTCGCGTCCTGTTGGGTGGTTTCCCTGTAAAAGGCAGTTAGTAATTTCGTCTCAAGTGGATAATTCTCTTGTACAGCCTTGAGAGCATCCTGGATTAGTTTTCGTGGTTCCACCGGTTTTATTATTACTTCCTTAATAGGAATTTTTACCGGTGTTAATTCTATTTCCATCCTTGAGGTGTCACTTTTAATTTCTGCTGACCCTGAAAGATACCCAAGGCTCGATATGGTTAATTCGGCCGGGAGGTAATTGACAGGTATCTTGTAAATGAACTGCCCTTCCTGATTACTGATAGTACCGAAAGGTGTTTCTTTAAAAGTTATTGAGGCAAATGATACAGGTTTTTCGGTTTCTGCATTTTTGATTATCCCGGTTACCAATGCAAATTGTTTCGAGGGCTTTTCGTAAAGCACTACCTGTTTGTCAATTATTTTGTAATCAATATTATGAGGATGGAATACACGGGAAAGTAATTCATCCAGCAACATGTCTTTCCCGGGAGGAATATATACCAGGGTGTCCGGTAAAACAGAACTCTTGTATGAAAATGACAGTCCTTTTTTCTCAAGTTGCTGAAGGATTTCTTTACAAGTATAAAGGGAAGAATCAATCTGAATAGTGTCATGCAATGATACCTGGGCATAATTCATTTCCCTGTTCACTAATAAAAGTGAAACAATAACAAGGAGAATATATTTAATTCTGACCCGGTATTCCATTTGTAATTAAATGGTAAAATAGTCAAGTGTTTTTGAAAACCTTATTTTTCTCAGACGCTAATTAGCATCCTTTACCTATTAAAACAATATTTCCTTCCACATATTGTTTTTCCAGTCTAAACGCGGTAGTTAGAATTTCAATTACAGAATCCAGGCTGATATTATCAAATGTACCCGTGAACTTGCAGTTTTGCAGGCCTTCTCCTTCAAGGATAATAGAAACGCGATATGCTTTATTTATGTACTGCACAACTTCATTCAAGGGTGTATGATTAAATTTCAGGTATCCTGTATGCCATGCCAGCGTGTTGAAATCAGCATTTTGGATAAAATTGGGTTTACTGGCATTTTTATAAATAAGGGCACCGGTGCCGGCTGTACAGGTAATTTCCCCCCTACCTGTATTACAGGAAAAAATAACTTCTCCTGATTGAACAACGAGATATGAAACCGTGTCATCATCCCTGGATTCAAAATTAAATGAAGTACCCAGTACAGTTACTCTCGAGATCGCGGAATTAACGGTAAATGAGCTTAATGTATCTTTCGTTACATCGAAAAATGCTTCTCCATTCAGGTATACATTTCTTACATCATCATTAAATTCGGTGAGATACTTTAATTCTGAACCTGCATTTAACAAGACCCTTGAATCATCGGGTAATATTATTTCTTTTACTTCCATGTTCGTGTTTTTCACGGTAATAAACCCTGATGAATTATCATGACCGGAATAGATCAAATACCCTGTAATTCCTAATGCCGCTAGAAGGAGAATCAATGCCGCTGCACGGGCAAAAATTGCGAGAGCAGGAGTTTTGGCTTCACGAGTCTTTATTTTATCAACCGCGATTATTTTTTGTTTCAATTCATTCCAACCCTTGTTCGTGTCAACAGATTGAAATCTAAGTAACTCGGCTGATTGTTCCCAGTTTTCTTTCAGGTCATCGTATTCTTTTTTCAGGTCATGATTGTTTATAAGAAGTTCTTCCAGTTGGGTAATTTCTTCAGGATTCGCTTGTCCTGAAAGATGTTTCACGATGATTTCCCAGGTCTTATGCTCCATTTTACTTAGTTTAATATTATGATGCTTTCAAAGCTTTTCACCCTATTATTTTCTATGATAATTCTATTCTGAGAAGTCTTTCAGTACTTTACGAAATGTTTTCAAAACAACCGTCATGTGTGCTTCGATTGTTTTTACCGAAAGATTTAGTTTTTCAGCAATTTCTCGGTAAGTGAGACCTTCATTCCTGTTGAGCAGGAAAATTTTCTTGTTGATTTTCGAGAGCGAATCAAGAGTTTTTCTCGTGATTTCTTCAATTTCTCTTGAGAAGTAGATTTCTTCAGGTTGAAATGATCTTGTCATTTTTGTTTCCCCTGTTTTTTTGGCATGTTCATCAACTATCTTTTCATGCCTGATGTATTGAAGACATTCATTCACTGTTGCCCTGTACAGGTAAGATGGGACATTTTTAATTGTTAAAGATTCTTTTTTTTCCCAGATTTGTAGAAAAACATCCTGTACTTTCTCCTCCGCGAGATCTTTTCGCTTCAGGTATCTCATGGCTAATACCACCAGTCGGGGGTAGTACAACCGGAAAAGTTCCTCGTAAGCCCCGAAATTTTCTTTTTTTATTAAACTGAATAATGTTGATTCACGGCTTGCCATAATTAATTCTCAGGTTAGTTTTCTAACGCTAAGATAAAGTATTTTGCGCAGTGTTATGTCACCGATCAATTGACGATTGTTCTGTACCACATGTCTTGAATAAAGGGATACCCTTTCTTCCATTTTAAACGTGCCGCGTTACTAGTGACTATAAAGATTATTAAACAGGATATTTCAACCATTTCCATAATTCTTTATAGCTTGCTTTTTTTCCGTACATGAGAATACCTACACGGTAAATTTTTCCGGCAAGCCAGGTTGTACCTATGAAAGTAATGATCAATAATGCCATGCTTAGCGCCACTTCCCAGAGTGGTACACCAAAAGGAATTCTTACCATCATCACGATGGGCGAGGTGAACGGAATAATCGAAAACCAAAATGCAACGGGCCCCTCGGGGTTGTTGATGGTATAGATCATCACGAAAATACCGATAATTAAAGGTACGGTAACCGGAAGCATAAACTGTTGGGTGTCTGTTTCATTATCAACTGCCGAGCCGATAATCGCGAAAAGGGAAGCGTACAGGAGATAACCCCCGAGGAAATAAAATATGAAAGTTCCCATGATAACACCCAATTTAATTGATTTTGCCGATGTAACAATTTCTTTCATGAAGTCGGCCTGATCTGTGGATATGTTCGTTTGTCGGGGAAGAGTTTCTTGTTGTCCTTCAAACAGGTCGCGCGCCAGCACTTGTTCCGTGGGTGTTTTGGTTAGTTCCGGGAAAACAAGATACTGTACTGCCGTGATTATAATAAATGTCAGGATAATCCATAAAATGAATTGCGTGAGGCCCACCAGTGCGATACCCACGATTTTTCCCATCATCAGTTGAAATGGGCGGACAGATGATACTATAATCTCTACAATACGATTGGTTTTTTCTTCTATGACTCCTCTCATTACCTGAGCGCCAAATAAAAAGATGAAGAAATAAATCAGAAAGCCGGCAGCATACCCTACTCCCATAACCACACCGGTGTTGCTCTCTTTTTCCTCACCTTCCCTGGTGAGCCTGATGGTATTGATTTTCAAATCTGTTTTGATGTTGGAAAGTAATTCCGGGGAAATATTGTTTTTAAGTAGCTTTATATCTTTTATGATTTTCTCCATATTATTGGAGATGTAAATCTTCGTGGAAAGTGAAGGTTGTTTTACGGCATATAATTGGGCTGTTTCGGTACTGAGTATATTGTGGGGGATAAATAATGCAGCATAATACCCTGAATGAGGTAATACTTTTTTTAAATCATCGAAAGATTTGTTTTCAATGTAAGTAAAATGCAGGGTTTCGCTTTCCGGGATGATATCGATAAACAGCTTACTACTATCGACCACGGCTATTTCTTTTAATTCAGTATCTTCCATTGTGGCTAACCAGGTTGGAACAATCATGAAAGCGGCGAATAGAATAGGACCTAAAATGGTCATGATCAGGAATGATTTTTTCTTGACCCTTGTAAGGTATTCACGCTCGATGATCAATGATGTTTTTCCCATATTAAGCCTGTTATTGGTTGTACTGATTTGATTCTTGGACTACTTTAATGAATATCTCGTTCATGCCAGGGAGTTCTTCCTGGTAATGCTGTATATGAAAATGTGGGATCAACAGGTTAAGTAATTCATTGTCTTCTGTTTTATCAGGTATTTTTACCCGGGCAGTGTTAATAGCTCCTTCTTTCTCGTGTTCCAAAACCTGGAAACGACCATTTAATATATTCTCCAGTTTTCCGAATTCTCCCTTGTAACCAATCTTATAGATACCGGCCTTGTAGTTTTCCCTGATCTTGTCTATTTGTCCATGTAGAATTGATTCAGCCTTGTTAATGAGAGTGATGTCGTCACATAGTTCTTCAACAGATCCCATGTTGTGGGTTGAAAAGATAACCGTGGCACCTTTTTCCCTGAGTTCTAATATTTCATTTTTCAAAAGATTGGCATTGATTGGATCAAAGCCACTAAATGGTTCGTCGAAGATCAGGAGTTTGGGTTCATGTAAAATAGTGGTGATAAATTGCACTTTTTGTTGCATTCCTTTTGAAAGTTCTTCAACTTTTTTATCCCACCAGGAGAGCATATCAAATTTTTTGAACCAGTATTTCAGTTTATCTTTGGTTTGTTTTTTCGACAAACCTTTTAATTGTCCAAGGTAAAGTGCCTGTTCTCCTACTTTCATTTTTTTATAGAGCCCCCGTTCTTCTGGTAGGTACCCGATATGTTGAATATCGGAGGGTTTGAGTTTACGGCCCATGAAAAAAACTGAACCCTCATCGGGAGCGGTAATTTGATTAATAATCCTGATAAGGGTTGTTTTACCAGCTCCATTAGGTCCAAGTAAGCCAAAAATACTTTTTTCCCTGACGCTGATTGATACATTGTTGAGGGCTACCTGTTTGGCGAACGATTTAACAATGCTTTCAGCCTTTAAAAATTCCATAATTTTTCATTGCAGGTTATTCGAAATAGCTTTTTACCCTTTCAAAAAAACTTTTTTCTGATATATCTGGTTGTGGTTCAAAATTCGGTGATTCGATGAATTTCTCCATCAGTTTTTTCTCATCTTTCGATAGAGTTTTGGGTATCCAGATATTCACGTTCACGAGAAGATCTCCCTTGCCATAACCATTCACATCAGGTATGCCTTTCCCTTTGAGTCTTAATATTTTACCGGGTTGGGTGCCCTCGTCAATTTTAATTTTTACCTTGCTTTCAATGGTTGGAATTTCCACGGTTGTTCCAAGGCATGCTTCAGGGATGCTTATAAAGAGGTTATAAAAGAGGTCATTCCCGTCCCTGTGCAATTCAGGATGCTTTTCTTCTTCTATTATAACATAAAGATCACCGTTAATACCACCCCGACGAGCCGCGTTTCCCTTACCGGAAACGGTCATTTGCATACCTTCTCCCACGCCAGCGGGAATATTTATCTTGATTACTTCATCTTCACGAATTATTCCTTCACCATGACAAACATGGCATTTATTGGTGATGACCTTACCATCTCCGCCACAGGTAGGACAAGTGGTCGTTGTTTGCATCTGACCGAGAAAGGTATTTGAGACTCTTGTTACCTGCCCGCTACCATGGCATGTTGAACAGGCAGAATGGGCGGATCCACCTTCTTCACCATTACCGCCACATGTTTTACATGCCACGTACTTGTTAACCCTCAATTTTTTCTCGGCCCCGTTGGCAACTTCCTCCAGGTTTAATTTTACTTTTACCCTGAGGTTAGAGCCTTTACTCACGCGTCTTCCCCCTCGTGAACCCCCAAAACCGCCAAAACCGCCGAAACCGCCACCGAAAATATCACCGAAGTGCTCAAAAATATCTTCCATGGTCATTCCGCCACCACCGAATCCTCCCCCGGCACCTCCAACTCCGGCATGTCCAAACTGGTCGTACCTGTTACGTTTATTATCGTCGCGAAGGACTTCGTAAGCTTCCGCTGCTTCCTTGAATTTTTCTTCCGCCCCGGTATCTCCCGGGTTGCGGTCTGGATGATATTTTAGCGCTTGCTGCCGGTAAGCTTTTTTTATCTCTTCTGTGCTGGCACTTTTAGATACCCCAAGAACCTCGTAATAATCTCTTTTCGCCATTATGTATTTTTTTCACGGTTTTTATGTTGTCTACTCGCCGACAACCACTTTTGAGTACCTGATTACTTTATCGTTAAGCAAATATCCCTTCTCGATTACATCTACAACTTTTCCCTTCAATTCTTCTTCAGGAGCGGGGATTTTGGTGACGGCATCGTGCAAATCAGTATCAAATTCTTTATGCATGGCATCAATTTCTTTCACCCCTTTTTGTTTGATGAACTCCTTGAATTTATTATATATAAGTGATATTCCTTCTTTTACCGAGTCGATATCTCCAGACTTATCTATGGACCCGAGCCCTCTTTCAAAATCATCGATCACGGGTAGTAATCCGGCCAGTACATCTTCGCCGGCCGATTTCATAAGCTCAATTTTTTCACGTGTTGTTCGCTTCCTGAAATTATCAAACTCGGCAGTCAACCGCAAGTATTTTTCCTGTAATTCGTTTATTTTTTGATCTTTTTCTGCAAGTTGTTCCTCGATTGGTATTTTCTCAGATAATTCTTGATCAGCTTCAGAATTATTTACTTTCTCCTGTTGCATTTCCTGATTATTTTTTACTTCTTCAACAACTTCCTGGTTATTAGTCTTATTCATATTTTCTCCTTGTTCTTTCTGCTTTTTAGCCTTTTTTGTTTTTTTATTTTTCTCAACCATCTTAATTAATTTTCAAAACATTAATAGGAATAACAATTATTTTGCCAGTTCATTGTGTGCGACAAAATGGCACAAAATTAAAAAAAGTACATTGAAAAATTGACAAAGGGTTCTTCCTTTTTTTATAGTTTCAGCGGGAAGAAAGCAATTAATTTTTTTCAAGTATTTTATACAAGGTGTCATGGAGCCTTGTTCCCCTAAGATCGCGGGCAATTATCACCCCGTTTCCATCAATAAGAAAACTGGAAGGTATACCTCTCACCTGATACATTGCCGCCGGAACACTGTTCCGGTACTTTAAGTCACTAACATGATAAGGCCAGATCAGGTTGTCTTTCTCAATGGCAGTTATCCAGGCTTCTTTCGATTTATCTAATGATACGCTATATACCGTGAATCCCTTTCCATTGATAAACGTTTTATCCCTGAATTTAAGATATGCATCGACAATATTGGGATTTTCTGCCCGGCAGGGGGGACACCAGGCTGCCCAGAAATCTATTAGTACTACTTTCCCGCGTAGGGATGACAGGGAAATCATTTTTCCTTCAGGCGATTTTTCGGAAATACCTGGCGCCGTGTCACCTATTTTCAGTCCTGTCTGATTTGAAGGAATAACAGGTGATGTATTTTTTTCATTTTCTTGATTCCCAGCGTTATTCCAATTATATATTATCATTACAATTCCCGCTATAATAATTGCTATTATTAATAATAATGCTTTTCTCATATTTTTACCTGCCAATGATAAAAGGTAATTATGCTTTTATTAATTACTCATTAACCATGTAAATAACAACGAATAATCAGTCAATTCTTTTTATGGATGCCCCGAGAGCATTCAGTCTTTTATCGATGTCCTGGTATCCCCGGTCAATTTGTTCAATGTTGTGGATGATACTATGGCCTTCTGCCGACATTGCCGCAATCAGTAATGCCACGCCAGCCCTTATGTCAGGGGAACTCATGGTAGTGCCTCGCAATCTGATCTTGTGGTTTTGGCCAATTACAGTTGCCCGGTGCGGATCACACAAGATTATTTGTGCACCCATGTCAATCAGTTTGTCCACGAAAAAAAGCCGGCTCTCGAACATTTTTTGATGAATGAGAATACTTCCCTTTGCCTGGGTAGCAACAACCAGGAAGACACTGAGCAAATCCGGGGTAAGGCCTGGCCATGGTGCATCGGCAATGGTCATAATAGAACCATCAATGAAGGTTTCAATCTCGTATTCTTCCTGTTCCGGGATTATGATATCATCTTTTTCGTTAATTAATTGAATTCCTATTCTCCTGAAAGCGTCAGGGATGATTCCGAGCTCATTGAAAGCGACATTTTTAATCCGGATGGTCGAGCGTGTCATGGCAGCCATACCAATGAAACTGCCAATTTCAATCATGTCAGGGAGAATTTTATGATTGCATCCTCCTAATTCTTTTACTCCATTAATAGTTAACAAGTTTGAACCTATGCCTGTAATCTGCGCACCCATGGAGGTTAACATTTTACATAGCTGCTGAATATAAGGTTCGCAGGCAGCGTTGTAAATGGTTGTTTTTCCCCTGGCGAGCACGGCCGCCATTATTATATTGGCTGTGCCGGTAACAGAAGCTTCATCCAGTAACATGTAGCTACCAGTGAGTTTTTCACCATCAACCTCATAGGTATTAGTTGAAGCATCAAAATGGAATTTTGCTCCTAACTTTTCAAATCCTATAAAATGGGTATCGAGCCTGCGCCGGCCAATTTTGTCCCCTCCTGGCCGGGGGATAAAGCCTTTTCCAAACCGGGCAATCAAAGGACCAATAAGCATAATTGAACCCCTGAGCGATGCGGATTTACTAATAAACTCTTTTGTTCGGAGCATGTCCAGGTTAACATCACTGGCCGTGAAACTTACCGTTCCTGGAACAGGCCGGTCTACCTGCACACCAAGCATCCCTATCAGGTCAATCAGGATATTCACGTCCCTTATGTCCGGGATGTTTGAAATGGCAACTCTTTCCGGGGTAAGGAGTGTCGCGCAGATCACCTGTAGCGCTTCATTCTTTGCTCCTTGTGGTATGATTTCACCTTTTAGGGTTTTGCCACCCTGTACTTCGAACCTGGCCATTTTTTATGGCATTAATAAAAAGAAACTGGTTACCTGTGTTTTTTAATCGGTCTTTTTTTCTTGTTTTTCTGGAGAAGATCCTTGGAGTCCGCGAGTTTAATATCACCACTCGGGTCAATCTCGCCTTTGGTAATTTCTTTTATATCATTAAATATTATTTCATCAGTGACTACCTCCCTGTTCCAGATCAGGTATAATTTTTTCATTTGATTCGCGATAAGAGAAACAAGCATTTCTTTTTCCCGTGGATCTTCAATTTTCGTGGCGGCTTTCAGGAGTTTTTCTGTTGTATAACCATAATGTTTAAACCTGATGTTATGCTGATTATATGGCACTGGCGCTGGCTTTTGTCTTAATTTTTCCGGCTGGGGGATTTCGTAGGGAAAGTCAATATCCAGTTTAAAATCTGACATGATTGCCAGGTGATCCCATAATTTATGTTTAAAATCACCTACATCCCTGAGATGGGGATTTAAACTTCCCATGATGTTGATGATGGTTTTCGCGGCAAGATTTCTTTCATCCCTGTTTTCAAGAGCCATCAGGTGATCAACCATTTTTTGAACATTTCTCCCGTATTCCGGAAGTTGTAATTTCTTTCTGTTGGTATTATAATCGTATTCCATGATAATATTTTGTAATTAAACGCAAAACTAATTGATTTATTTATAAATGTACAGAAAAAACGGATTTAATTGCAGCAGGGTAATCCTACGCTGTCATAGAGGGGCATTTAGTAACGCGTATTTAGTGCATGGGTGTTTCGAATCTGCCTGACTGAGATAACAGTTAGTCGTTTTAGTTTGATTTTATTTTTATACAATGAAGTCGGGAATCAATTGCGGCTGGATCTGGTCAGGGAGCATGCTTTTAATTATTGAATAATCTTCAACCTGGCAAATTTCAGTAGTAATTGTTTTTGTCCCTCTCCCGGGAAATAAACAGTTGCTTTTGTGTCGGGCATTACACCTTCCAGGTTTATTACCTTGCCTTTTCCAAAACGGGCATGTAGAACCTGCATTCCGGATTGGATTTTCCCGGGTGGATCAAATTCACTATTATATTGTGGTTTTTTATTTATTGATTCCGACATTCTTATCAATTTTTGCTTATTGTGTGATACCGGCTGAACTTGACGAGAACCGAAATGATTTGTTTTTTGAGGAACAAGTAATGTTTCTTCTTCTTCTGATATTGCCTCAGCAGGAAAATCAATAAACTCCGCGTCAATGTCCTTTATAAATCTGGAGGGATTTGTAAATGTAAGATTTCCCCATTTGTATCGTTGAGTCGCGAAACTAATGGTTGCTCTTTTTTTTGCTCTCGTGAGGGCAACATAAAACAGCCGCCTTTCTTCCTGCAGGTCTTTTTCAGAAGCAGTCGTCATTTTGTTGGGAAAAAGTTCTTCCTCCACACCAGCTATATAAACATAACCGAACTCAAGACCTTTAGAAGAGTGAATAGTCATAACGGTAACCCTATCCGTGTCTTCATTATTCTCTTTGTCCTGATCACTGAGTAATGCCACGTTTTCGAGGTATTGGGTTAAAGATTTACTGGTTTCATCAGGAGCATTTTCAGTAAATTCCCTGATACTATTCAATAATTCCTGAATATTCTCATATTTGCTGATATTCTCCGGGGGGCCATTCAGGTTGTATTCTTTAAGAATACCCACCGTATTGACTACTTTTTCTGACACGCTAAAGGCATTGAGATCGGTTGCAGACTCACGGAAATCCCTAATCATCGCGGCAAAATTCTTCAGTTTCGTCGTAATTCCTTTATTAATATCCAATTTAAAATTATCGACTTGATCAATAACTTCCCAGAGGTTTTTTTCTGATGATATCGCGAATTTTTCGATTTTATCCAGGGTGGTATTTCCGATACCTCTTGCCGGGAAATTGATAATACGTTTTAAAGCTTCATCATCGCGAGGATTTACGATGAACCTGAGGTAAGCCAAAACATCTTTGATCTCTTTTCGCTGGTAAAATGAAAGACTTCCAAATACTTTGTAAGGAATATTCTTTTTTCTCAAGGATTCTTCAAAAATCCTGGATTGGGCATTGGTCCTGTACAAAATAGCAAAATCCCGAAACGGTACCTGATAATTATTACGGGTATCCAGGATATCATTCGCGACCTTAAAGCCTTCCTCATTGTCAGTGAGAGCCTTTATTACCTGTACCCGTTCTCCTACTTCCTGGTTAGAAAAAACATTTTTCTTTATCTGATCTTTATTTTTTGAGATAATGCTATTTGCTGCTTTAACAATAGTTTGTGTAGAACGATAATTTTGTTCCAGTTTGAAAAGGCGATAACCCTTGTAATCGTTCCTGAAGTTCAGGATATTCTCAATTAATGCTCCCCTGAAAGAATAGATGCTTTGGGCATCATCGCCAACCACGCATACATTTTTATGCTTATCTGCCAGCTTCTTAACTATAAGATACTGAGCATAATTGGTGTCCTGGTACTCGTCTACCAGGATATGACTGAACCGGTCCTGATAATGAGCCAGTACCTCAGGCATATCCCTGAATAAAATATTGGTCATCAGGAGCAGATCATCAAAGTCCATGGCATCAGCTTTTCTGCACCGGTTCACGTAAATTTGATAAATTTCGCCGGCTTGCTCCCGGTTATTCTTAATGTCGAGTTGCTGAATTTGAGCATTATTTCGGTAAGCCTGAGGGGTTATCAGGTTATTTTTCGCGGATGAAATCCGTCCGAAGATTTCATTGGGCTTATAAGTCTGATCGCTAAGATTCAAATCCTTGAGGATCTTTTTCACGAGATTTTTGGAATCCGCCGAGTCATATATGGTGAAATTGGAAGTATAGCCCAGTTTTTCTGCATTGGCTCTTAAAATTCTGGAAAAAATTGAATGAAAAGTTCCCATCCACAGATTTCTGGCAACCTGATAACCAACCATTTCAATGATTCTTTCTTTCATCTCACGTGCTGCCTTGTTCGTGAATGTCAGGGCCAGAATTTTTTCAGCCTTTATCCCCTTGTCCAGTAAATATGCAATTCTGTATGTTAATACCCTGGTTTTCCCGGAACCAGCCCCGGCAATTACAAGTGATGGCCCGTCAGAGCATGTAACTGCCTCGCGTTGTACTTCATTTAGTTCTTTCAGGTAATCCATCACTTCATTTTTGTCTCAAAATTAATATACCTGTTGCAAAATAGTCCCTTTTTAAGTTTTTATCATATATATTTTTATTAACAGGGCGTGTTAATATTGTGAATTAAAAGATTAAAATAGACATTAATACTTTGTATGATAAAGAAAAATACGAAGAAGTAGTGAAAAAAGTCTGTAAAGATTACTTTTGGTTCAAGGATAATAATAATTTTGTTTTTTAGTTTATTTAAATGTTTACAACTATTAGCTAACTTGCTTTGTTGAATGATTAGATTAAATAATATAAAGCTGTTGCAGATTTGCTTTCTTATGTTGTTAAGTTATTCACTGCACGCGCAAATATCCGCTCCTACCGCTTCCAGATCAATTTTAGCTGATTACCCTGTTTCTGATGAGACGGACTCAGTATTTATTTTCAACAGGATTTTGCAAGCTGAACCTTCTGGTTCATTGCTGGCAGTCAGGCCCGGTGCTGAAGATAGTTGCTCGTTTACCTGGTACAAGTATGATGTGGCAACATCAGGTTTTAATATTATCGTTGAACAGCAGGAAAACGACACCAGTTCATTCATCAACAACCTCGAGGAGGGTGGCTATCGGGTTTTTATAAATAAACCGGGCCAGATCGACACTTTTTTTACCGCCTGGGTTTACCTGAATAATATCAGTGTTTCGGTAAATGAAACGGAAGACGGTAAAATTGAAGATAATAAGTATACATGCTCATATGTTGATCTTGAGGGTGAAGTAAAATTAGACACCTTTACCTATTTTGATCCTTCGAATGATTCCCTTTTGAGAATAATACCCCGGGGATGGAGGTCCGATATTGTCTGGTCTTCTTTTGATGTTGAGGGCAATAGTTCGGAGTTTTTGTATTCTGAAATGGAAGTGAGAAATTTCAAACCTCCTTATTATGATACATGGTTCGTGTTAACCGTGACTGATGAATTTGGTGCCAGGGGATCGGATAGTGTATTTTATGAAACAATACAGACCAAGGCCGAATTCTCCATGGAATACCAGGATGAGTATGACGAATTTGTTGAATTGGAACAAAATGCAGAATTGTCTGCTCCCGCGCTCGTGCGTTTTTCAAATATGTCTGTTAATGGCGCTGAATTCGAATGGACTTTTACTGACACAACTTTTTCCGGGGAAAAGCCTGAAACTGAATTCACAGTTGATTCAACATTCCAGCCAGAGCATACGTATTATATTCCAAGATCTTATATTGTAACTCTTGTTTCCAAGAGCACCGAGCAATGCACTGATACATTTCGAAATAAAGAGAATCCTATCCTGGTGCAGGAATCTTTCCTTGATGTGCCGAATGTTTTTACCCCGGATGCAAGTACCAATAGTGTTTTTATAATCAAGCGGGATCGACAGGAAAATATTGAAAAATTTGCTTCTATCCGTGATTTTCGTATACTTATTTTTAACCGGTGGGGAAGAAAAGTATACGAGTATGAAGGTGATATCAATAACTGGGAAGGATGGAACGGGGGGATTAATAATAACCGGAACAGACCTGCCTCTGCCGGGGTGTATTATTACGTGATCGAGGCAATAGGGTTCGATGACAGGGAGTACAAGGGAGAAAGATTTGAAAAGAAATACGCTGGATTTCTTTACCTTTTCAGGTAGTCATTTATTTTCCCTGTAATGATGATAGTGCAAAAGCATATGCTCCCAGAGAGATGGCCTGACTAGCACCCAGTTTGCTTGTAGCTATGGCCAAATGAGGCTCAGGATTATAAAATAGCTTTTCGCCGGTTTCTTTTACCTCTATTTCAATAGAATTATCCATGAAAAATGCCTTCCTGTCATTGGATTCGTCCAGGTTAAATACTTTCTGAACCAGCCTTGGAATTTTGCTACCACTTGTTTGACTGAAGGTCGAATTGAGTTCTTCCATAACAAAAGGCATGTATAATTCTGACGCCCCGGTTATACCTCCACCAATTACAACAATACTATCAAATATTGTTTGAAGGTTCGCGATAGTATCTCCCAGGGCCCGTCCCATCATGCTAAATGCTTCCAAGGCGGCTTCCCTGTTGCCTTCCCTTGTGCCTTTGGCGATCGAGGCAATATCTTTGGGCATTAAATTATTGGGATATTTAATTTTTGCCACTCTTGCATACTCTCTTTGAACGGCCCTGGTACTTACGAGCTCTTCGGCATTAACTTCAGAATTTCTTCTATTACTACAGATCCAAACTTCTCCTGGTAATGAATTATCTCCCCTGAATAATTTGTTTTCACTGACAATGCCACCTCCAAAGCCAGTTCCCAAAGTTAACCCGATAAGATTATGGTATCTTTTAGGGTTTACTGCTTTTTCCAATTCCCGGTTTATCTCCGGTAATATGCCACCCAGTGCTTCTCCATAAGCATAAAGGTCTCCATCATTATTTATAAAAACGGGAAGATTAAAATACGAGTTCAGGATCGATGCAAGAGGCACACCTCCCCTGAAACCTGGCAGATTAAATAAATCTCCGATAATACCATTGGTATAATTGGCGGGCCCGGGAAAGGCAAAACTAATAGCTACTGGTTTTGCATCAAGGAGTTCTATTTGTTGTTTGAATCCTTTCTTGATAGTATTCAGGCATAATTCAATGTTGTGCCCGTTGGAAGGAAGTGTGACATCTTTAGTAATGGCTTTTCCACCCTGTATGGCAGTAAAAACAAAATTTGTTCCACCCGCGTCAAGGGTTAAAACAATTCTATTATCATTAAAAATATCCATAGGCTATTTTTTAACCGTCTTCAATGCAATTAGAACAATGTAAATTATGCAGGCAACGGGAACGAAAAAACCTGCCATTAAACCAAAAATGTCTGCAGTTACTCCAAACAAAACAGGTACGATTGCCCCACCTATGATGGCCGTTATCATGAGCCCGGAAATTTCATTGGCCCTGGCAGGCATATTGTCAACTGTAATCGAGAAGACGAGAGGAAATATATTGGCAAAGCCCAACCCGGTAATCAAAATAAACGCGAACGCGATTAGTTCTGAAGGTGCGATAAATAAACCCGCGAGTCCTGCAAGTGAAAGAAGACCGGAAATGATCAGGAATTTTTTTGGTGACATCCAATTTAGGATGATACCTCCTAAAAATCGCCCGGTCATGAGAGAAATGAAAAAGAAAAGAGTACCAAAAAGACCTGTTTCTTTGATATTGAAATTAAACTTGTATTCAAGATAATTAGGAAGCTTTGCACTCATGCTGATTTCCGTGCCCACGTAAAGAAAAATGGCTAGTACCATTAAGGCAACAAATGGATTTTTTAATAATCCCAGGCTTGATTTGAACGTGGCTGGTTTTTCTTTGTTGCCCGTGGCCTTTTCATGTATTTTTGTGAAATACAAATTCAGGATTACTAACAATGTAATCACACTATATATTGGAAAAAGCAATTTCCAGTCGAGGCCCCAGTATCGGGCGGCCAGAATTGGGATCAATGATCCGGATAAAGAACCAATAGCTTTGACAAATTGACCAAAAGAAAGATTCCTTGAATATTTACCTTCCGGGGAAACATCTCTCATAATTGGATTTCCCGCTACCTGGAGAAAAGTGGCACCAGTGCCGAGCAATAGAATACCTCCCAAAATTGTACCGAAGGAGGAATAACCTGAGACCATCGGAAGAATCAGGCCCAGTAATGCAGCCAAAAGGCCCAGAAACAGGACATGTTTTCTCCCTTTCCTGTCCTGGTATATTCCCATGGGTATGGATAAAAGTCCAAACATTATAAATCCCATGAAGGTGACAAGCCCTGCTTCGAAATTTGAAAGATCAAAATCAGCTTGTAATTGACTGGTAAGTGGTCCTGACACATCACCAAATCCCATAACCAAGAAAGCAAGAAAAATGGGAGTGGATTTTGGTAGAAATTTCATTTTTTTAGCATTAATTAATACGCGCCTAAAGTACAATTTTTTATTAAAAAACAGGTGGGTTGTTGAAAACTTGAAATAAAAAAAGGCTGTTAGAATGAACAGCCTTTTTTAAATCAGGTAAGTATTTTTAATCTTCTTTTTGTTGCTCTTCGTATTCTTTCAGGAGTTTATCCTGAATATCTGGTGGTACTTGGGCGTATTCACTGAATTTCATGTTATACATTGCACGACCTCCGGTAATAGAACTAAGGGCCGTGGAATACTTGTTCATTTCTGACAATGGAACCTTGGCATTGATTTTTTCAAAACCTTTTTCGCTGGTCATTCCCTGAACAATTCCTCTTCTACCCTGCAAGTCACTCATCACGTCACCCATTCTGTCAGATGGTACCCAAACTTCAACCTGGTAAATGGGTTCCATAATTTTTGGACCGGCAGATTTAAATGCCATGCTAAAAGCATTTCTTCCAGCCAGTTTAAAAGATATCTCGTTTGAATCGACAGGATGCATTTTGCCATCGTAAACGGCTACCCTGATATCCCTGGCGTATGAACCGGTCAACGGTCCTTCTTCCATTTTTTCCATGATTCCTTTTAGTATAGCTGGCATGAAACGAGCGTCAATGCTTCCACCCACGATACAATTATAATATATGAGTTTTCCACCCCATGAAAGATTAATTTCTTCTTTATCGCGAACGGATATTTTTATTTCTTTACCACCTACTTTATACATGGTGGGATCTGGTATTCCTTCGACAAAAGGTTCAATAACCAGGTGCACTTCACCAAACTGGCCTGCACCACCCGACTGTTTTTTATGCCTGTAATCAGCCTGTGATACCTTGGTAATGGTTTCCCTGTATGGAATTTTGGGAGGTATAAATTCAGTTTCAATTTTAAATATATTATCCAGGTGCCATTTCAGAATGTTCAGGTGGTATTCGCCCTGTCCGGAGACAATGATTTGTTTGAGCTCTTTTGAATACTCTATTAAAATGGTAGGATCCTCCTGATGCATTCTTGATAAAGATTCTCCCAGCTTTTCTTCATCACCCTCGCTTACCGGTCTGATGGCCGTACGATACTTGGGTTCCGGAAATTGAATAGGTGGAAACTTAAAACCCTGGTTAGATACAGTAAGTGTATGATTTATCTTAGTGGATTTTAATTTAACTGTCGAGGCAAGATCCCCTGCATAAAGCGTGGGGACTTTTTCCCTTTTCTTTCCAACAGGTACAAGAAGTTGAGATAGTCTTTCTTTTGTACCCGAGTTGTTATTGGTAAGATCATCGCTTTCTTTTATAGTACCCGACATTACTTTAAAATAATTCACTTCACCGATATGGGGTTCAACAGATGATTTGAAAACAAAAAGAGAGGCCGGTGCTGATGCATCACATTTGATTTCTTTATTATCCTGGGTTTTGGGCGCAGCTACCTCGTCAGGCGCGGGTGCAACATTGGTAAGGAACTCGAGCATTCTTCCAATTCCGATGCTGTTTTTAGCAGAAATGCAAAAAACAGGGAAAATGCCCCGTTGTAAAAGACCGGTTTTAATACCCGATCGCATGTCATCTTCATTCAGCGTTCCTTCTTCGAAGAATTTTTCCATGAGGGCCTCGTCATTTTCTGCAGCTTTTTCAACCAATTCGTTGTGCAAGTCTTCAGCCCTGGCTTTTTGATCCCCGGGAATATCGAGAATTTCTGCTTTGCCGCCTTCCTTGGAATATTTAAATAGTTTCATGACCAGTACATCTACCACTTCGGTGAAATCAGGTCCTTCACTAACCGGATATTGCACGATGGTAACATTATTCCCAATTCTTTCCCTGGCCATTTCAACAGTTTTCTCAAAGTTGGACTTGTCATGATCCAGTTGGTTAACAGCAATGACCATTGGTTTTCCTGCCGCATCAGCATACCTGTTTTGGATTTCTGTACCTACCTCTACACCATTTTGAGCGTTTAAGAGCATTAACGTGGTATCACAAACGTGTAAAGCACTAACCGCACCACCAATGAAATCATCATTACCTGGGGCATCGACGAAATTCAACTTGCGGTCATTATACTCGGCGGTAATTACAGAAGAAAATACAGATGAACCATTCTCATGTTCAATTTCCATGTGGTCAGAAACCGTGTTTTTTTGTTCCACGGTTCCTTTTCTGTCGATGGCTCCGGATTCGAGTAATATGGCCTCTACAAGTGTAGTTTTTCCTGAACTTGCATTACCCAGGAGGGCTATATTCCTAAGTTGATTTGTTTGATATGTTTTCATTAATAATAAGGTGTTTATGATTATTTTTTCCTTTTCATTCAAATTGTCAAGGTTGCAAAAGTAATAATTTTTTACTTACAAGCAATAGATAATTGCTTTGCCTTTACGCTATTATCCGGGGTTTATTAAACAGGTGTAAAAAAATGCTGATAGCGCCGTGAAAAAATGATATTAAAAATTTTTAGTCAATCCTATATATACACACATATATATATATATTAAAAATCAACAAACTTAATACCGTGGTTACCCGTCAACTGACGGATGGCGCTTGTTCACTTATCCAATCGCTCAACTTAGGTATTTTAATTTCATACATAAAACAGGCATTGTGAACAGACGCTTTTATCTTTATTTCTATAGGGCTTAATTTAGAAGAGAGTTACTTCTTGTTTTTATAATTTATTGAATTATAAATCAATAAATTTCTTCAATCATTATTTAAGGTATCCAGGATGTTCAAAGTCCTCTGCGCGGGCAATTTTATATCTGTCAAAAGAAAAATTAATTACTTATTTGTTATTGTTTTTTAAAAAAAAAGAATACCTTTGCGAACCCGTTTTTAAATGAAACTTTTTATTAAATATTATATATATGCCTACGATTCAACAATTAGTTAGAAAAGGTAGAAAGAAACAGGTTGACAAAAGTAAAGCACCGGCATTGGACTCATGTCCGCAAAGGAGAGGAGTTTGCGTTCGTGTATATACTACAACACCCAAGAAACCGAATTCGGCCATGCGTAAAGTGGCAAGGGTAAGGTTGACGAACGGAAAAGAAGTGAATGCTTATATCCCGGGTGAAGGCCATAACCTGCAGGAACACTCGATCGTGCTCATAAGAGGCGGAAGGGTAAAAGACCTGCCTGGCGTAAGGTATCACCTGATAAGAGGAGCGTTAGACACTTCCGGGGTGGAGGGACGCACGCAAAGGCGTTCTAAATACGGAACTAAAAGACCTAAAAAATAATTGATTGTAACTGGTTGAATAATGAGAAAAACAAAACCAAAAAAAAGAATATTATTACCAGATCCGAAATATCAGGATACATTGGTAACCAGGTTCGTGAACAACCTAATGTTATGTGGTAAAAAAAATATTGCATACGAGATATTTTATGATGCAATTGATCTTGTAGGAAACAAAACAAAAGACTCCGGGCTGAGCCCGCTTGAGGTATGGAAAAAAGCCCTCGATAATATAACCCCGCAGGTAGAAGTTAAAAGCCGGAGGGTTGGAGGTGCCACGTTTCAGGTACCCATGGAAGTAAGGCCCGACAGGAAGGTTTCTATTTCAATGAAAAACCTGATTTTATTCTCGAGGAAAAGATCAGGACACTCGATGAGTGAAAAGCTGGCTGCCGAGATTGTTGCTGCCTTTAATGAAGAAGGCGGTGCCTACAAGAAAAAAGAAGATACTCACAGGATGGCCGAGGCCAACAAGGCATTTGCACATTTTAGATTTTAAAGGAAAAATGAAGAGAAGAGGTATTTTTATTAATGAGTGCTGATTTAAAATACACGAGGAATATTGGGATCATGGCCCACATTGATGCCGGTAAAACAACAACTACCGAGAGGATATTGTTTTATACCGGGATCAACTACAAGATTGGTGAGGTTCATGACGGTGCAGCTACCATGGATTGGATGGTACAGGAGCAGGAGCGGGGTATTACGATTACATCAGCAGCAACTACCTGTTTCTGGAAGGTTAATGATCAGGAGTACAAGATTAATATCATTGACACACCCGGTCACGTTGATTTTACAGTAGAAGTAGAACGATCTCTCCGCGTGCTCGATGGAGCTGTTGCAGTGTTTTGTGCTGTTGGAGGTGTAGAACCTCAATCTGAAACAGTATGGCGTCAGGCCGACAAATATAAGGTGCCCCGGATCGCGTTTATCAACAAGATGGATCGCACGGGTGCCGATTTTTTTAACGTGTTCTCACAGATTAAGACCAAACTTGGTGCCAACCCGGTACCACTTCAGATTCCTATCGGTGCCGAAGATAAGTTCCTGGGGGTTGTTGACCTGCTAGAACAAAAAGCCATTGTTTGGAAAGAGGATTCAACACTTGGCGTGAGCTATGAAATGGAAGAAATTCCGGGAGAGATGATTGATGAGGTACACGAGTGGAGAGAAAAACTAATCGAGTCCGTTGTTGAATCAGAGGATGAATTACTCGATAAATTCCTTGAAGATCGTGATTCCATATCCGTGGAGGAATTTGTGGCAGCTACAAGGAAAGCGGTTATAGAAAGAAAAATAGTTCCTGTAATGTGCGGGGCCGCTTTTAAAAATAAAGGTGTACAAAGGTTGTTGGATGCAATTACTGCATATCTTCCCAGCCCCCTTGACGTGGGTTCTATACACGGGCTCCATCCTCAAACCGGTGAAGAAATAGAAAGAAAACCACAGGATGATCAACCGTTATCTGCTTTGGCATTTAAAATTGCTACAGATCCTTTCGTGGGACGACTGGCATTTTTAAGGGTTTATTCCGGTAAATTGAACGCCGGGGATAGTGTTTTAAACATGCGTACAGGAAAACGAGAAAGGATTAATCGATTGTACCAGATGCATGCAAACAAGCAGAAACCGAGGGAATCGGTTGATGCCGGCGATATTATTGCCGTTGTTGGGTTTAAGGATATCCGCACGGGAGATACACTTTGTGATCCTAATAAACAGGTGATACTTGAATCAATGGAGTTCCCTGAACCTGTTATCAGTATCGCCATTGAACCCAAAACTCAGGTTGATATCGATAAATTATCCAATGCACTTGCCAAGCTGGCTGAGGAAGATCCAACTTTCGCGGTTAAATTTGATGAAGACTCAGGACAAACTGTAATAAGTGGAATGGGGGAACTTCATCTTGAAATACTTGTTGACAGGTTACGGCGGGAGTTTAAGGTTGATTGCAATCAGGGAACACCACAGGTAGCCTACAAAGAAGCGATTACTTCAAGCATTGAGCATCGTGAAGTATTTAAAAAACAAACAGGCGGCCGTGGAAAATTTGCCGATATACAAGTTGTAATTTCACCTGTCGGTGAAGAAGAAAATGGATTTGTTTTTGTTGATAAAATCAAAGGTGGAAATATTCCGAAAGAATATATTCCAGCCGTGGAAAAGGGATTTAAAGAAGCGATGAGAAATGGACCGTTGGCTGGTTTTCCGGTCGATAGTCTTAAAGTCGAATTAATGGATGGTTCTTATCATGCTGTCGATTCCGATTCGCTATCATTTGAAATAGCCGCTAGAAATGCATTTCGTCACGCGGCATCCAAGGCTAAACCAGTCTTGCTGGAACCTATCATGTCCGCGGAGGTTGTTACACCCGAGGAATACATGGGGGATGTTATCTCTGATTTTAATAAAAGAAGAGGCCAGGTTACAGGCATGGAAACAAGAGCGGGAGCCCGGGTCATTAAAGCCAAGGTGCCACTTGCTGAAAAGTTTGGTTATGTCACTGTACTTAGAACAATTACTTCCGGTCGGGCTACATCCAGCATGGAGTTTAGTCATTATCAGGAAGTGCCTGTTGATATCGCGAAAGCTATACTGGAAAAAATAACAGGAAAAAGAGAATTTGTATAAATAACTACTTATTTAGTTAGAAAGGATGAGCCAAAAGATTAGAATAAAACTTAAATCGTACGACCACAATTTGGTTGACAAATCTGCCGAGAAGATTGTGAAAACGGTTAAGACGACAGGTGCAGTAGTAAGTGGACCGATCCCTCTGCCTACACACAAACGGATTTATACGGTTTTACGGTCTCCGTTCGTGAACAAGAAATCGCGGGAGCAGTTTCAACTTTCTTCTTACAAGAGACTGTTGGATATTTACAGCTCTACTCCTAAAACAATTGATGCCTTAATGAAGCTTGAGCTTCCAAGTGGAGTGGAAGTTGAAATTAAAGTTTAATTATATTAATAAGATATAGCAATGCCAGGATTAATAGGGAAAAAAATCGGGATGACCTCCATCTTTACAGAAGATGGTAAAAGCGTGCCCTGTACAGTTATACAGGCTGGTCCCTGTGTGGTTACCCAAATCAAGAAAGAAGAAAAAGACGGTTACAATGCTGTTCAGCTTGGATTCGAAGATAAAAAAGAAAAGCATTGCAATAAACCAATGCTTGGGCATTTTCAAAAGGCAAAAACTACACCCAAAAGGAAAGTTATTGAGTTAAAAGGATTTGTGCGAGACTGGAAACCAGGTGATGTGATCACCGTCGATTATTTTAAAGACGATATCTGGTTAGACGTGAAAGGAGTGTCAAAAGGTAAAGGATTCCAGGGTGTTGTTAAGAGACATGGGTTTGCCGGTGTTGGTCAGGCTACACATGGGCAGCATAACAGGCTTCGTGCACCTGGTTCATTAGGAGCTTCTTCATTTCCATCAAGAGTCTTTAAAGGCATGAGAATGGCAGGACAAACCGGAAACAAAACTATCAAGGTATTAAACCTTAGGGTGATGAAGTTAATACCTGAAGAAAATATATTGATCCTCAAGGGTGCTGTTCCTGGATCAAATGGTTCATTTTTAATTATTGAAAAGTAATGGAACTAACAGTTTATAATATTGCAGGAAACGAAACCAGCAAAAAGGTTAATTTACTTGATTCCGTGTTTGGTATTGAACCCAACGATCACGCGATCTATCTTGATGTGAAACAATACCTTGCTAATCAGCGACAAGGAACACATAAAACAAAAGAAAGAAGTGAAATAACCGGAAGTACCAGAAAGATCAAAAGACAAAAGGGAACAGGTACCGCGCGTGCTGGTGATATTAAATCTCCCATCTTTCGCGGTGGAGGAAGAATATTTGGTCCGACCCCAAGGGACTATTCTTTCAAGCTAAACAAGAAAGTTAAAAAACTGGCACGAGTGTCAGCCCTATCTTACAAGGCGAAAGATAATGCCATTATCGTGGTTGAGGATTTTAATTTCGAAGAACCAAAGACCAGAAAAATCACTGAAATACTGAATAATCTCAAAATTCAGGATAAAAAGTCGCTGTGGGTTTTACCAGAACAAAATAAAAATATATATTTGTCCTCCCGAAATCTGAAGGGCAACAAAGTCGTAACGGCAACAGAGCTAACAACATACGATTTAATGAACGCGGGAGCGGTGGTTTTAGTTGAAGGCTCGGTTGATATTATTCAGAATAATTTATCGCGGAATTGAAAAGTTTAAGACATGGAAATCTTGATAAAACCAATTGTAACGGAAAAAATGACTGAACAGGGTGAAACCCTGAACAGGTACGGCTTTATTGTTGACAAAAGAGCGAATAAGATACAAATAAAAAATGCAGTAGAAGAAATGTATAGTGTCAACGTGAAAGCTGTAAATACTGCCCGATATGCAGGTAAATTAAAATCCCGTTACACCAAATCAGGGATTCTTGAGGGATCCACGAAATCGTTTAAAAAAGCGATCATTACACTTGTTGAAGGAGATGTAATCGATTTTTATAGCAATATATAATACAAAATGGCTGTAAGGAAATTCAAACCAGTAACACCTGGACAGAGACATAAATTAATCAATGATTTCAGTGAAATCACGAAATCTGAACCTGAAAAATCACTTTTGGCTCCCATTAAGAAGTCAGGTGGAAGAAATAATAGTGGTAGAATGACTATCCGTTATGTTGGTGGTGGTCATAAACGAAAATACAGGCTTATTGATTTTAAACGTGAAAAGGATGGTATTGAGGCAACCGTGAAATCAATCGAGTATGATCCGAATCGTTCAGCCTGGATTGCACTGGTTGTATACGCGGATGGTGAAAAAAGATATATCATCGCTCCCAACGGATTAAAAGTTGGACAAAAGATACTAAGCGGGAAAGATATTGCACCTGAAATTGGTAATGCTCTATTTCTTAGTGATATACCGCTGGGGACAGTCATTCATAATATTGAAATGAAACCAGGGAAGGGTGGCGTTATCGCTCGAAGCGCGGGATCATACGCCCAGTTAACTTCCAGGGATGGAAAATTCGCGATTATCAAGTTACCCTCGGGAGAATCCAGGATGATCCTCGTGACCTGCCGTGCTACCATTGGTACAGTTTCAAACTCGGACCATGGCATTCAGGAATCTGGTAAAGCTGGTAGGAGTCGCTGGCTGGGAAGAAGACCCAGGACAAGAGGTGTTGCGATGAACCCGGTTGATCACCCGATGGGTGGTGGTGAAGGTCGTGCTTCCGGTGGTCATCCAAGATCAAGAACCGGACTTATAGCAAAAGGATACAAGACCAGGAAGAACAAAAAAGCCTCAAATAAATATATTGTTGAACGAAGGAAAACACGGAAATAAATTAAAAAGATATGAGCCGATCATTAAAAAAAGGTCCTTTTATTGATTATAAGCTTGAAAAGCGTGTCGTTGAGATGAATGAATCCGGCAAGAAATCAGTCTTGAAAACCTGGTCAAGAAGATCAGTTATTTCTCCTGATTTTGTAGGACACACTATTGCAGTACATAACGGGAATAAATTTATCCCGGTTTATGTAACAGAAAACATGGTAGGACATAAATTAGGAGAATTTGCACCAACACGTACCTGGAGAGGTCATGGTGGAAGACAGAGATAATCATATATAAATCACAGCAACCGATTTAAAAAATGGGCGCAAGAAAAAGAATCAGAGCAAACGAGATAAAAGAGGCAAAAAAGCAAAGATATTTTGCCGTGTTAAGAAATTATCCCAGTTCACCCCGTAAAATGAGATTGGTCATTGACATGATCCGGGGAATGGAAGTTAATCAGGCACTTGATGTTTTGAGATATAGTCCTCAACATGCCTCGGTTCCTGTTGAAAAACTTTTGCTTTCAGCTATCGCGAACTGGCAAAGTAAGAACGAAGGAGTGCGTATCGAGGAAAGCAACCTTATAGTGAGAGAGGCTTTCGTGGACCAGGCCCGCACGCTCAAAAGAATTCAGCCTGCTCCCCAGGGGAGGGCTCACAGGATTAAAAAGCGCTCAAATCATGTTACGATTGTTGTGGATAGCGCTAATGTAGTTAATGAAGAAACTGAATCAAATTTATAGTATAAATGGGACAAAAAGTAAATCCTATTAGCCACCGGTTAGGTATAATTAAAGGTTGGGATTCAAACTGGTACGGGGGTAAAGATTATTCGGAAAAGATACTGGAAGATAATAAGATTCGTGATTACCTCTATGCCAGGTTGGCAAAGGCCAGTATTTCAAAAATAATTATTGAGCGAACACTCAAACTTATAACTGTTACAGTGAATACTGCACGTCCCGGTATTATCATCGGTAAAGGCGGTCAGGAAGTTGATAAGTTAAAAGAAGAGTTAAAGAAGATTACAAAAAAGGAAGTCCAGATTAATATCTTCGAGGTTAAAAGACCTGAAATTGATGCTACAATCGTAGGAAATAATATAGCCCGGCAAATCGAGGGTAAGATTTCTTACAGGAGAGCCGTGAAGATGGCTATCGCTTCAACCATGAGAATGGGGGCCGAAGGTATAAAAGTACTCATATCAGGAAGACTTGGTGGTGCAGAAATGGCAAGAACAGAAACATATAAAGAAGGACGTATTCCATTGCATACATTCAGGGCGGATATTGATTACGCCTTGTCGGAAGCTCTAACGAAAGTTGGTCTTATTGGAGTGAAAGTCTGGATTTGTAATGGCGAAGTATACGGTAAAAGAGATTTATCTCCCAACTTGGGTGCGGGTATGAAGGGTAGTAAACCCAGACCGGCTGGTGGACCCAAAAAGAGAAGAAAATAACAAAAATAAAATATTAACAATAGAAAGCGATGTTACAACCGAAAAAAACAAAGTTCAGGAGGCAACAAAAGGGCAGGATGAAAGGAAACGCCCAGAGAGGGAATCAACTTGCCTTTGGTTCTTTCGGGATTAAGGTTTTAGAACCAGCCTGGATTACCGGCAGACAAATTGAAGCTGCTCGTCAGGCGGTAACCCGTTACATGAAAAGAGAAGGACAGATATGGATTCGCATTTTCCCGGATAAACCCATCACCAAAAAACCAGCGGAAGTTCGCATGGGAAAAGGGAAAGGTGCTCCTGAAGGATTTGTAGCGCCAGTTACTCCTGGTAGAATCGTGATTGAAGCAGAAGGAGTTCCATTCGAAATAGCCCGCGAAGCACTTCGTCTTGGTGCACAAAAACTTCCTGTTCCCACGAAATTTATCGTACGTCGTGATTATTCAGAAATTCAAGCCAGTAAGTCATGAAAATGTCTGAGATAAAAGAAATAAAAACAACGGAATTAATCGAGCGTGTTGAGGCAGAGAAAGCTATGCTCGTGAAAATGAGGCTAAATCACACGGTTTCTCCCCTGGATAATCCTTTAAAAATGAAATCTGCCAGGAGAGATATAGCCAGGATGCTTACCGAATTGAACCGTAGAAATGCTGACGAAAAAAGTAAAGAATAAATAGATAATGGAAACAAGAAACCTCAGAAAGGAACGAATAGGTGTGGTTGTTAGCAACAAGATGGAAAAATCAATCGTAGTTGCCGTGAAACGAAAAGTAAAGCACCCTATTTACGGAAAATTCGTGAATAAGACTTCCAAGTTCATGGCTCAGGATGAGGAAAACACCTGTAATATTGGCGATTTAGTTAAGATAATGGAAACTAGACCGTTAAGTAAAAATAAGAACTGGAGACTGGTTGAAATAATTGAAAGAGTTAAATAGTCATGATTCAGCAAGAAAGTAGATTAAGTGTTGCCGATAACAGTGGTGCCAAAGAAGTCCTTTGTATAAGCGTACTCGGTGGCACGGGCAGAAAATATGCCAGTATTGGAGACAAGATTATCGTCACCGTTAAGAGTGCGATTCCATCTGGCGAAATTAAAAAAGGAACGGTAAGTAAAGCAGTTGTCGTTCGCACAAAAAAGGAAGTAAGAAGAACGGATGGCTCGTATATCAGGTTTGATGATAACGCGGTAGTTCTCCTGAATAATCTCGGTGAAATCAGAGGAACCCGCATCTTTGGTCCGGTTCCCAGGGAACTTCGCGATAAATACATGAAGATAATTTCACTGGCACCAGAGGTGTTGTAATAAAAAAAATATAGTTACCCGATGGCAAGAAAGTTTCATATTAAAAAAGGAGATACCGTGATCGTTAATTGCGGTGAATCTAAAGGAATGCAGGGACGGGTGCTCGAAGTCCTCAGAGATAAAGAAAAAGCAATTGTGGAAGGAGCTAATATGGTATCGAAACATACCAAACCCAACGCGCAAAATCCCCAGGGAGGAATTACGAAAAAAGAAGCACCCATTCATATCTCTAATCTTAACCTGGTTGACCCTTCCTCGGGGGAGAGTACCAGAATTGGGAGAAGACTTAATGATAAGAATAAACTAGTTCGTTATTCAAAAAAATCTGGAGAGGAGATCAAATAATGAAATACGTACCTTCACTAAAACAAAAATATAAGGAGGAAATCGTTCCAGTATTAAAAAAGGAATTCGGTTATAAATCCATTATGCAGGTGCCCAAACTGGAAAAAATAGTGATTAACCAGGGAGTAGGTCAGGCTGTTGCTGATAAAAAACTTATCGACGTGGCGCAGGAAGAACTTACACTCGTTGCAGGACAGAAAGCTGTACAAACCCTTTCCAAGAAAGATATCTCGAATTTTAAACTGAGAAGAAAAATGCCTATTGGCGTTAGGGTTACACTTAGAAAAGATAGAATGTACGAGTTTCTGGAAAGATTAATTAACGTTGCTCTTCCCCGGATCAGGGATTTTCGCGGAATTAATGCAAAACTTGATGGCAGGGGAAATTACACCCTGGGTATCGGTGAACAAATTATATTCCCGGAGATTGATATTGATAAGATTAATAAAATAATGGGAATGGAAATTTCTTTCGTGACAACCGGTCAAACCGATGAAGAAGGTTTTGCATTATTGAAAGAATTTGGGTTACCATTTAAGAACTTAAAAAAGAGTTAAATATGGCTAAAGAATCAATGAAAGCACGGGAGAGAAAGCGTAAAAAAATGGTTGATAAATACGCTGAAAAACGTGCTAAACTTAAAGAAGAAGGTGATTACGTGGCGCTTAGCAGGCTTCCGAAAAATTCAAACCCGATTCGGTTACACAACAGGTGTACTATCACCGGGAGACCTCGCGGATTCATGAGACAGTTCGGGTTAAGCAGGATTACATTTCGGGAAATGGCTTCAAAAGGTCTTATTCCTGGTGTAAAAAAGGCAAGTTGGTAGTAAAAGAAGAAAGAAAGGTTTAAATAATAATAAACAATGACAGATCCTATTGCAGATTATTTAACAAGGGTTAGAAACGCGATAATGGCAAGACATAAAATCGTGGAAATCCCTGCATCAAATTTGAAAAAGGATATCACGAGGATTTTGTTTGACAAGGGATATATCCTTAATTTCAAGTTTGAAGAAAGCGGACCGCAGGGTACAATAAAAATTGCCCTGAAATATAACCCCGAAACAAAACAAAACGCCATTCAATCGCTGGAAAGAATAAGCCGGCCAGGTCTAAGACAATATTCCGGCAATGATAGCCTGCCCAGGGTTTTAAACGGGTTGGGTATTGCCATACTTTCAACGTCGAGGGGAGTTATGACAGACAAGGAAGCACGGAAGTTGGGTGTTGGTGGCGAGGTATTATGTTATGTATATTAAAAAGGAGGAACAATAATGTCACGTATAGGAAAATTGCCAATTGATATACCTCAGGGAGTAACAGTTACTGTTGATGACAATAACGTCGTGACCGTGAAAGGAAAACTCGGTGAACTTAAAAGGGAGGTTAATCCGATTATTACCATAAAAGTGGAAGATAATCTGGTAAAACTCGAGAGACCGAATGATGAAAAAGAATCACGATCTTTGCATGGACTTTACAGGGCTTTGATTTACAATATGGTATATGGTGTATCAACTGGATTCACTATCCAGCAAGAACTGGTTGGTGTTGGCTACAGGGCGGAAGTGAAAGGACAATTATTGGAAATGAGCCTTGGATATTCGCACGATATTGTTTTTGAAATACCCAGTGAAGTGAAAGTAGAAGCAAAGACCGAGCGTCGTTCAAATCCTATAATTACCCTAACCAGTATGGATAAACAATTACTGGGCCAGGTGGCGGCAAAAATACGATCACTCAGGAAACCCGAACCCTATAAAGGCAAAGGTATTCGTTTCGTGGGTGAACAAATTAGAAGAAAAGCTGGTAAAGCTGCAAGTGTATAATAAGTAAATAATTAAAAGATATGTCTTTAACGAAGACTGACCGCAGGAACAGAATTAGAAAACGTATTCGGAAAAAAATTTCCGGTACAAATGAAATGCCCAGGATGTCTGTTTATAGAAGCAACAAGGGAATATACGTGCAACTCGTTGATGATTTGGAAAGAAAAACACTCGCGAGTGCTTCTTCAAGAATTAAAGAAGTTGCTGAAAATGCAGATGTGTCTAAAATTGAACAGGCAAAACTGGTAGGTAAATTAATTGCCGAAAAAGCTAAGCAGGCCGGTATTACCAAGGTCGTATTCGACAGGGGTGGGTACCTCTATCATGGTAGAGTTAAAGCACTGGCTGATGCTGCTAGAGAAGGTGGTTTAAAATTTTAATGTGAATTATGGCAACAAGTATCAGGAAAGTAAAAACCAGTGATCTGGATCTAAAAGACAGGCTTGTTAGTATTCAGAGGGTTACTAAAGTAACAAAAGGTGGCCGTACCTTTAGCTTCTCGGCTATTGTTGTAGTTGGAAACGAAGATGGTATCGTTGGATACGGTCTGGGTAAAGCCAATGAAGTAACCACGGCTATTGCAAAAGGTATTGAAGACGCTAAAAAGAGCCTGATTAAGGTACCGGTTTTACATGGAACAATCCCGCATGAGCAATACGCGAAATATGGCGGGGCCCAGGTGTTTTTAAAACAGGCGTCAAGTGGTACCGGGGTTAAAGCAGGTGGCGCTATGCGTGCTGTTCTTGAAAGCGTCGGTATTAAAGACGTGTTAGCGAAATCGAAAGGTTCTTCTAACCCTCATAATCTCGTGAAGGCTACATTTGAAGCTTTATTAAAATTAAGGGATCCTAATACAATAGCGCAACAAAGAGGTGTTTCGCTCGAAAAAGTTTTCAATGGATAAATCTTGTTAAAGATGGCTAAAGTTAAAGTTACACAAGTAAAAAGTAAAATTGGTAGTTCTGAACGCCAAAAAAGAACACTTCAGGCACTGGGTCTTAGAAAAATGCACCAGGAAGTGGAACATGATGCAACACCTCAGATCATTGGGATGATCAATAAAATTAAACATCTTGTTAATGTTGAGGAAATTAAATAATTAATTAAGAAATGGATTTAAGTAATTTGAAACCGGCCAAAGGAGCTGTAAAGTCGAGAAAAAGAATTGCAAGGGGACAAGGTTCTGGCGGTGGAGGAACAGCTACTCGCGGGCATAAAGGAGCCAAATCAAGATCCGGCTATTCCAGGAAAAAGGGCTTTGAAGGTGGACAAATGCCACTGCAAAGAAGAGTGCCCAAGTTCGGGTTCACCAATATTAACCGAAAGGAATACAAGGCGATTAACCTTAATACCCTTCAGGCTGTTGCTGATAAAAATGAAATCTCGAAAGTTGGAATCCAAACTCTTATCGATGCCGGCTTAATATCAAAAAACAGCCTGGTTAAGATTCTTGGTAATGGAAAACTTACTGCTAAACTTGAAGTTGAAGCACATGCTTTTTCGAAATCAGCTCAAAAAGCAATTGAAGAATTGCAGGGAACTGCTGTTAAAATTTCAGATTAATGAGAGCATTTATTGAAACCATAAAGAATATTTATAAAATTGAGGACCTGCGGGCCCGGATTCTGTATACCCTTGGTATTTTACTTATATATCGCCTGGGTAAATACGTGTCTCTCCCCGGAATTGATCCTTCTCAATTGGATGCGTTGAAAAATCAAACATCTGATGGAGTATTAGGATTACTAGATATGTTTTCTGGTGGTGCATTTTCACAAGCTTCTGTTTTCGCGCTGGGAATTATGCCTTATATTTCTGCTTCTATTATTGTTCAGTTGCTCGGCATAGCCGTTCCCTATTTTCAAAGATTGCAAAGAGAAGGGGAAAGCGGAAGAAGAAAAATCAATCAAATTACCAGGTACCTCACTGTCGGTGTGCTTATTTTGCAGGCTCCCACATATCTTGCAAATTTACATGCCCAGTTACCCGAATCAGCATTTATTCTTAAAGGAACTTTCTTTACCATTTCTTCCATAATTATTCTTACCACGGGAACCATGTTCGTGATGTGGCTCGGGGAGAAAATTACTGATAAAGGGATTGGAAACGGGATTTCATTGTTAATTATGATTGGAATAATCGCTCAATTACCTTATGCGTCGGCTGCCGAATTTTTCACGCGCCTCGAGGCTGAAGGTGGTGGACTTATAGCATTTCTGGTTGAGATTGTTGTTCTTTTCGTGGTTTTTATGCTTACTATCCTACTGGTACAGGGTACAAGAAGAATCCCTGTTCAATACGCCAAAAGAATTGTTGGAAATAAACAATATGGAGGGGTAAGGCAATATATTCCATTAAAAGTTAATGCAGCCGGTGTTATGCCGATTATTTTCGCGCAAGCGTTAATGTTTATTCCTGTTACAATTGCAGGCTTTGCAAGCTCAGAAACTCTCACCGGATTCGCTGCAGCTTTTGCTGATTTTACCGGGTTCTGGTATAATTTTGTGTTTGCATTGTTGATTATATTGTTCACTTATTTTTACACGGCTATCACCATTAATCCCACGCAGATGGCTGAAGATATGAAGAAAAATGGTGGCTTTATCCCGGGTGTGAAACCAGGTAGAAAAACTGTTGAATTTCTTGATACTGTAATGTCAAGAATAACATTACCAGGCTCGATATTCCTGGCCCTTGTGGCAATATTGCCTGCTTTCGCGATGATTGCAGGGGTGAATAACCAATTTGCACAATTTTATGGTGGTACTTCACTGCTTATTTTGGTTGGAGTTGTATTGGATACTCTTCAGCAAATTGAAAGTCACTTGTTAATGCGTCATTACGACGGGCTTATGAAATCAGGCAGAATTAAAGGCAGGGCTGGAGCTGCTGCTGCAATTTAATAATAAACAGAAGTTCTTTGATGATACATCTGAAAAGCGCGGAGGAAATTGAAATATTAAGAAAATGCAATATTCTTGTTTCCAAAACGTTGGCAGAAGTAGCAAAACTGATTAAACCAGGAGTAACAACCCTGCAACTTGATCAAAAGGCAGAGGAATTCATACGGGCTCACGGCGCTGAACCTGCTTTTCTCGGGTACCGCGGTTTTCCTAAGTCGTTGTGTACTTCTGTAAATAGCGAAGTGGTACATGGTATACCCTCTGATTATGTCTTAAAAGAAGGTGACATTATTTCGGTTGATTGCGGGGTGAAGATGAAGGGATATTACGGTGACTCGGCATATACCTTTCCGGTTGGGGAGATAAGCAAAGATGTCCGTAAGTTATTAAAAATTACCCGCGAGTCGCTTTTCCTTGGAATAGAAAAAGCATTTGCAGGAAACAGGCTCGGAGATATCAGTTTCGCGATTCAACAACATGCCGAGTCAAATGGTTTCTCCGTGGTCCGAGAAATGGTTGGCCATGGTTTGGGAAAAAGCATGCACGAGGAACCCGAAGTGCCCAATTACGGTAAAAGAGGAGGGGGACCCAAATTAAAGAAAGGCCTGGTGATATGCATAGAACCTATGATAAACATGGAAGGTAGGAAAATCAGACAGGAGTCAGATGGTTGGACCATTAAAACATTTGATGGTAAACCTTCTGCACACTATGAGTTGGCAGTGGCAATTGATAAAGATAAGCCAGATGTGTTATCAACATTTGAATATATTGAAGAAATAATTAAAATATAAGAAGAAAAAATTGTTTAATGGCTAAACAACCTTCAATAGAACAAGATGGTACAATTACCGAAGCATTATCGAATGCAATGTTTCGTGTTGAACTGGAAAACGGGCATATTATTACCGCGCATATTTCCGGGAAAATGAGGATGCATTATATTAAACTGCTCCCGGGTGATAAGGTAAAGGTTGAAATGTCTCCATATGATCTATCAAAAGGTAGAATTGTGTTCAGGTATAAATAGATAAAAAAATGAAAGTAAGAGCATCTGTAAAAAAACGAAGTGCTGACTGCAAGATAGTAAGACGCAAAGGAAAATTATTCGTTATCAACAAGAAAAACCCTAAGTTCAAACAAAGACAGGGTTAAATAGTTAATAATAAATTCAATTAGCTCGATATGGCAAGAATAGTTGGTGTAGATTTACCAAAAAACAAAAGAGGTGAAATTGGTCTCACTTATATCTTTGGCATCGGAAGAAGTAATGCCAGAAAAATATTACTTGAAGCCGGTATTGATCCTGATATCAAAGTAACAGACTGGACAGATGACCAGTTAGGGAAAATTAGGTCAGTTATCAATGAAAACTACAAGGTAGAAGGCGAACTGCGATCCATGGTTCAACTGAATATAAAAAGATTGATGGATATAGGTTCATACCGGGGTATAAGACACAGATCAGGTTTGCCCGTGCGTGGTCAGAAAACAAAAAATAACGCGCGAACCCGTAAAGGGAGAAAGAAAACCATCGCGAACAAGAAAAAAGCAACCAAAGGATAATATATCGTTAGTAAAGATAATTTTTAATTTTTGTCATGGCAAAAAAAACAGGATCATCAAAAAAGAAAGTTGTAAAGATTGAGCCAATCGGACAAGCACACGTGCACGCTTCTTTCAATAACTTAATAGTTACTCTTACCAATAAGGAAGGGCAGGTTATATCATGGTCTTCTTCTGGTAAGATGGGCTTCAGGGGTTCGAAAAAGAATACACCTTATGCTGCACAGATGGCTGCCGAGAATTGTGCCAAGGTCGCTTATGATCTTGGACTGCGCAAGGTTAAAGCATACGTGAAAGGACCAGGTGCCGGAAGAGAATCGGCGATTCGGTCGATCCATTCAAGTGGAATTGAAGTTACAGAAATCGTGGATGTTACACCATTGCCTCATAACGGGTGCCGTCCACCTAAAAGAAGACGAGTTTAATTAATTTTGAAATAATAATTTGTGCAATGGCAAGATATACAGGACCCAGATCGAAAATAGCAAGGAATTTTGGAGATCCCATCTTCGGGCCGGATAAATACCTGGAAAAAAAGAACTATCCCCCCGGGCAACATGGTGTCAATAAAAAAAGGAAAAAACAGTCAGAATATGGTATACAGCTTAAAGAAAAACAAAAAGCAAAACATACCTATGGTGTACTTGAGAAGCAGTTCAGGAACTTGTTTGAAAGAGCATCACGCGCGAAAGGTGTTACAGGTGAGGTTCTTCTCCAATTACTTGAAACAAGATTAGATAATGTTGTTTTCAGGTTAGGGATTGCTCCTACACGGGCAGGCGCGCGTCAATTGGTTTCTCATCGTCACATTACCGTGAACGGAGAGGTGGTTAATATCCCTTCGTACAGTGTTAAACCTGGTGATATTGTTGGAATTCGTGAAAAATCAAAATCACTGGAAGCCATTAGTGATGCATTATCAACGGCAAGATATAGTAAATCATCATGGCTGGAGTGGGACGATAGCCAACTGGCTGGCAAATTCCTCAATATTCCCGAAAGGTCTGAAATACCTGAAAATATTAAGGAACAATTAATCGTTGAATTATACTCCAAATAAAATATCATATTATTTATGGCAATTTTAGCATTTCAAAAACCGGACAAAGTTATCATGCTGGAGGCTACCGAAACGTATGGAAAATTCGAATTCCGGCCTCTGGAACCTGGTTACGGTATTACTGTTGGTAATGCATTAAGAAGAATATTGCTGTCTTCTCTTGAAGGCTACGCGATTACACATATAAAAATTGATGGCGTTGAACACGAGTTTTCTACCATCACCGGGGTTATCGAGGATATGACCGAGATAATTCTTAACCTGAAACAAGTCAGGTTCAAAAAAGTGATTGAAGATGTGGATGATGAAAAAATCGTTGTTACTATCACGGGACAAGAAGAGTTCAAAGCCGGAGATCTGAATAAGTTTTTAAGTGGATTTAAAGTACTGAATCCGGATCATGTAATTTGCAGCATGGAACCTGATGTTAAACTCCAGATGGAAATTAATATCAACAAGGGACGGGGATATGTTCCCGCCGAGGAAAACAAACCGGTTGAGGCTGAGTTTGGTGTGATAGCCATGGATGCAATTTTTACACCCGTGAAAAATGTGAAGTACGTGGTCGAAAATTACAGGGTAGAACAGAAAACCGACTTTGAAAAATTAATTATCGAGATAAAAACTGATGGTTCCGTTCCACCAAAGGAAGCACTAAAAGAAGCGGCGAAAATCCTTATATATCATTTCATGTTGTTCTCAGACGAGAAAATTACTCTTGATTCAGACGATAAGTTTTCTTCAGAAGAATTTGATGAAGAAGTTCTGCATATGAGACAGTTGCTCAAGACTAAACTGGTCGATTTGGACCTTTCTGTAAGGGCCCTTAATTGCCTGAAAGCAGCTGAAGTAGAAACTCTTGGTGACCTGGTTAAATTCAATAAGAATGATCTATTGAAATTCCGGAATTTTGGAAAAAAATCATTAACAGAGTTGGATGAACTACTGAACAATATGAACCTGAGTTTTGGAATGGATATAAGTAAGTATAAACTTGACAAGGAATAAAGAACGATGAGACACAGGAAAAAAATTAATCATCTGGGAAGAACAGCGAGCCACAGGAAGGCCATGCTGGCGAATATGGCTAGTTCACTCATTTTACATAAACGCATCAAAACAACGACCGCGAAAGCACGTGAGTTGCGTACTTTTGTTGAGCCCATCATCACGAAATCAAAGGATGATACCACGCATTCCCGCCGTGTAGCTTTCAGTTACCTGCAGGATAAAGATGCGGTTTCCGAGCTTTTCAGGGATGTAAGTCCAAAAGTTTTAAACCGCCCGGGTGGTTATACCAGAATTTTGAAAACAGGAACCAGGTTGGGTGATAACGCCGATATGTGTATCATCGAACTGGTTGATTATAATGAAAATCTTCTTGCTGCTAAAGAGGAAAGAACTGGCGGAGCTAAAAGAAAGAGAAGTCGCCGAGGAAAAGCCGGTGGTGCCACCTCGAAAAAAGAACAGGAAACTTCCGCTGAAACGGAAATTGCCCCGGATAAAGCTGGAAAACAGGAACAGAAAGCAGACCAAGCCACTGAATCACAAGTGACAGAAGAATCGACACCCGGGGCTCAGGCAGGGGAAAAACCTGTAGATAATTTAAAAGAAGAAGGTACAGAAGCAAAAGCCGGGAACAGGGAAGAAGAACCTGCCGGGAGCGGTGTTGATGAAAAAGACACGGATACAAGCGCAGAAGACCAAGAGAAGAAAGAATAAGCACGATAATCTATATATTATTGTAAAAGGGTTTTCAAGGGAAGGGATAAAAGATACTTTATCCCTTTTTTTGCGAAAATTCAAAACAAGTCTAATAATTAAAATATTTTTATTATGGGTCAAATTGCAAAAATTCAGGCAAGACAAATCCTCGATTCCAGGGGAAATCCAACGATTGAAGTTGATGTTATAACCACCAGCGGAATCCTGGGCAGGGCTATTGTTCCTTCCGGGGCGTCTACCGGTGTCCATGAAGCCGTGGAACTCAGGGACGGTGATAAAAGCACTTATCTTGGTAAAGGAGTTCTGAAAGCTGTTGAAAATGTAAATACCATCATAAATGATGAATTAACAGGATATTATGTGACTGATCAAAATTTAATCGATCAGAGAATGATTGAGCTGGATGGTACTGATAACAAGGGGAAATTAGGTGCAAATGCCATTCTTGGTGTTTCTCTTGCTATCGCTAAAGCAGCTGCTCAATTAACAGGGCAGGAATTATTCCGCTATATCGGTGGCGTGAACGCGAATACACTCCCGATTCCTATGATGAATATCCTTAATGGCGGACAACATGCCGATAATAAGATAGATATTCAGGAATTCATGATCATGCCCGTGAATGCTCCTTCTTTCAAGGAAGCACTGAGAATGGGTGTTGAAGTATTTCATAGCCTGAAAAGTGTTTTGAAATCGAAAGGTCATTCAACAAACGTTGGAGACGAGGGAGGGTTTGCCCCCAGTCTCGGTTCCAACGAGGAAGCCATCGAGGTAGTTATCGAGGCAATAGAAAAAGCCGGGTACAAACCTGGTGATGATATTTATATAGCTCTCGACGCTGCTGCTTCAGAATTTTATAATGCCGATAAAAAAATATATCAATTCGAATCTACAGGGCAGGAAATGAGCCCGAGTGAAATGGTTGCCTACTGGGCTGACTGGGCAAGTAAATATCCGATTCTTTCAATTGAAGACGGCTTGGATCAGGATGATTGGGATGGTTGGAAAGAACTTAATGAAAAGATTGGTGATAATGTTCAATTGGTTGGTGATGATCTCTACGTGACAAACGTGAAACGCCTGCAGATGGGTATCGATAAAAAAGCTTGTAATTCAATCCTTATTAAAGTGAACCAGATCGGAACCCTGAGTGAAACAATTGATGCAGTTCAGCTTGCTGCAATTCATTCCATGACCTCAATTATCTCACACCGTTCGGGAGAAACCGAGGATACCTTTATTGCTGATTTAGCCGTGGCACTGAACACGGGGCTAATTAAAACCGGTTCTGCCTCGAGATCAGACAGAATTGCCAAGTATAACCAGTTGCTGAGAATTGAAGAATCTCTCGGGTCGACCGCGAAATACCTGGGCAAAGGTTTCAAGTACGTGAAATAGAACTAATTTAATTTACATTTGTTTTTAAGGGTAATAACCGGGAGTTGTTACCCTTTTTTTATAAAAAAATTATTATTTTAGGGTATTATGGATTAATGTAAAAAAGATAAACATGTCGATTTTAAAGAGAAAACTTAAGGAGAAAATTGAAGAATGGCGGCCAAGAACACAAAGGTTAGCCGAAGAATACGGTGATGTGGTCGTAGATAAAATTACCATCGGGAAAATTTTAGGTGGAATGAGAGGGTTAAAAACCCTGGTCACCGATATTTCATATCTCGATCCAATGGAAGGGATTAGATACAGGGGATATACCTTGCCCGAGCTTTTTGAAAAACTACCCAGGCAGGCCGGTGCCGAGATGCCTTATGTTGAAGGCGTGTTTTACTTATTGTTGACCGGTGATATTCCCGGGGAAAGAGAAGTCGCTGATGTAATTGACGAGTTTAGTAAAAGAAGAATCCTTCCGCGATATGTATATGAGGTTATTGATTCATTCCCTTGTTGTAGCCATCCTATGGCCATTTTTTCTTCAGCGATCCTGACAATGCACCGGGAATCTTTCTTTACAAAAAAATATCATGTCGGAATCCCGAAAACAGATTTGTGGGATCCAATGTATGAAGATTCATTAAACTTGCTGGCGAAGTTGCCCGAGATTGCTACATATATTTATTCTAAGCTTTATAAAGACGGAAAACGTATCCAGTCTAATCCGAACCTGGATATTGGAGCCAATTTTGCTCACATGATGGGAATTGATAAACCTTATGATGATGTATCCCGGTTACATTTTATTATTCATTCCGATCATGAGAGTGGTAATGTAAGTGCTCATACAGGACATCTCGTGGCCAGTTCACTGTCTGATATTTACCTGGCAATTTCTGCAATGATTAATGGTTTAGCAGGACCACTGCACGGGCTAGCCAACCAGGAAGTTTTAAGATGGTTACTCGACCTGAATGAAAAAATGGAAGGAAAAATTCCTACCGAAGACGAAATGAAACAATTTGTATGGGATACACTGAATTCAGGACAGGTAATTCCCGGGTATGGTCATGCAGTTTTGCGCAAAACAGACCCGAGATATTCAATTCAACGTGATTTTAGCCTTAAACATATGCCGGAAGATCCCCTTTTTAAATACGTGGACATGTTATACAAAGTCGTTCCACCTATTCTTAAAGAGCAGGGAAAGGCAAAAAATCCCTATCCAAATGTCGATGCCCAGTCTGGTGTTATTCAATGGCATTATGGCGTGCGGGAATATGATTTTTACACTATACTTTTTGGTATTGGAAGGGCAATTGGTATTTGCGCCAATATTATTTGGGACAGGGCATTGCTTTACCCGCTTGAAAGACCTAAATCTCTTACAACAGATATGCTCGAGAAAATCGCCATGAACTCCAGGAAAAAGAAATAATCTTTTTTTTACCTGCCAATAGTGTTAACCGGTAGAAAGCTTTTTCTATCTTCCTATTTATTTGATGATTTAAATCATTATATTCGGGCAATTTATATTACATGAAAAACCCTGCTAAAAAGTCGTATTTTAATATTTTTACATATCGGAATAACAAAACTTAAACAGGGATTTAGCGTATATTAAGTTTGTTCGATGACATTTGATATGAAAGAGTTTTTTATTGTTCTAATGTATTACCTTTTTTTGCTTTTTCCTGTTGCAGGAAAAGGTTTTGACGTGCATTTAATCAGCATTGAAGAAGGATTGTCTCAAACTTATATCAATTGTATATTGCAGGATTCACGAGGATTCCTCTGGATTGGAACCCAGGATGGACTCAATAAGTATACCGGGAAAGGTTTCCATATTTTCCATCACCAACCACTTGACACAAATTCATTGTCAAATGGGTATATACGAGATATAATTGAAGATAATAAAGGGAACTTATGGATAGCCACAAATGGTGGTCTTAACATGTATAACAGGGAAACCGGTAACTTCACAAGTTATCTTCACGATCCAGCTGATCCTGGTTCCATATCAGATAATACGGTATATAGTGTTGTTCAGACGAAAGATGGTACTATCTGGGCCCTTACATCAAAAACACTTGAGAAATTTGATGAGGTTAATAAAACCTTTCTTCATTATACCTTTTATAATAACCTGTTCAATTTCGTATCACTGAATGCCAGTTTCGATCTCCTGGAAGACAGCCATGGAATGTTGTGGATTGCAACTAAAGACGGGCTGAATTATTTTGATAGATCACTCGAGATTTTTGAAAGATACTCGGGGAAAAACAGTAAAGGTTCTCTTTCTTCTGATGAAGTAAGAGCTATTTGCGAGGATAAAAACGGGCAATTATGGATTGGTACTGATAATGGCATTAACTTGTACAACAGGGAAGAAAAAAAATTTAATGTATACTATTTTGAGAGAAACGGGCATACTCTCAAAAACAATCCTATTAGCGATATTTTTCAGGATAACAATGGATGTATCTGGATTCTTTCCCAGGGAGGGATTATTCAATATTACCCTGGAGAAAATCAATTTGAGTGGATAGAAGAGTTACATTATAACAATCTTAATTATGCCAGTAACACTTTCACCTGCATCGAAGAGGATAATTCATCCATTATGTGGATAGGAAGCTTGCTTGGCATCATCAAATATGATAAAAGGGGTAAAAAGTTTACAACTTACAGGAATGAACAGGATAATCAGTATCTTACCAATAACACCATTGCTTCTGTATTTGAAGAGAAGCCAGGCATATTATGGGTGGGTACCTGGGGGCAGGGTCTTACTTTATTAAACAGGTCAGATTATTCTTCCGTCCATTATAGCGCGAGTAACAAGCGTTCATCAAGATGGATTTCAAATGATTTTGTTCATGTAATATTCAGAGATTCGAAAAATAATATTTTGGTGGGAACAAGAGATGGTTTGAATGTTTTTGACTTGAAAACAAGAAGATTTAGCTTGTTTTGTCATTTAAATCCAGGTGTTTCATGCACTCTTTTTAAAAATAACAGGATTTTTGATATAATTGAAGATGCCTCAGGGGATTTATGGTTTGCTACCTCTCACGGGTTACATAAATTTGAGCGCGAATCAGGAATAATAAGGAGCTATTTTTCTATTGAAAGCGCTAATTCATCTCTTGCCATAAACACGGTTTATTCTCTACTCGAGAGCAGTGATGGCACAATTTGGATTGGTACCGAGAATGGTCTTATTAGTTACGTACCCGAATCAGATGCCTTTTTTCATTATGAAAAAGGAAAAGAAAAAAATGCCGGGCTAAGCAGTAATTCTATTTATTATTTGCACGAGGATGATAACAGGAACATATGGATTGGGACAGCTTCCGGGCTGAATAAGTTGGATATTTTGGGTGGACGTATTGATGTTTTCACGGAGAAAGACGGGCTACCCAATAACCTGATATATGCTATACTAGATGATGAACAGGGAAATCTCTGGATGAGCACCAACCGTGGTTTGGTGAAATTCGATCCGATTGCTAAAAGTTTCAGGAGTTTTGATATTTCTGATGGGCTTCAGAGTTTTGAGTATAACCTTGGTGCTGTATACAAGAGTGAGTCTGGTGAGTTGTTTTTTGGAGGGCTCAATGGATTGAATGCATTCTACCCGGATTCCATACAATATAATGAGCATGTTCCTGAAATTGCCATAACTTCATTCGAGTTGTTTACTCCCGAAGGTGTAGAATCTATTTGTATTGAAGGAAAGAAAATTGTTTACGTGCCCCATGATGTTAAACTTTTTAGTATAGAATTTGCCTCCCTGGATTTTACAGAACCCTCTAAGAATCTATATAGTTACAAAATGTTTCCTGTTGATGAAGAAAGTAAATGGATTGATCTGGGTAACCGGAATATGGCCACTTTTTCTAGCTTGCCCCCTGGCGAGTATATATTCAGGGTTAAAGGTTCCAACAATGATCTGATTTGGAATGAAGAAGGCCAGGAATTACGTATTATCGTGGAAGCAGCATTTTGGCAATCCCGAACGGCTTATATCAGTTACTCGCTTGTTGGCGCTTTAATGTTGTTTCTGGTTGTACAGGCAAGAACACGAAACCTGAGAAGGTCTAATCGTATTTTGCGGGAAAAAGAACTTGCTTCTATAAAAATTGCCAGGCAAAAGGAAGAATTAATACTCAAGAACAAGAATATTACAGATAGTATCAATTACGCGAAACGAATACAGGAGGCACTTTTACCCTCCGAAAAAGCTTTTGCCAAGATTCTTAAAGATTCTTTTGTTCTTCACAAACCAAAAGACATTGTAAGCGGTGATTTCTACTGGATTAATGAAGTTGATAATAAAATATTCCTGGCAGCAGTAGACTGCACGGGACATGGAGTTCCCGGGGCGTTTATGTCGATTATTGGATTCGAATTGTTCAGGCGAATTACCAACAACCTTAAAATTTCCAATCCGGCGGAAATTTTAAAAATGATAAATGAAGATTTTGAAGAATTATTTAACGATGTAGATAATATCACTTTACGCGATGGTATGGATATTGCCTTTAGTGTAATTGACAAAAAAGAGAGAAAACTTACTTATGCCGGTGCCTTTAATCCAATCTATCTTATCCGTGAAAACAAAATTATTGAGGTGAAAGGTGAACGGTTTTCGGTAGGCCTGGATGATCAGGGACCTGATAATCACCCCGTGTTTAAAAACCATGAAATAGAGATACAGGATGATGATGTTTTTTACATGTTTTCTGATGGTTACGCGGATCAATTTGGTGGGCCTGACGGGAAGAAATTTAAATACAGGAGATTCAGGCACTTACTTCTATCTATTCATAAATTGTCCATGAGTGAACAAAAAGACTACCTGAATGATACAATTGAAGCATGGAAAGGACACCTGGATCAGGTTGATGATATTTTGATACTAGGATTCAGGCCGGGTAAAATAATTTGAATAGATTTCAACTTATACCTCGCTCTCGGTTAACAATGATTTCATCTTTTGAAGTAAAATTTCAACCTGGAAAGGTTTACTGATATACTCATTCATTCCGGCAGCAATGCAGGTCTCTTTATCACCGGTAAGAGCATTGGCAGTAATAGCTATGATGGGTGTATGCGTGTTCGTGCTTTCTTCAATTTCACGGATCTTTTTAGTGGCAACAATACCATCCATAATCGGCATTTGAATGTCCATGAGAATTAAATCATATTTTGTTTTACCGAACTTATCCAGTGCTTCCTTGCCATTATTAGCAATGTCTATGTTTTTTACGATTTTCTGAAGACTCAGAACGACTATTTTTTGGTTGATTAGATTATCTTCAACCAGAAGTATATTCGCATCTTTTAAATCAATACTGTCTTTTGCAATTATTTTTTGAGCAGCCCTGGGTTCGGCACCGGTAGTTCTTTGAGTTTTCTTTGATTTTTGAAGTTTTAACATGAAGCTAAAAATCGTGTTTCCATCTTCTATCGTGAACTCTAAGTTTCCCCCGCTGAAAGAAATCAATTTGCTTGCAATAGTAAGATCAAGGGGGGATACTTCATTTTCCGGGAAATTATCCTGTTTTTCTTCATTTTGAGGTGACGGGATTTCCATCAATAAATAGCCGGGAATCTCGGGAGATATGATTTTAAAAGAAAAATCAATGGAAGAACCATCATCAATGGGTAAAATCCTGATTTTAACAAGCGGTTTTTGGTTCCGGTGGTATTTTACAATATTCTCAATAAGATTCAGGAATATCTGTTTGATTTTTACCGGATCTCCATGAACTTCATTTTTTAAATTTGCTGAAGATTCCTGTATGATTTGAATTTCAGCTTTTCCCTGTTCTTTAAACAGCTTTACCGTATTGGTAATAGTATCATAAAGGTTAAAATTAACTTCAATAGTTTTAGATTCACTGATTTCAAAACTTGAAACCTTCACGATATTATTCACTACATTTACCAGGTTGTTTGTGGAAGCTAAAATGGTATCGACCAAATCTTTCTGGTTACTGTCCATCTTTGTTTCTCCCAGAATATTGCTTACCACCATGATATTATTAAGCGGGGTCCGTATCTGATGTGATAATTTGGAGATAAATTCATCCTTTGATTTACTTCGGTTTTTTGCCTCGAGCATTTCTCTTTCCAGATCAAGATTGGAAAGAAGTTGAATTCTTTCATAAATAAAGGTGAGTCCATAAATACCGATATAAAGGGCAATAGATCTTATGATTACTACAGGAGAATAATCAACGGCGCCTGTTTCTTTTCCTGATGGTAAAAGAAAAATTAGTAATATCAAACCGAAAAACATTCCCGAAAATATCGTGCCTCTTCGAGCTCCTAAAACAAAAAGTGTAATAATAGGATACGCGAAAATCCAAAAAATCCCGGTTTTTTGATAACCACCGGAATAAAGAAGAAAAAGCATTATTAAACTAATAATGCCAATTACCACGTGGCCTGTTGTTTTAGTCTTGCCGGTTACCTGCAGGTATATAAAATTAATTAATATCAATATCGCGGCTGCAAGGAGAATGGTGGAATATAGAAATTCGCTGTTAAGTAAGCCAATAATGGCAAATAAAACCGAGTATACAATGGTAATTACGCTAATAATATTGATATAGAGTATTTTGTTTGAAACCTGCTCATCTCTTTCCTTTTGATACCCGAACGCGAAGAATTTTTTCAGTGTATTTAACATTTCCCATTAATTTATCCTGTAAAACTAAAAAAACATAGTTACTAACCCCGTCATAAACTATAATAATATTCGTTATAAAGGTATAAATGTTACAGGAATTTGATATAAATTATATTAAAAAATAATAATATTATAAGTTGATTTCCTTATAAGTAATTATCTTTATGTTGGTAGTTAGTATTCAAAGTGTCTATTTTTTAAAAACTTGAGTTTTGATTAAATCTATATTTTTGCTGATTAATATATTGTATCTTTCCACTAATCTTGCCGGGCAGCCGTCTGATACAACTTCCATGGTAAAGTACCATGCTGATTTTAAGTTTAAGAACGGTATTTTCCTTTCATTTACTGACTTGAAAGAAAACTCCCCTGTTCCCCCTTCCAGAATTGCCACCACGCTTGACCACGATAATAGAGATTTTTACGAGCGCCTGTTCAAGGATGAGAAAATCTATTTCTTTAATATTCTTGGACAAAAAGTGGAAGTCAAAACAAAAAATATTTGGGGTTTTTCTAGAAACGGTATTATTCATGTTCAGGTAGGAGATGGTTTTACAAGATTAACCTATATTGGCAGTATTTCTCATTTTGTAGCCGATATTACAACTTATCAGACGCAATATAATCCCTATCATAATCCTTATTATTATTCCGGCAGGAATACTTATGGTTATTATCCCAGTACACAAAAAAACACTGACCTTAGGCAATTTATTCTTGATTTTGAAACAGGAAGAATCCTGGAGTATAATCATGAAAACATTGCCGTGTTGCTCATGAAAGATCCAGAGTTACATGATGAATACATGGCTTTGAGGAAAAGAAAAAAAAAGCAACTTATGTTCTATTATATACGTAAATTCAACGAAAGAAATCCATTATATTTACCAGACAAATAAAATTGTTAAATCAAAGCAACATGAAAAGATTATTTTTATTACTCATTGCCGGTGTGTTTATGACTGGCATCAATGCACAGGATTATATTCCCACGAAGGAAGACCTTGAAAAGTTTTACAAGACAAAAACCTACGTGGTACTTGAAAACAATCCGCTCCTGCAGTATAATTTCATGATAAAAGATGTGATTGAAAGAGAATGGACACTCACTGATTACGAGTTTATTCCTTACAGGGAGTTTGAAGACCTGCGTACCAATCCTGATTATTCTTTTTTAATTCTTACCGAGGTTACTTTTCAGAAAGATAAAACAGATGCCAGGTATAACTTTTTGCATCTCTTGTTGGGAGGAGACTATTTCAGGATTAATGAAATGCCGGCAATTTGTTCTGTTCCTCTTTCATACTATGGTGTGGAAGAAGATAGCTATATATATAAACTGGGAGTCTTGGTCAGGTTCATGCAAGACCACGTGAAAATGATATACGAGAACCCGGGAATGATCTCTGATAATGTATTCAAGCATTATAATGATAACATGGGTGATATAAAGAATAAATCATTATACCTGATTGAAAGTGAACTGTCCACGGATGTTAATTCAGCTCGCAGGATCAAGAGCGTATATCCTTACCAGTTTAAAATTGTTACCGCCGATGATATCATGAAAGCAATTGAAGAAAAAAATGATGATGTGGTATTCCTTCATAAGGTCGGTCCTGAAGGAACAAAACTTAAAGCACGATGCTACAAAATGCTCATTGGTGCATCAGATGCCAGGTTTTACTACTTCGATTACCATATGATTAATAGTAAAAATCCGGATGGTTTCCTTGAAAAAGATTTTAAAAAAATGTCACGTAAATAAAAGAGAAAAATCCTCAAATTAATTATACCCCGGGAAAAATAAACTTTACCGGGGTTTTTCGTTCACTTTTTGCTAATTGGCACCTGATATGATTGGCCCGGGATATATTTCATGAATTATTATGAATACTCGGACCAAGAATTTAATTTTGCAGTGCTATAAACAAGGTGAAACGTTTATCAATTTTTATTCTAAAGAAATGCAAAAACCATCTATTCCCAAAGGGACAAGAGATTTTTCACCTGCTGAAATGGTGAAACGAGATTTTATTTTTAATACCATCCGTGACGTTTTCAGGTTACATGGATATCTTCCTGTTGAAACACCAGCCATGGAAAATCTTTCCACGTTACTTGGTAAATATGGTGAAGAAGGTGATAAATTACTTTTCCGGGTATTAAATTCAGGTGATTTTTTGAAAGATGTTCCCACCCGGGAATTGGAGGAAAAAAATTTATCCAAAATAGGCAATATTATATCAGGGAAAGGACTAAGGTATGATTTAACCGTTCCCTTTGCCCGGTATGTTGTCCAGAACAGGAATGAAATAACGTTTCCATTCAGGAGATACCAGATACAGCCCGTCTGGAGGGCTGACAAGCCTCAGAAAGGCAGATACAGGGAGTTTTACCAGTGTGATGCTGACATCATCGGTAGTGATAGTCTTTTGAATGAGGCTGAACTTCTTCAAATTATTGATGAAGTTTTTAAGAAATTGAATTTGAAAGTAACAATAAAGATCAATAATCGAAAGGTGCTTTCTGGTATCGCTGAAATAGCAGGTATGCCTGAAAAGTTTACTGATTTTACAGTGGCGCTGGACAAATTGGATAAGATTGGAAGAGATAAAGTTTTTGAGGAATTACGTGAAAATGGCTTTACGGATGTTCACCTGAAAACGCTTTCAGGGTTTTTCGACGTTTTTTCTCTTTCAAATCAGGAAAAGGTTCAATTCCTCGTGAATAATTTAAAAGAATCCGAGACGGGATTGCAAGGTGTTAATGAAATTCAAAAATTGTTTGATTATCTTGAACATCTTGATATAGACTCCGAGGTTCAGTTTGATATTTCTCTTGCCCGCGGGTTGAATTATTACACTGGAGCAATTATTGAAGTAAAAACCAATGAAATGCAAATTGGTAGTATTTGCGGTGGAGGCCGTTATGACAACTTAACCGGAATATTCGGATTGAAAAATGTATCCGGTGTTGGGATTTCTTTCGGGGCAGAGAGAATTTATGACGTGATGGAAGCGTTGGAACGATTTCCTTCTGAAACAACGCGCACTACAGATATTCTTTTTGTCAATTTTGGAGAAAAAGAGGCGTTTTTTGCCATGCAGACCATGACAGAATTGCGACATAGAAATATATGCTGCGAACTTTATCCGGATCCGGTAAAAATGAAAAAGCAATTCAATTATGCCAATACCCGGCAAATCCCCTTCGTTGGAATTATTGGTGAAGAAGAGATCAATACAGGAATGATAATGATTAAGAACATGTCTACCGGTGATCAATCTCCTGTTGAAAGAGGTAAATTAGCGGATTATTTGACCACTAATATTTAAACCGGAACGCGCGAGGTTCCTGGGACAGGCATCATACCGCTAAACGTATTTTATTATGATGAAAAAAATACATTTGATTAATAGTGAATTGCTTGATTTTTACAGGATTAGAGAGGTTGTCGAAAATGGCTTTAACATCAGGCTTTCTCCCGGGGCCGAGAAACGAATAGTGAAATGCCGGGACTATCTCGTACATAAAATTGATCAAACAAGCGAACCCCTTTATGGGATAAATACAGGCTTTGGTTCACTTTACGACCGTACGGTTTCAAAAAAAGATTTGAAGAAATTACAAAAGAACCTTGTGATGTCTCATGCCTGTGGTACCGGGGATAAAATTCCTGATGAAATAGTGAGGTTGATGCTTTTATTGAAGGTGCAATCACTGGCTTACGGGAATTCCGGTGTGCAGTTATCGACTGTCAGGCGATTAATTGATTTTTACAATGAAGATATTTTACCGGTAGTTTATAGTTATGGATCACTAGGTGCATCCGGCGATTTGGCCCCTTTGGCCCATTTGAGTCTTCCATTGCTGGGCCTGGGCGAAGTAGTTTACAAGGGGGAAATTCACCCGACCCCCGAAGTTTTGAAAAAGCTCCGGATGGATCCTATTGAACTAGATTCCAAAGAAGGATTGGCCCTGCTAAACGGGACTCAGTTCATGAGTGCTTTCGGGGTTCATTGTTGTTTGAGGGTATTCAAGTTATCCATGCTGTCTGATATTATCGGGGCTGTTTCTTTAGATGCTTTCGACGGGCGGATTGAACCTTTCCATGAGCTTGTACAAAAAATCAGACCTCACCAGGGTCAAATTAAAACAGCGCGTCGGATTCGCTACATCCTTAAAGGGAGTGAGTTGATGAACAAGCCTAAAAAACATATCCAGGATCCATATTCATTCAGATGCATTCCCCAGGTGCATGGCGCTTCAAAGGATTCGATAAATTACGTGGCTTACGTTTTCAGGAACGAGATTAATTCGGTCACTGACAATCCAACTATTTTCCCGGATGAAGATATGATTATTTCCGCGGGCAATTTTCACGGGCAACCTTTGGCAATTGCCCTGGATAATCTTGCAATTGCTATGTCTGAACTGGGTAATATTTCCGAAAGAAGAACATATCAGTTATTATCCGGGACAAGGGGGTTGCCACCTTTCCTTGTAGCGAGCCCGGGTTTAAATTCGGGTTACATGATCCCACAGTACACGGCCGCCTCCATGGTGAGCCATAATAAACAATTGTGTACACCATCTTCTGTTGATTCAATTGAATCTTCCCAGGGACAGGAAGATCACGTGAGCATGGGGGCTAATGCTGCTGTTAAAGCCTATCACGTGCTATTGAACCTTGAACGTATTTTGGCTATCGAGCTTTATAATGCATCGCAGGCTTTGGATTTTAGACGACCTGTTAAATCCTCCCCGTTTATTGAAAACTTTATTGATCAATATCGTGATAGGGTGAAATTTGTCCAGAATGATAAGGTAATGTACACCGATATAAAAGAAACGGTTCAGTTCCTGCGTGAGGTAGTGTTAAATCTTCCTGAAGAATACGAGTTTAGTCAAGGGTTTTAGATTGGCAGTTTCATGGCCGCCTTGATCTTCTTTGTTCTCTCAATTCTTTTAAAAGGTGACTCTTGAACTGATACTCCGCGACAAAAAGTTTTAATACTTTTTCCGAAGGTAATATTTTTTTAAACTTTTCCATGTATTCCCTGATCAGATGTCCTTCCTGTTCGTTCGCGCTAACATATTTTTCAAGCAGGTCAGTTGCTTCTTCATCATTAATAGTTGCTTCGTTTTGCATGTAATACCATCCAATGCTTTGTTTGCTGGTATGAACTTCACCTTTACGCGCGCTATATTGATTGTACAAGGGCCAGAATTTTTCTGCTTCCTCTGGTGAGAGATCAAGTTTTTTCGTGATAAAGGCAATTTTCATCGCGTTAATCTCGTCCTTTTTGCTTACTTCTTGGGATGAGATAGTTAAAGTACTTGTTAGCAGGAGAGCTGTAATCAAAATAATTAAATTTTTCATCAGTATATAATTTATTTTTTAATGGTATGATGCCTGCCTGTTAGCAGACAAGGAACATCCATGTTAGCGATTTTATTAAAAATGTGTTTACCTTCGGTGAGTTCGCAAGCTCGGTTGTATTTTGTAAACATGGATGTTTCATATCTTATTCCTTGAAATTTTCAATAATTAATTGTTCATCCAGATCTTGTTCTTCAAGATAATCCAGGAGTGCATCCTTGTTATATTTAACGGGTTGATGAATGGCAACGCCCGGTGTATGGGTGATATATTCCTCCAGTAAGTATTCATCAATTATTTGAAAATCTGAAGTAAAAAAATCTGATTTTGCTATTCTTTCAGGATTTATTTTGTTTGTGGTTGACCTTATAATTACTATTGAAAGGATGGCAAATCCAAGAATTGCCGCGGCCAGGGCGAAATGTGAACGTGCAATTCGAAAATATTTTCTTTGTTTACCAGGTTCCCTGTATACTTTGTCTTGCAACCTGTCATAGAAACTATCGAAATATCCCCTTGGAACCGAAAATGGATTCTTTCCGGGGAATTGAGTGAGTTCACTTTTTTCTTTATTTTGCTTTGACATTTTTAAACTCCTGTATTTCTCTTATTTGACTTAAATAAAACAATTTGGTTTAAACCTGTTGTATATATTTTTCAATTTTTTTAACCGCGTGATGGTATGATGCTTTCAAAGCTCCCGTGGAAGTTTCCAGTATTTTACTGATTTCTTCAAATTTCATATCATCAAAATATTTCATGTTAAAAACGATTCTTTGCTTTTCAGGCAATGTTAATATGGCTTTCTGAAGCTTTTCATCAACCTCGTTACCATTAAAATATGCATTTCCTTCAAATACCTGGCATGCCCCGAAATAATCTTCATTCATTATAATATTGTATCTCTTTTTATTTCTGTTAAAAGCAGTAATGGCTTCATTCGTGGCGATTCGGTATAACCAGGTATAAATTGATGAATCTCCCTTGAAGTTGTGCAAATTTTTCCAGGCTTTAATAAACGTGTTTTGCAATACATCATCTGTATCTTCATGGGTGATCAAGATTTTTCTTATATGCCAGTACAAGCGTTCCTGGTATTTCTTAACCAGTGCTTTAAACGCTTTATCCTGATTTACTTCCCTGAAAATTCTTAATATTTCATCATCATCAGGAATATGCATGTTCCTCTGCTTGTATTTATTCTCATATAGACTCGTGAAAACGTGAAAGGTTTAACCATGATTAATCTAATGTCATGTCAATGAAAAAGTGACGATTGATTCGCGCCACATGCCTTAAATTAAGGCATCCCTCTTCTGCAATATCAAATGGGACTCCTCACTAATACAAGTGAATGGCGGATGAACTGCCCGATTTTATGGTAAATGATTTTGTTACCGAGTAAATAGCTTCTTTCGCGTTCAGCGCCCTGTAAACCACGATATAATCACCTGGCAAAAGAACCAGGGATTCATTTCTTACATTTTTATTCAGGTTATAAATCCATTCTGCTTTACCCTTGTTCATATGGAAAACGCTGGTGATTCCCGGTGCGGCCATCAGGAAAGTTATGATACCTGGTGAAGGTATTTCAACAGTTGTTAATGAACTTTGAGTTATTTCAACATCATCAATAATCAGTCGCGGCAGCACGGGGATTTCAAGATCATATTTTCCAACGATATACTGTGTTGTTTCTTCAATTTTTTGCATGTTAAGGGTGGTCATGTCTCCGGCTTTCCTGACAATATACTCTAATCCCCTGTATTTATTGGTGCTTCTGGATTTAACCACTAGATTTCCTTGAGGGGCATCAGCAGCGACAATTGTATGTTTCCCGGGAACAACCTTGAAACTATCAATTTTTACAGGGGGAATCGTGTGAACGGTCACGTCGTAGGTAACAAGAGGATCCAGAATCAGTGTATCCGGGTTTCCCCTGTGGTTTATCGTGTGTATGTAATTGTGTTTCATCGAGCCGGAAAACCTGTCATAAAAAGTCATGTTGACATTGGTCTCGGTTGGAAGCCCGTTAATGTCAAGTAAATTTACCTGGGCTGTTGTTGAGTTAAGGGCCTGATTAATGACTATTTCAAGTACCTCCTTGAATTTTTGCTCGCTGTTCGCGTTGTAATATTGGCCAATACAGTCAAATGTTTCTTTGAAACCCTCGTCAATACCTATTCCAATGATAAATGGTTTGAGTATAACTCCCATTTTTTGGAGATTGTAGGAGACAGCGCAAGGATCACCATCGCAGGCCTCGATTCCATCAGTAATAAGGATGATAATATTCCTGCAATTAATGCAATTCAGTGGAAAATCCTGTCCGCTTTTTTCCAGTGAATTAGCGATAGGAGTTGTTCCCCTGGGAGTTATAAATCTGAGCTTTTGTTTAATTCTTGAAGCATTACCTGGGGCAAAGGGTACTTCCAGCTTTGTGTCGGAACAATCCTGGGGAGGGACTGGGCTCTGATGGCCATAAACCCTCAGCGCCATTTCTATATCTTCAATTTGTTGAAGGCTATCTACCATTCCAAAAAGAATATTCCTTGCAATATTAATTTTCTTATCGCTTTCCCATGTTCCTGCCATGCTTTGTGAAGCATCAAACACGAATAAAATATTTGTTTTTGATGGTGTCGACTTTGGAAAGGACTGCGAAAAAATGTTGTTACCACTGAGCAATATGCTCATCAATATAAGTAGGATGAAACTGCGGGGATTCATTATTTAATATAATCTGTATTAATTTAAACCATTTAGAAGGCCAATTTATTATAAATTGCTTAAATTAATGAGTTTTAATTCTTCGATTTATAAACATTTCCATAAAAAACCCGGGAAAACCATGAAAAGTATTCCCGGGTAAATGAAAATTATAAAAACTTGTCCAGTGAAATTAACCTTTAAATGATTCAAAGTAATTCAAGGCTTTCTGGTATACATTCTCGCCCGTGAAACCAAATTTTTCGTCAAGTACTTTATATGGAGCAGAATAGCCAAAATGGTCAAGGCCAATCACTTGTCCTTTGTCACCAGTTAATCCCCGGAGTGTTACGGGTAATCCCGCTGTAAGTCCCAGGATGGGCTTATCCTCAGGAATAATTGATTTTTGATATTCAGGGGATTGTAACCTGAATAGTCCCTCGGAGGGAGCGCTAACCACCCTGACTTTCAGTTTTTTGTTATCTTCCAGTAGTTTGGCACCCTCGATGAGCGTGGATACTTCCGATCCATTACCAACCAAAATAATATCATCATCATCGCTGCCACCTTTTACAATATACGCCCCCTTTTCTGTATTAAGTGCTTCCTGGTAGCGTGATTCCTTGTCTGTTGTAAGTATATCTGTTATGGCTTGTCTGGATAGTAGCAATGCCGAGGGAGTTTTCGTGTTTTCAAGCGACATTTTCCAGGCAATCGTTGTTTCTGCCGAGTCAGCAGGGCGGAGTACCAGTAATGAATTTTCTCCATCATGGTTTTTGAGCTGTTCCATGAGCCTGATCTGTGCTTCCTGCTCCACGGGTTGATGAGTTGGCCCATCTTCTCCCACGCGAAAAGCATCATGTGTCCAGATGAATTTAACCGGTAATTTCATCAGGGCAGCTAAACGTACTGCTGGTTTCATGTAGTCTGAAAAGACAAAAAATGTTCCACATGCAACGATTATACCTCCATGAAGGGCAATACCATTGCAGATGGCAGCCATGGTGAGTTCACATACACCGACCTGAAGGAATGCGCCCGAAAAGTCACCCCTGGTTAAGGCTGTCGTGTTTTTTAGAAAACCATCGGTTTTGTCGCTATTAGACAAATCAGCAGAAGCCACTATCATGTTTTCGACATTCTTGGCTAAATGACCTAGCACTACACCTGAGGCCCCGCGCGTTGGACTATTTTCTTTATGAGCAATTTTCGAGAAGTCGATCTCCGGCATTTTTCCTGAAAGGAAGTTCTCGAGTTTCATTGCCAGATCGGGATTTTCTTTGGCCCATTTTGCTTGGGCTTCCTTTTTTAATTTTGCCTTTGATGCTTTTTCGGCAATTATCTTTTCATAATATGATTTAACTTCATCAAATACTTCAAAAGGTTGATCGGGATTACCTCCCAGCCGGGCAATTGTTTTTTCAAAAGAAGCGCCAGCCTGTGAGAGTGGCATACCGTGCGTGGAAACTTGTGACTCGAAATTGTTACCCTCGGCATCAACGGCAAATTTTCCCATGATGGTTTTACCAACAATGAGCGTTGGTTTGTCGGTTACTTCATTGGCTTTTTGGAGAGCCTCCCTGATTTGATTCGCGTCATTGCCATCAATTTCATACACGTTCCAACCCCAGGCCTTATATTTCATCGCGGTATCTTCCATGGTAACTTCCCTGGTTTCAGTAGAAAGTTGTATGTCATTTGAGTCATAAAACATGATTAGATTTCCCAGTCCAAGAAAGCCAGCTAATCGTCCAACGCCTTGCGATATTTCCTCCTGAATGCCTCCATCTGATATGTAAGCGTATGTTTTGTGTGCCATCCATTCTCCAAAACGATGAACAAGGAATCTCTCCGCGATAGCTGCTCCTACAGCCATTGCATGTCCCTGACCAAGTGGTCCTGAGGTATTTTCAATTCCTCTGTTAATATCCAATTCGGGATGACCCGGGGTTGGACTTTCCCATTGCCGGAAATTTGTCAAATCATCCAGGGACAAATTGCCTGTTAATGTTAAGATAGAATAAAGCATGGGTGACATGTGTCCCGGGTCCAGGAAAAAACGGTCCCTGAATGGCCATTGCATGTCATTGGGATCCCAATTTAAGAATTCGGAGTATAAAATATTAATAAAATCTGCTCCTCCCATGGCGCCACCGGGATGACCCGATTTTGCTTTTTCTACCATTGCTGCTGATAAAATCCTGATATTGTCTGCTGCCTTGTTAACGATCGTGTTGTCCATGTTTAATATTTTATTTTGATACTTTTTTTTGAAGGCATAAAAATACTGCTTTTAAACATATTATCAATTTTATCTGATCATTTTTTCAAGAAAATGTCCTGTTATTATCATCGGTTATATATTATGCATTAATTTTGGGGTGAAATATAAATTGAATAACAATTGACCGGGTAATACACGGGAATATAAATGAAAAGGTATGTCTCTTAATTGTGGAATTGTAGGAATAACCAATACTGGAAAAACAACCTTGTTTAATTGCATGTCGAACACGAAAGCCGAATCCAGTAATTTTGCTTTTAGTGCTAGTAAGTCGAACGTGGGAATAGTGGAAGTACCAGACCCCAGACTCGATAAAATAGCATCTTTGGTAAACCCTCAAAAAGTGATCCCGGCGGTCGTCGAAATTATTGATATTCCTGGTCTGACAAAAGGTGCGAGCAAGGGCGAGGGAATTGGGAATACCTTTCTTTCGGATATACGGAACGCTGATGCATTGATTCACGTTCTCAGGTGTTTTGAAGATCCCAATCTTCCTCACGTGGAGGGTTCAGTTGATCCGGTGAGAGATATGGAAACCGTTGATCTCGAATTGCAAATCAAGGATCTGGAATCTGTTGAGAAAAAGTTGGCCCGGTTAGAAAAAATAGCAAAATCGGGAGATAAAGATGCTAAACAAGGGATAGAGGTTCTACAGGTAATGAAGGAACACCTGGAATCGTTTCAATCTGCCCGTACGGCTCCAATTAAAGAAAGTGAAAGGAAACATATACAGGATCTTTTTCTTCTCTCAGAAAAACCGGTTATGTATGTTTGTAATGTTGATGAAAAATCAGCGATCCCGGGCAATGCTTTTGTTAATAAGGTAAAGGAAGCACTTGCCGAGCATGATCCGGTTATTCTTACCATAGCTGGTGGCCTTGAAGCAGAAATAGCTGAATTGGAAAGTCAGGAAGACCGCATGGAATTTTTAAGTGACGTGGGTCTGGAAGAACCAGGGGTAAATAAAATGATCAGGACTGCTTATGATATGTTAAATCTCATGTCATTTTTTACCGCTGGGCCCAAAGAGGTAAGAGCATGGACTATTAAAAAGGGAATGACTGCACCACAGGCTGCTGGCGCTATCCATAGTGACTTGGAAAGAGGATTTATTCGTGCTGAAGTAATGAAATACAATGATTTTATTGAATTGGGTTCTGAACAGGCATTGAAAACTGCCGGAAAAATGCACCTGGAAGGAAAAAATTACGTGGTGGATGATGGTGACATTTTACATATTCGATTTAACGTGTAGCAGCTCGTCGCGTTTGGTGTTGTGGGGTTAATATTTAATGTTTGAACAATTGCCACAGATCTACTGATATTAATTCATTGACCAAATATTAAAATATTTTGAAAGCATTATTTTATCGGCTGCTTTTTCTTTTTATACCTTTCTTTACGATAGATATTGCTGAAGCACAATTTTATAAGGATACACTGACAGCAACTGATATATTAGCCAAACGCGGAGAAGTGTATTTTCGTTTTCTTTATACCAGGGAACAATCGCTTTCTGAACTTTCCTCGATTATTTCTATAGACAATGTTTTTGGAGATACAGTTTATGCTTACGCGAATCAAAAGGAATTTGATCGTTTTCTTACATATGGAATTCCTTACTTTCTGCTTACCGCACCTTCACTGAGAGAGAACTTATTACATGTTTCAAGGTTAAAATCTTCATCAGGCTGGGATTATTATCCCACCTACCTGGAATATTTAACCATGATGGATTCTTTCGCGCGAAATTACCCTGAACGCTGTTTGATTGATACCATCGGGTATTCTGTTGAGGGTAAGTTATTACTGGCAGCCAAGATTTCGGATAATGTTACTGAAAACGAAACAGAGCCCAGGGTGTTTTTCTCTTCCTCGATGCACGGGGATGAACCACTTGGATATGTTCTAATGTTGAGGTTGATTGATTCACTACTCATTGGGTATGATAATTCTCAGGAAATTAATCGAATGATTAATGAAATGGAAATTTTTATCAATCCACTTGCCAATCCTGACGGGTTATTCTTTAGCAGTGATACAACTATTACGGGAGCAACCAGGGGGAATGCTAATAATGTAGACCTGAACCGGAACTTTCCCGATCCGCGGGCAGGCACCCATCCTGATGGATCTCCCTGGCAGCCCGAAACAGAATCAATGATGCAATACATGCAACGAAAGCGATTTCATTTGTCAGCCAATTTTCACGGGGGTGCTGAAGTGGTGAATTATCCCTGGGATACTTGGTCAAGACGGCATCCTGATGATTCCTGGTTCAGGGAAATCTCTTGCAGGTATGCTGATACCGTGCACGCGTTTAGCCCGGCCCATTACTTCAGGTATCCTTCTGCTTCCGGCATCACCAATGGTTATGATTGGTACACGGTTACCGGGGGACGACAGGATTACGTTACTTACTTCCTTCAGGGCAGGGAAGTAACCATTGAACTTGGAATTGATAAAATTCCAGCCCCAAATGAATTACCTGCTTACTGGGAATACAACAAGAGAAGCATGCTTAATTACCTGAAGGAATCGCTCACCGGGTTCCATGGCCGGGTTTTGGATGCATCTACCAGGGATCCAAAACAAACAAATATCACAATTATTGAACATGACCAGGATAATTCATGGATTCAGTCTGATAGTAGTGATGGAGTGTTTAGAAGAATGCTAAAGAGCGGAACATATCACTTCAGAATTTCTACAGACGATGATACATTATTACTTGAAGATTTTCCGGTCGGGGAAAATGATGTTTTCCTTTATGATTTCTTCCTGCCTTCCCAGGGTATTTATGGTAGTGTCATTAACCCTGGCGATTCTGTAACATCAGATGATTTGAGCTTTCATTTTAACTCCTCTGAATTTGATTCTGTATTTATTTTACCCGGTGGAAGTCAGTATTTTGCTTTTATTTTACCTGCCGGTTTTTTTGACTTAAGTGTTATCGGAAAGACCAATGACACCCTGTATGCCGACACTTTTAAGATAAGGGATAATGTTATTTCTTTTAGAGAAATTAACCTGGAGAAAAAATCCGGGGATATTGTTAATGTGAAAAAATCCGGGAGATTTAAAATTTATCCCAATCCTTTCGATGATTTTTTCCTGGCAGAATTGGATGAGAATATTGGTTTTCCTGCCTGGGTTACTATTTATTCAATAACAGGGAAAGTCGTGCATCGGTATAAGATAAATGGATTTTTTAGTGGGAAGTCATTGAAAATAAACGCGGGTGAATTAACTCCCGGGGTTTATTTATTAAAGATTAAGACAATGAACCAGATGTATGAAACAGTAGTCTTAAAATCAAGATAAATACCTATTAAATATTTTTTTCTTATTCCGCCATATAACATATATTTGCTACTTAACGTTTATGTGATGTGGTTTTTCGAAAAATTACTGTATTAGCCAGCATTTCAGGGATTATAATATTGAGAGAGGGACAGAGAAAATGTTAAATTATTGCAGAAGTTTGTTGTCGGTATTTTTCTTACTTTTTATTTTTGTTTCATCCAGCAGTCAATCGAACAAAAAAATTCCACCTGATAAACCAAAATTGGTTATAGGCATTGTTATAGATCAAATGCGACATGATTATCTCACGAGGTTCTGGGATAAATTTGGCAAAGATGGGTTCAGGAGAATTGCCGGAGAGGGTACTTATTGCAGAAATACCCGGTATGATTATCTTTTCACTCAAACCGGCCCGGGGCATGCAACAGTAGCTACAGGAACCAATCCCTCGATTCACGGAATTATTTCTGATGAATGGTACTTATGGTTGAAAAATCAAACAATATCATGCACGGTAAATGATAAATACTCGGCAGTTGGTGGTTCTTATGACAATGGGAGACATTCCCCGGAGAATCTTCTGTCGAGTACCATGGGAGATGAATTGAAATTCTCGAATTTTTTTAAATCAAAGGTAGTGGGTATTTCACTCGATCCCTCTTCTGCTGTCTTATCAGCCGGGCATGTTGCTGATGCGGCATACTGGTACGATGCAAACAACGGGAAATGGATCACGAGTACTTACTACATGGACAGTCTGCCTGCCTGGGTTGAAGAGTTTAATTTAAAGGCCTTTCCCCATATTTACATGGAGAGAACATGGGATACCTACCTCCCTATTGAAGAATATACTGAATCACTTCCGGATAAGAATGAGTATGAAACCGGAATTAATGATCAAATTACTTTTCCCTATGATCTGTCGGCAATAAGTAAAAAGTGGCGAAGAAAAAACAAGGTATACGACTTGCTGAAATATACTCCTTTCGGTAATTCCCTGACAAAAGATTTTGCTATAAACGCGATTGTTGAAGAGGAGTTGGGAAAAGATGATATCACGGATATGCTTTTCGTGACTTTTTCTTCTTCTGAACACGTGGGAGAACTTTTTGGCCCTAATTCTGTAGAGATCGAAGATGTTTTTCTCCGGCTTGACAAGGATATCAGCCATTTCATGAATTTTCTCGATGATGAAATTGGGCTGGAGAATGTCTTAATTTACATGACATCTGACCATGGTGTGGCTCCGGTACCACAATATTTAATTGACAGGGGTGTGCCGGGAGGTGTATTTAATCGGAATTATGCCATGTCCTTACTTTCAAGTTATCTTAATGTTATTTATGGGAAAGGCGACTGGATCAAGTATTATTTTAATCAACAGCTTTATTTGAATCAGGATCTTATCGAGGGATCGGAGCTTTCACTTAGGGAATTTCAGGAAACCGTGGCACATTTCATGTTACAGTATACCGGTGTGTCGAACGTGATAACATCATATACATTGATGAATACTGATTTTAGCGGGGGTATTTTCAAGAAGATACAAAATAGTTACCATCAGAAGCGATCGGGTGACGTGATTATTAACCTGTCTCCCGGCTGGATTGAAAAATCCGGGAATGTCACGTTGCACAATAGCTCGTATGTTTACGACGCGCATGTGCCGCTGATATGGTATGGCTGGAAAATTAAAAGGAAATCTCTTTACAGGCCAGTTAGCCCGACTGATATTGCACCAACAATAGCTCATTTTCTCGGTATTCTTGCTCCTAATGGATCAACTGGTGAACCGATTTATGAAATGATTGATTAACATGAAAATTTTGCAGCACTTGCTTCTTTGTGTTATTTTTTCTTCGTGGCTTGTCGATGTCGAGGGACAGGAAAAAGATTGCTGGATAATCTTTAAAGATAAGCCGGAAGTGGATTATAATATCACCTCGATGTTATCACCAGCGAGTATTGAGAGAAGAGAAAAACATGGTTTACCGATTATTGATTATCATGACCTTCCCGTGTCGGCTCTTTATAAAGAGGAGATTGAGAAAAAAGGATATTCAGTTCTGGCTGAAAGCAGGTGGTTAAACGGTGTTTTTGTCAGGATTAAAAAAAATCAGGTAGTTGAATTCAAGAACTTACCTTATGTTTCAGAGGTTATTTCGGTTGGCAGGTCCGTGTCTGTTTGCAAACATGAAGAGTTAAGTTTTACACCGGGATCGGATGATCACGAGTTGGCGCGAATGCAGTTAAACGCGATGGAGGGTGAGTTATTTAAAAATATTGATGTTGATGGGAGAGGAATACGAATAGCGGTTTTTGATATCGGATTCAAGGGTGTTGACAAATCTCCGGCATTTAAACATTTATTTGATAACAACCAGATTGCCGGTACATGGGATTTCGTTAAAGACAGGGAGTTTGTTTATGATTACGGCAGCCATGGTACAAAGGTGCTGAGTTGTATCACGGGTAATCTTAACGGAATTCGAACCGGGTTAGCATCGGGAGCAGAATTTTTACTGGCACGAACCGAGGTGAGAGCCGAGAAGTTCATTGAAGAAAAAAACTGGTTCTTAGCCATGGAATGGGCTGATAGAAATGGAGCCGATATTATTAACAGTTCATTGGGATATACCTATCATAGGTATTTTAACTGGCAAATGGACGGGCAGTCTGTCCTGGTTTCCAGGGTGGCTAACATAGCGGCATCCAAGGGTATCCTTGTTGTAAATGCAATGGGTAACGATGGGAATTCGCCATGGAAATTTGTTGGTGCTCCTGCAGATGCTGATTCAGTGCTTTCTGTTGGCGGGATTAACCCGGAAACCGGTGTTCATATTGCTTTCAGTTCATACGGCCCCACGGCAGATTTAAGGAGAAAACCTAACGTGTCTGCTTTTGGAATGGCCTTAACCTCTGATACAAAAAGTGGGTTATCAACTTCTTATGGTACTTCTTTTGCCGCACCTCTCGTGACGGGTTTTGCCGCCTGCGCTATGCAATTGTACCCCGAGGATTCTAACATGGAAATTTTTAATAGGATAGAGCAATCAGGATCTTTATATCCATACTTCGATTACGTGCATGGGTATGGTATTCCGAAAGCAAGCAGGATAATTGAAAACCAGATAGACATGTCTGCACCTACATTTTCTTTTGAAAATTCTGGAGATTCAGTCAAGATAATCATAGATCATTCTTTTTACAACGGGGATTATCTTTATTATCACCTGGAAAACAATGAGAAAAGTATTTTGAACAAATACGGGGTCGTGGAAGTAAATTCTCGTGTGCCTCTTGTTATGAATAAGTCAGAAATCCGGAAAAATCATGTATTGAATGTTTTTTACAGGGGATACATGGGAACCTTTCCCATGGTTATGGAAATTGTCGAGCGATAGATTCAAAAAAGTTTAATATTTTAAATAATTGTCAGTTAGCTGACTATTGAACCAGGCAAAGGGCTCTCATGAACAAGGCAAATAGAATTAAAATATAAGCAAATGAATATCAATAAGATAAACTTAAGCGGTAGATTCCTGAAATTATTGCAGTTTTTCATGTTTCTTTTCATGATAATTCTTGTAACAACCAGCGCAATCTCGTCACAGGAAGTAATAATGGAAGAGACCTTTGAAGAAAAAGATTTTTTTAAGGAGTATGGTCCAAACCGGAAAAAGTTTTCTCATTCTTATGTATCAATTGGCTTTCCTGTTTTTTTTGATATGAAAAATACTGTTTCTACAGATAATTTTCTTTCAGTGAATTTTCAATTTGGGAATCGTTGGAAAAGAAAAATCAATAACCTTTTATCTGCCGGATATGATGTGCGATATGAACGTGTAAGTCTCAGAATTAGTCAATTAGATGAAAAAGAGTTTCCCTCTCCTGTTTTGCATGATAAGGAAAAAATAACCAAAGATATTTTGGGAGGTGAGATTTATTTAAGAATTAATGCCGGGAAAAGAGGTGATTATCTTGGGAAATATCTTGATCTGGGATCCTATTTTAATTATAACTTTATTACCCGACACGTAACAGTTGATGAAGTAGACCGGGGAGAGTACACCGGGGAAAAAAGAAAGCAGGTTTTCACAAAAATACCTTTTATGCAAAACTACGAGTATGGATTGAGTGCTCGACTTGGATTTAATAAAATTCTTATTTATAGTAAATACAGCATGTCGAATGCGCTCACGGGTGAATTTACACGACTTTCATTAACACCACTTACCGTGGGTGTGCAAATGGCATTTTTCTAAGAGCAACAGGATAGTATTTAACCCCCTGCTGCTCTCTTTTTAGTTTATCTTTCCATATCTTCCCCGTGAATTTCTTCTTCATCTTCTATATCCCGATCTTCTTCGTCATCAAAATAATCTTCCAGTGATTCTCTTTTTTTATAACTGAAATCCAGGTCTTCTTCTTCTTCTATTTCTTTAAATAATTTGCGTTTTACATTTTTAGTGGACTTGTTTTTCACGGGATTTTTCGGGTTCCATCCACTTTCATCGTCCTGGAAACGATTGGCTTTTTTCTTCATCATTAAAAATTTTTTATTAATAAATGCTTCTTCAGGATTGGTTATTAAAAATATTTCTAATATGAATCAACTCTTTTAATTTGGCAGGGTGTTTTTCAAGCAGGTTGCCAATAACTATCAAATCTGCACCAGACTGATAGAGCTCTGAAATTTGTTCTGGCTTCTTTATACCTCCCCCAACAATTAAGGGTATAGATATGTTTGATTTAATATTTACTATAAATTGGCTTGAAATAGGTCTGGTGGCACCGCTACCTCCTTCAAGGTAAATCAGTTTTTGTCCAAGCATTTCACCCGCGATGGCTGTAGCCGTGGCTAATTCGGGTTTGTTTTTAGGAATAGGTTTCGTGTTGCTCATGTATTCGGCAGAGCTCATGTATCCATTTTGAACCAGAATATATCCCGTGGGTATTATCTCCAGTTTCATTTTTTTTAACACGGGTGCAGCTACAACCTGATTGCCGATTAAATAATCAGGATTTCTCCCGGATATAAGCGATAATAAAAGAATGCCATCTGCCTTACTGGATAATTGCAGCAAGCTGCCTGGGAACAGAATTACCGGGATATTGGTTATTTCTTTAATGGATTCTATGAAATCATCCATGGGTGAGGATACAAGACTGCCTCCAAGTAAGATGTAATCTACTTGATGTTCCTGAATAACAGCAGAGAATTTCTGCACCGACTTTAAATCGTGGTTGTCTGGGTCGATTAATACGGCAAGTTCTTTTTTCCGGCCTATTTGATTAAGTAGGGAGTTCATTTTCTTCCAGATAATTATTTAATACACCAGGCTACAGCATAATTATCAAGCTTGAAATAGCTTAAGTTAAATTTTTCCCGACCGTGAATGTTGGATACAATGCCTTCCATTTGTCCCCGGTCGTTAAGATGAAAAGGTTTAATGGTAAGGTTTTTTTTAAAATTAATATCCTGTTTATCACATATTTTATACATGGCTTCCTTGGCGCACCAATGCACGTAGAGATGATACCGTATCCGGCCTGGGTCCCTTGTAATATATTCTCTTTCATTGATAAATTTAAAAGCGATACTGCTGATTCGATGTGACATGTACTCGAGATCAATGCCCACTTTCTTCTTTTTACTAAGTAAGATCGAAGTTAAGTTATTTGAATGAGAAATGCTTATCTGATGAGAATTATCTTCGAGCAGTGGTTTTCTGTTCTCATTATAGATGATCCTCACGTTTTTTCCCGCGAGATTCGTTGCCAGTGCCCTAACGCTAAGCCACTCGAGCTTTCGCTTGTGATTTCTGAAACTATTTAGCCGTTCATGATCTTCATTGTTGAGATTAACAAGAGACATGAGGGAGTTGTAGTCCTCTGTAATTTCCCAGATTCCCAGGATCGTATCTACATCAAGATAATTTTTTATTATTATTCCCATGGGTAATATGCTTTCCAGGCAGGCTGTCTTACTTTATTGTTTGTTTATCAAATTGAGGGTTAAAAATAGAAATTTATTTTTTCCATTCAAATGTTTTCATTAAATGAATGATGTCTTCTCTGAAGAAATGAATTACTGGCGCCAGTGAATCATAGTTGGGTTGAGTATAGAAGTAAAGCGCTCCCCGCATGAAATGACGGGTGCTATCGGTTACGAAAAATTGCACGGATGATGCAGCATTACCTTTTATATCATATACTATGCCATGGACCTTTTTTTCTTCAAACCGAATAAGTTTTTCTTCAATATCATCAGCTTTCATGGCATGCTTGTAAACAAATGCCCTGGTATCTTCCAGCAATTTAGGGAGATTGCCAGATACGGGTTTGTAGCTCATGTGAATGCTGGCCTGATACTCTTTTGATGTGATATTATACCAACAAGGTTCGGATGCACTCCTTTCATCAGGTTCAACTTTCGTGTATTCCGGATGCTCGAAAGAGAAGGGACAGTTATCGGGATTAAATTTTTTATATTCTTTCGCGGGTAAGTCAATTCGCACGTAACCTTTTGGCTTAGGAGTATACGAATTATTACACCCTGTAGTGGACAAGATAATTGCAACCATCATGATACCCAAAATGATCATGGCTTCACCGGAGGGTTTCCGCTTCCAGTGGTTCAATCTGTACTTTAACTTGTTTAATTCTTCTTTTATCAACTGATTCAACGGTAAACGTGTAATTTTTATATTTAATAATATCATTTCTAAGCGGGATTTCTCCTCTCAGTTCAAGTATTAACCCGGCCAGTGTTTCTGCATCACCTTTGACTTCTTCAAAAACAGTATCATTGGAATTGGTTATTTTGTAAAAATCGTTCAGGAGAATTTTGCCTTCAAACATGAACGTGTTTTCATCTTGTTTTGTGTAAATAATTTCATCCTCATCCGACTCATCAATTATTTCACCAACAATTTCCTCCAAAACATCTTCCAGTGTCACAATACCACTTGTACCACCATACTCATCAATAACGATAGCCATGTGGATTTTATTGGTTTGAAACTCCTTTAATAGATCATTAATTTTTTTCGACTCGGGGACATAATATTGTGGCCGCATTAAACTTTGCCATTTAAATGAACCCTGTTTATGCAAGTGGGGGAGCAAATCCTTTATGTAGAGAATCCCCTTGATTTGATCAAGGGATTCCTCGAAAATAGGAATGCGCGAGTAACCGCTCTCAATAATAATTTCAACCAATTCCCTGAAGTTGGTTCTGATATCGACAGCGATTACATCTACCCTGGATTTCATGATTTCTCTCACGTCAATGTTCCCGAATTTCACGATTCCTTTCAGAATGTTTTTATCTTCACCAATACCCCCGGTTGTTAAATCTATAGCATCCGACAACTCTGTCATGGTCAGGTTTTGCTTTTTCTGACCAAACCGGTTACTCACGATCGATGTGGAGGTTATCAGAACGGAACTTAATGGGTTGAAAAGTTTTTCAAAAAACCTCAGGGGATATACCATGAATAACGAAAGGCCCAGTGCATTTTGGGTTGCATATATTTTTGGTATTATCTCTCCAAACAACAGCAGAAGAAATGTTATAATAATTACCTGAAATATGAAACCAATAACCGGTGCGGGAGAGAAATCGATCAGGTTATTTAAAATAAACGTTGATAATATCACGATGGCCACGTTGATGAAGGTATTGGAAATTAATATAGTTGCCCAGAGTCTGTCGGGTTTTTCAATTAATTTGAGTATCGCTTTTTTTCTACCCTTATTATTCGATTGCAGTTTATCCTTGTCGGATGAGGTAAGCGAAAATAATGCCACCTCGGATCCCGAAACAAGAGCCGAGCATAACAGGAAAAAAAACACGACTATTATCGCCGTTATAATACCGGGTGTTATCGGGTAAAGGGTTAATTCTGGTATATTAAAAAATCGCTCAGGATAAGGTTCAGTTTCCAAGGTTAATGAATATTTATATTTTGTTAGAATGGGAGGTCATCACCTTCATCCGTGATATCAGGTTCACCGGGTTCTGGTTCTTTTACCTGTGGGTCGTGGTTTGTATTACCTGTTTCGGTATTATCTGATTTTCTCCCGAGTAATTTCATCACGTCTCCCATGATTTCAGTAATATATCTTTTATTACCGTCTTTATCATCATAAGAGCGGGTACGTATTTTACCCTCTATGTATAATTGAGAACCTTTTTTAACATATTTCTCGGCAACTTCAGCAAGACCTCTCCACAGTACGATGTTATGCCATTCTGTATTTTCTACCTTATCACCGGTTTTATTTCTATAAACCTCGCTGGTAGCAAGTGAAAAGTTTGTTACCGCGGCACCTCCCTCGAGATATCTTGTTTCAGGGTCTTTGCCAACATTGCCTACTAGAATTACTTTGTTAATCATGATACATCATTTTAATATTACACAAAATTAATAAATAAATCGTTTAATTCTCAGGAATAATTATTTCATTATTATCAATGTATATTTCAATTAGTCTTGGAACAGGGTATTTCCCGATTTCTTCCGGGTCGACAGCCATGAAATTTGTTGGCGGCTTGAATCCGTCTTCTACTTGCAATGTAATAAACTCAGCATGTATAACCTGATGTGTTAATACATGTCTGAAGGTTCCTGACCAATTGATAAGTTTTAGAACTGAAGTATTAAACATGTCTTTCCATTTTTGTTTTTTCATCAATTCATTTTTGCTGCTCGCGGCAGGTAGCTCAATTAGAGGGAACTGGTATAGCGAATGCCAAATATCTCTTTCATTTCTTTGGGTTAAATATATCTGCTGTTTATTATATATTACCAAATAGTAAAAATATCGTTCCCGGATTTTGATTTTTTTTGATTTTACAGGAATATTTTTAACCAAAGATTTTTTATAAGCCTTACAATTACTCTTCACGGGGCATTTTTCACATGCGGGATCCCGTGGAAGGCATACAAGAGCGCCAAGTTCCATGATTGCTTGATTATGAGTACCGGGATCTGTTTCGTGCAGAAAGAGCTGGGCATATTCCGAGACCATTTTTTTACCCCTGGCCGTGTCTACAGGTTCTTCGATGGCTTCTATCCTTGAAATAACCCGAAGCACGTTTCCATCAACCACGGCTCTCCTTTCGTTAAAGCAAATTGAAGAAATAGCCGCGGCCGTGTATGTCCCTATACCTTTTAAAGATTTTATAGCATTATAATTATCAGGAAACACGCCTCCAAACCTGTCCATTACTTGTTGAGCTGCAACGTGCATGTTTCTTGCCCTGGAATAATATCCCAATCCCTGCCATATTTTCATTATGTCATCGATCTTTGACTCGGAAAGTTTTCCAATGTCCGGGAATCTTTCAATAAAACGTTCGTAATAATCCATGCCCTGGATTACGCGGGTTTGCTGTAAAATAATTTCAGATACCCATATTTTATAAGGTTCTCTGGTTGAGCGCCATGGTAAGGTTCTCTTATTACCCTGATACCATTTAATTAGTCGTTCATTTAATTTCAAATGGATAAATTTTTGCCATGAAATTACATTGAAATTGTTTTTTATCCTTTTTTTTCTTCATAATTATGTTTATAAGAAAACCCAGAAATTGGAGTTTTCCGTGTGCCACTCGTTAAAGTCTGTGAATACAGTCGGTTGTGTGGACTTTTAAGTTCGAGAACAAGGCTTTGCGAAGTAATGCACAGCTTTACCCGGATACTAAGTAGTGACGCGTCACATTTGATATTGCAGAAGGGATGTCCCTTTATTCAGGAGACATGACACAGATTAACCGATATTTTTTCATTGACATGACAATAGTACCTGTCAACAAACCCTTATTGCTGATGATTCTTGTTGTTAAATTCGGTGTAATTATCTATCCCTTTCGTGTAAATTAAATTTTTGGGATATAGTAAATGCTGTAATACAGCAAGTAAAGAAAAATAATTAGGTTAAAAAAATCAAAATTAATGGATTAGTATTTTATTAATCAAATTAAAACGTTTATATTTGCACATCATTATTGGAATCTATTTGTAAATAATTGATAATTAAAGATTTTATTAAAATGACAAAAGCAGATATTGTAAACGAAATTTCCAAAAACACTGGAATTGAGAAAATTACTGTTCAGAAAACGGTAGAAGCATTTATGGAAACCGTAAAAGAGTCTCTAGTAAAGGATAAAAATGTCTACCTGAGAGGGTTTGGCAGCTTTATCGTGAAAAAGCGGGCACAAAAAACCGCCAGAAATATTTCCAAAAATACAACAATCATTATTCCCGAGCATAATATTCCATCATTCAAACCCGCTAAATCCTTCGTGAGCAGGGTAAAAACCAATGTAAAGTAATAAGGCCGGGAATTAAAATTTATCATTATGCCAAGCGGAAAGAAAAGAAAAAGACATAAAATGGCTACGCACAAGCGTAAAAAAAGATTAAGAAAAAACAGACATAAAAAGAAAAAATAGCCGGGTGCTATAATTTTTAATCAGCCTATTACAGAATAGACCTAAAGAAATCTTCTTTAGGTCTATTCTGTTCCGTGTTAGTCATTTATTTTAATATTTCATTGACTAATCTAAAGAAATTGTGAGTTATGAATTAGTCATTGATGTTACCACCTCCGGGATTTCAATAGCTTTACTGGAGGATAAAAAGCTTGTAGAGCTGCACAAGGAGAAAAGTAATATTCAATTCTCTGTTGGTGACATTTATCTGGGAAAAGTTAAGAAGATCATGCCTGGTCTCAATGCCGCGTTTGTTGACGTGGGATATGAGAAGGATGCCTTTTTGCATTATCTTGATTTGGGGCCTCAATTTCAAACACTCAACAAGTACCTGAAAATGGCACTTACCAAGAAGGGTAAATTGCCTCCTCTCTCCAAATTTCGTACTGATCCAGATATTGATAAGCAGGGAAAAATTTCGAATGTATTAAAGACCGGGCAAACCGTTGTAGTTCAGATAGCTAAAGAACCCATTTCTACCAAGGGGCCAAGACTCGGTTCCGAAATTTCTTTGGCGGGAAGAAACATCGTGTTGATCCCGTTTTCAGACAAGGTTTCAATTTCCCAAAAGATCGAGAGCGCGGATGAAAGAAACCGCCTGAAGACTCTATTGTTGAGTATCAAGCCAAAGAATTACGGGATTATAGTGCGGACCGTGGCAGAATCGAAAAAGGTAGCTACTTTCGACACCGAACTCAGGATGCTTGTTAAGCGCTGGGAATCTGCTTTTGATAACATAAAGGGCTCAAAGCCTCCAAAGCTGATAATTAGCGAACTGGATAAAACTTCTGCAATACTCCGCGACATTTTAAATGTTGATTTTAGTAGTATTCATGTTAATGATGAACAGATTTACGAGGAGATCAGGAGTTACATTAGCAAGATAGCTCCCGAGAAACAAAAAATAGTTAAATATTTCAAGGGGGAGTCACCCATTTTCGAGCAATACGGGATCGAGAAACAGATCAAAACTTCCTTCGGTAAAACCGTATCTTTCAAAAGTGGCGCTTACCTTATCATCGAACATACAGAAGCACTTCACGTGATTGATGTGAATAGCGGCAATCGATCGAAAAATGCAGCAAATCAGGAGACTACTGCACTTGAGGTAAATCTTGCTGCTGTTGAGGAAATTGCACGTCAATTACGTTTGCGTGACATGGGCGGTATAATCGTGGTTGATTTTATTGATATGCATGATCAGGGCCATAAACAGGCTGTATATGATAAAATGCGTGAATTAATGGCCAAAGATAGGGCCAAGCATAATATCCTTCCTTTAAGCCGGTTTGGACTGATGCAGATAACCAGGCAGCGTGTAAGGCCCGAGATGAATATTGATATCAGTGAAAAATGTCCAACCTGCGGTGGGACTGGAGAAATTGTCCCGAGTATCCTATTATTGGAGAATATAGAAAACAACCTCCGTTTCCTACTTGAAAATGAAAAATTATCAAAAGTTATCTTACGTGTACACCCCTTTGTAGAAGCATACCTGAAAAAAGGATTTCCTTCAATCCGCATGAAATGGAGCAGGAGATTTAAAACCAGGATAAAAGTTGAAGGGATTTCATCATATAATTTCCTGGATTACCGGTTTTTTGTCAATGATCAGGACGAGATAAAGGTCTGAACATTCTCGTTGGGTAAATATCCCTGGAAAACCATGATATAGAGTTTGTTGCATTTCACATACGGAGTGCTGTGAAATACTTACAATATCTTTCTCGATTGATCAAATCGCTCAATTTGAGATTACAAACATTTTCATGAAATTTCCTGGTTTTTTTTTCGTTATTATATCTAATAATATAGATAAGTAAATAAATATCTTGTGAGTTGAATTATTTTTAATCACAATAATTTGTAATTTTGTCAGGATTTCAACAATAAAGCGTCACATTTAATAATATAGAAGGGGTGTTCATTTATTCAGGCATGTAAAACAGTTAAACCGACTTTTTTTGTTGTAATACAAAATAGTATATAATTTAAAAAAATAATAAAGTGAGAAAACTATTTTTTACGATTCCCGGCATGTTTTTTATTTTTCTATTCCCATTGAACGCGCAGGTTCTGGACCCTGTTGGCTGGGAAATATCGACCGAGCACGTGGAAAGAAACATATTTGAAGTTACATTCAAGGCCAGTATTGAAGGTAAATGGCACATGTATGGCATGGATATTCCACCCGACGGGCCTGTTGCCACGAGTTTTACCTTTGATCCAAGCAACGATTTTAACTTGTCAGGTGATGTTAAGGCCCTGACTGAACCCGAGCGTAAATATGATCCCAGTTTCGACATGGAGATTGAAATGCACGGTGATGAAGCTGTCTTTGTTCAGGAAATTGAGGTATTGCGTTCCGTTCCGTTTCAGGTTTCAGGGTATATAGAATACATGTCTTGTGATGATCACATGTGCCTGCCACCAAAAGAAAAGGAGTTTTCTATTGAAATAAAACCTGTTGCTGGTGTAGAAACCAATGAAGAAAAAAAAGAGATTAAGAAAGCGCCTTTAGGCTTGGGTTTATCCGCTGATGATTCTGCTCCGCCCGAATCCATTGAGCATTCTGAAGTAATAAAAGAAGTTGATACTCTTGATGCTCCTCTTGATGTGAGAGCTACCAAAGATAATGTTACCACTTCCGCTAAAAATGGATCGCTATGGTTATTTTTCTGGATTTCTTTCGGGGCCGGATTGTTAGGAATTTTAACCCCCTGCGTTTTCCCCATGATTCCAATGACCGTATCGTTTTTTATGCGTGGTAGTGAAAACAGGACTAACGCGGTTACCAAGGGAGTGGTATTTGGTATTTCAATTATTGCCATCTATACTTTAATTGGTGTAATTGTATCTTTAACAAGCGTGGGAGCCGAGGTGACCAATCAATTGAGCACCCATTGGATACCGAACGCTGTATTTTTTCTTTTATTCCTTATTTTTGCCGCTTCTTTCCTGGGCATGTTCGAACTTGTTTTACCTTCTAGCCTGGTAAATAAGGCCGACAAACAAGCAGACAGGGGGGGATTGATAGGAGCATTTTTCATGGCATTCACGCTAGTCCTGGTTTCTTTCTCTTGCACGGGTCCAATCGTTGGAGCATTGTTGGTTGAAGCAGCAGGTGGCCTTGCAATGAAACCTATCCTCGGGATGTTTGGGTTTTCACTCGCTTTTGCTCTTCCATTTACCTTATTTGCTATATTCCCGTCATGGTTAAAGGGACTGCCAAAATCGGGGGGCTGGCTAAACGCTGTAAAAGTGGTGCTTGGATTTATCGTGCTCGCGTTCAGCCTGAAATTTCTGAGTAATATCGACCAGGCCTATAACCTGGGCGTTATACCACGGGATGTATTCCTTGCTATATGGATTGTAATTATCTTTTTGTTGGGAATGTACCTGCTCGGGAAGATTAAATTCTCCCACGACAGTGATTTGCCATACCTGAGTGTTCCAAGGCTGATGTTGGTTATTGCCACTTTTTCATTTGGGGTTTACCTAATCCCGGGTATGTTTGGAGCTCCCCTGAAAGGAATTTCATCATTGCTTCCCCCGAGAACCACGCTTTCATTTGATCTTTTATCAACACGGGCAGGCAGTTCTAATGACTCTCCCCAGGCATTTTGCGGTGATGCGAAGTACGACCATTTTCTTGAACTTCCTTATGGGATTAAAGGGTATTTCGATTACGAGCAGGGTATGCAATGTGCCAGGGAATTGAATAAACCAGTCTTTCTTGATTTTAAAGGGCATGCCTGCGCGGCTTGCAAGGAAATGGAAGCGAAGGTATGGGCCAATCCCGGGGTGCAGAAAATTCTTCGGGAAGAATACGTGGTAATTGCCTTATATGTTGACGACAGGACAAAACTGCCTGAGGACGAATGGTATACATCACCGGTAGACGGAAGGATAAAGAAAACATTGGGTAAAGTAAATGCCAGTATACAAATCGAAAAGTATAATACCAACAGCATTCCCTATTACGTGCCGGCTGATCACGAGGGGAATCCTCTGGTGATGCCAATGGGTGCTAATTTCGATATTGACGCGTATGTTGGCTTTCTCGAGAAAGGTGTTGAAAATTATAGCAAAAGTCAGTAATGCCAGTTACCAATAAAAAAGGCTGCCGGAAATAAGATTCAGGCAGCCTTTTTCTTCTTATGGTTATCCACTAAAACACGCCAATTTTTACTGAAAGGCCTGCTGAAAATCCCTGTAAAGCATCTTCTTCGATATCACGTATT
>CAYRRV010000013.1:0-88959 GCA_964426725.1 uncultured Bacteroidales bacterium | reverse complement strand
CAGATTTTTGAAACTTCAATCTTTTTTCGTAAAATTTGTATTTTTCATCTTCATATAAAACACTATTTCGTTACAGGGCATTTAAAGAGACGTACATATAAACTTTCAAATTATTAATATACAATGGAGAAGATTGTATTGGTGCAAAAACAAATTGAGACCATTTTCAGGCAACAGGTTAACAGTGATAAAAAAGTAAAGAATGCGTATCTGCTTGTTTATTCTGAAAAGCTAGGTGTTGACATCAATATTGCTGAAGGAAAGACAAGCGAAATGCAAGCAAATCCAAAGCAGGCTAATCATCTTGCTTCTGTAGGCAAATTGTTTACAGCAACTTTAATAGGTATGCTACATGACAAAGATATGCTGAATTTCGACGATACAATTGCACAATACCTTGATAAAGATCTGATGAATGGATTGCATGTTTATAAGGGTAAGGATTTTTCCGGCGATATTAGTATCAAACATTTACTTAAGCAAACATCTGGATTAAATGATGTCTTTTTTCCATTATTTAAAAAGATGATTAAAAATCCAAATCTTGAAATGACAGTAAGGGAAGCGCTGGAGTGGGGTAAATCTAACCTTAAACCTGTTGCAAAACCTGGACAAAAGCATTTTTATACAGATACTAATTATTATTTGCTGGGTTTAATAATTGAAAATATCACTAAAAAGCCTTTTCATGAAGCTGTTCATGAAATGATTCTTGATCCACTAAAAATGAATAATGCTTATATAAATGGTTATTCCGAACCCATTAGTAAACCTGAGTATCCTCCAGCACATATTTACCTTTTCAACACTAATTTTATTGAAAATAAAAGAGTAGCAAAGATTGACTACGCCGGAGGAGGTATTGTGGCACCACTGAGTGAATATCTGATTTTTATGAAAGCTTTGGTTAATGGACAATTAGTAAAGGAGACTACTTTGAATCAAATGATTTATGATGATATTAAAATGGGTTTTCCTGCCATAGGGTTTGATTATGGTTATTCTGTCTGGAAGCCCAAAGCCATTCCATTATTAATGCCCGCTAAGTTTTTTTGCTGGGGGTGTGTAGGTATTACCGGCGCTTTTATGTTTTTCCACCCGCAAACTGAATCCTATGTCATAGGTACATTCAATGATAAATCCTATACATCTAAAGCATTGAGGTTTATGCTGACAAAAGTTATTAAATCTTTGCTAAAATTGAATAAATAATAATATTAAACATGATAAACTAAATTCATTTAGCCCAATTCTTAAATTTCCATATTCGGGGATGTGTAAACTGCCATGTGAAGTCTAGGAGGTACGAAATTTGGGATTCCTAACCAGTCTTCATATCTCCCCACTTTTCTTTATCTTTACATAATGCAAAATCCGGTAACATCACTTCTGGGAATAAAATACCCACTGGTTCAGGCCGGAATGGTCTGGTGCAGTGGCTGGGAACTTGCTTCTGCAGTTTCTGATGCCGGTGGTCTGGGTCTTCTTGGTGCAGGTTCCATGAAACCGGATATTCTTGAACACCATGTTAAAATGGTAAAGCAGAACACCAGCAAACCATTTGGCGTGAATATTCCCCTGCTATACCCCTTTACAGATGATTTCATCGAAATAATTATCCGGGAGAAGGTAAAAATAGTGTTTACATCTGCAGGGAACCCTTCTAAATATATTACCCGGATGAAAGACGAGGGCGTAACCGTTTTTCATGTAGTACCGGGAACCAGGTTTGCTGAGAAAGCTATAAAAGCAGGTGTAGATGGGTTGGTTGCAGAAGGTTTCGAAGCTGGTGGGCACAATGGCAAAGATGAAACTACCACTCTTGTGCTGGTACCACTAATCAGGAAATTGACAACCAAGCCCTTGCTTGCTGCAGGCGGTATCGCGACAGGCAGGGCCATGCTTGCTGCCATGGCATTAGGAGCCGATGGGGTGCAGATCGGTAGCCGGTTCGCTGTATCATGTGAATCTTCCGCGCACATCAATTTCAAAAATCGAATTCTTGAAATAAATGAAGGTGATACTCGTTTGTATTTCAGGAAAATTGCTCCCGTGCGACTCGCGTTGAATGATTTCAGCCAAAAAGCCGGTGAGATGGAAGAAGCAGGGGCTTCTCGTGAAGATTTGCTGAAGTTCCTGGGACGTGGCAGGTCGAAAATGGCCATATTTGAAGGTGACCTGGATGAGGGCGAAATTGAAATTGGTCAGGTGGCCTCGCAAATTAAAGCAATACAGCCCGCTGGAGAGATATTGAAAGATATTATAAATGAATTTGTAATTGCACGGGAAGAATTGACAAGTGATGGTAAGTACTCTTTTTAAATATTGTACATGTTTTTTGTTCCTTTTTACCATAAGTGTTCCGTTAAAAGGGCAGGTAGTTACTTATCCCGATCCGCCAGTTTTCAATTACCTGACCTATGATACTGCTAACAATCACTTGTATGCAGACTGGTTCAGGAGTTCTTCTGCAAATGTGATGGAATATGATTTGATTATTTATCACGAAAATAATGAATACGAGATTCTGGAAACAATTCACGGTGCTGATAATACTTCATGGACGGGCATGATCCCGGGCATTTTTGAAAATCCTGCTATTCTTGCCCTGCGATCAGTTGATTCCGCGAATACACGTGGTGAACGTTTTTCACCCCGTCACAATACCCTTTTACCCGAAATTGATTATGACACTTGTTCATTGCAGGCAATTATTTCCTGGAATCATTATATTGGATGGGATGAATCTCTCATTTCCTATAATATTTTCATGAAAACAGGATCCGGGCAATATATTAAAGAAGGAGAAATAACTGCTGATCAAAATAATTTTATCGCGCGGGAGATAGAGCCGGATACCAACTATTGTATTTTGATTGAGGCAACACGTTCCGATAGTGTAACCGCTTTTTCAGTACCTGTTTGTTTCTACAGTGAGGTTGATGATGCACCTTCTGTTCTTCAAATCAATAATACATCTGTCAATGCCGAAAATCTTGTTGAACTTGAAATAGAGATCGATGGTAATTCGGATATTAATACCTATTATCTTTTTAGGAAAACTGCTGATGATAAAGACTGGAGTGTTGTTGATACATTATTCTTTCCTGATCCGGGAAGATTTTTTGTTTCTGATGCCGGGGCCTCTGCTTTTACATCAAACTTTTTCAAGATGGGGGCCGTGAATAGTTGCAATGCGATCATCAAGGAGTCAAACATGGGCTCCAATATTGCCTTGCAGGCTGATTATGATGGTACAAATGTATTTCTGGCATGGAACAGTTATCATGGCTGGCCGGATGGGGTTGAAAAGCACGTGGTTCGCAGGGTAACAGAAGATGGCCGTGATGAAGAAATAGCAATACTGCCAGCAGGAGATACAGTATATACCGATAATTTGACATCCTTATTCAATAAGGAAATTGCCGGGCACATTTGTTATTATATCGAAACATTCGAGCATGGCGGTGTTAATTCTGCAGTGAGTTATTCTCCCGAGATTTGCGTAAATCTTACGGGGGAGTTTCTCTTACCTAACGCGTTTACTCCCAATGATGATGGCAGGAATGATGTTTTTCGTCCGGTTTTTTCTTTTTTACCCGAACAATACACGATGTATATTTATGATCGTTGGGGTAACACGGTTTTCGAAACTTCCGATCCCGGTATTGGTTGGAACGGAACATACCATAATAAACCTGTACCGTCAGGCGTTTATATATACTACATGATTTACAGGGAATACAATGGGGAATCAAAAGAAAAAAAAGGTACGGTAACCGTTATTTATCCCTGAAACATATCTTGATTTCACTCGAATAAACAAGTAATTGTATTATTTTTGTAATTGAATTGAAAAAAGGATAAAACATATGCGCGCTGTAGCTGGTTTGAAGAAAGAAGAAGTTTTATGGATTCAGAAGGAATTCCGTGACCTGCTGGATAAATGCGTGCGTTGTGATTCTGAACAAGACAGGGAAATGATTCACAAAGCCTTTAAATTTTCCTTCGAGGCACACAAGGACATGCGCCGTAAGTCTGGTGAACCATATATACTGCATCCGCTCTCGGTTGCGAAAATTGTTACTCACGAAATCGGTCTGGGGGCAAAATCAGTTGTCAGTGCTTTACTCCATGATGTTGTAGAAGATACCGATTATTCTCTCGAGGAAATAGAATTTCATTTTGGTAGTAAAATTGCCTCGATAGTTGACGGGCTTACAAAAATAAGAGGTGTTTTTGATAAGAATTCAACACTACAGGCCGAGAATTTTCGAAAAATGTTACTCACCCTCTCTGATGATGTCAGGGTTATTTTGATCAAGCTTGCCGACAGGTTACACAATATGCGCACGCTTGATTCCATGCCCTCCAAGGCACAAATGAAAATTTCGGGAGAAACCATTTACCTCTACGCGCCTTTAGCACACCGGCTGGGTTTATACCCAATCAAGACCGAACTTGAAGATTTAAGTCTTAAATACCGTTATCCGGAGGCGTACGGTAGTATAGTTCAGAAATTAAAAGACACGGAAAAACAACGCACCTTTTTTATCAATAATTTTTCACTCCCTATCATACAAAAATTAAAAGAACAGGATATAACATTTGAGATTAGTGGCAGGCCTAAATCTATTTACTCGATCTGGAATAAGATGCAGACCAAGAACCTGCCCTTCGAAGAAGTTTACGATTTGCTTGCCATCCGGATTATCTTTGATCCGGTCAATGGTATTCCCGAGAAAACCCAATGCTGGAATATATATTCCATGATCACGGATATTTACATGCCCAAGCCCGATCGCATCAGGGATTGGGTAAGTACTCCTAAAGCTAATGGATATGAAGCGTTACATGCCACCGTTATGGGGCCAACCGGTAAGTGGGTGGAAGTGCAAATACGTACACGCCGGATGGATGAAATTGCTGAAAGAGGATTCGCGGCACACTGGAAGTATAAGAAGATAAACGCGCAGGAAGGGGAATTGGATAAGTGGTTAAAAAGAATAAAAGAAACTCTTGAAAGTCCACACACGAACGCGCTGGAGTTTTTGGATGATTTCAAACTCAATCTCTTTGCCTCTGAAATCCTGGTGTTTACTCCCAAGGGTGATATAATCACCTTACCCAAGAACGCCACTGCTTTAGATTTTGCTTACGAGATTCACAGTCAGGTTGGTAATAAGTCCATTGGGGCAAAAGTAAACCACAAGCTTGTATCGCTCAACTTTCCCCTTGCCAGTGGAGATCAGGTAGAAGTAATTACTTCTGATAAACAAAAAGCTCAGCGCGAATGGCTGAATTATGTGAATACAGCCAAGGCAAAAACAGCCATCAAGAATTCATTAAAGGCTGAAACGAAGAACAGGATCGAGGTAGGGAAAAATCTATTGGAAAATAAACTAAAAGAGATGAACCTCCATCCGAATTCAAGGGTATTGAGAAAAATCCTGCCCGGGTATAATGTTGTTTCGAAAGACGAATTATATAGTAAAATAGGAAGTGGTATCATTACTCTCGATGATGTAGACAAGATAATAAAGAAAAATACTAAAAATAAGACCATTCGATACTGGGGTTTGCAATTCGGAAGAATCAAGGGAGGCTCCCGGGACAATAGCGGGGAATCAAGAAAAGAGGTTAAAAAAATTACTTATAATAAAAATAACCCGTACATAATTCGTGAAAACATTGATGATCCCGATGATGATTCTTACGTGATTGCACGCTGTTGTAATCCTATACCCGGTGATGACGTGATTGGATACATGAATACCAGTGGCACGGTGGTTATTCATAAGAGAAAATGCCTGGAAGGTATCCGGTTAATGTCAAGCCATGCCGAAAAAATCTTGCCAGCAAAATGGACAACACACAAGATCATGTCTTTCCTCACGCGCATCAGCCTGAAAGGAATTGATCGATTTGGAATTTACAACAACATTACCACTGTTATTTCTAAAGAATTGAACGTGAACATGCGCAATATTAACCTTCAAAGTCATGACGGGATTTTCGAGGGAACCATTGAATTATACGTGCATGATACTGCCGACTTGAACAACCTGATAATGAATCTCATCAAGATTAAGGGCGTGGAAAAAGTAAATCGCGTGGAGAATATCGAGGAAGGTTTGTAATAAGAATGATTATTAAACCTGCTATTTTTCCCTATTTTCTTTACTAATTGTAAAAAATTGTATATTTTAGCTCCTTATTTTTAATTAGACTATTTAATGATACAGGAAGAAACTAAAGATACAGTTAAGAAAATATTCACTGAATATTTGGAGAAGAAGGGACACAGGAAAACCCCAGAGCGATATGCTATTCTTGATGAGATTTATTCGAGGGTCGGACATTTCGATATCGAATCATTATATATTTTCATGAAGAATAAGAACTATCGCGTGAGCAGGGCAACCCTCTATAATACCATTGAACTGTTACTTGATTGCAATCTCGTGGTTAAGCATCAGTTTGGGAAAAATATAGCACAGTTCGAGAAAGCATACCAGTGTATTCAGCATGATCATTTGATTGATATTAACTCCGGGAAAGTTATCGAGTTTTGTGATCCCAGGATTCAGGAGATTATAAAAACTGCTTGCGAGTTAAATAATTTTGATCCCTCGCATCATTCATTGTATATATATGGATTCTCGAGAGATGAGCACGCTGGAAAAAAGAATAGTTGATTTGAAGATTGTATACACGATCTGAAATTGGCAGAATGAGTGCATAAAAATTCATGTTTTCTGCCATCATTTTTTTACAGACCATTTTGGAATGATTAACCTTGTAATTTAAATGATTATTCGTACCTTGCGTTGGTTTTTCTGAAACCAAATTCCAATTATAAGAGAATGGAATCCGCATGCTTAGAAAATTAAAATTTGTAGGAAAAAGCACGGGAAAATATGTATATTTACATTGATCCGAGACCATCGTGCATGAGGGTTCGCCGAAGGACATTTAATAATTTGGGGTAAGGCAACAAATACCACGGGTTATGACATGATAAAATTAAAAATACTGATTTACAAACTTTTAATTAGAATATATACACGTGAAAATAGATGTACTTTTAGGCTTGCAATGGGGTGATGAAGGTAAGGGCAAAATTGTTGATGTACTAACCCCGAAATATGATGTGATAGCTAGGTTTCAGGGTGGGCCCAATGCAGGGCATACCCTTGAATTTAACGAGATAAAGCATATTCTCCATAATATTCCCTCGGGGATTTTTCATAAAGAAAAAGTCAATATTATTGGCAATGGGGTCGTGATTGATCCCATTGTATTCGAACAGGAAATTGAGAAGATCGTTGGTATTGGATTTGATCCGGTTCGAAATTTATATATCAGTAAAAAAGCGCATCTCATTTTACCTACTCACAGGATACTTGATGCAGCCTCGGAAGCAGCGAAAGGATCTTCAAAAATAGGTAGTACCCTTAAAGGAATTGGTCCCACGTACATGGATAAAACGGGCAGAAACGGTTTAAGGATAGGAGATATTCTGCGTCCGGATTTCAGGGAAAAGTATTTATTCCTTGTCAATAAGCATAAAGAAATATTAAAGCAGTACGATTACGAGTACGAACTGGATGAGGTTGAAGATGCATGGTTCAGGGGGATTGAACTCCTGAGGAAATTCTCTCTTATCGACAGTGAGTATGAAATAAATCGATATATTGATGAAAACAAAGCAGTTCTGGGTGAGGGGGCCCAGGGTACTTTACTGGATATCGATTTTGGATCATACCCTTTCGTGACATCATCAAATACTATTTGCGCGGGGGCATGCAGTGGGCTCGGTATTGCTCCCAACCGCGTAGGTGAAGTGTTTGGTATTTTCAAGGCATACTGCACGAGAGTGGGTAGCGGTCCTTTTCCAACAGAGCAAATCAATGCTGCAGGCGATAAATTGCGTGAACATGGTTGCGAATTCGGCGCAACTACCGGAAGGCCAAGGCGTTGCGGATGGTTAGACCTGGTTGCCTTAAAATATTCTGTAATGCTCAATGGCGTGACACAACTTTTCATGACAAAAGCCGACGTCTTGACTGGCTTTGGTGACCTGAAAATTTGTACTGCCTACATGGTGAATGGAAAAGAAACTAAACAGTTCCCTTTCGAGGTAGATGCCTATATAGAGCCGGTTTACATTGAAATGAAATCATGGGAAAAAGATTTAAAGGATGTTACTGAAGTTGAAGATTTCCCTTGGGAATTAAACGAGTATATCAAATTTATTGAAAGTGAGATTAATATTCCAATTACTATTGTTTCTGTTGGACCTGACAGGAAGCAGGTTATTTTTAGAAAATAATTTTACACTAGCGAAATAGAAATTTAATACCTATGATCTTTAAGTTTTTGCAGGATCTAAGTTTTAAAAAATTATTTGTATTCAGAATCTCATTCCTATTTATTATCCTATTATACATGGGTTGTACCCGCCAGCAACAGGAGCATAAAGTCACGGAAGAAGTGTATACCCAACTTGAAGATGTTTTATGCAATACCAGACAGCAACTTGTTGATTACATGGAAATGATACAGGCCAAGGCCCGTTCAATTGATGAGGATGCTTTAATGCTTTCTTTTTTCAAGGCTAAGAAGGATTATTATCATTTGAAGCAGGAAATCGAGATTCCTCCCCCGATGGTTCATAAAATTGAAGAACTGAAGCAATCCATACAGGCACACTATCTAAATCGATATCTTGTTTTTTACGATATATTGTTTATTGATACAGATGGAAATATCTTTTATACCATCAGAAAACAAAACGATTATCAGAAGAATATTTTTTCAGAGCAATTCAAAGACATGACTCTCGCCGGGGAGATGAAACAACGACCATCAGAATCTTTTGTTGATTTTCAGTTTTATCACATTTCGGGTGAGCCTTCTGCTTTTTTTATTGAACCGGTTAAGCTGGATAATGAATTGGCCGGATGGTTTGTTTTTCAATGTTCTATCAATAAAATTAATTCAATATTTTCGATTGATAAAAATTTAGGGGCCACCGGGGAGGTATTTTTGGTAAATAGAGAACACTACATGCTTACAGATTCCCGGTTTCGTGCAGAGTCAACAATCTTGCAACTCAGGCTATCTGATGATAATATTTCAGGTAAATTCAAAGATGAAAAAGGAAGGAAAACAGTCGTTGATTACAGGGGAAATAAGGTACTGAGCGTATTTGAAACTTTCAGTTTCCTGGAAAGTGAATGGCTGATTATTGCTAAGATAAATGAAGCTGAAGTTTTGACCCGGTATTACGTTGAAAATCGTGATAAAATCGAAGATGAACTGGAAAAAGTGATTCCCCGGACACGACCCGTTTACCACGATTATTTTCCGGTTGATGATCGGGTAATTGAGGTTGATATCGATGAATTCAAGAGAGCCGGTCGCGATACGGTCCTGTACACCCATGGTCTCAGTACCTGTACTGCTATTACAATTAGTTACCCCGGTAAATTTGCATACATGGCACACGTGAGTCCATATGATAAAATATACGGGGAAAACCGGACTGATATGCTGGGCCAGTTGCTCAAACGAATTACCTATCTTGAAATAGCAGATTCAGAAAAAGGCGAGCTTCGGTTCACGATAATATCTCCCGGTGTGAAAGAATCGGTGGCAACCCTTAACCGGATAGTTGATAATGGATATTTCCTGTCGCAGGTAAAAATAATGCTAAATCCTGCTGCATTATATGGTAATGCTTCAAGCATTTTTAAAACTGGTGAAACAGTGGTGAACTGGAAAATGAGTGAGGATGATAATACTTTTCTCACGCAATACAGCACGGATGTTCCATCGATTGGGAGCAAACTGAAACAATATTTAGGGGATTTCTGATAACGCGTAACATTTGATATTGCAAGAAAAAAGTCCTTTCCTTTGAAACCTCCAAGATCAAGAAGTTCAACAAAAATCATGAAAATGTTATTATGGAAGTTCCTTCAGATCCTATCATAAATAAAAAGTTTTCGGAAGAAATGATACCATGGAAAAACCGGCATTTCGCGTTGACAAGACGCCAGACTGAAAGACTGGCTATCGCGGGAAAGGCATGAATGCTTTAAAAGGTTAGTGTAAACGTTGTTTCTTTTTCAGGTATAGATTGAGCGCTGATGGTTCCGTTATGTAATCTAAGGATTTGTCGCGACAGGCTCAGGCCAATTCCGGAACCACTCTGTTTCGTGGTAAAAAAGGGGATGAAGATTTTATCCAGCACCTCTTTCAGTATACCCTGCCCGTTATCGGTAACCTGTATTGTTACCCGCCCTCTTTTGTTATAAAAACCTTTCATCGATATCCTTGGGCCAGGACGCCCTTCAAGAGCATGGATAGAGTTTTTGATCAGGTTGATCAATACCTGCTCGATTAATTGTTCATCGGCTGAAAGTTCAATATTTTCAGGCTCAGCACTTACCTCGAAATCAATACCGTGCTTGGTAATTTCTTCTTCCATTAACAGGTTAATATTTTTGAAAAGTGTTTTGAGTGAGGCGATCTTGAAGTTGGGTTTTGGTATTCGGGTTAAATTCCTGTATGTATTCACGAAATGCAATAATCCCGTACTTCTTTTATTGATCGTTTGCAGCGCCTGCTGAATTTCAGTTATGGTTTCAATGTCCATTATTTGTTTGTCATTTTCTTTATCTTCAGAGAAATCTTTCAGCATTATATCAAGGGTTGAAGAAAGAGATGCGATGGGTGTAATTGAATTCATGATCTCGTGAGTGAGCACACGGATAAGTTTTTGCCAGGCCTCGGTTTCCTGTTCTTCCAGAACATTTTGAATATTATTGACAGTAACAAGAGTGATTATCCTGTTTTTCATCTTGAGTTCAGTAGCATAAATGGCCAATTGAAGAAGATCATCTGCATCCTGAACTTTAACAAGTTTATTTTCACCGGGTTTGATGGTAAGCAGGGTGGAGACAAGTTCCTGGCTCATGTTCTGGAGTCCTTTAACATTTCTTAATGTGCTTACCTGGAATAACTTTTTCGCGGCCTTGTTAATCATCTCCACGGTCCCGTCTTTTCTGAATGAAAGAATGCTCACGTCGATGTTTTGCACGATGGACTGGAGGTAATGGAAATGTTCTTCTTTTTCAGATCTTACTTCCTGGAAGTCCCTGATTACATCATTAAAAGCCTTGTTAAGTGATTCAAAAGAGGATCCCATTCCTTCCATCTGAAAGGTTCTGGTAAACTCTGAAAACCTGATTGATTCTAAAAAACTGGCAAGTTCCCGGTTGATTTTGTCCACGTACCTGTAAAGAGAAAAAATTTCAAAAACTATAATCAACGCGATCAGGAAAGGCGTTATTTTGTAATTTGTTTCCAGCGAGTAAAAAAAAAGAAATATCGTTACCGAAAGTAGCAATATTCTGATAATAATGTTTACACGAAAGTTTTTATAAATCATATTTTTCCATTCTCCTGTAAAGCGATGTACGTGTAAGTCCTAATTCAGAAGCTGCCTGCGTTATATTGCCCTTGTATTGTTTCAGTACTTTATGGATAATTGTTCTTTCTACTTCTTCCAGGTTATAAGTATCGAGTTCAACTTCATCTGTTCGTTTCCCGGTTGGTTGCAATAGGAAATCGTCCGGCTCCAGCACGTCATTATCACTCATGATAACTGCTCTTTCCAGGGAGTGTTGTAATTCCCTTACATTTCCCGGCCAGGGATAATGTTCAAGTTTTTTTAATGCCGAAGCACTGATGGTTCGTACCTTTTTCTTGTATTTTTTCGAGTATGTTTTCATGAAATGATTAGAAAGAAGTGGTATATCACCGGTTCGCTCCCTGAGCGGGGGTAAATTAATTTCAACCGTGTTAATTCGGTAAAGGAGGTCCTGGCGAAACTTGGCCTCGTTCACCATCTGATGAATGTTAATATTGGTAGCGCAAATTAGTCGTACATCAATTTCCTTCGGCTTATTGGCTCCTACCCGGATTATTTCGCGTCTTTCAATTACCGTGAGTAGTTTTGTCTGGAGGGGAGGGGAGAGGTTTCCTATCTCATCGAGGAATAGAGTGCCACCCGAAGCGATTTCAAACCTGCCTTGTTTCATTGCCTTGGCATCGGTAAAGGCCCCCTTTTCGTGTCCAAATAATTCGCTCTCGAAAAGGGTTTCACTTATCGCTCCCAAATCTACACTGATAAATACCTCGTCCTTTCTGAGTGAGTTCCTGTGTAGCGCCCTGGCAACAAGCTCCTTACCGGTTCCGTTCTCGCCAAGTATCAAAATGTTTGCATCTGTTTTCGCGACTTTTTGAATCGTGGCAAATACCTGTTGCATTTCAGGACTGTTACCAATGAACTCGTGAAAAGGCTGATCGAGCATGGCGCTTATTTCCTTTTGCCGCATCCTGAGACCATCCACCTCTATTCTTGAACGGCGAAGTTTAATCGAGGCGTTGACCGTGGCCAGTAACTTTTCATTTTGCCAGGGTTTTAGGATAAAATCTGTTGCCCCTGATTTGATGGCTTTTACAGCCTTTTCGGCATCTCCATAAGCCGTGATGAATACTACAACCGCCAAAGGGTCTATTTCAAGGATTTTTTCGAGCCAGTCAAAACCTTCCTGACCGCTGATTGCATCCTTGGTGAAATTCATGTCAAGAAGAATAACATCGAAATCTTCTTTTTGCAGCAAACCGGGTATTTCATTCGGGTTGCTGATGGTTTCGATTTTTTCTACATGTTGCTTTAATAATAATTTTAATGCAAATAAAATGTCTTCGTTATCATCAACTGCCAGAATTTTTCCGAATTTATTTTCATTCATAACATATACCCCTAAAATTTATCTCTTAATTGTTTTGGTTAAGATATTGTAGATAAACATCATTCGTTTTGCTGTAAAAATAAACATTATTTCCATACAATTGTTCGTTTCCGTGCATTTTTATCCATGTCCGGTTCCGAACCTCACCTGTTTCAATTTAATACACAATTTAAATATTCATTAGATTATTGATGTAGTTAAGTGTCAGTAAAACAGTTAAATAATATAATTGGCATAATTAATGATAAAAACATGCCAAAATGAATAATTGAACTTATGGACCGGAAAATTGAAAAGAAGCATCAATGGGTTAAGAAAGTCATCTGGATTTCTTTTGGTTTTGTTTTTTGCGGGTTTATTATTTACAATATTTTTTTTGGTGATAAAAGTTCAAAGTTGAATGTTCAACTTGAGAAATTATCGGTCTCTCGGGTAAAGAATGATGTTTTTCAGGATTATATTGCTGTTATTGGTATTGTTCAACCAATAAAAACAATATATCTTGATGCTACCGAGGGTGGTAAAGTGGAAGAAATTCTTATTGAAGAGGGTACCATGGTTGATACCGATGATGTAATTATACGCCTGAGTAACAATAACCTCCTTTTGGAGATTTCAAACAACGAGGCTCAGGTTGCCCGGGCAATTAACGATTTGCGTCAAATGAAAGTCAACCTTGAAAATCAAAAGATCAGCACCCAAACAAGTATACTCGATTTAAAATATAGCCTGAAACAATTGAAACGTACCTTTACAAACAATCGATCGCTTTATGAAAACGATCATATTTCTAAAGAAGAATTTGAATTATCAGCGGATCAATACGAGCTGGCAGTAAAAAAACTGGAATTGCTCGAGCAAAAACATCTTCAGGATTCGATATTCATGGAAGCCAGGATTGCAGCTTCCGAGAATTCAGTAGAAAGCATGCAGAATAACCTTTCGTTAATTAGAAACAGGTTAGAGGCATTACATATCAAAGCCCCGGTTAAAGGAGAACTGGCCACGCTCAACCCTGAAATAGGAGAGGTGATCAACTATGGTTCAAGAATAGGAACCATTAACATCCTTGATTCATACAAGCTCCGGGTTGATATAGATGAACATTATATCGCGAGGGTAAGAAAAGGATTAACCGGCTCATGTGATTTTTCCGGTAAATCCTACCAGGGTAAAATCGTGAAGATATTACCCGAGGTGCAAAATGGTCGGTTTTCGGTTGATATGGAATTTATTGAAGAAATACCAGACAGGATTCGCATTGGTCAGGCATCACGCATAAAACTGGAACTGGGAGAGTCGAAAAATGCATTGCTCGTGCCAAGAGGAGGGTTTTACCAGAGTACCGGTGGCCAGTGGGTATATGTTGTTCTTCCAGATGAAAAAATGGCGATAAAAAGAGAGATCCGCTTGGGGCGTCAAAATCCAGGATATTACGAGGTGCTGGAGGGGCTTGAGGAAGGAGAAAAAGTAATCGTGTCAAGCTATGATAATTTTGGAGATGCTGATAAACTCATTCTAAAAGAATAGAAACCATAAATCTTAATATTATGATTGTAACTGAAAATCTCAGTAAAGTATTCAGAACAGACGAAGTGGAAACTACAGCGCTGAATAATGTCAATTTTAAAGTTGATAAAGGTGAATTCGTTGCCGTGATGGGACCTTCCGGGTGCGGGAAGTCAACACTCCTGAACATTATTGGTTTACTGGACAACCCAACAGGTGGTTTGTTTTATTTTGATGGGATTGAAGTGAGTAAATTCAAGGAAAGACATAGAACCAATCTGCGGAAGTCCAATGTTGGATTTGTTTTCCAGAGCTTCAACCTGATTGATGAATTGACGGTATTTGAAAATGTTGAATTGCCTTTGCTTTATCAGAAAGTATCTTCATCAGAAAGAAAAAGAAGGGTTGAAGCCGAACTGGAACGAATGAAAATTGCACACCGGAGAAACCATTTTCCGCAGCAGCTTTCGGGAGGACAGCAGCAACGAGTGGCAATAGCCCGTGCCGTTGTTTCAAGACCAAAACTAATCCTTGCAGATGAACCCACCGGTAATCTCGATTCTGCCAATGGCGAGGAAGTGATGAATTTGCTTGGCGAACTCAACACGGAAGGCACTACCATTATCATGGTTACCCACTCGCCAAGTGATGCCGAAAAAGCACATCGGATTATCCAGCTCTTCGATGGTCACATCGTAACTGAAAACGTGAGGCATATACTATAAATTTTACTAACCTGAATTCCTGTACCATGAAAGATTTATCTATTCCAGTTCCTCATTTCCGCTGCAACGCGCATTCAGGTTTTATACAGGGAAAAAGTGTAATGCTTTGATTAAATAAAATAATAATTGTTTAGATAAAAAACATGATAAAAAAAATAGCTTTCGTTGCTGGTTTCCTGCTTACGATATCTTTATTAAATGCTCAGGAACCATGGACCCTGGAGCGATGTATTGATTACGCACTTGAAAATAATATACAGATTCAGCGGCAGGAACTTTCTACCAGGATATATAATAATGAATATAAACAGTCAAGGTATGATTTGCTGCCAAATCTGAATGCACAGTGGTCTCATCAATTAAGTTCCGGTCGTTCTTTGAATACTGAAGATTATGTTTGGGAAAACCGTGAACTCCAGCAAGGTAGCATGGGGATTGGTAGTAATGTTACCCTGTTTAACGGGATGCAGAATTATAATAATATTCAGGAGCGAAAATTCAGCATGATGGCAGACCTGGCTTTACTGGAATCAGTGAAGTACGACGTTACGCTTAATGTTGCTACTAATTATCTCCAGGTACTTTTCGAAAAAGAACTGGTTGAGATCAACCAAAATCAACTGGAATTGACTAACCAGCAAGTTGAAAAAACTGAGAAACTGGTTGAAGTAGGGAATAAGGCCAGGGGCGACTTGCTGGATATCAAGGCACAGCAGGCATCGGAAAAAGTGACCCTTATTAACGCGCAGAATAATCTCACCATATCGATTCTTACACTGACTCAACTATTGGAATTAGATTCGGTGGGTACATTTGATATAGTGGTCCCTGAAGATTTGGAAGTAGATTTTTCTTCCACTTTGATGAGCGTGGACGATGCTTATCGCATTGCTGTTGAAAATCACCCCTCGATAATAACGAACGAGTATTTGCTTAGAAGTAGTGAGAAGAAACTTGCCATGGCAAGGGGGGAGCGGAGCCCGGAATTATCACTCGAGGGCGTGTATTATTCAAGATATAATGAAACGGCAACAGATCCATTTGATCCAACCAGTGAATATGCTTATATTGATCAATTGGATGATAACCAGTATAAACAGGTTCTGTTAAGATTGTCTATACCGGTTTTTAATCGCATGAGGGTAAATACCAATATTAGCAATTCGAAAATAAATGTACAAGATTCAAAACTTGCACTTGAAAACGCGAAAAACAACCTGTATAAACTGGTGCAACAGTCTCATACTGATGCCCTGGGAGCACTGGAAAAGTATTACTCATCTATAGAAGCTGTAAAATCAAATGAAGAAGCTTTTAAATATACCGAGGAAAAATACAACGCTGGTATCGTGAGCGCTCTTGATTATAATGAAGCCAAAATGAACCTCACGAAGGCCCGGTCTGATTTGCTCCAGGCAAAGTACGAGTATATTTTTAAAACAAAAATTCTGGATTTTTACATGGGTAATCCCATTTCTTTAGCAGCGAATTAAACAGGCAGAGAGAGATATAATCAAAAAGAAACCCCTTTCTTAATTTTTTTGGAAGGGGTTTCTTTGAGTAATCAGATTAGATTCAATTTATCGGATAAGTGCTTTTATTGACGGGTTTTTTTCAAAGTTGAAAACTACTGGGAGCACTACCCATTCTGCAACAGGCACTCCACCCACTTTCGCGGGTTTCCATTTACCGGATGTAGTTATAACAGCCTCTATGGCAGATTCTTTCATTTGTTTTACGGCGTTAGGATATGGCGTTTCGATATCTTCATCCGCGCGGGCAAAATTAATATTGCCATTTTCATCAACAACAAATTTCACGAACACGGTTCCTTCAACACCCTTGTTACTTGCTTCATCCGGGTAGTTAAGATTTTCATACAATTTATCGTGAAAGTCATTATATCCCATCTCTGGTTCAGCATCTTGTTCTGCCGAGTAATAAATCCCGGTTCTGGAGGGAGCATTTTCCATGATCATATCACTTGATTTTAAATTGTAAATATACAATTCAAGTCTTTTCTGGTCCATGACCCTGTCTACCCCGGTTACTTTAACATCATTTAGTTCACCTTTCTTATAGATATACTCATAGGTGAAATCCGGATACTCTTTCACTACATTGTAAATATCAACATAGTAACTCTCTTTTCTGTCCTGCAAATCTTCCAGGTCTTTGTAATCTTTTTCCTGTGCATTAATTTGTGTCATTGCAGGAATTATCAATATAAGCAACGCGAATAGTTTAAATTTTAGTTGTTTCATAATGTTTTGATTTAATTTGATTTAATTTAATAATCGGGTTAAAATTTATTGATTTATTTTATTGTGTGACCCTTCCATTACCTCGAGCTTGTTTTTAACATCTTTGGCCCCCGCCTCGTATGCATTTTGAGTTGCCGCGACGCGTTCATTCCAGGTGTCAACGGTTCCTTCTAATATGGCAACACCATCATCAACAGTAACATCAACTTGTGATTCATTGACAAAGGGCGACCACCATAACTGTTTTTTAATATCTTCTTTCAGTTCCAAGTCGCTTTTTTCAATGTTGATTGGATCTGCAAATCCGGTATAAGGCGTGGGATATACCGAGTTCCAGCCATAATAATCGTAATCGTACACGCGACTGCCAAGAGCCATGTCATCATCAACCCGGATCCTGTTTTCGACATGTATCACTCCATTAACAGCCGAGGCTACATCATCCGCGTGGTATTTCTCGAAGTATGTATCAACCATGCCATATAGGGTAACGACACCTTGTTCCGCTTTCACGTCAATATCAAATTTTTCAACAAAGGGATTTTTCGCGAAAGCCTCGTTTACTCGTTTTTCGATTGTCAGGTTTCCGGGAATATCCTCTGGTTGTACTTTAAGGTGGTTCTTCACGGAGTAAACACCCACGATGTTTTTGGCATCTGCCAGGGCAGCCCTTTTGGCCACAATGTTGTCAACTGTTCCTGATAAAGTAGCCACACCGTTGTTTACATCCACGTCTATGTTGAAATAGCTTACTCTTGGATCATAAAAGAAAGCATCGTTAATAGCTTGTTCAATTTCAGAATCCGTTTTTGCTTCCACCCGTTGTTTTTTTATTCGTTCATTACGGGCCCAGTAATTTACTTCCAATTTGTCTGTATTCACACTTCTTACACCGGTTACCCAAGATTTCATTTCGGCAATGCTTTTTTCTGTTCCGCTTCCAACGGTTCCCGAGAGTGTAACCATCCCATTATTAATATCCACCGCGATTAAATCGGCATCTACTCTTACATCATTTTCAAGAGCGGCCCGGATATCATTTTCTATTTCAATATCCGTGCGGTCGGGATCATACTCAAAGCTTATCCTGTTTATTACATCTGTAACACCGGTAACCCCTTTTGCCACGTGTTCTGCAATTATTTTCTCCTGCCACGAATCAACTTCACCCTTGAGAGTAACCACCCCGTTGTTAACCTCAACATTTAGCTGGTACGAATTTGCAGCGGGATCATTGAGTAGTGCCGTTTCAATATTTTTTTTGAGGGTCATATCATCCATATCGGGGGCATCTACCTCAATTCGATTTACAACACCCCGGACTCCTTTAACCGCCATGGCCACTTCTTTTGCCCTTTCTTTTGCCATTATGTTATTGGTTGTGCCGGTGAGTGTAACAATTCCTTCATGGGTATTCACATCAATCAGGTGACTTGGCACATCATCATGTACCCAAAGTTCGGAGTCAACTGCTTCCGATATTTCTTTGTCGGATAGCTCATCCTGTTCCTGTGAATATGCTCCTGTTATTGAAAATACAAAAACAATTATTAAGATAATAATTCTGAAAATCATTAAATTTTTTGTTTTTGGTATCATATGGTTTTGTTTTTTTTTGAAAAATTAATTAGTTAGCCCAATAGCGATAATGACTATCAGACTAATAAGAAGTAGCCAAAAAAATAATCCAAAAGCGGCCATTGTGGCTATGGTGTTTTTTGACACCTCTTCATTTATTTCCCTCGGCTTGTTTGTGTTTAGCTCTTCACCATAGGGTTTCGTGTAAGTTGCTGCTGCCAGGATCAGGGCGAAAAGTACACCAACGAATAATAATGGCACCCATGCCACCTCGTTCCATTGCGGCCCTGCAGGTATAATCCATAATCCTGCAGCAAAAAGGGTCAATAAAAGGATGATAAAAAAAGCCCACATTGAATTCCAGGGGCCTCTGCTTTTAAATACATAAGGAAATACCAGCGTGATAACTATGGCAATAAAAAATGTTATGATAACATTAAACACGTTCATCTTTTTATAATTTATTTTTTTATGATGATTTTTTATTACCCTGTATTGAAAATGACATGCCATAATAGCATGATATATTCGAGGTAGTTGCAGGTATGTGTTTGTTAGTAAGCATATTAAAAGATGGCATCCTGGTACTTTTAAAAAGCATCATGTTAGAATAGTTGCTCGTAGTGTGAAATCTATTCCACATTAATGATGGCTGGTGTATTCCCCCCTAAAAAATGTTGATCAGTACTTCCAGTAAAGCGGTTGTTCACTTCTGGTATTTTGAAAAGAACAGATTATCAATAAAGACTAATTCCTGGCGGCTTCTAAAATTTTCGTGGCCTCATTTTTCAATATATCATCGTTAAGTGCAGTTTTTTCTTTTATCCATTTTTTCACGGCATTTCTTTCAGCATCTGGTCGGCTAGATGTAATAAAGGCAGCTCTGAGAATATCATCTTTGAGAAAGAAAATGGTAAAGTCTCCTTCCACGGGATTTCCTCTTATGATATCACGATTACAATCTGCATTATCTCCAAAATACTCGTAAGACAAATCGCCAACATCAGAGAAAAAATACGGGAGGAAATCATATGCCTTCTTTTTCCCCAGGAGGTTATTAGCGGCTGTCTTTCCTTGTTCAAATGCATTCTCCCAATGTTCAACGCGCCTGCTTTTATTGAATGTTTTATCCGGGAACCGGGCTACATCGCCTGCCGCGAGAACATTTTCTATATTTGTTCTGGTGTATTCATCAACGATTATCCCGTCACCTGTATTCAGGGATGTGTTTTCAAATAATTGAATCGCGGGGCTGACACCAATTCCGGCCACCACGAGGTCAGTTTCAATATCATTACCATTATTAAGCAGGACATGCTGTACTTTCTTTTCACCGCTGAAACGATCAATCTTTACATTTGATATGATATTTACGCCAAGTTTTTGAAGATACGAGGAGATATGATCTGAAATGGTATTATTCGTGAAATGCTGTAAAACGCGATCTTCGGGAAAAACCAGAGTGACCTTTAATCCCATTAGGCTCAATGATGCCGCGGTTTCTGTACCAATAAACATGCCCCCTATGACCAGGGCTTTTTTTGCACGCCGGGCTGACTCCCGGATGTTCTTGGAATCGGATAACGATCTTAAATAGAAAATATTCCCCAGATCACTACCTTCATTTCTCAGTTTGTTTATTTTTGAACCGGTTGTAATCAATAGCTTCTCGTATTTAAAATTTTTTTCTTTCGTGATTAGTGTTTTGTTGTTTAAATCCACTTCATCAACATGATGGTTAAGATAAAGATCAATTCCGTTTTCCTCGTAAAATTTTTCATGATTTATGAATACGTCCTTTTTATCTATCTCTCCTCTCAAGTAGCCTTTTGAAAAAGGCGGGCGATCGGGTGGAAAGGAATTTTCTGCTGAAACAATAGCCATATCACCTTTATTAATTCCTATATTTACCGCTTCATCAGCAGCATAACCAGCGCATGTTCCTCCACCGAGAATAATATATTTGTATGTATGCATAATTTTTTTTTTGATTGCTTCCAGTGTAATGTCATTTGTAATGTGACGGTTGATCTGTGTCAAAAGTCCCTAAATAAAGGGATATCCCTACTTCAGTTTCAACATGCTGCACCACTTGTTTAAAATTTTAGACGGCATTCATTTTTTTGCTTCTTGCTGAACTGTATTTTTTCAGCATGTTAAAGCGTAGGGCTTTATCCACGATTTTTTCTGAAAATGCCGAAACCTGACCACTATTCTTTCCGGTTATAAGATTTGAATCTTCAACGACATTTTCATTGAGCCACTGACCACCCGAGTTCATTATCGCGGCCTTGTACCTGACTGGTGAGGTGAGATATTTTCCTCTCGTGGAACCCGTTTCCAGTAATAGTTCAATTGCATGGGAAGAAGTGCATAAAATCCGGTGCGTTTCAGCAAATTGCCTTACCAGTTTTAAAACATGTGCATTTGTAATTAATTTGTAAATGTGAAATGCTCCTCCCGGTATGATAAGCATATCGAAATCAATATTATTAATGGTTTCGATATTAATATCAACATCAATCAATAAACCGCTCTCAATGCCCGATTCTAATTCACTGTTCATTAATGAGGCGGATTTAATCAATTTCTCTTCGGGTGATAGCACGGTTAGCTCTATTCCCATGCTGTTGAGTTTATTTGTAAGAGACAAAACCTCGCTATCCGTGAACCCATTGGCAATTAATATTGCTGCTGTTAATCCTATTTTTCCTTTCTCCATGGTTTCAAATTTTAGAGTTCTTAAATTAAAACAGTAGGAGTATTGTACATAAAAAACCCTGCCAAAAAACATGAATTTTTTATAAGACATGTCAGGCCCTCCCGGGTGGTAAGTTATCAGGGTAAAATCTCACATCACCAGTATTAGTATGGGGAAATTATTCTACCTTGTTTGATTTAAGATTATTACAGCTTTATTATTAAAAGCGTAATAAGGCATTCACGTTCGTGTTTTTTTCCGGCAAATCATCGATGGGCAGGTTGTAAACTTTACCACCATTAAGCATGGTATGAACGGCTGCCAGGTTTAGCAAGCAGGCATTACCCGCGTTTTTTTCTTCATGTAATTCAACTTTTCCGGTTTCCATGTTATATCTTCCCCAGATGTTGATATCATCTCTAACGAAAAGCGTGTCAACACGACCACTTACTGCAGCAGGAACTACATTTTCTATACCGGGAAGAGATTTTCCTGCAGTTACTGCTTCATTATATTTATTAATAGCATTACCGATCGACTCCTCGTAAAGTTTTTTGGTAACCGGTCGTGCTTTTTCCAGTAATAATCCTGGCAGTTCATGTTCAGGATTCCCAGGGATGGGTTCAGGATAAATATTCTTGTAGTGAGAAATATCCCTGAACATGGCATAAAGGTATTCTACACTGGCTACTACCAGCGGTTTGTTGAAATCGCGAAGATAATTCATCAAACCCTTGTTGACATATTGAAGAAATTTTTCAATTTCCGGTTTTTTATCATCTTTACCTGCTCCCTGGCCATGATACATGGGTGAACCCGTTCCGGTTTGCTGTCCGCGCACCTGAAGGTTTTTCTGCTCGTAATCGTACCCGACTACTTTCTCTAATTCTTCCGGTACAAGATTTTCAATTTGAATTGACTGAATTCCATATCTCGTGCATTCATAAAGCTGTACACTTTTAAGGCTCAATGTCAAAAGAAAGAAACTTACATCACTGTCAATTACCGGAATTAATGGTTTGAGATAGAGGTGGTCGGCGATATAATTAAACGATTCAAATTTCACGGGTAGTGTTTCATATTCCAGTTTATCGCCTGATTTATACACGGCTAAACCATCAGAAGCATTTCTCCAGATTGATTTATTATCCATTAAGTTTCTGATATCTTCAAGGAAATTGTCAATTTCATTCCTGTTCAACTTGTAGTTTTCCAGTTTATTTTCAACTTCCCTGATTTGATTTTTCAAGTGCAACTTGTGTTTTTCGTTCAGAACTTCCTCTCCCGCTCTTTCTGTCGGTATTAAAATACTCACGGAATGAGGTGCGTGTTTTTTTGCTAAATCTTCAAGTTTTTTCTTATTCCACATAAACAGTAGTTTTATTTTTATTTCACATGTCATGATTCATGAAAAACGAGTAATGGTATACTCGTTTCTATTGTAAGCTGCCTTGTAGCGCTCTTGTTAAATATTTTTTTCAGGAAAGATTTGTTCTCTTTCATTACCACGATAATATCCGCTCTAACTTCATTAGCGAAATCATGAATCCTTGATATCCCTTGAGATGTTGCAATACTTACCATTGATATATTGTCATATTTTAGCTTTTCCCTTACCATGATTTGGAAACCTTCCTGTTTTATTTTTAATTGAAAATTCATATTTTGAGTAACATGGAGTGCGATTATTTCTGCTTGATTTGGTGCGGCAAACCGTGCGATTTTCTTTAGCGAGGGAATATCTTCATCGTTATAATTTGTAGCGTATACTATTTTTTTAATTTTTTCGAATTTTTTGTTATCGGGTATTATCCAGACAGGTACACGCGCTTGAGTAATGATATTAAAATAGGATGAATTAAGAAGTTGATTGAGTGAATTATTGCTTTTTCTGCCCGAGAGAAGAATGTAGTCAACGTTTTCATTTTCAGTTTTTTCTATGATTTTTTTAGTTGAGAGGCCTACTTCTATCGTGTAATTTAAATCCGGAAAACCATCCTTTCTCTTTTGCATCTCGCTCACGAGTTTTTCGAAGGATTCTTTTGCATTTTTCTTTCTTATTTCTACCAGTTCATTTGATATCTCAGGCAAAGGTGCCTGGTCAGGATAAGTGTAATTCATGCCAAATTCATATAAATCGATCACGTGCAATAATTGCAAGTTGCAATTAAGAGTTTTAGCCAGGTTTGTTCCATACTGTAAAGTTTGAAATGATTCTTCAGTGAAATCAATCGGAATTAAAATTTGGTTCATATCCCTGTTACTTCTTTTTATAACAAAAATGAGTGATATAAGTAATCAATAGCATGAATTTCATAAATATAATTACATAAAACCTGCCTATATAAATATTTAAGGATAAAAAATACAATTGATCTCCGAATCCTCCTGATGATAAGAGATTTTGGGATATCAAATAAACAAGTATGCTATTTGTAATGTGTGGTATTGCCTGTAGAGTTTTGTTTTTACATGTGGAGAATTTTCAACATTATTTCGTGGAGACACTTAGCATATGTTTTGAATTGTGGATAATCGGTTGTTCTTCTCCATTTTTAATTATAAATTTCAGCCATGCTTCTTTTTCTTTGACAGGCAGGTTATGGTACAATTCAAACCGTTCGCCAAATATGCCTTCTATTCCTATGAGGTGCAGGGGAGTAAGACGTGCTTCTTCAATTAATGGATGGATTTCTGCAGGATTAGAAAAATAAGAATTTTCAAAGTGTTCGGTCTTTTCGATGAAGGTTTCATCATGTCCTTGTTCCCAGAGTTTTTTCGTACCATCCTCGTTTAGAATTCCCCCGGGATTATTTTTAAGCCCGTAAATCAAAGCCCCGGTTCTTGTCATAAAAGCGGAGAAAACAACCCCCCCTTTTTGAACATAGTGTTCTGCCATTTTTAACAATCCCAAACGTTCTTTTCTCTCCTGCAGGTGATATAATGGTCCCAACAGCAATATCCCGTCCCACTTTTCTCTTTGCCATGTCATACTGGTTCTTGCATCAGATCTTTCCATGAAGAGGATATTTTCATTATTGCCGAATTTTTCTTTTACAAACCTGATATTTTGATCAGAAATATCATTTAACCCGAGGAGATAATCTTGTTCGAGGAGCGCTTCAGCATACCTGCCTGTTCCACAGGCAATGTCTAAAATTTTGCTGCCTGGTGGCAGGTACCGGGAAATATAATGCATGGTCACCGGTAGTTCAAATGCATGAAAATCGAGGCGTTCTTCCTCTTCTTTAGCATGATTATTATAATAATCTCTTACTTTATTAGTCATTTTATTGCCTTTCTTTTGCAAGTATATCTATAAAAATTTATGCCAGTTTCCCGGGCTGAAAAACCAGTCATTAATTAAAAGGACGATATTACCTGTTTTTTAAGACGCGATTACAAAGCGCCGGATGTACATTTGTCTATCTTCGACTTCAATTATTATAGAATAGAAGGAGCATCCGAAAATGTTTCCCGGCACATCTTGGGAAATCATGAAATGGCGAAAAGTGGATGCTGTTGGATTTGGCGCTGCTTTATTAATAGTGGTGGGAATTATCGCGTTTCTTTACGTGGCAGTTAACCTGGGTGGCAAAATAGATTTTTAAACATTTGTATTCAAAAAAAAGCACCCTGGCAATACTGCCAGGGTGCTTTTCTGCTAACCAGATAAACTTCTTTTTACTGTTTTACTAACATTCGACTGATTGAAGTTCCATCTTCAAGTTTTAACTGAATTATATAAGTTCCGCTTTCAAGGTTTGAACCATCCCAGATCACCCTGTGTTCTCCAATGGTTTTCCGGGAACGGGTGAATGTTATTATCTTTCTCCCGCTTACATCAAAGAGTGTTAAGTCTACAAGCATCTCACGGGACAGGTCGAAGGCGATGGTCGTGTAATTGCTGAATGGATTGGGATAAGCCATCAATTCACTGTCCAGCCTGGTGAAATTAGATACATCGGTGCCCAGATCTATTTTGATTTCCTTGCAATCAGTATCAGAATCTTTCGTGTTCGGATCGCTGATTGTCAGGCACACCGTGTAAGTTTTGCTCTCGTAATACTCGTGTGTTGGGGTGAACGTTGTCGAATCCTTTTCACCATCACCGAAATCCCATACGGCGCGGGAACGCGAACCGACACCTACCCCGACCATATTAACCGGTTTACCCCCAGCCTTTGTAACGATGGAGTCAATTTCATAACCAAATCCTGCACGGATACCATTATTACCTTTAGACACGTTAATGAGCTCGTAATGTTTGCTGGAACAGCCCGTCTTAGAATTCTTGGTGGCAAGTACAACCAGGTAATACCCCGAGGTATCATAAGCATGTATAGGATTTTGTATATTGGAAGTTTTATTATCTCCAAAATCCCAGAACCAGGTATCGGGTTCACCAAAGGAGTTATCAGCGAATGTAACACTCTTGTTTACAGAATCTATAGTAAAGCTGTAGTTGGCTCTACAGTCCTGATCGTGGTTGGGTGTTACCCTGATAACCTTGCATTTGGTGTGGGGTATGTTTTTATCATTAAACACGTTGAGACATACGTTGTAAAAACCCTTTCTCATGAAAGTATGCACCGGGTTGGGCTCATTTGATAGATTCCCGTCACCAAAGTTCCACACGTAATCCACGGGGTTTCCTATACTTCGATCAATGAATTCCACCTCACGTGTGGCGCTATCCATGTAGAAAGCGAAGTCGGCCTCACAATCCACCCCGGGTTCGCCGATTAGCACGACTTTTTCATAACTGTCCATGCAGTTATTTGTTGCATTGAAGGTGCTCAGTACGACAGGATAATAACCCGGGTGAGTGTATTGATGAGTTGGATTTGGTTTTTCGGAAACACTACCATCACCAAACATCCACAATAATTGGGTTGCTTCTCCCATTACCTTTGATCTGAAATACGCCTTGTTGGAAATCGAGTCTACAAAAACTTCAAAATCTGCTTTACAATTAATATCTCCAACCTGCACCGGCATTTCGATGAAATCACTACATGTACCGCCTGCATCATTTACAGTAAGCGATACATGGTAAACTCCCGGTTTAGAGTACTTGTGAACAGGGTTTGTATCAGTGCTGTAATACCCGTCACCAAAATTCCAGAACAGCTTGGGTGAACTGCCCTCGCTAAGACTGGTAAATTCAACTGCTTTTGTAACAGGATTTACAACATATTCAAAATCTGCAGCACATGAAGTGGAGCCTACCTTAATGAAAGCAGCATAATAATCCATGCATTCCGAACTGGCATCTTTTACTGCAAGACTTACCAGGTGAAAACCCGGTTCAAATTCATGCACGGGGCTTGGTTTGGTAGAAGTAGTCCCATCCCCGAAATTCCAGAACCAATCGGCAATATCTCCATTCGACTTGTCAATAAGGGTTACTTTATTGGTTGTATTATCAATGAGATACGCGAAATTGGCCTTGATATCACATTCCTGGATTCCCACCATCACTTCTTTGCATGTATTATCTCTTTGACTTGTATTTTCGTTGAACATAGATAAACATACTTCATAGATGCCGGGGGTGTCGTATTTATGAAAGGGATTAGCTTTTACTCCCATCTTACCATCGCCAAAGGTCCAGTAAAGATGGGTTGACAGACCATTCGATTCATTCTTGAATTTCACCACGTTACTATCAGGATCAATGAAGTATGAGAAATCAGCTCTAAACATTGAATCAACTTGTCCGACTTCCACGGTCCGGCATATTTCAGCCTCGCAACCCGTATTTGGGTTATGTATGATCAGGCAAATATTATACTTGCCGGGTTTGGCATAAACATGAGTAGGTGATGTTTCATCCGAGTATTCATCATCACCGAAACTCCAGAAGTATTGGGTTGCATTGGTTGATAAATTCGTGAGATTAACCGAGTTATTAGCATTGTTTACAACATGATTAAACTCCGGCATGCAATCAATGGTGCCAATTGTTACAAGACGGCATACCTGGTGAGAACAATCATTTTCCGTGTCTTTTATCGAGAGACACACCTTGTATATACCATCTTTCTCGTAAACGTGAACAGGATTCTCTTCAGTGGAGAATTTTCCATCACCAAATTCCCAGTAATATATAAGATCCGTGCCGGCAGAGTTGTTAATAAAATTTATTTCCCTTGAAGCCTGGGCAACATTAAACATGAATTTAGCCTGACAAGTACCAGTGACGGGATCTCCTACATGTATCCAATTGTATTCTTCATTTGACCCGCAACCATTGGTTACTTTAAGTCTAACCTCGTAATCACCTTTCTTCGTGTAAACGTGTTCAGGGTTCCTGTCTGTTGAGGTATTTCCATCACCGAAATCCCATAAATATGTATAATTGTTAGGCCGATCATCACCGTACATGAGTTTGACCGTGTCATTAACAGCAATGTTATAAGAATTTATATTGAACCAGGCTTCAGGCTGGTTGTTCAGGCCAATTTTAACCTTGGTGTAAATAGTGTCAACACGTTCACAGGCATTGGTTGCAATAACATACGCGTTATAAGTTCCCGTATCACTATAACTATGCACCGGGTATTGCTCTGTAGAGACTGGTGAATTATCGCCAAAGTTCCACTCGTGGCTCACGCCACCTACCACCTGGAAATATACTTCATCGCCAATACAGGCAGAAAAATAATCCCCATGGAAATCTTCATCCAGAACCTGAAATGCCTGATTTGTTATCAAGCTTGTTCTTTCACTACATTCATCTGATATCTGTAAAAGGCTAAGAGAATCAACACTTTCCCTGATCTCGTAGTTTCCTGTAATATAGCAATTATACGTGTCTTCCATGTAGAGTGTATCATTCTGATGCTGCCAATTGCCTGATGATTTTAAATTTCTGTCATTATAATCGCCTGTAGCCGAGCTTTCAAGATTGTAATAGCCATCGTCATACAAGCTCAGGTATACATGTTGATTTCCATCATAATAATGCCATTTCCCGGTGGGATTGTATTTCGCGCTCTCTTCAACCGTGCCCTGTAAAATGATTCCCTGTGGAGAAAGTTCTGTAGTGCCCCCGGGAGTGATGGGAAGCTTAAATTGGGGCTGAAGAGATCCATCAAGGGGTACGCTCCAGAGGTCAGGCTCTTCTTCGCCTGCTATCCTGGGATTGGCATAATATGTAAGAGCCAGACCCACGCTCAGGGGATATTCAGGATTAATGGGTACGAATGCTTCAACAACATCTCCCGTGACAATGGTGCTGCTTTGAAACTCGACATACCCGTCAGGAGGTCTGTCATTATTTACTGTATCCAGCTCGTCATACCAGATGAAGATGAAAAACGTGCTATCCAGTTCAGGATTATAGTCAGCCCATTGGACGGGAATCGTAAATTTATGATCACTGCTTTCCTGTCTTGTTGACATGTCTGCTGCTTTCCCCTGATCATCGTAAGGCATCGTGCTGTTTTCTACATAATAGAATGGTTTAATACTACTATCATCTTTTACCTCTATGATGCCTTTCAAAGTATCTGTAATATTGCAACTATTGGTAACTGTAAACGCAAAATTGTAGCTCCCAAGGTTATCATATTTTTTATTCACGAGGGTTTGTAACTGTAAATCAGAAGTTTTCGTGATGTTGTCTTCCCTGGTTCCATCACCAAAAATAACTGAATATGAATAATTTCTCCGGGGGGTAAATTCGTTGTCATAAAAATAAACTGTTTCCCCTGGGCATAATAAATAGGGTGTCACGTTAAGATCCGCGTAAGGATGCAGTTCAGGATTTATTTTTATAGTCTGGGACATACTGTCTTTGGCCCCACATACATTGGATGCCTTTAGCCAAATATCATAAATGCCAGGATTAACAAAGGTATGTTTTGCATTAACTGCTTTTCGGGTTGTTCCGTCTCCAAAATCCCAGTTGAAAGTTACGGGTGTTTCACTGTCAGAATCATTTATAAAGCTTAGCTCTTCCCCAGGGCATACTTCAAGCGTATCATCCCATTCCATTTCATGGTCAACATCTATCCAGAAATTAGCATAAATGGAACTGTATGGATCATAACCCACGAAAACCTGTTGGGTTGTTGTATCTGAATTACCACAACCGTTTGATACAATAAGCTGAACCTGGTATTCTCCAGGTGAAGCGTAATAATTAACAGGTTCTCTTGAACTGGATGTATTTCCATCTCCAAAATCCCAGCGGTAAGTTCCTGAGCCATGAGGGATGAATTTTATCTCTGTATTCGGGCAGGGTAATTCTGAGGAAGAGTTATAGTTGTATTCGAATTCAGCATATGCCGGCTGGTCCGTCTGAATGTGGATAATCCCGGTATCTATGTCTTGATTGTTACATATATTTGTTACGTTTAAGATAACTTCGTGTTCCGCGTAAGAGGTGTCGCTATAGAAATGGCTTACTGTTTTTCCCGATTTAGTTTCATTGCCAAAAGTCCAGGAATTCGTGGGATGCTTTCCCCGGCTTTCGAAAATTATTTCCTGGTTAGGACAATGGTCGTTTCCCTGATGCATGATGATTTGGGCGGTTGGTTTAGCAGCATCAGTAATATTGATTGTTTTCACGATTGTGTCTGTACCACAGATGTTTGATCCGATGACGGTAATATTTTTTTCTCCTGTCTCATAAAAGGTATGTTTCTCGTACGTGTTGTAATAAACTTTACCATCTTCCATATGCCATTCAATCCACCATACATCTTCATGAGCAGCGAGTTCAATTTCTTCCCCCGGGCACGCTTCGCCTGGAGGATATATTTCGATGCTGTTGGCAAGGGTTCCATTAATATCAAATGATTGCATCTCTTCTCCCACGAGGTTCATGGATTGATCATAGAATCTTAACCAGACCTCGTAATGACCTCTTGGTAACGATGTATCGGGCAATACCCAACCCTCGTGAACATGACCGTTTAATTCCCAATGGGCTTGGAGATAGCCATACCCGGTCGTATCCGTGTAGTTATAAAATTCAACGACTGCCGGTTCACAGTTGTTACTTATGTAGGCATCAAATTCTACTGATAGCTGGGCTTGTAATGAATAGGATAACATCATAAGGCCAACCAGGAAAATTAGCAGGAATCTACATGTTTTCTTCATGGTATTTAAGGGATTAAGATTAAAATAAGGTAATTTATTAATATTATAAATTAAATTCAATATTGCAGGGTTGATTTATGGTATAAATATACGATGATATTTATCACCTTAATATAAACGAAAAGATTTTTTTTTGGTTACAGGAAAAAACAGGAATTAGTAAAATATCTCCCGGTTTTTACCGGCCGGGTTTGGACAATTTAGAGGCAAGCTTAAATCAGGTGCCGGGCTTTATAAGGTAAACATTTATTATACCCGGGCCCCGATTACAATAATATCATCAACCTGTTCATATTGTCCCATCCATTCTTTGAGTCTGTTTTCGAGGATTTGTTTTTGTTCTTGCATTGAAAATTTATTAATTTCTATGAGAAGTTGTTTGAATCTCTTTGACATGAATTTTTTACCTTTATCTCCACCAAACTGATCAACATAGCCATCAGAGTAAATGTAAAACGCATCGTTCTTTTGAATATCAATTTCATGATTCGTGAAATCATCCTTCATGTTGATATGAATTCCAATTGGCATCCTGTCACCCCTGATTTCAATGATTTCATTATTTCTAACTTTTATCAGGGGGTTAAAGGCACCCGCGAATTGCAATTTCATGTTTTCCTTATCCACGATACAGAGAGCTATATCCATTCCATCCTTTGCTTCCCCTTCTTTTCCTTCCTGGTGTAATGATTGTACAATATATTTCCTTAATTCATTCAATATCATGGCCGCGCTAATATCATGTCCTTTGCTTACAATTTCATTAAGAAATGCTACCCCCAGCATGCTCATGAAAGCACCCGGCACACCGTGTCCCGTGCAATCTGCAGCACAATAAATAACCCGTCCGTTTTGTTGAGTAAGCCAGTAAAAATCACCACTCACAATGTCGCGGGGTTTATAAAGGATAAAATGATCGGGAAAGTTTTCTTTTATATAATCATCGGGGGGTAAAACAGCGGATTGTATTTTGCTCGCGTAATGGATACTATCTGTAATTTCCATTTTTTGCTGGAAAATTTGATCTCTTTGATTGCTTATTTCATGATTTTGTTTTTCAAGCAGCAGGTTGGCTTTTTTCTTTTCCCTGAACTGCTTGTAAAGTAAAAGTGAAAAAATAAGAACCAGGAACAGACCCAGTACAAAAGAGTAAATTACCAGTTTCTGTCGCTTGTTTTCCACGGCTTTTTTTTCCAGTTCAGCCTCGTGTAACATGATTTGTTGCTCTTTTTTGTCGGACTCGTACTTGGCTTCCAGTTCCTGAATTTGTTTTAGATAGTCCTCGCCAAGCGTACTGTCTTTTAACTCAGCGTATTTTTTAAAGGTAGCGAATGCTTTCTCGTAATTATCCATATTAGAGTAGACATCCGATATCATTTTATATGTGTCAAGTATTTCTTTTTTCATGTTCATTTCCATGAAAAGATCAATAGAGCGGTTAAAGTATTCCAGGGCTTTGTCATATTTTCCCCATTTAAAGTAAACATTGCCAATGTCACGTATGGACAACGCCAAATCGGCATTTTTACCTTGCTGCCGATATGCTGTCATGGCATTAAGACTATACTGAAGTGCCATCTCATAATTCCCTCCTACTAAATACACGCTACCCATGTTGTTTTGTGTAAAGGCAATACCCGTGTTGTCATCAAGTCTTTTGTATATTTTTAATGCATCACGGAAATTTTCAAGCGCCAGGCTGTAGCTCTTCAATTCCTTGTAAACCAATCCTATATTGTTATGGGACTGCGCGATAGCTGGATCATCCTCCAATTTTTCAAACATTACAAGCCCCTGCTGGTAATATTCCAGTGCCTTCTCATAATCTATTCCGAATTCAAAGTAAATGTTTCCTATGTTATTTAATGAACGGGCAATATTTAAGGAATCTCCGGTTTTCTGTTGTATGCGGAGATTTTCCTGGTAATACCCTATTGCTTTCTGGTATTCACCAAGGCTTGAATAAATAACACCAATATTATTAAGTGTTTGAGCGATGGCTTTGTTGTCTCCATGATTTTTGTAGATGGAAAGGGTTATTTGCCAATTATTCAGGGCTTGTTCAAGATTGCCGGAATAATAATGCGCGATGGCCAGGTAATCATGGGCTTCTCCAATTTTTAGGCTATCATTCAATTCATTAGCTACAACAATAGATTTTATCGCGTATTCAATGGATTTGTTAAGTGAAATATTCAAATTTTCAAGCACTAAATCGGTAAGTAGAGTAAACTTTTCTTCTTTTGTCACGGTCTCCAGTACATTTTCCAGGCTATCAAGCCGGTCCTGTTGCCATGCCGGTTTAAAGAATAGAAAAGTCAAACATATCGTCAATATTAATCCTTTGTTCATATTTAATTTCGGATAATTTATCTTGTAAAAATACTGGAATGACCCTGTATTTGCAAATAAAAAATTCATCCTGGATAGAATTGTGTAAAAAGAGGAAGAAACAAAAAATGCTTCTTCCTCAACTTAAGCAGGTTTCAGTTAGTAGTAGTTATGATTTGGTAGCTCTTTCGAGACGTTTCAATACGGAAAATATAAAGATCGCGGAAAGTAAACATGCCACGACCAGCACTGACCAGAACATCCACAATGGCAGATCATCCCAGAATGAAACCACGAGGGCTACACCGTAATTCCCAATTGCGGTAGCTGCCAGCCATCCTCCCTGCATTAATCCCTTGTACCTGGGAGGTGCCACTTTCGAGACGAAAGATATTCCCATCGGGCTGAGGAATAATTCGGCAATTGTTAATGACAGGTAAGTTGTAATTAGAAAATAGGGCGATAATAAGACATTCTCGGGGGCACGAACCTCACCAATTTCATTCGGGCTATACCCGATTAGTTTCAAGGAGCCTATTACCAGGATCAGGAATGAAGCAGCTGTAATCAGCATCCCGATGCCAATCTTCCTGGGTGCCGAAGGTTCTTTTCCTTTTTTTCTAAGATAATTGAAAAGCCCAATGATAACCGGGGTTAATGCCACGATAAAGAAAGGGTTAAAGTGTTGAAACATTTGAGGAGTGAACTCATTAGAGGATTCATAGGTGGTGTACCTCCAGTAGGTAATTATGGCAAATGCCAGAAAAGCTGCCGCACCAATTATTTTTTCCCTTCCAGAGCTTTTCTTTCGTATCATGAATATAAATCCAAGTACAGAAAAGAAAATTCCTAACAATCCAAATAAATCAAACCACAGGTAAGTTGGTTTATCCACGTGTCCAATCGTGTAATCTCTCGCGAAGATGGTCATGGCTGCCCCGTTTTGGTGGAATGACATCCAAAAGAAAATAACAACGAAAAATACAAGACCGAGTGCAATCAAGCGTTCTTTTACCTGATGAGGGGTAAGAACAACCATTTTATCCTTGTGCTCCTCGCTCCGCGCTTTTTGTTTCTCTGTTAAATCGGCATGTTTGTAGTATTTGCGAAATCCCCAGAAAACCAGCATGGAGAAAATGAGGGAAATACAGGCGATACCAAAACCGAGATGATAAGATTCACTGAGGACATTGATATAATTGGTGGAAAATTCTTCCAGGTTCGCGAAGTGTGTACCCTGCATTTCTGCTAAATATGAAAGTCGCTCGGCAATGGTGATTTTTTGATCCTGAACTTCAACGAAAGTTTCGCCATGACCCAGCAGGTATTTATTGGCAAGGGCGGGTATTTCTGCACTGTAAAACAAATCATGTCTTCTCAAAACCCAGTTGCTTATTGCTCCGGCGGCAGTGGGCGCGAACATGGCTCCAATATTAATACCCATGTAGAAAATGTTGAATGCCACATCCCGGTAGTTGCTGTATTTCGGGTCATCATACATGTTCCCGACTAAAGCCTGAAGGTTGCCTTTAAAAAGCCCCGTTCCTACCGATATTACAATAATGGCACTGATAATCAAGCCTAAACCAGCTTTCATGCTGGTAGGCACTGCCAGTAAAAAATACCCCAGGAACATTACAACAAGTCCTATACTGATTGTTTTCCCGTAACCGAGAGCTCTGTCGGCCAGTAGTCCCCCGAAAAGCGGGAAGAAATAAACACCTACCAGAAACAAACCATAAATAAGCGATGCTGTACCGGCAGTGTAACCATACTTGGCCTGCAGAAATAATACAAAAATTGCTAACATGGTATAGTATCCGAAACGTTCTCCCATGTTGGCAAAAAATGCTACATAAAGTCCCCTTGGATGTCCTTTAAACATAATTAGTTGATTTGTTTTTATTAATTCATAATTATTCTACCGGGGCAAATATAGAAATCTTTTTGAAAGTTCCCCCTGGCAAATAAATGTTTTAAAACTTTTCAAAATTCAATATTTTCTTTTAAATCATTCCTGAAGGATGTAATTTTGCATCGCATTCCAATAAACTGAGCTAAAAATAAGTATATGAAATTTTTTCCTACTGCCAGAATCAAAGAAATTGATCAGTATACCATTGATCACGAGCCTGTTCTCTCGATCAATCTCATGGAAAGGGCAGCCAAAGCCTGTACCCGGTGGATAATTAACAACTTACCACCGGAAACTGAATTTTTGATTTTCTGTGGACCGGGAAATAACGGGGGGGATGGATTGGCCATTGCAAGGCAACTCGCTGATGAAGATTTTAGCGTGAAAGTTGCTATTTTAAGATTTACAGAAAAAGTTTCTGATGATTTCGCGATGAATCTCAAACGTTTGGACAAATATAACCAGGTGGATATTTTTGAAATAAAGAACAAGGCCGATTTTCCCGAAATAAAAAGAGACAACGTGTTAATTGATGGAATTTTTGGATCAGGCCTGACCAGACCGGCTGAAGGATTGCCCGGTGAAATAATCAGTTTAATCAACCAAACCGGAAATACGGTAGTTGCTATAGATATTCCCTCCGGGCTCTTTGGCGAGGATAACTCCCGGAACCCCTATGAAACAGTTATAAAAGCCACTTACACGCTTAGTTTTCAATTTCCCAAACAGGCTTTCTTTTACCGGGAAAACGCTCCTTACACGGGAGACTGGCACGTGTTACCTATTGGATTACATCCAAAGGCTATTGAAGAAATTCATTCTGATCTTTATCACGTGACTCCTGGTTTCGTGAAAAGCATGCTCAAACAACGTGATAAATACTCTCACAAGGGTAATTATGGTCATGCACTTCTTATTGCTGGTAGTTATGGTATGATGGGAGCCGCGGTACTGGCTACAAAAGCCTGCCTGCGAACGGGTGTGGGTCTTGTAACCACTCATGTGCCGCGTAAGGGATGCGATATCATCCAGGTTGCTGTTCCGGAAGCACTGGTTAGTATTGATGAGTCGGAGATCGTGTTTGCAAAATTGCCGGATTTATCCAAATATACTGCCATTGGTATTGGACCTGCTCTCACTAAAAAGAATAATTGTCGCGATGCCTTCAAACATCTTATCGGGAAAACAGAAGTTCCGCTCGTTATTGATGCCGACGGTTTAAATATATTGAGCGAAAACAATGACTGGCTCGCGGATCTTCCACCAAATGCTATTCTGACTCCTCATCCCAAGGAATTTGAAAGGCTGGCTGGTGAATACAACAATGCATACCAGCGTAACCAGGCACAAATAGAATTTTCCAAAAAATATAATGTTATCGTGGTTTTAAAAGGAGCAAATACCTCCATATCATTACCCGATGGGAGATGTTTTTATAATACTACCGGTAACCCAGGAATGGCAACCGGTGGGAGCGGGGACGTGCTAACGGGCATGATACTTTCACTGTTGGCCCAGGGCTACCAGACATGGCAGGCGGCTATATTAGCCACTTACCTGCATGGCATGGCCGGTGATTTTGCCGCGGCAGAAAAGGGAGAGGAAGCAATGATCCCGGGAGACATAATAGATTTCATCGGAAATGCGTTTAAATCACTGAAATGTTCATGAAATTCTTTTTCACATATTTCTCGAAAAGGATTAACCATCTATAATACCCGATAAATGAAACATTCAATTTTAATATTCTTTTTAACGATTTTGCTTTCCTCCTGTACTACACCGGCTAAAATTAAAGTTTCCAAAGCATCGGATTCGGATTTACAAACTACTCCCGGGATGTATTATTCACTTCCCAGAACTGTTTTTCGTGTCAATGTTGAATTTTCACGAACAATTACCATGCGGGGACCCTATGCTCTTTACGCGGAAGAATTCCTTGGAATAAAAAACGTTCCGGTAAAAAATGATACCGAGTGGAAAATTTCAGGTATTAACGCGTACCCATTGGAAGAAAGTGATCCGGGACAGGTATATTTTTTAACATCCACGGACTACAAAACGCTGGCAGGAGTTTTTCGTTATACACCTGAAGGATTTTTACTTCCTGACATCAATACTGTTTTGTTTGGTCAGGGTCTGAAAGAGAATGGTTTTAATTATGAGAATGAAATTTTATTTACTGATTTGTCTGCCCAAAGATTCCATGGGGAAGTGACAGATACACTTTATAAAACAATATTTGAAGATTCCGTTTTCGTCAAAATACCCGTGTTGCGTACCATAGTGGAGAAGAAAACTGAGAAACAAAAAGCGAGGGAGGCAGCAAATTTTATTACCCGATTAAGAAGTAGCCGTCTTGAATTGCTTACAGAAATGCATGATATTTTGCCGGAAGCATTTCCACTTGAGGTTAACGTGAGAGAGATTGACAAGCTTGAAAAGGAATATCTTTCGCTTTTTACAGGCAAAACTTTCGAGGATAAATACAATTATACATTTCATGTTACTCCCGGTAATACGGGGAACCCTTATGTTTCAACATTGTTTTATTTCTCGGGAAAAACCGGTATACACGAATCCCCGGACCCGGGTACAAAAAGTGTGACTTTTACGGTTACCCCGGAAGTAACGGGCTCAATATTTCCTGAAGTTCAAATGATCGAGGAGACAGATGATGCAGGTGGTTATCTCTTTTACCGGGGTGCTATACCGGCAGGCGTGGAAATTGAATACAATAAAGATGTATTATTTAGAGGAAGGTTCCCAGTATACCAGTACGGGGATGTAATAACCGTTCCTGCAAATATTTTTACCCCGGGAGACGATTACTGAATCATCCCCCCGGGAAAAAACCGTTGAGAAATTATTCTATTTGACTTTCGAACGAGGTTTTATATTTTTCGTAATCTACAGCCTTGTATTCTCCATTGGCAATGTACGACAACAGGGGTTCTATATCTTTAGGGCGTTGAAACCCGGGAACGGCTCCCAGTAATTGTAATTCCTCATCAATATAAGCAACGGAAGGAAACGACAACTTACCGTTTAATAGAGCTGCTGCCAGTTCATGATAACCACGGCGACCGTTGTCAACAAACTTGAATGTTTGTCCGAAAGCTGTTATCTCCTCCTTTTGTTCAGCATTGAATTTAACCGAGTAATAATGTTTATTCAGGTACCTGGCAATCACAGGATGAGAAAATGTCTCGGCGTCCATCTTTTTACACCAACCACACCAGTCGGTATATACATCTACCATTATTTTTTTAGGTTCGTTTTCTTGCAATTTCAAGGCTTCTTCAAAAGTGAGCCAGTTTACTTTCGCTTTACTGGATATTTCTTTTTTTTCAGAGGTGGATTCTCTGTCCTTTTCCTGGGAAAAAATATTACCCATTAGAAAAAATACAAAAGTTGCTAATATACAGAGTTTTGTCATCATAATCATTTTAATTTTCATTGTTGCTAAGATATTTAAAAAAACATCAAAAACAACACCAAAAACATATAAATATGTACATATGATAAGATATTATAAGTTCTACAACATGGGAAGGGGTTCAGTAATTTTTTTTATTTTTACTTTTTTCTTGATTTTATGAACCCTAAAAGCTGAAAAAATGGCAGAAAGAAAATTTGTTCCTTTTGTATCTTCGGAGACGCGCATGGCTGAATTCACGGGCAGGGCCCTTGTGATTGGTCTGATTCTGGCAGTAATCCTGGGAGCGGCAAATGCTTACCTGGGTTTAAAAGCTGGTATGACGATTGCTGCTACCTATCCTGCAGCAGTAATTGGCATGGCTTTACTTAAAGCGATGCGGGGAACCATCCTTGAAGAAAACTTTACCCGAACTGTCGGATCGATTGGAGAAAGTGTGGCTGCCGGAGCCATATTTACCATTCCTGCATTTTTCATAGCAGGAATCTGGCCCGAGTTTTACACGGCAGGCAACTATGCAATTTCTGTGTTAATTATGATGACCGGGGGTATCCTTGGAATTATGTTTGTTGCTTTATTGAGGCGTGTGATGGTTAACGACGCTGATCTTCCTTTCCCGGAATCGTTGGCCGCGGCGGAAATTCATAAAACAGGACAAACCGGGGGAGGATCTAAATTTCTATTCTGGGCAATGGGTTTTGGCGGACTTATCAAAGCCATGGGAGAATTAAGATTATTCCTGCCTGTATGGGAGAAATTTATTACTTTTAAAACGCAATTTATTACAGGTGTTGGTGAAGCCATTAAAGCCAAAGGAGGTATCTTGCTCGGTAGCCCGGGTTTGAAACCGGCCTACATTGGAGTAGGATATATAATCGGACCGAAGTTGGCTTCCCTGAACTTCAGTGGCGGAATCATTGCCTGGGGATTACTGGCACCCGCGATTCTTTATTTTGTTGCCCCGTATATTGATATGCAGGCATGGGCTGAATACCTGGTTGCACAAAACCTTGCTGTTGATACCCAGGCTGCCATGTCAAAAATATCAAATCCTTCTTACCAGATAACCGAAATATGGAAGACCATTGTTCGCCCGATGGCCATTGGCGGGATGCTAGTGGGTACTGCTTATACTCTCTGGAACATGAGAAAAAGTCTTTTTGCAGGTATAAAGCGGTCTGTCGATGATCTCCGGAAAGCTGCTTCCGGAACTGAAGCTACCGAGAGAATTGAAAAGGATATCAGCTTCCAGTGGATCATGATTGGTATAGTAATTTCAGCGGTTGCTACCTTTATGATTACCCGCTATATTTTCCATACCGATACCATAGTTGCCCTGGTTGCAACCGTGGTAATGATTGTCGCGGGATTCTTTTTCGCTGCTGTTTCAGGGTATCTCGTTGGTATTATTGGTTCGAGCAATAATCCCATCAGTGGATTAACCATATCAACTGTCGTGGTTACTGCCGTTCTCATGCTGGCATTGGGTGCAACAGGAGAGCAAGGAGTGGCCGCTACCCTTGCTGTTGCCGCTATTGTATGCGTGTCGGCAGCGGTTGCCGGTGAAATGCTTCAGGATTTGAAAGCCGGGCATATACTGGGAGGAACACCCTGGAGAATGCAATTAGGTGATGTTATTGGTGTTATTGTTGCCGCGGCAGTACTGTTTATACCGCTTTTTATTCTTCACGAGGGAGATATTGCTACAGGGGAAAGAATGGGTTACGATGGAGGTTTTGGAAGTAAAGCACTGCCCGCTCCGCAGGCGAGTCTTATGGCTATACTATCGCAAGGTATAATTGCAGGCCAAATGGCGTGGCCTCTTATTATTGTTGGTATGCTAATGGGGGTCGGGTTTATTCTGATGCAGGTGAAAAGTCCAATGCTGGTTGCCATTGGTATGTACCTGCCCCTGGAAACTACTTTCGCTATCTTCGTTGGTGGAATTATCAAGGGAATTGTTGAGTACTACCAGAAGAAGCGAAACTTTAACGAGGCACAAAATGCCAAGGTTGAAAATATCGGGATATTATTGGCCTCTGGTTTAATTGCCGGGGAAGCCCTTATCGGACTCGTTTTTGCAGCGCTGGCCTTTTTCAAAATGGATGTTTGGATGTTCCCCTATCCTTCGTTTATTACCAGTCTGGTTATTTTCTTTATCATCGGACTTATTCTCGTGCGAATTCCGCTGATGAATGGAAAAAATGTAAAAGGAGATTCAGCCTTAACAGAAAAATAATGCAAAAGGTCAACCAGAATTCTGGTTGACCTTTTTTCATTTTTTCATGAACCAAATTAAATTCGTACTTGTTTGGCTATATATAATTTGTGGAAAAGGCGTAGAATTCTTAAAAGAATTAATTTCCTGGATCTTACTCCGGTACGGCAGGTGGAAGCAACGGAACACGGTAATGATCTGGTGATGCTGATTATTCCGAAATTCAGAAAAAAATGGTTGTCCGATTTCATGATAGCGCCTGCAAAAAAGAAAAATTTTCACGTTCGCCTCGATTTACTGGGATCAACGGTTTGGCGAAATATTGATGGGGTAGCTAACGTGGAAGAAATCACGACTCGAACGGCCGGTAAACATCCTGAACTTTTTGAATCCGGGGAGGATGTTTTTGCAAGAGTCACTAAATTTTTAACCATACTGTACGAGCAACGATATATCATTTTTAGAGAAATTGAAAAATAAAGTTATTTCATTAATAAGGAGGAAAACCAATGAGTGAAATCAGCAAGTTAGAACCAAAAAGGTTATGGGAAATATTCGATAAGCTCTGCGAAATACCAAGGCCATCGAAAAAAGAAGCAGAAATTATTGCCTTCGTGAAACAATTCGGTCTGGACTTAGGACTTGAAACAAACGTGGATAAAGTCGGAAATATTTTAATTAGAAAGCCAGCAACCAGTGGTATGGAAAATAAAAAAGTTGTTGTTTTACAGGGCCATCTTGATATGGTACCCCAAAAAAACAGCGATGTCGACCACGATTTTGATAAAGACCCTATTCAACCATTTATTGATGGTGATTGGGTTACTGCAAAAGGAACCACCCTTGGTGCTGATAATGGAATTGGCGTGGCTGCTGCCCTTGCAGTACTCGAATCCGGAAATCTGGAGCATGGTCCCGTTGAAGCCCTTTTTACAGTGGACGAGGAAACCGGCATGACCGGGGCTTTTGGTCTTCAGCCCGGTTTCTTGAAAGGTGATATTCTCATCAACATGGATTCTGAGGACGAGGGTGAATTGTACATTGGATGTGCCGGTGGAATGGATGCCAATGTTTCCATGAATTACGAGGAAGAGAAAGTATCAGGAAGCATGCTCGGTTACAAGCTTTCACTTACCGGCCTGAAGGGAGGACACTCTGGTATGGATATCAATTCCGGCAGGGCGAACGCTAATATATTATTGGCCCGCTTTATCAGGTATATTGAAAGAAATAGCGAGGTAAGAGTTGCCTGGTTTGCTGGAGGTGATTTGAGAAATGCTATTCCCCGTGAATCATTCGCGCATGTGGTTTTTCCTGCCGACAAGGAGAAATCATTTCTTGATTCTGTCTCAGAATTTGAAACAATTTACAGGAATGAGTTCAGTGTTACCGAGCCTGACCTTGCCTTTAAAGCAGAAAAATCGGACGTGGTAGAGGTTATGGATACCAATTCCCAAAGAAAATTCTTTAATGCTGTGCATGCCTGTCCGAATGGTGTGATTCGTATGAGTGATTCCATGCAGGGGCTCGTTGAAACTTCTACCAACATGGCAGTTGTTAAAGTTGAGGATGGAAAAGCCATGGTACAATGTCTCATGCGTAGTTCCGTGGATACCGCGAAAGACAATCTGGCTCAACGCATTCAGGGTGTTTTTGAACTGGCAGGAGCAGAGGTGAAATTCGCGGGAGCTTATCCAGGCTGGAAACCCAATCCTGATTCGCCCATATTAAAAGTGATGCAGGATGTTTACAATAACATGTATGGAAAAGTACCTGAAATAAAGGCCATTCATGCCGGTTTGGAATGTGGTTTACTGGGTGGCGTGTATCCACATCTCGATATGATCTCATTTGGTCCGACCATTCGTTATCCCCATTCACCCGATGAAAAGGTAAATATCGAAACTGTTAAAAAATTCTGGGATTTCCTGGTTGAGACTTTGAAGAATATTCCGGGAAAGTAGCAATTTCTATATTTACACGATGGTCATGAGATTGGGTATCATTTTTTTTCGCGCGATTGTTTACCAGGTAAATATTTTTTTGTAACTTGATGCTCAAATAGTTTAATGGGCCCTTTATGAATATCCCAGGTTCCGGGTATTTAATCAAAGCGGCAAAAATATTTTATTTTGTCGCGCTGGTATCTTTTACTCTTGCCCTTCTCGTTTCATTGGTCAGAAAAAAGCCATTGGTAAAATGGCAGTTCAATAAAATTAAAAAACTGCTTTTGCTATCTGACTGATATTATCTGATATGCCTATGGTATAATAATGTATGGCCGGAACACCGTATTCTTTGAGTTCTTTCGATTGCTGAATGCTCCATTCAACGCCCACCTGCTTGGCTTGCTTGTTATCTTTACATTTATCGATATCATTTACAAGGTCTTCCGGTATGTCGATATGAAAAACCTGTGGTAATAGTTGAATATCCCGAAGTGTGGTAATCGGTTTCAAACCGGGTATGATAGGCACTTTAATACCAATTTTGCGACATTCATCGACGAACGAGAAAAACTTGCTATTGTCGAAAAACATTTGAGTGACAATATAATCGGCACCCGCGTCAACCTTCTCTTTTAATCTTTTCAGGTCGGTATTCATGTTGGGAGCCTCGAAGTGTTTTTCTGGATAGCCTGCAACACCTATAGAAAAGTTGGTTGGGGTTGTATTCTGCATGGACTCATCAAGATAAATTCCCTTGTTCATGTTCATGATTTGTTTCACCAGATCAACGGAATGGCTGTGTCCGCCCGGTTCGGGTATAAAATACTTTTCACCCTTTGGAGGATCGCCCCTGAGTACCAATATGTTATGCATTTCCAGGAAGTTGAGGTCAATCAGTGCATCCTCTGTTTCTTCTTTTGAGAATCCACCGCAAATCAGGTGGGGAACAACACTTACCTTGTACCTGAATTTAATGGCTGCTGAAATTGCTACCGTTCCCGGTCTTTTCCGGATAATTTTTTTCTCGAGCAGCCCGCTTGGTAATCTTTTGTAAACTACTTCCTGCTGATGATAAGTGATATTGATATTAATGGGATCAAATTCGATCAGCGGGTCTATGGATTTATAAATAGCTTCAATGCTTGAGCCCTTGAGAGGGGGCAGTAATTCAAAAGAAAAATAGGTTTTCTCGGATTTTCTGATTTTATCAATCACTTTCATTTCTACAATCAAATTTTATAATTTAGGTTCGAAGCTAACCATTTCTCGATGGTTGCCATGTTCTCATTTTTTCTTTTAGCATAATCTTTTACCTGATCTTCAGATATTTTATCGACAAAGAAATATCTTGAGGCAGGATGGGCGAATATTAGCCCGCTTACAGAAGCTGCCGGGTACATGGAGAAACTTTCCGTGAGTGTGATGCCGGTATTTTCTGTAGCATCCAAAAGATCAAATAATGTTTGTTTTTCAGAATGGTCCGGGCAGGCCGGGTAACCATGTGCTGGCCTTATTCCCTGGTATTTTTCCAGGATCAGATCATCAAGATTCAGGTTTTCATCAGGCGCGTAACCCCACAAATCTTTTCTGACCATTTGGTGAAGCAGCTCGGTGAATGCTTCTGCCAACCTGTCGGCCAATGCTTTTATCATGATGCTGCTATAATCATCGTGATCCTTTTCGAATTTTTTGATTTGTTCTTCTATGCCCAGACCGGCTGTTACAGCAAAAGCACCAATATAATCAATTCTGCCACTTTCTTTCGGGGCGATAAAATCTGCCAGACAAAGATTTGGGGTTCCGGTCTCCTTTTTTTCCTGATTACGAAGGTTCTTAAATACTGCCAGCACTTTATTTCTTGATTCATCGCTGTATACCTCAATATCATCTAAATTCACAGTGTTGGCAGGAAATATACCGACAACTCCACGGGCGCGTAGTAATTTTTTCGAGATAATTTCATCCAGCATTTTATTGGCATCATCAAAAAGGGCCCTTGCCTCCTTGCCTTTTTGAGGATCATCCAGTATGTCAGGGAATTTTCCCTTTATTTGCCAAACAATGAAGAAGAAAATCCAACTAATATATTCCCTTATTTGCTCGATAGGGAAGTCTCTGTAGATTTTAACTCCCGTGAAATTGGGCTTGTAAACAGGTGTATTCTGCCAATCAATTTTTTCTTTATTTTGCCGGGCTTTATCGAGTGAAATATATGTTGTTTTGGTTTTCGCGGTCTCGTATGATTTTCTTAGCTTGTCGTAATCTGCTTTGATTTCATTGGCATAAGTTGACCGGTTTTTCTCGTTAAAAAGATTAGACGCTACAGAAACACTCTTGGATGCGTCTTTTACGTGAATCACGGGAAAATCATATTCCGGGACAATTTTTACCGCCGTGTGTATCTTGGATGTTGTTGCTCCACCAATGAGCAGGGGAACATTGAATTTTCTTCGTTTCATCTCGCGGGCCACGTGAACCATTTCATCCAGTGAGGGAGTGATTAAACCACTCAAACCGATTATATCAGCTTTTTCATCAATTGCTGTTTGAAGTATCTTCTCGGTTGGCACCATCACCCCGAGATCGACAATGTCATAATTATTGCAGGCAAGCACCACACTCACGATATTTTTTCCAATATCATGGACATCTCCTTTGACTGTAGCAAGGAGAATTTTACCCTTCGCGTTCGATTGTGCATTCTGTTTTTTTTCTTTCTCTATATAAGGCAGGAGAACAGCCACGGCCTTTTTCATGACCCTTGCGCTTTTTACTACCTGAGGAAGAAACATTTTTCCTGCACCAAACAGGTCTCCTACCACGTTCATGCCATCCATCAGGGGGCCTTCAATTACATCCAATGCCTTTGGGTATTGTTGTCGTGCCTCTTCCGTGTCTGCTTCTATATAATCAGGAATTCCTTTAACCAGGCTGTGTTTAAGTCGATCTTGTACAGATTCTTTCCTCCATTCTTCTTCTTTTTTTTCCCTGGATCCTGAAGATTTTACTGTTTCAGCGAATTCTATCAGTCTTTCAGTGGCATCTGGCCTTCGATTCAGTATAACATCTTCAACTTTTTCAATGAGTTCCTTTGGTATTTCGTCATAAACCTGTAACATGCCCGGGTTCACGATTCCCATGTCCATGCCCTCCCGGATGGCATGATACAGGAATACTGAATGCATGGCTTCTCTAATCGTGTTATTTCCCCTGAAAGAAAAGGAAAGGTTACTCACGCCACCGCTTACTTTCGCGTGGGGAAGGTTTTCCTTTATCCATCGTGTTGCTCTCAGGTAATTCACTGCATAGTCGTTGTGTTCTTCGATTCCCGTGGCGATGGCAAGGATGTTGGGATCAAAAATGATATCCCCGGGAGTGAAATGTATTTTTTCTGTCAGTAGCTTGTATGCTCTTTCACAGATATCTATTTTTCTCTCGTAAGAGTCTGCCTGTCCTTTTTCATCAAAAGCCATCACGATTACTGCTGCCCCGTATGCTTTTATTTTTCTAGCGTGGTACAGGAAGGTTTCTTCACCCTCTTTCAGGCTGATAGAATTCACGATGGATTTTCCCTGCAAACACTTAAGTCCTGTTTCAATAACAGACCACTTTGAAGAGTCTATCATCACGGGCACCCTGGCAATATCAGGTTCAGCAACCATGAGATTCAGGAAGGTTTTCATTTCTTTCTCGGCATCCAGCATGGCATCATCCATGTTCACATCAATGATCTGTGCTCCTCCTTCTACCTGATCGCGTGCGATAGAAATGGCTTCCTCGTACTTTTCCTCCCTGATTAACCTGGCGAATTTTTTAGAACCACTGACATTGGTTCTCTCTCCCACGTTGATAAAGTTGCTTCCTTCAAAAATGGCGAGCGGTTCTAAACCACTGATCATGAAATCGTTTTGTTTTTCCGGTTTTTTTCTTACCGGTTTGTTCCTGGCTAATTTTGCAAATTCCCGTATATGATCCGGGGTGGTTCCACAGCAACCACCAATGATATTCACGTATTGATTATCGATAAAATCATGAACATGAACGGCCATTTCTCCCGGGGTCTCGTCATATTCTCCAAACTGGTTGGGTAGGCCGGCATTTGGGTGTGCACTAACGTAATAGGGTGCTTTTTCACTTAGTTCTTCGATATAGGGTCTCATTTGTTTTGCACCCAGTGCACAATTCAGACCAATGCTTAATAAATCAACGTGCGAGAAGGAGTAGAGAAAAGCCTCGACAGTTTGACCACTCAGGGTGCGACCGCTTGCATCAGTAATGGTACCGGAAACCATGAGTGGTATTGATTCATTCATTTCCTGCATTATTTTATTGATCGCGTATACAGCAGCTTTGGCATTGAGCGTGTCGAAAATCGTTTCTACCAGGAGCAAATCAACGCCACCTTCAATCAGTCCTCGTGCCTGCTCTTCATAAATACTGACCATATCATCGAAGGTGACAGCCCTGTATCCCGGGTCATTTACATCGGGCGACATGGAGGCGGTTTTATTTGTCGGGCCCAGGGAGCCGGCAACGAAAACCGGGTTTTTAGGATTATTTTTGGTGAATTCACCCGCGATCTCTTTCGCGATAACTGCCGCGGCAAGGTTTATTTCATGCACCAGGTCTTCCAGGTGGTAATCGGCCTGCGAAATCCTGTTGGCATTAAAAGTGTTGGTCTGAATAATATCTGCCCCGGCTTCAATATATGAAGCGTGAATTTTTTTAATGATTTCAGGTTGTGTTATGCTCAACAAGTCGTTATTACCCTGAAGGTCATACGGGAAATTTTTGAATCGCTGACCCCTGAAATCTTCCTCGGATAATTTATATTTCTGGATCATGGTACCCATTGCACCATCGAGTACCAGTACTCTTTTTTCAATTTCCTTCCAGATGTCTTTCCCGTTCCTCATAACATTATCTTTGGCTATTTGTAACCTAACCTGCATTAACCGGGCTAAAATTTGCTACAAATATAATTATTCAATAATCTGCTACACGATTATTTCGTGTTTAATTTATCAGCGGGTAAGTGCATATTTCTATTACACCCCCTTAGGTATTGGCACCGTTTCCCTTAGTGAGAGGGTTGCCAGGGGTTCGCTGAGCCTAATCTCTCCCCCCTTCTCAATAAGTCAAACACTCTTACAGAAAGGAATATTTAACTCGATCGCAAAAATAGTTATTATTCTTTAATCCCGCAAGAGAAGGAGACTCGTGAGTCTTAACCGGTAGAAACAATTAAAGAGAAACATGGTTCAAAGGTGAATAGGTGTTTTGGACAATCAGGTCACTCGATGATCATACAATGGTCATACATTTGTCATTCAATAATCAGTAACGAGTTATTTGCCTTGGGTAATTTTTTTCAGGAAACCGGATTTTTGACATTTAAATCGACTAAATAAAACAACAACTAAACGGTCATTCGATAGTCATACCCTGGTCGGTTGTTTATAGATATTTATAGTTACACCTGCAACTATAAAACAGCAACCATCGATGTGTCACTACTGGCCTTTCAGGGTAAGAATTTGTTCCCTTAGCGAGTGAATCAGTTCTTTTTGGGTTTGGATCGTAAGATATTGTGCTTCAACGAGCGATTCCAAATGCATGGATTTTTCCCGTGTTCTCTCGTTGTCTTCCAGTTTCTTTTTTCCTTTTTTAGCATCTACCATTCCGGAGATGTAGTTTCCGCTTTCATTCACCAGCATATCCCCCAAACCCTCGTAAAGCCAAATAGGATTAATTCTGAATTTCTTGATCAGATTTTTTAATAAAACCCCTGAAACGCCTACTTTCCCTCTTTCAACATCAGAGTATGAACCTTGCTTCAACCCCAATTTGATTGAAAAATCTTTTTGGGTGTAGCCGAGTTTCTTCCTGAATTCTCTTAGTCTTTGATTTTCTGTCACTTTTGTCCGATTTTATTGATTTACAGAAATAAACTTAATTTCTATAATATGAACGTTTACCAGGTGTAATAAGATATGATTTTTCCATAAAATTACATAAAAAATCCATTAATGCAATCCGATATATGACGAAAGCTATTAAGGTTTTAAAACATTTTTGAATTTGTCAGTATTTCCAGGCACTGTTTTATAATTCTTATCTATAAAAAGATCGGCAAGGGGTTTTAATTTCTGGACATCCCTGTGCTCTCTTTCAAGTACCTGCATCCTGTATTCATCATTAGGTTCTTTACCCCTGATTATTTGCGTCATTTTGGTTTCATGATAAGTAAGCTCAATAAAAACCCGCATGTCAGCTTCTTCCGCGTGAATCGCAAATAATCCATCTACCACGAGAACATGTATTTTCCTGAAATCGGTGATAAGTTTATCAACCTGCGAAGATACAATGTCGATGCAGGGGAGCATGCTTTCCCTGTCTTCCCTGAAATCATTAAGGTTTCTGCCAATTAGTTTCCAGTCGTACTCGTTGACACCAATAGAATCCAGCCCGTGGGTTTTTCGCCACTCGTAACGAAGGAGAGGAGGAACAATATAGTAATTGTCTGTATGTAATATCTTAACTCTTAGTCCAAGTGTTTTTATCATGTTGGCTAGCGAGTGTGAAACTTCTGATTTCCCGGAGCCTGATTCACCAGAAATGGCCAAAATATACTTGTATCCTTCTCCCCTGTTCTCAAAATCAAGCTTGAAATAGGCAAAGATTTCCTCTGCTGCCCTTTTGTGCATCTCGTTGATTAATAAAATATCTCCCAGCATATCGTCAATTCTATAATTGTGTCTTGTCAATAAAAAAATGTCGGCTGATCTTTGCCACATGTCTTAAATAAAGGTACATCACTTCTCAATAAATGTGACGCGTCAATAGTGAAATCTAATCGTTTAATTCCACCTCTCTTTTTTCTTTTTCTTTTAAAGTCAGTTCATTACTTCCAACTTTAATTTTCACCCCGGTTTTTCTTTCTTTTTTAAGATAAATTACTACTTTGTTATTTGAAATATCTAATTTATAATTATTTCCTTTATAATTAATTGAAAGGGATATTTTTTGTAATGAATCCGGTAATCGCGGGTTAATAGAAAGCTGATTTGCTGATGCTTTAATCCCCGCGAAATCGTGCAGGGCAATCATGAGTGTTCCTCCCATCATACCCGTGTGAATTCCTTCTCCCGTTGTACCCCCCTGAACATCAGAAAAGTCACTCAAGAGGGCTTTTTGATATAACTCCCAGGCCAGTTTTTTATTGTTGATTAAATATGCTACACGAGTATGTACAATATTACTTAGCGTACTCCCGTGCGAGGTTCTGTTGAAGTAATAATTGAAGTTACGGGTGATATAATCATTTGGTAACGAGTAGCCCATGGATTTCAGGAGTTTATCGACCTCTGCAGGTTCAAGATTATAAAAAGTCATCAACAGGTCTGCCTGTTTTGAAATCTTGTAATCATCAGGAGAATCTTTCTCTGATTTAAGAATGCGGTCAAGGCGGTGTATTTCCCCGTATTTTGCCAGGTATTTTTCCCAATCCAGCTCTTTAAGATTAAAATAACCTTCAAATTGTTCTATTATACCTTCTTCCGAGATGCCAATTTTCAGATTGCCGGCTATTGTTTTCCAATTTTCAATTTCTTCAGGGGTAAGTTGAATTTTACCCGCGACTTTTTCTTTTTTTTGAGCAGGAATAGAATTGTAAAGTTCAATCGATTTTTGAAAAAGCCAGGCAGTCATGATATTGGTATAGGCATTATTTTTTAAGCCTCCTTCAGTGGAGCCGGGATATTTCTCGTGAAATTCATCAGGACCCATTATGCCACTAATGAAGTATTTACCTGATTCTTTATCTTTTTGGGCTATACTTGCCCAAAAACGGCAAATCTCGAAAAGCATTTCGGCACCTTTCCCGTGCATGTAACCGGTATCACCGGTAATATCTTCATAGCAGAATGCATTCCAGGCAATAGCCAGGGATACATGACGTTGTCGCGAACTATAATCTTCTCCCCACTCACCTGAAACAGGATTCAGATGAACGACCTGGGTTTCTTCTTTTCCTGAACTGCCACTTTGCCACGGGAACATGGCCCCCTTGTATCCTAAGGAGGCGGCATATTTTCTGGCTTCATCAAGCCGGTTATACCTGTATACCAGTGAAGCTTTGGCAACATTTTTAAAAATATAGCTATACCATGGAATAATGAAAAGTTCATCCCAGAATATATGGCCACGGTAAGCCTCACCATGCAATCCACGTGCAGGAATTGCAAAGTCAAGTTCGCCGCTAAGCGGTGAGGCCGTTATATATAGATGGAAAAGGTGCAGGCGTAAAAGTCTTTGGTAAAAACGTTGCCCGGTGATCTGTATATCACCAAGTTCCCAAATCTTTTTCCAGGCATTTTCGCTTTCCCTCATCATATTTTCATAAGAATTGTACCGGAGAACGTTTTCCTCAGCCGTTTCCAAAACTTCTTTCTTTTCAATATGCACACTGTTCACGATTCCGACAATTTTTTCAATTCCTGCCTCCTGGTTTTCTTCCAGGCTAAACCGGAATTCTGCTGATGCAAAACCGGAACCCATGTTCATTTTTTCTTTTACTACCTTACCTGTTGGTTTAACGCGGGCAAAAGTACTGATTCGGATTGATGAAGTAGTAGTTTTGTTGACAACGAAGTGTTCTCTTGCTGAACCTCCCTGCGATATTTGCTGTAGATGATTTTGATTTAATGCTCTGTATCGGGGAACGCCCTCGTTTTTAATGTTTCCTTTCAGGTCAGTCCTGATGGTTATTTTGTCTTTATAATTCAGCGGTTTAACAAGATATTGCAAGCCTCCGATATAAGGATTCGCCATGCTAACCGAACGGCGGGAATGTATCAATGTTCTTCTGCCCTTTTTATCCCTGATTATCATTTTCCTGGATAGCTCACCTGTTTTAAAATTGAGATAACGCTGAATTTTCTCAATGGTGGTTTTATTTATATCAATCCATTCATCTTCGTCTATTTTGAATGAAGTATAAACCCAGTCCATGCAATTCACGAAATCCTCATTTTCTACCGTGCGACCGGCTACATTTGATTTCAGGGTATTATACACCCCGGTCATGTAGGTAGCAGGGTAGTTAATCGAAGAAGGTAATGGAGTTTCTTCCATCGAACCCCTGGTAGCGAAAAAACCATTACCAACGGTGAGCAGTGTCTCTCTTGATTTCTCAAACCCGGGGTTGTATTCATTATAAAAGAGTCCCCACCTTGCAGATTCGATTCCCTGACTGAACCAGGCTTCAAAGGTATTCGTGCCTTCAAGTTCACTGATATCTTTCACTACAATATCTGCCCCATTTCCGGCCAGTTCAAGAGCGTTATGGTCCCTGGCAAGTCCGAGAACAAGACCAAAATTACCGTTTGCACCTGCCTGAACGCCAGAGACAGCATCTTCTACAATCGCGGCCTTCTTGTAATCTACTTTTAAATTTTCACAAGCCCGTAGGAAAATATCTGGGCTGGGTTTTCCCGAAAGGCCTAATTCTGCGGAAACCACGCCATCAACCCTGGTTTCGAATAAATTTTCAATTCCTGCCGCCTGTAAAACAGCCTGACAGTTTTTACTTGATGAGGCAACACCAATCCTGATATCATTCTTTTTAAGTTCATGTATTAACTCCACGGTAGATGGAAATACTTCCACTCCTTCTTGTTGAAGAATTTGATGAAAATAATTATTTTTCCTGTTTCCCAGGCCGCAACATGTTTCCATCTCCTCCTTGTCCGATGGATGACCGAATGGGATATCAATATTACGCGATTGCAGAAAGGAGCGAACGCCCTCGTATCGGGGTTTGCCATCCACTTGTGGCAGATAATCATTCTCGTATGTGAATTCACGAAAAGCTTCACCGTACTTTTCTTCCCTGTATTTCAGGTAATCATCGAACATTTTTTTCCAGGCATTGGCATGAACTGTAGCTGTATTTGTTATTACGCCGTCCAGGTCGAAGATTACCGCGTCGAAACTGAATTTTCCCATGGTTACGGTGTTTTTATACTAAATTTTACTGATATAATCCCCTAAAGTTATGAATTTCAACAAAAATATTGCCAAAAACTGGTATTTAACACAGAATAATCACATTTTTAATTATCAGAGGATGACTATGTTTATCAAATTGTTAGATGTAGTTAAATAACTAATATTAAGCCGTCAAAAATAAAAATATTATAGATATAAAGGAAAATTTCTTATCTTTTAGGCTCAATTAAAATTCATTATAAATTATGCCCAAACTTATCATTGCCTCAGATCGTCTTCCTCTTAGTATTAAAAAAGAGAACAACCAGCTTGCGATTGTTGACAGGATCGGGGGGTTTGCTTCCGGTTTGCACAATTTTCACATGGAGCACAAGAGTTTATGGGTAGGTTGGCCCGGGTTGGAAAATGAAACCATAACAAAAGAAGAGATCAACCAGGTACATGAAGAACTGGAAAAAAACAGGTGCTACCCGGTATATCTTTCTCCTCGCGATATCTCTGAATATTATAGCGGTTTTTGCAGTAAAACCCTTTGGCCCTTGTTTCATTATTTTTCGCAACATTCAACCTTCCGGGTGCTATTTTGGAATGCTTATAAAAGAGTCAATAAAATATTTGCCAACAGAATAGCTGAATTATACAAACCTGGTGATTACATCTGGATTCATGATTATCATTTAATGCTCGTACCGGACATGTTACGGCAATTATTACCAGAAGCTTCAATAGGATTCTTCCTGCATATCCCTTTCCCTTCTTTTGAATTGTTCCGGATATTGCCCTGGCGTCTTGAAATTCTGAATGGTTTATTAGGGGCTGACCTGATTGGGTTTCATACATTCGATTACGAGAGACATTTCATGAGTTGCCTGCGTAGGTTAATGGGGCTTGAAACGAACCTTAATAAAGTTAGAATTGGAGAGAAAACTATTAAGGTAGACAGCTTCCCTCTTGGAATAGATTATGACAGGTTTCATGCGGCTGCTTTGAAATATCAAATGCACAGGGAGAAGAATCAAAGTGTTATCAATGAGGATTTTTATGAACATTTCATCAAGGGTCGAGATAAAAAGGTTGTTCTCAGTGTTGACAGGCTCGATTATGCAAAGGGAATAACCGACAGGTTGAGGGCATACGAGTATTTCCTGAATAATTACCCGCGATACCTTGAGAAAATCAGCTTGTTGCTTTTTATCATGCCTTCAAAGGAATACGTGGAAGAGTACCAGAACCTGAAAAGCGAGGTAGATGAACTGGTTGGGCGGATCAATGGTCGATATGGTACCATTAACTGGATGCCTATCTGGTACTTCTACCGAACGCTGGAGTTTCAGGAATTGGTTGAAATTTATAGTACAGCAGACATTGCCCTGGTTACTCCCTTGCGAGATGGAATGAATTTAATTGCCAAGGAATACGCGGCTACCAGCGTGAATGGGAGAGGAGTGATTATTTTGAGTGAAATGGCCGGGGCCAGCAAAGAAATGGGAGAAAGTATCCTGGTGAACCCCGCCAATAGACCTGAAGTGGCTGAAGCTATTAAAATCGCGATAGAAATGCCCCTGGGAGAGCAACAAACTCGTATGCAGGCCATGCAGGAAAGATTAAAAAGGTATAACGAGGATAGTTGGGCGAATCATTTTATTCGGGGATTAAGAAATATCAAGCAAATCCAGGAATCGAAATTAACCCGGAAAATAAACGCGCAGATACGGAAGAATATCCTGGAAAGGTTTTCAAGAGGAAGTAAACGGATGATATTTCTTGATTATGACGGAACCCTCAGCGGATTTAAAAAAGATCCACAAGAAGCCGGGCCGGATGAGGAATTGTACGAGATATTAAAAAAATTGACTGAAGATGAACGAAATGATGTTGCTATTATCAGCGGAAGAGATAAGGAAACCCTTGGCGAGTGGTTTTCAGGGAGCTGGAATATTACTTTTATTGCTGAACATGGTGTTTGGGCTCGTTTCCCGGGACAAGAATGGCACATGATCGAACAGATTGATAAAAGCTGGATGGATATTGTTCATCCCTACCTTGAGTTTTATGTTGACAGGACCCCTGGTTCCTTCATCGAGGAAAAAAATTATTCGCTGGTCTGGCATTACCGGAATGCAGACCCGGATCTAGGCATTTTAAGATCATGGGAATTAAAGGATGAATTAAAAACCCTTGTTTCTAATCTGAATTTAGAGATCATGGATGGAGATAAGGTAATCGAGATTAAAAATTCCGGCATCAATAAAGGAAGGGCAGCGTTATACAAAATGGGTAACAATCATTATGATTTTATCGTGGCATTGGGAGATGACTGGACTGACGAGTATACATTTGAAGCATTGCCTGCCGGGGCCATTACGATAAAAGTTGGTGTTAAGTACACCAGTGCTGGCTACTATGTAGAATCAGTCGGTGAGGTCAGGAAGTTATTATCAATTATGGCGGGGGCGTGATGAGTTAAAAGACATGAGAACTACCGATGCTGCATGTTGGTTTGCCCGGTTGCTTCCAATACATTATACCATAATTCACTCTCGATATCGATTCTTTTCCTCTTTTTAACCGCTACCGGGATGGGCAGGAGTGTAAACTCATTATTCCAGTTGCCTACAACAAATCCTGTTTTGCCTGACATGGCTGCATGAACAGCATTTTTGGCCAACAAGCTGCAAAATTTGCTATCGTTGGGTATAGCCGGAGCGCTCCGTATTATATAACTCGGATCAATGTACTTGAGGCTGAAAGGAAAGTTTTGGGATTTGAAATTTTCATTTATCACATTTTTGAGATATATTCCAATATCTTCTAATTTCACGTTTCCCGATGCATCAGTTTCATTTCCCGTTTCCTTAAACAAATGCTGGCCTGCTCCCTCTGCAACTACTATCAAAGCATGGTGCCGGGCTTCCAGTCTTTGTTTCAAAAGATTGAGAAATCCATTTTCCCCGTGAATATCAAATTTCATTTCCGGAACCAGGACAAAATTAACTTCCTGTATTGAGAGTGCTGCATTTGCCGCGATAAATCCCGCTTCTCTTCCCATGAGCTTAATGAGTGCAATACCATTGTACGCGCCGGCAGCTTCATTATGCGCGTACCTTATCACGTCATTAGCTATGGAAAAGGCTGTTTCGAAACCGAAAGAACGTTCAATAAGATCAATGTCATTGTCAATGGTCTTGGGAATTCCTCCCACGGCTATTTTCAGCCCCCGGCTTTCAATTTCTTCCTGGATATCCCTGGCGCCCCGTAATGTCCCGTCTCCACCTATGGTAAATAGCATGTTCACGTTCATTGATTGAAGTGCATCAACGATTTTTTCCACGCTCTGAGGCCCTCTTGATGAACCGAGAATGGTACCCCCGTTAAGATGAATACCTTCAACTACATCCGGTGTGAATTCGACCACGGGATGATTATATTGGGGAATAAAACCCTCGTAGCCATATTTTATACCAATAATATTTTTGACATTGTAACGATACCATAAAGTAAGAACAATGCTTCTTATTACATCATTCAGGCCGGGACAAAGACCGCCGCAGGTAACAATGGCAGCCTTTGATTTAGCAGGATCAAAAAAAAGATACTCGCGGGGTCCGGCTTTTTCGAAAGATATCGGAACCTGGTTCTTATCCCTGCAATGTAAAAAATTTTTAAGGGAGGCATCATGCAACACCCTGTCTTCATCTGTTATATAGTCATAAATGCCATCACCCTCAATATTAGAAAGATTCAACGGTGATTTAACAGATCTTTTGCCAAGTACCGGCACGTCAAAGTCGGAGGGAATAAACATAATTTATTGTTCTTCTCTTTTCAACATTTCTTTAGCAGTAAGCGCGGCGCCAACTATGCCCGCGTTATTGAGTAACTGTGCAGGAACGATTGGCGTCTTTACCGTGAGGTGCTCGAAAAATTTTTGATCTTTTTTACTTGCACCGCCACCGAGGATAAATAAATCCGGCCAGAATAATTTTTCCATGTAAACGAGGTACTCATTAAACCTCTTTGCCCAATCCTCCCAGGAGAGATCAAGCTTTTTTCTAACAGCGTCTGAAGCATATTCTTCAGCTTCCATGGTATTCAATAAAACGTGTCCGAGTTCGGTGTTGGGAACCAATTTGCCCCTGCTGAAAATAACAGTACCAATACCGGTACCCACGGTAATGAGTATCACAACACCTTTATTTCCGTTCCCGGCACCAAACTTCATCTCGGCCATACCTGCTGCATCCGCGTCATTTACCGCGAAAACCGGGCATCCTGTTATTTCATTGAAAAGATTGTTTACATTCGTTCCAATCCATGTTTTATCCACATTGGCGGCCGTCCTGGCAACACCATTTTGAATAACTGCAGGGAATCCACATCCTACAGCCCCTTTCCATTTAAAGTGCTTAACCATTTCACCGATTATTTCTGAAACTTCCCCCGGTGTAGCCGGGCTTGGTGTTGGAATCCTGTGTCTTTCCGTTATTAATTCTCCCTTCTTCGTGTGTACAATAGCACCCTTGATGCCTGATCCACCTATGTCTATCCCTAAAATCTTTTTCTTTTTCATTGTTTTTTATATATTCATTTCTGATATTTGACCGTGGCAAAGTAAGAAAAATATGAAATTAAATAAAATACCTGGGGTTAAAATATTTAATAATTTATTAACTTTAGCCAAAAGAACTTTTTTAATGTAATAATATACTCATTTATAATTAAATATTCAACTATATTTGATAAAATAAATTTTATTTGTAATGGATAAATACATCCTTGAATTAGTAAATTCCAATGAAAGAGTGATTTTGCCTGATTTGGGAGCTTTCTTGAATCGCAAGTCGAAGACCCGGCACATATCCTTTAACGAGTTTTTAAAGTTTAATGATGGCCTGGTTGTAAAGTATATTGCTGAGAAGGAAAATCTCAATAACCGGGATGCAACCAAAAAAGTTGATGATTATGTAAAAAGAATCCGGGAAACTCTTGAAAGTGGAAAGTCCTACGAGATCAAAGGTTTAGGTGAATTAAAGAAAAATGACAGGGGGAGAATAGATTTCTACATGGAAGATAAGGGAAAGCACCCCGTGCAACCAATGGAGAAAGAAGATATACCCGGTAAAAAAATAGACATACCGGGGAAAAAACAGGAACCAAAACCACCCGTTGAGACTAAAGAAACTAAAGAAAAAAGCTGGGAAAAGGATGATAAGATAATTTCCCCGGCAAACGAGCCAGCAAAAAAATCCAGTATATCTTCAACATCAACCGACCAATATAATACTACTTCCACGACTAAATCCTATACTGAAACTGATGAAGAGGAATTTTCGGGGAAAAAAAGAAAAAGAACATTATGGATAACCTTACTTATTGTTATTCTGGGTTTATTGATAGCGTGTGGCATTTATTTCAGGAAGGAAGTCAGCAATACCTACAAGAATATTATAGATTCATTTGTTAGTAAAGACAGGCCATCGAGACGTGACTTGCTGGAAACCTTGCCACCGGAACCTGAAATAACGCGACCGGTTGATACATTAAGAGAACTTGAATCCGCGGTGCCAGAAGAGGCAACAAGAGAAACAACCTCTTCCGTGTCTGATGAAACTGGTAAATATCATATCATAACCGGGTCATTCATGAACGGGAACTTCGCCACGAAGTACCTGGCAAAAATGGAAGCAAAAGGTTATGAAGCCCGTATCATACGACACAGGCAAAATTTTTATTCTGTGAGCGTGGAGTCTTTTTCTAACAAGCAAGAGGCACTCAGGGCCCTCGAGCTGGTTCGTCAGGATGTTTCTTCTGCCTGGCTTTTATATCATTAGTTTGTTAATTCATAACTTGTTTACATGGGAAAAAAAACTCATAAAAAGGCATATAATATACCTTTATATCGAAGTTTTTCCCTGGTACCATACCAGTACAAAGAAGAATTTCTTAAGGAGATAACATTTAATAACCATAACAGGTTTAGATCTTTAATCATTTTGGTGTTTCTTTATGCCATTCTCATGTTTGTTTCCGACTTCATGTTGATAAGTAATATTTCAACCGAGTTAGAAAAACAATATTTTATACTGGATTTGGTATTGATTGGTGTATTGATTCTTTTATTTATTATTTCAAAGTTTAAATCTGTCGCGAAGAGCGAGGAAATATCACCCATTCATACATACCTGATTTGGACGTTTAGTGCCTTTTTACTTATTTGGTCAGCAGTAGTTTCTGGAATCGAGTTTTATTATTCACCAAGTTTTACTACCTATTTGATTGTCGTTTTTTTAATTGCAGGTTTGTTTTTTATACGGGGATGGATTTTTATCATCATGTTACTAAGTAGTGTTGCAGTTATCCTGTTCATGGTTTTTTCTTCAGGTATTGACCCTTCTGATAGTTACCCGGGGTTTTACGGTCTTTTAATTCTTGTTCCCCTTGCCTATATAGTTTCACGTTTTTTGTTTATAAGCCGGATGCAGCAGTTTGTTCAAAAAAAAGAACTGGTTTTGTTAAATCAGGATCTTGAGCAAAGGGTAAAAAAACGTACCGCTGAGTTGGAAGAAAAAAATGATAATCTTAGAAACGAGATATTTATTCGGAAGAGTTATGAAAAAACATTGAAAGAAGCAAGGAGAAAAGCCGAGGAGTCTGATTATCTCAAAACAGCTTTTTTGGCAAATATGTCTCACGAGATTCGTACACCGATGAATGGAATTGTCGGCTTCTCACAGTTATTAAGGCGGCCGGCACTTTCTGAAGAAAAGAAAAGCACGTATCTTGATATTATTTACTCGAATAGTCTGCAATTACAATCCATAATCAATGATATTATCGACTTGTCTAAAATTGAGTCCAATCAGATTAGCATTGAAAAAGAATATTTTGATATTAATCAATTACTGGAGGAAAAGGCTACTTTTTTTAATGAATACGTGAAAATTGAAAGGAAGCATGACATTAAAGTTAAAGTTACAGGTCTTTTGGATGAAGATGATAAGATAATATACGCCGATAAGGTTAAGGTTACCCAGATTTTAAATAATTTATTGAAAAACGCGATAAAGTTTACGACAAAAGGATCCGTAACCATTCGCTGTTACATTGAAAAAGAAGAGTTACATTTGGAAGTAACCGATACCGGCATTGGTATCCGGAAGGAGGATTTATTTATTATTTTCGAGAGATTCAGGCAGGCAGATAATTCCGCGAGGAGAAAATATGGCGGGGCAGGCTTGGGATTGTCTATTACCCGGGGACTCGTGAATAAAATGCAGGGAAAAATAAAGGTAGACTCGGAACCGGGTAAAGGATCTATATTTACTGTATCTATTCCCTACGAGAAGCATGAAAATGACAAGATTATGGATGGTGAAATCCCTGAACTGGATTGGAGTATGTATACCTTTCTCATCGTGGAGGATGATTTAACCAGCCGTTTTTTCCTGGAAGAGATTCTACATCCTACCGGGGTGAGAATCCTTACCTGTGATAATGGAATTCGGGCATTTGAGATTTGTAAAGATAATTCTGATATTGATTTGGTATTGATGGATATACAACTCCCGGGCATGGATGGTTACACGACAACCAGGAAGATAAAAAAAATTAAACCTGATATTAAAATTATCGCGCAAACCGCCAATGCCTTCTCAGAAGACAAATCCAGGTGCCTGGATGCTGGTTGTGATGCTTATCTTAGCAAACCAATAGAACCTTCAAAACTATTTTCAGCATTGTTTAATTACCTGGATCAGGAGAAAAAGTCATAACATATTTTTTTGATGCTTCTATCCTGTTTTTGTCATAATAATCAGTGTGATACATGCCTTTTAAATAAAGACTGGTTTGATCACAATAATGTTTGCTGGATACAATTCCCGAGTTTCCTGTTGGAATTACAGTGATGCTTTCATTCCAGTTTCCTGTTGAATAAATACTCCGGTGAGAAGCGCCATGGTTCACGATGAAAGGATTCGTGTAATTAAAAGAGAATGGACAAACTGTATTCGTGCTTCCACCAACGCGATAAGGGCCCCGGTTCAAGTCAAAAATCTTGTCAAGAATTTTTACTGATCCCAGTGGATGTTGCAGGGTGAGTGTATGCAGTTTTCCCCATTGCCATTTTTCAGGCTCACCTTCACCAGTTATACTGTCAATTGCATGAATAGCACTCATGAAAGCACTGAAAATGATATCATCCATGTTTTCTTTCCCGGAAGTGTTAACATCATCATACCATTCTGATTTCGGGTTGTTCCACACATTATGCATCGCGTTTCTCGCTATGGAATTGGTGCCTAGAAATTTAGTATACAGGTCTTTACCGAGTTCATCACTGAAGATATTCTCTTTAAGTTTCAGGTAAAACATCTCGAAAATCAGAGGCTCCGGGGTATCTTGTTTCATTTCTGACTTCCATTTTTCCATCATGCGGGATACTTTTTGTTCCATGTCATCAATATTATCCACTTTCTTTAAAACTTCAAGAAGGCGTGGTACTATTTTTTCTGCCAGCAACGATCTTTTGTCATTTTGCATTTCCCTGAAATCACTAATAGATAATTTTTCTTTTGCTTCCAGCATTTCCCTGATCCGGTCAATCCTGTAAGGCATTGAATACCACTGCCCGATATAGTACGGGTAATCTTCGGGCACGGTTTTATTATTTGCTGAAGATACATAACCATTGGGAGGATTAAAGGAGTAAGGTAATTTATCGAAAGGAACCATCCCCTGCCAGTCATATTTATCTGTCCATCCCGGAAGAATAAATGATTGTTCATCACGATTCCTGATGGGGATGCCTGCAGCACAAAATAACCCGATATTACCTTCTGCATCAGCATATGCTATGTTTTGACTGATAGATTTAAATGATGTAAGTGCATTTTTAAATTCTTTCCAGTTCTTGGCCCGGTTTAACAGGTAAATGGTACGCATTTCATTACTGTATTCATCACCTGTCCAGTGCATGGAGATAGCTTTGTCGCCTGTATTTTTAAACCTGCTCACAATGGCTCCGCGGTGCGTGAACTTTAGAGTGTCTTTAATTGTTTCCCCCTCTTTCGTTAAAATGATTTCCGGTTGAAACGTAATGTCAAGCCACCTATCATTATATAAATATTTTGTTGAATCATCCGGATGTATCTTCTCCTCGTAAAAATCGAGGTTATCCACGTAAGTATTTGTCATTCCCCAGGCAATACTGTCGTTATGGCCAACAATAACCAATGGTTGACCGGGCAGCAATAACCCGGTTACATTAATCCGTCCCTCAACGTGTTGATGAATTTGATACCAAATCCCGGGTGTATTTAGAGACAAGTGCATATCATTAGCCAGCAGTGGTTTGCCCGTGATGCTTTTTCTCCCGGATACTGCCCAGTTATTACTTCCCGTGAAAACATGCAGGCCCATATCTTCAAGTACCTTGAATTTGGAATGCACGTTCTTAAATAACGCCGTGTAACTCGTGTCACGCGTGTATTCAGGGAAAACAAAACTTTTTCTTGACGTTAGATCTGGTAGCAGTTCTTTATAGAGGCTACTGTCAATTTTTTGCTTAATTTCTTCCAGCACTATTTCATTCCAACCTGCTTTTAGGTCCCAGGCCATGTAACCAATAAGGTTTAAACTATGAATGGGTTCCCATGGTTCGGGTTGATAACCAAGTAGTTTAAATTCGAGTGGGAGATCATTTTCGCGGGATGTAATGTATTGGTTGACCCCTTCAGCAAAAGCATAAAGAGTGCTTTTTATTTCAGCAGACACGCTGTCCATGAGCATTTCAGATTTTTTAGAATATCTCAAGGCCCGGAGCAGCAAATCTGTATCCTTAAAATCACTTCCGAATATTTCCGAAAGTCTGCCCAGTGTAACCCTTCTTAACAAATCCATTTGCCAAAGACGGTCCTGGGCAAGGATATAACCCGTGGCAAGGTACAAGTCATGTTCGTTTTTCGCGTAAACATGGGGTATGGCGAATGAATCCCTGTAAACAATAACTTCTTCCTTCAGGTTTGCCAATGAAATATTTTCATTATAATCAGGTAGACCCTTCCGGGAAAGAGCGTGGAGTATTATCAGACCAGCTATTACCAGAACAACTATAATGATGGACAAAGAAATTAATATTTTTTTCATTGATAATCAGTAATTTTAAAATGATTCATGTTATGCTTTTAATTTTACAGTTAAAACAACAGGTTGGTGATCAGAATAATCAAAATGCAAATTAACAGTATTAACATGCACCTTTTCAACATTCGGTGAAATGAGAAAAAAGTCGATGATGGTCGTGGGAGTTGATTCCGGGTCAAAAGGGGTTTTTACCCTTCTGTTGGTCGGTATATCTTCATCATAAACAAATTTCCATCCCCTTGGCAAATAGTTTTTGGGTAACTCCAGGTGGTTTTTATCATCGAAAACATACTTGTAATTGGGAATAAAGTCGGCAGGAGATTGGTTCCAGTCTCCTCCAACGATAATATAATTACCCTTGTTGTACTCATCAAGCAGGAATTTTTTCAGGAAAGCCATTTGTTCCTGGCGAAGTGAGCCGTCATCATATGCCGAGTTATGAGTATTGATTATTACCATTTCATTTTTCCCTTTGAGATTGAATCTTGAAACCAGGAAACACCTGTCGAGGAAGAACAGGTTTTTCGGCCAACTGAAATTGCCCGGGAAGCTATGTCGTTCAACGGATACCGGTTTATGAGGTGTAAGTGTCATCAATCCAGAATTAACCCTGCCCATTGGATTTTTTGGTGGAACAGGAACAAACCAGACATCATAGTTTTTCCCGTAATAATTATTCCAGCCGGGAAAAAGTGAGGCGATAGAGTCGAATTGATTGATACCGTAACTTCTTTTTGAATTTTTATCCACTTCCTGCAATAAAATGAAATCGATAGTATCGTTTTGTTTCAAGAAGCTTTCAATACTCGAGAGGTTTTCTATTACTGAATGTTTCTCACTTCTCACATTTTGTCCGCCATCGTAAAAAAAATCCATTTCATCTCCCAGCCCACAATATCCGATGTTCCATATAAGAAAATCAATGGTACCGGAGTCTTGCATAAAAACCGGGTTTTCTGTTGAATGAATTATTTTTTCGGCGGGTGGACTATAGTCCAGTGCTGTTGAAATTAACAGGAATATTATGAATAACCCGGGAATTCCAATAGCGATGATGAGAATGATTCGACGTAACATTTTACTTCTTTTAAGAATTTAGGTTGTAAAACCAAAAATATTATTAATTTCGGCATTAACCAAATTACGTATTAATGAAAAAATTAATTGCCCTGCTTATTTTCATGACAACTTCATCCGGATTGTTATTTTCTCAGTCGGATACCGTTGTTTTGCTACAAGACAAAGCCGAGAAAATTAAAACAGGCTGGACCTTTGGCGCTTTACCAGCAATAGCGTTCGATACCGATATTGGGTTTAAGTATGGTGGTGTAGTTAATTTTTATAATTATGGTGATGGAACTAATTACCCGAAATACCGGCATTCCATTTATCTTGAATGGTCAAGAACGACCAAAGGAAGCGGGATCAACCAGTTTACCTACGATTCCGAGTATTTGATTCCTGGAATTCGCGTTTCAGCAGAGGCAAGTTTGCTTACAGAAAAAGCACTCGATTTTTATGGATTTAATGGATATGAGGCATGGTATAATCCTGCTTTTGAAGACGATGATAATCCTGAATATATTTCCAGGATGTACTACCGGCTCGACAGGCGCTTAACGAGAATCAAGGCAGAGTTTCAGGGAAAGATAACCAGCAATGAATTCCGGTGGTTTGCAGGTGCGGCACACTATAATAATTTGATCGGTTCGGTTGATATTGATAACCTGAACCAGGACCTGGATGAAGATAAGCTACTTCCGGATACCATGCTTTTATATGACAAATACCTCGATTGGGGATTAATACCGGAAGAGCAGGCAAACGGGGGGGTGACGAATCTCGTGAAACTTGGATTGGTTTATGACACAAGAGATAACGAACCCAACCCGATGACAGGAATCTGGACGGATTTGCAGTTCCTTCTGGCTCCCTCTTTCATGGGAAACGGCGATCTTTCTTATTCCAGGTTAGCATTAACTCACAGGCAATATTTTACAATACTTCCAAAAAGACTTTCACTGGCTTACAGGCTTAGTTACCAGGCAAAAATATCTGGAGAGATGCCTTTTTACATGTTAAGCTATGTTTACAACATGCCTCCTTCATTAACCCGCGACGGATTGGGTGGTGCCAAAACACTCAGGGGAATTTTGCGAAACAGGGTAGTAGGGGAGGATTTTGTTTACGGGAACTTTGAGCTTCGATGGAAATTTCTCAGAACTGTTATTTTTAATCAAAACATTTATATTGCTCTCAGTAGCTTTGTTGATGGAGGAATGATAACCGGTAAATATAAACTGCCCGAGATAACCAGTCCTGACGCTATTTATTATCTTGGAATGGGTGATAATGAAATGTTGCATACCAGTTATGGAGCCGGTCTTCATTTTGCCATGAACGAGAATTTTATTATCGCAATAGATTACGGGTTAGCCGGAAATCCCGGGGATGGCCAAAGCGGGTTGTATATGGGGTTGAATTTTTTGTATTAGTGTAATATTTCTTAGCATACCTACCCACGCTCGTTAACTTATTTGCCCCCACCACTTGCTACCGGCGAAATTTTTCTTTAGTTGGAGTCTGAGGACAGAGTTTTCCGGTTTTTCAAGTAATGGATCTGCATCGAGAACTTTGCCTGCAATATCTCTGGCATATTGTAGCAACCTGTTATCCTTTCCCAGATTAGCTATTTTTAATTTAAAAGGGATGCCACTTTGTTGAGTACCTTCAAGATCCCCCGGTCCCCGTAACCGCATATCTGCCTCGGCAATCTCGAATCCATCGTTTGAATCTGTCATGATCTTTATTCTTTGCCTGGCTTCATTGGATAATTTATGCGAGGTCATTAGAATGCAATAGGACTGATTTGCACCGCGTCCAACTCTACCTCGAAGTTGATGCAATTGGGAGAGGCCAAATCTTTCGGCACTTTCAATGACCATTAAAGACGCGTTGGGCACATCGACGCCAACCTCGATTACCGTTGTCGCGACCATGATATGTGTTTTTCCCTTTTTGAAATAATCCATGGCAATCTCTTTCTCTGAAGGTTTCATTCTGCCATGAACAATGCTGACCGCGTATTGGGGTGGTGGAAAAGCTCTTGAAATAGACTCATAGCCGTCCTCAAGATCCTTGTAATCCATTTTTTCGGACTCCCTGATCAGGGGATAGACAATATAAACCTGTCTGCCTTCCGCGATTTGTTTTCGCAGAAACCCGAAAAGTTTTAACCTTTTTGCATCAGTATAGTGGGCGGTAATAATTGGTTTCCTGCCCGGGGGAAGTTCATCAATTACCGAAACATCCAAGTCGCCGTAAACTGTCATGGCAAGGGTTCTGGGAATTGGAGTGGCTGTCATCACCAATATATGTGGGGGCTGTTCGCTTTTTTCCCACAATTTAGCGCGTTGAGCTACCCCGAATCGATGTTGCTCGTCGATTACCACGAGACCCAGTTTTTTAAATTGGACTTCATCTTCAATCAGGGCATGGGTTCCCACGAGTAATTTGAGGGTATCGTTTTGCAAGCCCTCGTGAATAAGTTGTCTTTCTTTTTTTCTTGTTGAACCTGTCAGGAGTTTGATCTCTATTCCCAGGTTAACAATAAATTTGGATATTGATTGAAAATGCTGTTGTGCCAGGATTTCTGTCGGCGCCATCAGGCAGGCCTGAAAACCATTATCCACGGCAAGTAGCATGGACATTAAGGCGACAAGGGTCTTCCCACTGCCAACATCTCCCTGAAGTAATCGATTCATTTGCTTCCCGGAATGCATGTCTTTTCTTATTTCCTTCATTACTCTTTTTTGAGCACCTGTCAGTTCAAAATTGAGATTTTCCTTGTAGAAACGATTGAAATAATCACCTACAGATTCGAAAATATACCCCTTGTTTTCAACATCTCTATTATTTTTCTGTCGTAATATGTTTAATTGTATAAAGAACAATTCTTCAAATTTCAACCTGTATTGTGCTTTTTTCAAAAGCTCAGCCGATTTAGGGAAATGAATATTCAGTAGAGATTCTTTCAGGGAGAGCAACCTGATACTTTCGATTATTTTGGGAGGGAAAGTTTCTTCTATATCATTGTATACGGCCCGGAAAAGATTCTGTTGTAACTTTTGAATGGTGCGGCTTGTTAAAAAGTTGGTTTTTAATTTTTCGGTCGTGTTGTAAAAGGCCTGCATGGAATATGCTATTTTTGTCTCGGCGGCGCTTTTTTCTTCCAACTCGGGATGTACGATATTGATTTTACGGTTATAGTAGTTGGGTTTTCCAAATACAATGTATTCCTTACCAGGTTTGATGGATTCTGTAATCCATTTAATGCCCCGAAACCAAACCAACTCTAAATCTCCATGTTCATCCCTGAAAAGGGCTACTGCTCTTTTTTTTCCCCGGTTACCTTCAACCCTGAAGCCGATAATTTTTCCTGCTAATTGAACATGGGGTAAATCCGGGTGTATTTCGGTTGTTTTATAAAACCTGGATCTGTCGATATACTTGAAAGGAAAATAATATAATAGATCACCGAACGTGTGGATATCCAATTCATTGCTGAGTAATTCCGCTCGTTTAGGGCCAACTCCCGTGAGGAATTTTATTTCCCGGTCAAGTATTTCTTTCATTGGTTAAATAAAAAAACTACCGTTCGTTTTCACGAAACAAAGTAATAATAATTCGTCAAATAAAAATAAAAGTCTACATTTGAATTATGAACATATTAAAGCGGGTAATATGGTACCTAAGGTATCTTGTTAAAGCCAAACACGTTAATGGTCATGGGCTTCATTCTCCATTCATGTATCAATACGTGATAGATGCTGTTTATCCCGGAAAAGACAATACCGATGTTACTGTTATCAATAAAGTGAAAAATAAGCTTAAAAAGGACAGCAGAAAAATCAATACCGTCAATCCCGGAGCTGGTTCGGCTTTGCGTAAAAAAAGTCTCAGGAGTATTAAATCTCTTGCCGGGGGAATAGGACTCCCTTGCAAATATGGCAGGTTGATAGGAAGAACAGCAGCATATTTCAATGTATCGCGAATAGTTGAATTGGGTACAGGAACAGGACTGAGCGGTCTTTTTTTATCATTATATAACCCCGGTGCAAAGATTATCACCATAGAAGCAAATAATAGCCTTGCCGATTTAGCGGAGTATAATTTTAAGCAGGCAGATGTTCATAACATTCAGGTAATTAATGATACTTTTGATTCGGTTTTCCCTGGAATTTTAAATAATATTGATAATAATTTCATGGTTTTTATTGACGGGAATCACACGATTGATGCAACAATCAGGTATGCTGAAATGGTCATGGGGAAGGCGGGGGATAATACCGTGTTGGTTATTGATGATATATACTGGTCGGAAGAAATGATGGAGGCCTGGCATACGATTAAGACGTGGCCAGACGTTAAGGTTACTGTAGATTTTTTTCGAATGGGGATGGTATTTTTCAGGGCAGGATTATCTAAACAGGATTTTGTGATTAAATATTAATAAATGGATCATATTATTGAATTAAAAGGACTTGTAAAGGATTATTATATTGGTTCTATAGTAGTGAATGCTTTACGGGAAATAACTTTACAACTCGTCAGGAATGAGTATATTGCTATCATGGGGCCTTCTGGTTCCGGGAAGTCCACTCTTATGAATATTATCGGTTGTCTGGATACGCCTACCAGGGGCGATTATATATTAAACGATCAAAATGTTAGTCATCTCGATGATAATCGCCTTGCCGAAATCAGAAATAAGGAAATAGGATTTGTTTTTCAGACATTTAACCTATTACCCAGGTACAACGCGCTCGAGAATGTGATGTTACCCCTGATATATGCCGGGATTCCCAAACAAGAAAGGATTGAAATAGCCAAGGAGGTATTGGAAAGTGTTCAGCTTGGAGACCGGATGCATCACAAACCCAATGAGCTGAGCGGGGGGCAACGCCAGAGAGTGGCGGTTGCCAGGGCCCTCGTGAATAAACCTTCAATTATTTTGGCCGATGAGCCCACGGGGAATCTTGATTCAAAAACTTCACTTGATATCATGGACCTGTTTAACAAGATACACGAACAGGGAAATACAATCGTTCTTGTTACGCATGAGGAGGAAATTGCACGTAACGCGAAACGAATTGTCCGGCTAAAAGACGGACTGATAGAATCCGACGAGAGGTGAAGAAAAATGAGATAACAAGTAATTGGTATTGAACTTTCATTTAATCAGCGGGTTATACTACCCTTTATAATGAAAAACACGTGGCATGAAGATTTATACTAAATCAGGAGATAAAGGAATGACTTCACTCCTTGGCGGCAAAAGAGTACCCAAGTATCATATCAGAATAGAAACCTATGGTACGGTTGATGAGTTAATATCATTTATAGGTTACCTGAAGGATAGTTCTATAAAAGAACAATATAAAGACTGGCTATTACAGGTTCAGAATATTTTGATGGTATGTGCTGCCAACTTGGCTGGAGAAGATGATCAATGTAAAAATAAAGTTCCGGTTTTAAAGAAGAATGAAATTGATCAATTGGAAAAAGCAATTGATGTAATGGAAGATGAATTGCAACCCTTGAAGTCTTTTATTTTACCAGGGGGACATACTAATTCATCCTTGTGCCACGTTTGCAGAAGTGTTTGCCGGAGAGCAGAAAGACTTATTTTGAAACTTAATGAAGAGGTTGACGTAGAGGAAAATATATTGGTTTATTTTAACAGGTTGAGTGACTTTTTATTTGTATTAGCCAGGAAAATTTTATATGATGCAGAAATTGATGACATAAAATGGTCACCTGAATTGTAAAATTTTATTATTTTTTTATATTTGCACAACTTTTTAGGAAGCTTAAAAATAAACCTTACTAAACAGGTAATTAATATGTATTGGACACTTGAATTAGCCTCGAAATTGGAAGATGCACCATGGCCAGCGACCAAAGACGAGTTAATAGATTACGCGATTCGTTCTGGCGCACCGTTGGAGGTGATTGAGAATCTTCAGGAAATGGAGGATGAAGGAGAAATATACGAGAGTATCGAAGATATATGGCCCGATTATCCGAGTAAGGATGATTTCTTTTTCAACGAAGATGAATATTGATCATTTTATTGATTGAATTTTTCTCAGATAAATTAAAAAATTGATGATAACTGCCCTTGATTTATTTCTTAACAGGCAGTTATCTTGTTTTTGAACCACTTCCTTTATTCTTTCCAGATGAATACATCATGTTTGGATTTAGGGCGGTAGGATTGCAGCCATTGGAACCCGGGAAATTTCATCTCCTTAATGTTCACCTGATTCAGGGGAGATAAATTGGCAACCGGATTCGTGAGGAAATTGATCCGTTCAATAGACTTATCTTTAAGATAGATTATCATTTTAGCGCTCTCGGCTTTATTAACGCCAATTATTTCTTCATTATCCTTGGGGTAATAAATTGTCTGACCATTCCCGTTCACGTTTATAATTTTCAATTCACCGGCCCTGAAATAACCAGTCATGTTCCTGCCTTTTACCTGGTTATATTTCGCTGTATCTTCTCTTGATACAATATATGCATTATTGTACATTTCAATTTTATCAATATTTTTTTTCGTCGTGTAGATCTCGATAAAGTCGGCCGTTAACTGGTGTTCTTCTGACCAGAGAACAGGGTTTCGGTATAATCTTATAATGCTGTCAGCTGAAGTATATACAAGGGAATCGCATTTTGATTGCACGTCTGTTTTGTACATTTTTACCTTAAAGTATGCCCTGATAATTTTTGCATCGGGTATCGTGTCAGGAGTTGAGATGAGCGTGTCGGCGTGCACGTGCATGCTGTCTGTTTCTGTAACCTTAATAAAAAGGGTGCTGTCTGTTAATAATGCCCGTTCAGGATTTTCATAGTATCTCGCGTAATTACCATTCAAAATAATCTTATCAAGTGTATCGTTAATTACCACGTTCATGAATGCCTCACCAAATCCATTATCTCTCTCGTAATAGAGACTGTCGCCGCTTATTGTCCTGTGTTCCCCCCTGATAAACGCATTTTCCTCAAATTGGGATATATTTGTTTCTGTATTATACCATCCATTTTCGCAATAGATATAATTGTTTTTACTGATGATTTCTGTAGGTCCCAGGAAGAACGCAACTTTCGATACAGTATTATACCTGAGCGTGTCAGAATACATGTTATAATCGGGATTCACGATTACCACGCTGTCCTTGAAGTAAAAAACCTTTCTTTTTGAATAGTAATAACCTGTCTCGCTGTCAAGATTATTTTCTCCATTTATAATATGGCCACCATTGATGTAATAGGCAAAGTCTTCTCCCAGGTTGAAATCAAGATACTGTGTAGTGAGGGTTGATTGTTTATCTACTAATTTAACATTTCTTCTGACTTTGGCAAGTTTTTCTATCCCTGAATAAATAAGAAAATCACCATAAAGATGAAGGGTATCACCCTGGTTGATATGAATATTATCAAAAGCTTCAACATAATTGCTATTCGGGTAGTAGTATGCACTGTCGCATTTCATTATTGCATTTTCATGTTTAAAAACCACATCTCCAATAAGCATTTGAGCATCAGGATTAATGGATTTATCCATCATTGTATAATCAGCATGCACGATTTCGATCTGCTGTACTTTTTTCTGCGCGAAACCTGAAACAAGAAACGCCATGCAGGTGAACAGGGTTATAATCCTTTGAACAATAGTCATTGATTATTATTTGACAGAGAGATGTATTGGCATTATTGCCGCGCATTCAACCAAGCATCATTTTGGAATTTACAATTAGCGTAATCTTCATCAATTCTTACATGAGTTGACGCCAGTTTTTCATCAAGCCAGTTCTCCAGGATTCTTGATTTTTTATTTTCTATAGCTATTGATTTTAAGAGATTGTAATCTTCCTCCAGGTTGGCGATATGAGGATCTGTTTTTAACTTCAGCTTAATAATCTTGTATACTTTCTTCCCTTGGGGGGTCTCGTCAGCAAATGGTTGAGAAATTTCACCCTCGTCTAAATCTCTTACGGCCAAATACTCGGGCCTTGTAAGTTGTTCCAGTTCAAATTTTGATGTGCCGGTATATGAATTTATTTTCACCCCTCCATTTAACTTTGTATCCTCGTCATCTGAATGGAAAAAAACCGCTTTTTCAAAAGTGAGAGAATCCATTTTAATCAGCCTCGCCAGGCTGTCTAGTTTATTAATGGCATTTTCCTTAGCCTCGGGGGATAATTTGGGTTTCAATAATATATGTCTTGTATTTACTTTCTCGTTTCTGCGTTCGATAAGTTGAATGATATGGTAACCAAATTCACTTTCAACGATTTTTGAAACGGATCCTTCTTTGAGAGTAAACGCGGCTTCCGCGTATGCAGGGTCTAAATCTCCCTTGCCGGTAAAACCTATTTCCCCGCCTCTTGAAGCAGAGGAGGGGTCTTCGGAATACAAAACAGCGAGAGTAGCGAAACTCTCTCCTTCTAAAATTCTTTTTCTTAGTTCAAGCAGTCTTTCCTTAACATGGAAAATTGCTTCATCGCTATATTCTGGATAAATTAAAAGTTGCTGAATTTCAACCTTGCTTTCAACTTTTGGTATACTGTCTTTATTCAGGTTTTTATAAAAGGATTTTACTTCCGAGGGTGTAATGCTTACATTCCCGGCAATTTCCTGCTGCATTCTCTCCGTTAGCATTTGTTCGCGTATCAGCCCCGAAAAATCTTCCTTGATTTCCAGGATGGATTTTCCAAAATATTCTTCCAGCTCTTCTTCAGAGCCAATTTGTTCAATAAAATGGTTCAGGCGGGAGTTTAATTGTAATTGCACGTTACTCTCACTTATTTCAATGCTGTCGATTTCAGCCTGGTTGACCATTAATTTTTGTTCCAGCATTGACTCAAGTATCTGGCATTTTATATCACCGGTAGCGCGGTAGCCTTGTGCAATCAATTGAAGGTATTGAGTCTCGATATCTGATTGTTTGATAATCTTATCACCCACGACTCCAATAATCTGATCGACCACAAAGTCTTGTCCCTGGCTAACACCAGGATATACAATGGATATTGTGACTAAAGTAAGAAGGATTCTGATTCTGTTTAACATTTTAGATTTTCTTTAATATATATGAAATTTTTTCCTGCCAAGAGCCGTGTTATAGACATCATTCTCCAGTTGTTTAATTAAACGGTATTTTCTTTTGTTTAATATAATTGAAGAAATTTCATTTTTCACGTACTCGACCGGGGCAATTGATTTAGCCGGGATAAATTCCTTCACGTAAAGATAATAGTTGTTGGCCGAATCGGATGATTCTACTGTTTTCCGGTATCTAAAATAATTTTGTGGGTTGCTTATATTTTCCCCCATCTTTAGCAACCATGGCTCAAGTGGCGACCATGTTTCCATGAAATAATTGAAACTCGTTGCATATTGAAATCTGTAATTCTCGAGATTTTTCAAATCTTCTTCTTTTTCGGATTTGTACCATTTTTTTAGTTTGTCCTGATTAGGAGCAGATCTTGGAATTTCGAGGAACAATCCTCTAATAATATTCTCCTCCAGGATAAAATTCGTCGTGTTCTCTTCATAATAAGCCTTTATTTCTCCTTTGGTTACATTTGTATCTAACTCTTGTTTAAGCAGCATTTGTTCGTACTTGTATATCAGGAGAGAGGTTCTGTAATCATCCATGTACCGGGAAACATCTTTTTGTTCCTCGGGCAAATTTAATTCAGCTTTCTGTAAAAGCAACTGTTTTCTAATCCATTTATCAATGTATGCTTTTCGGATAGAAATGCTATCAGGTGAAGAAAGGGAGGGAGAAAAAATCCCTTTCAGATCATTTTCGTAAAGGTATTTCTCTCCAACGCGTGCAACGGGTTTTTCTTTTTCATTTCTTAATGTGCTATTGCAGGATGAAAGAAATAATACTACAAGAAAAATTGAAATCAGTTTCATTTGGGTTTAGTTTTATAATACATTTGTTAAGCTAATGTATCAATAAAAAATAGATGAACGTTTCATGAGCCTTGTTATTTGTTTTTACCGGATATTATATTCCCGGCTAATTCTTCAAATACTTTTTGATTGACCTCTATCTTGTATTTTGCTCGTAACTCCTCGATCCATTGTTTCTCAAGATAATCCTGATAATCAGCCGTTATGATTCCCCTTGCTTCTTCAAGTTTTTTCGGTTGTGGTGATAATATGTCCTTGTAATAACCAAACAAGAACTTGTCATCTTTTTCAATAATGTCCGTGATTCCTTTTTTCCAGTTAAATTTGTCCACTAACTCATTCTCTCCTTTTTCAACAAGATAATGTTCAGTGTTAAGACATTGTTTTAATGAGTCCTTGCAAATTGCTTCTTTTACTTCATCAGTAGTTATTCCTTTTTTGGATTTTTTCTTTACCAGTTTCCATGCATCTTGCACGGCATCTTTTTCTTTACCCGAGTAGAAAGTAACATCGGCTCTTTTTTTCCAGTAGTAGTTATTTTTATTCTTAGCATAAAAAGTTTCCAGCCCAGCCGTATCTTCTACTGCTTTTGACCAAACCCTTTGATCTGTCAGATTGAATAAAAGTATGCCGTCATGATATTCCTGGAGCAAGTGAGCATACTCGGGATATTTCGAAGATAACATGCTCTTTTCATGATCGAGGAGTTCTTTTTTCCAGTATTCTTCAAATTTTTTATTAACAAGGGTGGCAATAGGAATATTCTTTTCTGGGTTTTTATAATCTGAAAGGTAACGGGCAAAATCTTCCTGGGTGTATTTTTTATTACTAAAACTAAAAATTGTTTCATTCATACCTTCAGCGACTGAAGGATCCCACTTTTTCTCATAAATAGAGCTATCAACAAGAGTGTAGAAAACTTTCAGGGCGGAAGGGTATTTTGTAAAATTGTATTCTTTTTTTAGATTGGAAAGCAATACTTCACGTTCCAGTTGAGATCTGCTGTCGCGTTTCACTTTTTGTTCAATCTCTTTTTTTGCAGTCTCAAAGGAAGGTATTTGCTTGTAATCAATTCGTTGTACGATATGCCAGCCAAAATCAGTACGGAATGGTTCGGAGAATTCACCATTACTGGTGAGAGAAAAAGCGACATCTTCAAAGTCGGGAACGTACCTCCCTGTTGAAAACCAACCCAGGTTTCCTCCATTTCTGCCAGAACCTTTATCATCACTATGTTTCATGGCTAATTCACTAAAGTCGGAACCGGCTTTTAAGCTATCATATATTGCAAAAATATCTTGTCTTGCCTTTTCTTTTGCTTTTTCATTGCTTTCCCTCGGGATAATTTTCATAATGTGTGCAGCTTTGATTTCTCCGCGGGCAGGTCGTTTGTCTTCCAGCTTAATCACGTGATAACCAAACCTGGTGCGCACTGGTTGCGAAATTTCTCCAATCTCCATGTTAAACGCGGCATTTTCAAATGGATAAACCATCCTGAATACAGAAAAGTATCCTATAAAGCCATTGTTGTTTTTAGCCGAGGGATCATCTGAGGTTCCTTTTGCCACTGTCGAGAAATCTTCACCATTCAATATTCTTTGACGAATTTCCCTGGCTTTATTGTAAGCATTTGCAGTATCCCCGGGTGAGGCATTTTCATCACATTTAACCATGATATGACTCGCGGCTACTTCCCATTGCATTCTCTCGTATGCCTGTTGCACCAGTTTATCAATGGTTGCCTGATTTGTTAAATACGGGCTGGCTAATTGTTCCTTGTAACCATCCAATTCATTGATGAATGATTGTACCGTATCCAGACCCAGATCTTTTGCTTCTTTTACTTTTAATTTAAAATTAATGAAGAGCTCCAGGTATTTTTCCATGTTTTCACGCGTGATGCTATCTTCCGGGTTGTTCTTTAGATAAATGCGTGAAAATTCTTCCGTGGTAACCGGTTGATCATCAATTGTTAATAAAACCATTTCGTTCTCTTGACTATAGCCTCGTGCTGTAATCAGGCATAATAAAAAAGTAATAATTGATAGTTGTTTCATTGTTTTGTTTATTATTTGGATGAATCTTTTGTTATATTATAATATATTCTAACGTGAATCATCAGTTAGTTATTGGTTAAGATTATTATTTATCTGCTATAATTAGGTGCTTCTTTTGTAATTGTAACATCATGCGGGTGCCCTTCAATTACACCAGAATTAGTTATTCTAACAAATTTCGCATTTTGAAGCTCCTGTATATTGGGCGTTCCGCAGTATCCCATTCCCGCTCGCAATCCTCCAATTAATTGGTAGACAACTTCATGCAGGTTTCCCTTGAATGGGACACGTGCTACTATGCCCTCGGGAACCAATTTGCGAATGTCATCTTCAACATCCTGAAAATAACGGTCTTTAGAACCCTTTTCCATCGCTTCGATAGAGCCCATTCCCCTGTAAGATTTATATTTTCTTCCATTGTAAATGATTGTTTCCCCGGGTGATTCTTCAACACCGGCAAATAAAGAACCGGCCATGATAGTATCAGCCCCCGCGGCAATTGCTTTGACGATATCGCCTGAATACCGGATGCCGCCATCTGCAATTACAGGAACACCCGAATCTTTTATTGCTTTTGAGACCTCGTGTATGGCTGATAGCTGGGGGACGCCAACACCTGCTACAACTCTCGTGGTGCAAATTGAACCAGGTCCTATTCCTACTTTTACTCCGTCAACTCCTGCCTTAACCAAATCTCTTGCCGCGTCTCCTGTAGCGATATTTCCTGCTATAATCGGTAAATCCGGGAATTTTTCTTTCACGAGTATTATAGCTTCTTTTACAGCCTTGCTATGTCCATGTGCTGTATCAATTACAATCGCGTCAACATACGCGTTTTTCAGAAGTGCTATTCTTTCAATTAAATCCCCGGTTATACCCACGGCCGCGGCCACCCTTAACCTGCCTTTCTCATCTTTAGCGGCATTAGGCCTGTCTTTTGTTTTTGTTATGTCCTTGTAAGTTATGAGCCCGATGAGAACATTATTGCTGTCGACAATAGGTAATTTCTCAATTTTGTGTTTTTGCAGGATACTTGCTGCTTCCTGTAGATTTGTTCCTTTAATGGTAGTAATAATATTTTCGGAAGTCATAACTTCTTTCACGGGCCGTGCCAGATCCGATTCAAACCTGAGGTCACGATTCGTCAGTATTCCCAGGAGCCTCTTGTTTTCATCAACCACGGGTATGCCTCCTATCTTATATTCACGCATCAATTGTTGCGCGTCTGCAACAGTACCATCTTCGCGAATCGTGATAGGATCAGCTATCATTACGCTTTCTGCCCGTTTAACTTTCATTACCTGAAATACTTGTTGCTCAATGGACATGTTTTTGTGAATAACCCCTATTCCTCCTTCCCGGGCCATGGATATAGCCAGTTTATCTTCCGTGACCGTGTCCATTGCAGCGGAAACAATGGGAATATTTACCGTGATGTCTCTTGTAAACCTGGTTTTTAGATTTACCTTCCGGGGAAGGACCTCTGAATATGAAGGTACAAGCAGTACATCATCAAATGTAAGTCCTTCTGAAACTATTTTGTCTTTTACAAAAGTCATGATCCAGGAATTTAATAGTGTTTAATCACCTTAATCCTATAATAAAACTACACAAAAATATATTTTTTTTAGTTATAACCTGAGTCTTTACTTCTTTTAATATTTATCACGGGTTACGTTGGATGTAATACATCTTTTTTCACCTGTTTAGGTTAAATACGAATTAAAATGCTTAAAATTGTATGGTAGTGACGCGTTACATTTAATATTGCACAAGGGATGTCCTTTTATTCAGGACTTGAGGCATGGATTAGCCGTCATTTTTCATTGACATGACAGTAGAAATAATATGATGGACAGGTTTCAGCAGATATTAACAAAATACTGGGGATATTCGAGTTTCCGGCCCATGCAGGAGGAAATAATCCGTTCGGTTGCCTCGGGTAAAGATACCCTTGGCTTAATGCCAACTGGTGGTGGAAAATCCATTACTTTTCAGGTACCTGCCCTGGCTAAAGAAGGAATATGTATCGTGGTTACCCCGCTTATTGCCCTGATGAAAGATCAGGTTGAAAATCTTCTTCATAAAAATATCAAAGCTGTTGCTATATATTCAGGAATGACTTCCCGTGAAATAGATATCACTCTCGATAATTGTATTTACGGTAATTATAAGTTCCTGTATGTTAGTCCGGAACGATTAGGTACGGATATTTTCAAGCATCGCGTTTTAAAAATGAACGTTAATCTTATAGCAGTGGATGAGGCGCATTGTATATCACAATGGGGCTATGATTTCAGGCCATCATACCTGCAAATTCATGAATTGCGTGAATTATTGCCTGATGTTCCCGTGCTGGCCTTAACTGCTACTGCTACCCGGCAGGTATTAGATGATATTCAGGAAAAACTTAAATTCCCGCGGAAAAATGTCTTCACGTTAAGTTTTGAACGGAAAAACCTGGTTTACGCGGTTAAAAACACGGAAGATAAGCTCAAGTCTCTTATCAAGATAATTTCAAGAGTGAAGGGTACAGGCATTATTTATGTCAGAAACCGGAAGAAAACGAAAGAAATAGCCGTGTTTTTGCAGAAAAATAACATTTCAGCGGATCATTATCATGCCGGTCTTCAAAATGAAACAAGAAGTTTGAAACAGGAGGCATGGAAGAAGGGGCAAGTAAGAATTATTGTTTCCACCAACGCATTTGGAATGGGTATTGATAAACCGGATGTTAGATTTGTCATTCACGTCGATCTACCTGACAACCTGGAAAGTTATTATCAGGAAGCGGGCAGGGGAGGAAGAGACGGGGAAAAATCATATGCCGTTATTTTATTTCATGAATCAGACCGTGTAAATCTTGAAAAGAGAGCTGCCACCACTTTTCCTGAAATAAAAACCATAAAAGCCGTGTATAACGCCTTGGGTAATTTTTTTCAGGTGCCTGTTGGCGGGGGTAAATTCCAATCATATGATTTTATCCTTGACAAATTTTGTAAAGCGTATAAATTTAACATGATAACCGTTTATAATTGCATGAAGTTTCTCGAAAGGGAGGGTTATATTGAACTATCGGATGATATAAATAAACCGTCAAGAGTATTGTTTACGGTTGAGAGGGATGATTTGTACAAGTTTCAGGTAGCTAACGAAAGGTTCGATGGATTTATAAGATTACTCCTTCGAAGCTACACGGGTTTGTTTACTGAATACGTGAATATAGACGAAAATGCTTTATCAGCCCGGGGAGGCATCTCTCTCGATACAGTTTATCAGTTTTTAAATAAGCTGGATACACATGATATTATAAGTTATATCCCAAGGAAAAAAAATCCTGTAGTGACATATACCGAGGAAAGGCTGGATGATAAATCTCTCCGGATTTCTGCAAGTCATTACCAGGAGAGAAAAGTTCAGTATCTCGACAAGTTGCATGCTGTATTGAACTATGCATCTTCAGATAACAAATGCAGGAGCCAGTTGCTTCTCTCGTATTTCGGGGAGAAAGATGCAAGCAGGTGTGGCCAGTGTGATGTTTGTTTAAGAAGAAATGAGCTTGAATTGAGTAAATACGAATTCGATCTTATCCTGGGGCGAATCAGGGAAGCTGTAACGGGAAAAACATCCACGCTGGATGATCTGGTAGATAATTTATCCGGGAATATTCCTGAAGAAAAAATACTTAAAGTTTTGCAGTGGCTGCTGGATAACGGGAAACTCAATTATAATGACCAACGGCAACTATTCTGGAAAATAAAGTAATTAAAGACATTTCAACTTAATTTGTTATTTTTGCAACAATATGAAGAAGCAACCTCAACATATTGTTTATACTACACCCGTGATAGAATTCGTGGCAGTTGCGAATGACTTCTGTACATTTCTCGAGGAAACCTCTATTCATACCAAAAAAGGTTTCCTGATGAAGGCCCAAAGATATTTACCTTTATTATATCTCAAAACTGTTTTATTACCCCCTTTACAAAATTTATTGGAAGAAGAACCCGATAAATTTGTCACGGAAGAAGATTATGAATTAATTCGTGAAGATATCGTTAAAAAACTGGGCCGGCACGATGATTACCAGGAAGTGTTTGACCCGGTGCGACAGGAGACTGAAGGGCCCGTGAGTCGTTTTATCAGCGAAGACCTTGCTGACATATACCAGGACCTGAAAGATTTTCTGATGCTTTACCGCATTAGTAATGAAGACCTGATGAATGACGCCCTGTTGGAATGTGTAAATAACTTTGAAGCTTACTGGGGGCAACAGTTGGTTAACGTTCAGCGGGCTATTCACGGTCTTTTATATAGTGATGAAGATATTGAAGAGGAAGAAGAGGATGTAAATCCCGAAAAACCGCCTGATTTTAAAGAAATGGATACTACTAACTGGATAATATCACAAAGATTTAAGGATTTTAAGAATAAGGATGAGTAGATTTGCCGAGCGTATTACCAGGGAAGAACTACATCAATTACCATTAGGATCTTTTGAAGGAGAGATTAATATTGTAACCGATGATAAAGGCATGGATATCGCTTTAGATTATTTGTATAAATGTCCGGTGGTTGGTTTTGATACTGAAACCAGGCCTTCTTTCAAAAAGGGATCAGTCAATAGTGTAGCTATTCTTCAATTATCTGATGAGCATAAGGCATTTATCTTCAAGTTGAAACAAATTGGATTGCCTGATGCCCTTGCCTCTTTTTTGTCCGATACAAGGATTATTAAAGTTGGTGCGGCCATTAAGGATGATTTGATCAAACTCAGGGTTTTAAGAGATTTTGAACCAGGTGGTTTTGTCGAACTGCAATCCCTCGCGCAGGTATTGAAAATCGAAAGTTACAGTGTTCGTAAGCTCGCGGGTATCGTTTTGGGAATACGTATTTCCAAGTCACAACAGGTTTCCAACTGGGAATCCGGGGAACTCTCGGAATCTCAAATCCGTTATGCTGCCACCGATGCCTGGGTTTGTTTTCAGGTATATAAAGAATTTCTCAAGGAATTAGAATAATATGGATATCGCGGCCAAAATAATTCTCCGTTCTGGAAAAGACCAGTCTCTCGCGCGTTTTCATCCATGGGTTTTTTCAGGAGCAATAAAAAAAATGCACGGGAATCCTTCAGAAGGAGATCTCGTGAAAGTTTATGATAATAAAGATAATTACCTGGCAACCGGTCATTTTCAACCAGGTTCGATTGCTGTTAGAATACTTACCTTCCGGGATGAAACAATTGATGATGATTTCTGGGAAAAGAGAATTATTGCTGCCTGGACCCTGCGCGATCAACATATTATTTCGGGAAATTCAGTTACCAACGTGTTCAGGTTAATTAATGCTGAAGGAGATGGTTTTCCCGGGCTTATTTGTGATTTTTATAATGGAACTCTCGTGATGCAGGCTCATTCTTATGGCATGTACCTGATACGGCAGAAACTAGCAGCATTATTTAAGAAAGTTCTTGGAGAGCTCCTTTATGCTGTTTATGATAAAAGCAGTACAACTCTTTCTTTTAAATCCCCGGGAGAAAAAGCCGATGGTTTTATCATAGGTAATGAAGAAAATTCTCCTGTTACCGAGAACGGGATACGGTTTTTTGTTGATTATAAAGAAGGACAGAAAACCGGTTTTTTTATAGATCAACGTGATAACCGGCAATTACTGAGGCAATATGCACTGAAAAGAAACGTGTTGAACATGTTTTGTTATACCGGCGGTTTTTCCATTTACGCACTGGATGGAGGGGCAAATCTCGTTCATTCGGTCGATACATCAAAACCCGCTATTGATATGACTCAACGGAATGTAGACATTAATTTTCCTGGTACATCCAGACATCAGGCATATACAACAGATGCGTTTGCATTTCTCGATGCTCCCCCTGAAAGGTATGATCTAATTGTTTTGGATCCACCTGCCTTTGCTAAACATCACAACGTGTTACATAATGCCCTGCAGGGATATAAAAGGTTGAACATGAAGGCATTCTCCATGATTCAACCAGGTGGCATTCTCTTTACCTTTTCCTGTAGCCAGGTAGTGAATAGGGAGAATTTCAGGAAAAGCGTGTTCGCGGCAGCAGCCAATGCTAACCGGCAGGTAAAAATACTACATCAGTTAAGTCAACCACCTGATCATCCCGTGAGTATTTATCATCCGGAAGGAGAATACCTGAAAGGTTTGGTCTTGTACGTCGGGTAAAAGATTATTGTTTTATGGATTCGACAACACAAAAGTTATTTCTGCCACCCGAATGGTATCCTCAGGATGCGGTAATGTTAACCTGGCCGCACGAGAACACAGACTGGTATTCCAACTTGGATGAAGTAACTGATTGCTTTCTCAAAATTGCCAGGGAAGTACTTGTAAGGCAAAAGTTGATAATTGTTTGCGCGGATGGCAGATCAACAGCCGGTCTATTTTCAGTGTCCGACAAAAAAAATATTTTTTTTGTTGAAATTCCCGTGAATGATACCTGGGCAAGAGATCATGGGCCTGTATTTGCTTTCAGTGGAGAAATACCATTGCTTTTTGATTTTGGATTTAACGGGTGGGGCGAAAAATTTCCTTTTGATCTGGATAATCGTGTTAATCAGGAATTATTTAAATCAGGGATATTCAGTAAAAACACCAGTTATATTGATTGTAACGATTTCGTTTTCGAAGGCGGCAGTTTTGATACAAATGGCAAAGGAACACTATTAACTACTGCTTCCTGTTTGCTCTCTGGAACACGAAATGGAGATATGTCTGAAAATCAAATAGAGCAGTATCTTCAAGGAAAGTTAGGGATAAATCGAATGCTCTGGCTACATCATGGCAGTCTCATGGGTGATGATACTGACGGACATATTGATACCCTCGCGAGATTTTGTGACGAGAATACGATTGCATACGTGCAATGTAAAAACCAGAACGATAATCATTTCCACGAGTTGCAAGCCATGGAAGATGAATTGAAGCAAATGAAAAATGAGATGGGAGAACCATACCGGCTACTTCCTTTACCAATGCCCTCGCCAATTTATAACGACAGAGGTGAAAGACTCCCGGCAACATATGCAAATTTCCTGATCATCAATCATGCGGTGTTGGTTCCCTTGTATGGTGTGGCAGAGGATATTGCGGCACTAAATTTGTTGGATAAAACTTTTATTAACCGGAAAATTGTCGGGATTAATTGTTTACCTTTAATTCAACAACATGGTTCATTACATTGTGTAACAATGCAAATCCCGAAAGGAGTATTACAATGACGATAGATAATCATGTAAAAGTAGGTTTGGTGCAACAAGCTAACCAGCCTGATGTTAAGCAAAATATAAGCAAGTTAACAAAAAATATCAGGCAATGTGCTGAAGACGGCGCTGAACTTGTGGTTCTGCAGGAATTGCATAACAGTATTTACTTTTGCCAGGTTGAGGATATCAAAAACTTTGATTTGGCAGAGCCTATACCGGGACCTTCAACAGGGCATTTCAGCAAACTGGCTGCAGAATTGAAGATCGTTCTGGTCACATCAATTTTCGAAAAACGGGCTCCCGGGGTTTATCACAATACTGCCGTGGTTTTCGAAAAAGATGGTTCGATTGCCGGAAAATACAGGAAAATGCATATCCCTGATGACCCTACCTATTACGAGAAGTTTTATTTTGCACCGGGAGATCTTGGATTTACTCCCATTCAAACATCAGTTGGCAAACTCGGTGTTCTGATATGCTGGGATCAATGGTACCCGGAAGCAGCACGAATCATGGCTTTATCAGGCGCGGAAATTCTTATTTACCCTACCGCCATTGGGTACGAGAGTCTTGAGTCGGATGACGAAAAGAAAAGACAATTAAACGCCTGGGTTGTTACTCAACTGGCCCATGCAGTGTCTAACAGTGTTCCTGTAATTGCCGTTAACAGGGTTGGGCATGAACCCGATCCCTCGGGACATACCAGGGGTATTACCTTCTGGGGTAATAGTTTCGTGGCAGGGCCCCAGGGAGAAATCCTGGCCAGCGCGCACGAGACAAGAGAGGAGAATGTTGTTGTTGGGGTCAACTTTTCAAGATCGGAAGATGTAAGAAGAATCTGGCCTTATTTCAGGGACCGGAGAATTGACGCGTATGGTGCAATACTCAAGAGGTTTAATGATTAAAAACCCGGTTTACCTTTGCTTCAATCCTAATTCTCTTACCCTGGCAATCCATTTTTCTTTCTGATCGTCGGATAATCTCCTGAGAGGGCCGATGGTGGTAAATCTCACGGGTTTTATACCACAAAACTCAAGAATGGATCTTCGCATGGATTCATGCCCGGGTTGTTTCAAATTGAACTTGTATTTCCAAACCGGCGTGTCCATGGTAACAATCAAACGGGCACTTTTACCCCTCAAAAATTCTTCTTTTTCTCCTTTCCAATTGAACTTGAACGCGAATCCAGGCAGGAAGACACGGTCAATGAATCCTTTTACCAGTGCCGGGTATGTTCCCCACCAGGTTGGATATATCCAAACTAAATGATCTGCCCATTTGATTTGTTCCTGAGATACGGATATATCGGGTTCGGGTTTAGACAAGGGATGATAGCCAAACTCAAGATTCAGGTTAAAGGTTAAATCCTTGAGATAAATTTCTTTTATTTCAGCTCCTGTCTCGCTAGCGGCATTCCTGTAGGTTTCATGTAAGTAAAAAGGGTACTTTTCAGTGTAAGGGAATCCATTGATAATCAATATCTTCTTTTTAGGATTTCTTTGGTTCATAAAAATAAAAACAGTTTTTCCTTCAGTTACTTTACATGTATTTCTCCAGGTGCTATTCTAATAGCGACCACATGAACATGGTTAGTAACAATTGTACATTTTAATAGTTCAAATGTATTTTTGACTTCTAAATATAGATAATTGCAAATTAATAAGTCTATTTTTGATCTATAAATATTATCTTTAAAAAAAACATAGTTTGAATATTTTAATTGAGAAAGTTTAGCTTTTTTATATTGATCATTTTTTTATTTGCAAGTAATGCAGGTGGTAATCCGTTGAGTAGGGATTCGGTTATTATCTCTGTTTTGACCTGCACGCCTGGTAATGAAATGTATTCGATGTTTGGGCATACCGCTTTCAGGGTGCAAACACCGGATAATGATGATATCGTTTTCAATTTCGGTACTTTCGATTTCGAATCTCCCGGGTTTTATTGGAATTTTATAAAGGGGAAGTTAACGTACTTTCTCTCGATTAGCACATTTGAAGAATTCGTATTTATCTACCTGCTTGAAGACAGGGGAATATACGAACAGGTATTGAATCTTAATCGTGAAGAAGCTGATAAATTAGCATGGTATTTATGGGAAATTTATCAAAGTGAAGAAAGGTATTACAAGTATGATTATTTTGATAATAACTGTTCTACTAAAATTATTGATGTATTAAATAAGGTTGTGGGAAATAAGTTGACTGAACCGAAGGAGAAAAAATTAAAAACATACAGGAATCTCGTCAGGGAGTATTCATTTTATCATCCCTGGAGCTGGTTTGGATTGGATTTGTTATTCGGGTTACCTGCTGATGAAATGGCCACTGAAAGGGAGGCTTGTTTTTTACCTGACTACCTCGCTGGATACTTGGAAAAGAGCAAGATAAGGGATGATTCCCTGGTTTTAGAGACCAGGGAAATAGAAGATGCAGGAATATTTCCGGGGCGTGCATTCTATACCCCCTTTCTGGTTTTTGTTCTTGTTTTAATTGTAATATTGGGCTTTTACAGGTTCAAGCTTGAAAGGATGCTCGTGTTTCCCAGGATTATTTACATTGTATTGATATCTTTCTTACTTATTTTACTTCTGTTTTTGTGGGTATTTACAGATCATCAGGCAACATCTTTTAATCCTGATCTCCTTTGGTTATCAGCTATTTCCGTGATAATTGGTCTACGGGAAAGGCTAAATACCAGGTCAAAAGGGGCAATTGCTTTTTTTTCCGGTATTACCACTTTAGGTTTTGTTATCGCCGGCTTTTGCAATATCACGGTAATTCCTTTTTTCTTATCAGGTTTGCTTTTATCGAAACCTTAAGAAAAAAGACCAGCACAATTGCCAGTCTTTTTCAGATACTGTATATTAAAAAGGCTAAACATCGATATTCGCGTATTTCGCGTGTTTTTCAATGAATTCACGGCGAGGTGGCACATCATCACCCATGAGCATTGAGAAAATCCTGTCGGCCTCGGCGGCACTTTCGATGGTTACCTGCCGGAGTGTCCGGTTTTCGGGATTCATGGTCGTGTCCCAAAGTTGCTCCGCGTTCATTTCACCCAACCCCTTGTATCTTTGAATATGAACATTGCTTTCTTTTCCTTTTCCCAGTTCATCGACAACCAGTTTGCGTTCATCTTCCGTCCAGCAATACCTTTCTTCTTTTCCTCGTTTGATCAGGTACAGGGGAGGGGTAGCGATATAGAGGTGTCCTCTTTTAATAAGCTCTTCCATGTGCCTGTAGAAAAATGTCATGATAAGAGTCGTGATATGGCTACCATCAACATCGGCATCGGTCATGATAATTACTTTATCGTAACGGAATCCTTCCATGTTGAGCGCTTTGCTGTCATCTTCAGTTCCTACAGAAACACCAAGTGCTGTATAGATGTTTTTGATTTCCTCGTTATCAAAAATTTTATGGGGAATAGCTTTTTCAACATTTAGAATTTTTCCCCTGAGAGGGAGAATTGCCTGAAAACGCCTGTCTCTTCCCTGTTTTGCGGTTCCGCCCGCGGAATCACCCTCGACAAGGTAGATTTCAGTACGGCCGGGGTCTTTTTCAGAGCAATCGGCCAGTTTCCCGGGTAATCCGGCACCCGAGAGTACATTTTTTCTTTGTACCAGTTCTCTGGCTTTTCTGGCAGCGTGACGGGCCTGAGCAGCCAATACGACCTTGTTAACGATAGTTTTGGCATCTTTTGGATTTTCCTCCAGGTAATTGGTGAGTAGCGTTGAAACAGCTTGATCTACAGAACCCATTACGTCGGAATTTCCCAGTTTGGTTTTTGTTTGCCCCTCGAACTGTGGTTCCTGGACTTTGACAGATATTATAGCTGTAAGGCCTTCCCTGAAGTCATCCCCGTTAATATCAAATTTCAGCTTTGATAGCAAGCCTGATTTTTCAGCGTAAGCCTTCAATGTTCTGGTTAAGCCCCTGCGGAATCCTGCCAGGTGTGTTCCGCCTTCAATAGTGTTGATGTTATTGACATAGGAGTGAATATTTTCACTGAATGATGTATTATATTGTAATGCAATTTCAACAGGGATGTCGTTTTTTTCGGTTTCAATGTGAATGATATCCTCGATGAGCTTTTCACGGGTTGAGTCAAGAAACTCCACGAATTCTTTTAGACCTTCCTCCGAATAGAACTCTGAATGTCGAAATTCCCCTTCCGTTTCATTACCGTTACCGTTACCGTTTGTGTCCTCGTGCTCCCTTTTATCTATAAGTTTAAGTCTGATCCCCTTGTTAAGGAATGCCAGTTCTCTTAACCTGGCCTCAAGTATTTCAAATTTATACTCTGTATTAATGAATATTGTATTATCGGGTTTGAAGGTAATGATGGTCCCGGTTTTCTCGGTATCTCCAATAATTTTGATTTCACTTAAAGGTTTTCCCCGGGAGTATTCCTGCACGTGGATTTTTCCCTTCTTGTGTACCTCTGCTTTTAGAGTTTCTGAAAGCGCGTTCACGCACGAAACACCAACACCATGCAATCCACCTGAAACCTTGTAGGAATCTTTATCAAATTTCCCGCCAGCATGTAACACGGTCATCACAACTTCCAGGGCAGATTTCTTTTCTTTCTCGTGATACTCGGTAGGTATTCCCCGGCCATCGTCTATAACGGTGATGGAGTTATCTTCGTTAATGATTACTTCAATGTTTTTACAATGACCTGCCAACGCTTCATCAATCGAATTGTCAACTACCTCGTAAACCAGGTGATGTAATCCTTTAATAGAAACATCCCCGATGTACATGGCCGGGCGTTTACGTACCGCTTCTAATCCTTCAAGAACCTGTATGCTTTCTGCAGAATATTCTCTCTCTTTAACAGTTTCAAGCGGTTGAACCTTGATCTCTTTATCCATTTTTGTTTATTGTAATTAATTATTTAGTTTATATATAAAAAAATACTACCTGCAACCACGTTTAAATTATTATAAATGAGGCTGTATGGTAAATTTATTCATGCTTATCAGGAATACGGTAGCAACCCCCGGTATCTATAACGTAACCGATCCTTTTTTATTGTTCGTAAAATATTGAATGTAAACAATTTACCAATTTGTTTTGTAATGTAAATATAAGAAAAAAAATGCTAAAAAACTGGTATTTAGATGTCCTTTCGGGGATACTTTTCAACAAAGAATTAACAAATTGAATAAGGATGGTAATAATTCGGCAAATCATCCATTTTTTCTGCTTCATAAAATGATAATCCATAAGTCAATTGCCCCTTGTAAATCCAACCAGTATTTTCAATTATCCCGCGAGGCAAAACCACCGGCATAAAAAGTTTCTGCTTCTTGCTGGAGCGGAGATTTAGTAATAAGACCATTTTTCATTGTCGTCATTTCTCCATGTAATGTTTTTTACAATGGCTTTCCCTTTGAACGGATGCAACGGATTATTCCAATTACTAACAGCATAAATTTTGACTTCATGTATAATCATACCTACCACTTCATTTGAAGAAAGTGCGTGGTTATTAGTGTCTATTGGGGAACTCTTTTTTAAAACTTGAAGCTCTACAAATCACAATGCTTCAATATGAAAAAAAGTTGATTAAAGCCCTATTAAAAAGGGAAGATGTATGGACCGGCGCAGATGATTTAATAAGCGGAGGAGACTGGGATGCCCTGGAGGAAACAGGAAGGGAACACAACATTGAGAAACTCATTTATCTTGCCGATGCACCCATAGAATAATTTGCTAAATTCCACGGGTTAAAAGTCCCATATGCACAAGGGTGACGCCTCGAAGCATTAGCAAGTGGCAAGCTGGTTTTCAGTGAGATTGGCAATTTCAAAAAATAATCAACACTGCCGGTGTTGTTTCCAGCAGGGCTAATTTGTTTCAGAGATTAATCTGATTTTTAGCTCATCTCTATTTTTTGAAAATGAGCCACAATGCATG
>CAYRRV010000012.1:0-89499 GCA_964426725.1 uncultured Bacteroidales bacterium | reverse complement strand
TTGCACAAACAGCATATGCTTTTGAAGATGACAAAGAAAGAGCAATTATTAGTGGCTGTGACGACTATATATCAAAGCCAATAAAGGTTGAAAAACTATTACAAAAAATAGCCATGCTTATGTCCATGAAAAATGATGGTTGACCCGTGCCATGTTCAGTTAAGACGTACAACCCTTCTCGTCACAACCCAAATCTCAATACCAGAATTGAAGCTCCTGTTTTGTAACAATAAGTATAATCCAGCATTTTAAGGCACTTTCACTATCTTTACCTGAATTTTAGCCATTTCCTGAAAAACATTTTCATTTTCAGGAATGTTAAATCTTTTATAAACCCTTAAAGATAAATATCATGGAAGATTTGAAAAAATACATTGAAAAAAACAAGGACCGGTTCCTGGAAGAGCTTTTTGACCTGATCCGGATCCCCTCGATTAGTAGCAGCACTGATCATAAGGAAGACATGCACAAGGCTGCTGAGTACATAAAGGAATCATTGCTTAAAGCAGGTGCCGGTAAAGCTGAAATCATGTCCACTAAAGGAAACCCGGTTGTATATGGAGAAAAGATTATTGATCCTTCACTGCCCACTGTGCTGGTTTACGGGCATTATGATGTACAACCGGCGGAACCTCTTGACTTGTGGAAATCTCCACCTTTTGAACCTGAAATACGGGATGATAAAATATACGCGAGAGGCGCCGATGATGATAAAGGCCAGCTTTTCATGCACGTGAAAGCATTCGAGTACATGAATAAAGAAAACAAGCTTCCTTGTAATGTTAAATTCATGATAGAGGGTGAAGAAGAAATCGGTTCTCCAAGTCTGAAGGATTTCTGCCGTGAAAATAAAGAAATGCTGAAAAGTGATATCATCCTTGTTTCAGACACTACCATGATTGCCAATGATGCACCTTCTGTAACAATAGGACTGCGCGGGTTAAGTTATATGGAGGTGGAAGTGACCGGACCCAACCGCGATTTACATTCAGGACTTTACGGGGGTGCTGTTGTCAACCCGGTAAATATTCTCGCGAAGATGATTGCTTCTTTAACCGATGAAGATAACCGCATCACTATTCCCGGGTTTTACGACAAAGTTCTTGAATTATCTGAGGAAGAAAGAAAAGACCTCAACCGGGCACCATATAATGAAGAATCTTACAAGAAAGAAATAGGTGTGAAAGCCCTTGATGGTGAAAAAGGTTTTACTACACTTGAACGAACCGGTATCAGACCTTCTCTCGATGTAAATGGCATATGGGGGGGGTATATCGAAGAAGGAGCCAAAACAATATTACCTTCCAAAGCTTTTGCAAAAATATCCATGCGACTGGTACCTCATCAAAAATCCAAAGAAATTGATCAACTTTTTAAAAAGCATTTTATGGCAATAGCCCCCCAGGGTATTGAGGTTAAGGTCAGAAGTTTGCATGGAGGTGAAGGATATGTTGCACCAACAGATACCCCGGCCTACCAGGCAGCCAGCAAAGCCATCATGGAAACATTTGGCAAAAAACCCATTCCAACCAGAAGCGGGGGTAGTATACCTATCATATCAGACTTCGAGGAAGTTTTGGGCGTGAAATCAATTCTCATGGGTTTTGGCCTGGAATCGGACGCCATTCATTCACCCAATGAAAACTATCCTTTATTCAATTTTTATAAGGGCATCGAAACTATTCCATATTTCTACAAGTATTTCAATGAATTAAATCCGTAATAAAAAGTCCTTATTAAATTAAAATCCCCCGGGCAGTATTTTTTTCCACCCGGGGGATTCCCCTTTACTGTCATACCAATGAATAAGTGACTATCTGTTTGTGATGCGTCACTATTCACTATTTACCACCGCATTACCTGACGATAAATCTTTCCATGTAGATTTCTTGGTCTACACTCACCACCATGAAATAAACACCACTTTCTAACCCTTTTAAATCAACCGGGAAAGTGTTAAACCCGGCAAGAACCCTGCTCTCTCCCCGATCGTATACTTTCATTCCTATAGAGTTGAATAATTCTATCTTCACGATTCTTTCTTTTTCTAAGTTCATCTCAACATTCACAAGGCCTGTTGCCGGGTTAGGATATAACCTGAAGTCCTTCTTATTAAATGATCGCGCGATAGTGGTAGCATCTGCCAGGGGCAGCTCAACAAGATTGCCTCCGCCTGGTAAGGCTACCCAAAGGCCAAAACCGGCTCCATCATTGTTGACAGAAGGAGTCAGAAAACCACTTGCTACTACAACGATGGCCCCATCATTAAGGGAAAGATCTTCTAATGGAGCGCTATAGGATTCTACAATTGAGCTGCCATCATCTGTTCTTACCTCTATCTCGTAATTAGCAGTTGTCAATTCAAGGTAATCCTCACTAAATTCATTATACCCTATATTATCTACCAATGAAGTGGGCCCGCTTGCCTCGAAAATGTCAACTACCGGGGCATCAGTCGAACCATGGTATACCAGAATATCAGTATTCCCGGCTTCTGTTGCAGCTTCTCTACCCATGGCAAATACATCAATTGCAAAAGGCTTGATAGGATCGTAACCGCTTGCCGAGATCATCCCGTTGGCTATCAACACGTACTTCTCTCCATCCTCCAGCGTGTAGGTTATATTTTTAATGGTATCATCCACCGATGAAGAACTGGCTGGCGCTATTCCCACGTTTATTGAAACACCTGCCGGGGCGTCGATAAACTGGGTAGCTGTCCTGAAGGCGAAGTCATCCACAAGGATATCCCCGTCCAGGTAAACATCAACCGAGGTGGCTGCAGCATCGGCAGAGTTGTGAATCACCTGCACCCTGGCTGTCTTCGACTCGCTCGCGGGTAGCGGGATCATCTCTCCTCCCCCTGGTGTGGCAACGTAAACACCAAAACCGGGACCATTACTATTAGTAGCCGGATCCAGGAACCCGCCTGCTACGGCTATCACTGCAGCGTCTTCCAAACCGAGAGTCGACAAGGGTGCATCGTAGGCCGCTACCGTGAAACGCCCGCTCTCGTCGCGAATATTCAGGGCATAATCGGCTGTTGGCAGGCCAAGATAACCAGAAAAATCGCTGTATTCCAGATTATTAACGATGTTTGCAGCACCATCACTCACCTCAACAACATCTACAACTGGCGCGTCGGTAGAACCGTGAACCACCATCAAGTCTGTGTTACCCGTTTCACTTGCCGCTTCACGTCCCATGTCATAAACATCTATACCAAATGGCGTGGAGGGGCTGTAACCACTCTCGCTCACGATACCATTGGCAACCAACACGTAAGTTCCTCCATCAGCAAGGGTGGCTGTCATGGTATAAATTGCTTCACCTGAAGAAACACTACCCGGGGGAACCACGTTGATCTTGATTGGCGCCGATGCCGGGGCATCAATATAGCTACTGGCATGACGGAACGTGAAATCATCGATCAGCATGCCATCATTCAGGTACACGTCTACCACACCTGCTGCCGCATCGGCCGAGTTGTGAATCACCTGCACCCGGGCACTACCGGAAGCCGGGAGCGCTATCATGTCTCCTCCGGAGGGTAAAACGGCGAAAAGACCAAAAACAGGACCATTGCTGTTATCACCGGGAGCCAAAAAGCCACTGGCAACAACCACGATGGCTGAATCGGCCAGACCAAGCGTTTGCAACGGGGCGCTGTATGCTGCCACGGTGCTGCTGGCCGTTTCATCTTTTACTTGAATGGTATAATCGGCGTTGGACAACTCCAGGTAACCAGCGCCGTTATAGCCGGAATAAGCGATATCATTGGCCAGCTCAACACTGCCATTCGCGTAAATGTCAACTACCGGTGCATCGGTTGAGCCATGATAAATCAACACGTCTGTGTTACCACCGGTAGATGCCATTTCACGTCCCATCGGGTAAACGTCAATGTTAAAGGCCGGGGCGTTGCTGTAACCCTCGGTAGAAATCATCCCGTTGGCTATCAACACGTACTTCTCTCCATCCTCCAGCGTGTAGGTGAAATTTTTAATCGTGTCATCTACAGAATTACTGGTCCCGGGAGCCACACCAATATTCAGTTCAATACCAGCAGGTACTTCTGAAAATGATGAAGCCGTCCTGAACATAAAATCATCAAAAAGTAGTGATCCATTCAGGTATATATCCACCTTTTCAGCCTCCTTATCAGCAGAATTATGAATAACCTGAACTTTTGCAGTCTGGACTGCCAGTACCTGGACTGAAATCATACTGCTTACAATAAAATAGATAAACTTTCTCATAATGGTTTAAATTTTTTAGGTTTGGTAATTAAACATGAATTCATACTTATTGTTTAACCTTATAAGTTTTTTGTTAATCATTATTGATGTCTTAAAAATAAACATAAGCTTGTTTTTATGTGTTTTATTAAATTATGGCAGGTATTGTATAAATAATTTCTTGTTTATTTTTTTATTCTTTTTGTTAAACACTTATTAATTATCACGAGCAATTTTATTTTTATATAATACTTGTATTTTCTTAGAAATAAGTCCGTTTTTCCTGGATTTAAATACCCAAAATGAGGTATTTTTTCTAAAATAGATACCTTTTTAAAGGGGCAAAGCCGAATTTTTCATATATTTGTTCAATCAAACATAAAAAAGTTAATTCAATGACATTTATCCGATTCAGGGCAATAGAAGAGGCTTTTGCCCGAAAACCCAAGAGTGTTGTAATGCCCCAGGCAAGAATATCCGATTATTTTGGCATCAATGTATTTGACAAGCCAAAAATGGAAAGATATTTATCGAAAGAAGCCTTCGAGGCTGTTCAAAAAGCCATAGAACAAGGCACGAGAATAGAGTTAAAAATAGCCGATCAGGTTGCAGAAGGCATGAAAGCCTGGGCTATTGAAAGGGGAGCAACCCATTACGCTCACTGGTTTCATCCACTGACAGATGGCACTGCTGAGAAACACGATGCTTTTCTTGAGTTCAGCGAGGCAGGCGGCGTGGTAGAAAATTTTTCGGGAAAATTACTCGCGCAGCAGGAACCTGATGCATCAAGTTTCCCCAGCGGGGGATTAAGAAATACATTTGAGGCCCGTGGTTACACGGCCTGGGATCCAACTTCACCAGCATTTATTGTCGGCAATACTTTAAGCATTCCGACCATATTTGTATCATACACGGGGGAGGCACTGGATTACAAGACTCCATTGCTGAAAGCACTTAATCTATTGGACAAAGCTGCTGTAGAGGTCTGTCAGTATTTTGACAAAAACGTGACAAAAGTAATTTCAACGCTTGGTTGGGAACAGGAGTATTTCTTAATTGATGAAGCTCTTTATCACGCTCGCCCCGATCTTACATTAACAGACAGAACCCTGATGGGGCATGCATCCGCCAAGGATCAACAATTAGATGATCATTATTTTAGCTCTATCCCTGAGCGGGTTTCTGCATTTATGAAAGATTTCGAAATAGAAGCCTACAAGTTAGGCATACCCATAAAAACAAGACATAACGAGGTGGCTCCCAACCAATTCGAAGTAGCTCCCATTTTCGAGGAATGTAACCTGGCAGTTGATCACAATCTTCTCGTTATGGACATCATGAAAAAGACAGCAAGGCATCACGATTTCAGGGTTATATTGCATGAAAAACCTTTCAAGGACATTAATGGATCAGGCAAGCATAACAACTGGTCGATGATGACCAACACCGGGGTTAACCTCCTTTCTCCGGGCAACAAACCTAAATCTAACCTGCAGTTTCTCACGTTTCTTGTAAATACAGTTAAAGCTGTTTACAAGCACCAGGATCTTATCAGGGCAAGTATAGCTTCTGCCGGCAACGCGCACAGGTTAGGTGCTAATGAAGCCCCACCTGCCATCATCTCTGTTTTTCTGGGTAAAATGATTACCGACATGCTGAACGAGATAGAAACAAAAGTAAGCTCCAGGAAAATGACCCCGGATGAAAAAACGGAACTTAAACTGGATATTGGAAAAATTCCTCAATTGTTATTGGACAACACGGACAGGAACAGGACCTCCCCGTTTGCTTTTACAGGAAACAGATTCGAGTTCAGGGCAGTGGGATCTACTGCAAACTGTGCATCGCCCATGACAATTCTGAACACCATTGTTGCCGAGCAACTTATCGCATTCAATAAAGAAGTAAATGCTATAATAAATAAGGGTGTGAAAAAAGATGAAGCGATTTTTCAAGTACTCAGAAAATATATCATTGAATCGAAAAAAGTACGGTTCGAGGGCAATAACTACAGTGAAGAATGGGAAAAAGAAGCCGCCAGGAGAGGCCTGAGTAATATATCTAACCCGGTAGAAGCGCTGGATGCATACGTGACCAGAACCTCGAAAAAGATGTTCTCGGATTTAAAAATTTTCACGGAGAAGGAGATCGAGGCAAGAACAGATGTTCGTTACGAGATGTATACTAAAAAAATACAAATTGAAGCACGTGTATTAGGAGACCTTGCTATCAATCACATTGTACCTGTCGCGATCAAATACCAGAATCATCTGATTGAAAACGTGAAAGGTTTAAAAGAAATTTTCGATGATGAAACGTTTAAAGAACTTACTTCCAGACGACTTGAACTGATCAAGGAAGTTTCTCAACATGTCTCTGCCATAAAACGTAAAGTAAAGGAGATGATCGAAGAGAGAAAAATTGCCAATAAGATTGAAGATGAGAGAGAAAAAGCTTATCAATACTCACAAAAAGTTCTGCCTTACCTGGATGATATCAGGTATCACATCGATAAGCTGGAGTTGGAAATAGACGATAATGAATGGCCATTGCCTAAATATAGAGAATTATTGTTTATAAGATAAATAATCAGACCTGAAAAAGTAAAGCGCGGAAAATTTCCGCGCTTTACTTTTTGTATACATTATTACTGACACTTAGTTCTTAATCACATCAACCTTTTCCGCGGTTTCAACTTTACTGATATTTCGAATAGTATCGATAATTATAGCAGCCACCCTGTATGGATCCGCGTTTGAAGCAGGTCGCCTGTCTTCAAGATACCCTGATGTATAGCCGCTTTCAATCGTGGGCACGGGAATCCGGATTGATGCACCCCTGTCGCTTTCACCAAAACTAAACGTTCCAATATGTTGTGTTTCATGCAGCCCTGTCAATCTTTCCTCGTTCCTGGAACCGTACACCTCAATGTGCTTCAGGTGTTTTTTGCCGAAAGCCTCGCAAATAGAGGTGAAATACTCCTTAGAGCCGCCATTTCTCATTCTTTCATTTGAAAAATTGGTATGCATGCCCGATCCATTCCAGTCACCTTTCACGGGTTTTGGGGCAAACTCAATGTGAACCTTGTATTTTTCAGCAATCCTGAATAAAAGATACCTCGCGATCCAGGCATCGTCAGCAGCTTTTTTAGCTCCCATGCCAAAACACTGGTATTCCCATTGTCCAAGCATCACCTCGGCATTTATACCGGTTATACCCAGTCCGGCCTCAAGGCATAAATCCAGGTGTTCCTCCACGAGATCCCTGCCTGCAATGTAATCGTCGCCAACGGAGCAGTAATACATACCCTGCGGGGCAGGATAACCTTTAACCGGGAAACCAAGGGGCCTGGCGTCTTTTACAAGAGTATACTCCTGCTCGTAACCAAACCAATACTCCTCCGTGTCATCAGGTATGGTCGCCCTTGCATTAGAAGGGTGAGGAGTTCCGTCAGGTAGTAATACCTCGCACAACACGATCCAACCGTTTTTACGGCCACCATCCTTGTAAACACTTACAGGCTTTAACAGACAATCTGATGAATGTCCTTCGGCTTGTTTCGTGGAACTACCATCAAAAGACCACATGGGAACCTTCTCAATTTCACCCACGAATTCAGGAAGATCGAGAATTTTTGTTTTGCTTCTGAGGTTTGGTTCAGGCGTGTAACCATCGAGCCAAACATACTCTAATTTTACTTTCATCATGATACGAACTTTTTAGTATTACTAGTTATAATTTTGATACAAATATAAGCATTATTTTTATATTTCCTACTTTTTTATGCTTTATACCCCCTTTTTTACTATTTATATTCGTTTTTTTTATTGTTTTATACATTTTATGCCATTTTTTATATAGGGGCTGTGTAATTTTTTTATTATTATTTAATCTTTATATTTCATATTAAATTATTAATATATTACTTAATATGATAATGAACTACTTTTTAATATTTATTCCTATATTATTATGGGGTATATGTGATTATTTGAAGTCTATGTTTATTATAACTATCACTACTGACAGGGTAAGTTTTAAATATAACTAAATATACTATATTATTATTGGCTTTGAAGAATTGCGTGTGGACGTGATTGATTCCTGTTTAAAAATATTTTGAACAGACTTCCGTTTTATAAAAACAAAAAACAGTTTTTCTGTTAATTATTTTTATTTTTACTTTGACTTTGACAAGACAAAAACAACATACAATTATGATAAAGTATCTTTTTTCAGTCATTGGCTTATATTTTTTATTACTACCGATTGAAGCCCAAAACAAAAAGGCATGGAGAGCTTATACTGCCTACGAGGCAGGAGAATATTATGAAGCAATCGATTTGCTTAAAAATGCTTATGATGTGGTAAACGATAAAGATGAAAAGGTAGAGATGCTTTACCTGATCGCCGAAAGTTACCGAAACACGAATGACCCCCGCAAGGCCGAATTGTGGTATAAAAAAGCCATTGGAAAAGGATATCCCGATCCAACCGCGGTTTTTTGGTACGCTGAAATGTTAAAAATGAACGAGAAATACGAGGAAGCCATTGATGAGTATAAACGATACAAAAGTCTGGTCCCTGATGACCCGAAGGGTGAGAATGGTGTTTTATCCTGTGAGTTGGCCCTGGAATGGCTCGAGAATCCATCGGCATACGAGATTGAAAACATGAAGTTTTTTAACAGTCGTGAAAGTGATTACAGTCCTGCCTTTGCAAGAGCCGATTACATGGAAGTGTGTTTTACCTCGTCGCGTGATGAATCAGAAGGAACTGAAATGCATGGCGCCACGGGTGAAAGTTTCACGGATATCTACTTTTCAAGGCAAGACAGGAAAGGCAAATGGAGTACTCCCGTACCACTGGAAGAACCCATCAACACTGAATTTGAAGATGGAACCCCTTCCATTTCTCCTGATTTTAATACCATGTATTTTACCCGCTGTAAAATGAGTAAAAACAAAAACTTTGGTTGTCAAATTCTATCCGCTACCAAAAGTGGTGAAAATTGGGGAAAAGCACAGGAAATTGAGATTGCAGGCGACAGTATTACCATTGCACACCCGGCTATTTCACCCGATAACCTGACTCTTTATTTTGTCTCCGACATGGATGGAGGAGCTGGTGGTAAAGATATATGGAAAATTACCCGGGAATCTGCCAACGGTAACTGGGCTGATCCCGAAAATTTAGGGGAACCCATCAATACGGATCAGGATGAAGTCTTTCCATACGTGCATCCTGATGGTACGCTCTATTTTTCATCAAATGGCCACATAGGAATGGGCGGGTTGGATATTTTCAAGGCAACTGAAAATGAAGATGGTAAATGGGAAGTTGAAAACATGAAAACCCCGATTAATTCAGCCTCGGATGATTTTGGTATTGTATTCCAGGCTGATGAAGAAAGAGGCTTTTTCAGTTCCTCAAGGGGTTTACGAAATAACGATGATATCTACGCGTTTGTTCTGCCACCACTTAAATTTAATATTGAAGGAGTTGTAAAAGATGAAAAGACTGAAGAACCACTTGATAACGTGCTGGTAAAATCTATAGGTTCCGATGGCATCACCCTGGAATCAACAACTGGCAAAAAAGGAGAATTCAAGTTCATGTTAAGACCGAATACCGATTATGTATTCCTGGCCTCACGTGAAGGATACCTGAGAGGAAAAGAAAGGGAAACAACAAAAGGACTGGGTAAAAGTAAGGATTTCAACACGACTATCTTCCTGGCTTCCATTGATAAACCCATCCAGTTGCCTAATATCTTTTACGATTTCAACAAGGCAGACTTAAGACCCGAGTCCATGGTAACACTCGACAGGCTAGTTGAAACCCTGAATGATAACCCGAATGTAACCATCGAGATCATGTCGCATACCGACTACCGCGGTTCCGATAGCTTTAACGATGAATTATCACAAAAAAGGGCACAATCCGTTGTAAATTACCTGATTGAAAAAGGAATTGCTCCTGACAGGTTGAGCGCGAAAGGTTACGGCGAAACCCGCCCGAAAACCATCGACAGCAAGATTGCTGAAGAATGGCCCTTCTTCGAAGAAGGCGTCACCTTAACAGAGGCGTACATCAAGAGCCTTGAATCACTTGAACAACAAGAAGTTGCTAATCAGATTAACCGTATCACAGAGTTTAGGGTATTATCAACCGATTATAAGCAGAAATAGTAAATATTTTTCTGAAAGACATTTACAAACCCGGTGGATTTTGATAACCTGCCGGGTTTATTATTATACTATAAATAACAATTAATCATCGGATTAATAACCACTTGATAACTAATTAACTAAACATTCCGGCCTTAACCAATAACACGTCCGGATAGTTTCATTTCTCAATGAATTGGTTCAGGATAATTTATATAATATACTTATAATTACCGGTACAAAAATAGAAAGAATTATCCCATGGGTAATAGCTATAATTGAATAACCCGGTGATGTATGTTTTAGAATAACCGGCAAGGTGGTATCCATGGAGGTAGCACCACCTGATGTAACTGGAGCAAGTTGCCCAAAGAATCTACTAAGCAAGGGTGCAGCAAGAAGGGTAAAAATCTCCCTAGTAATATTGGACAGTAAGGCGATCAACCCGAGCGATTTTCCGGCCAATTCTGTAATCATGATACTGGATAAACTGTAATACCCGTAACCGGCACTTATGGCCAGGGCATCGATGTAATCCGGGTACGAAAAAATCATTGAATAAAAAATCGCACCTATAGCTGATCCCACGATAGTGCCAAGCGGAACTAATAAAATCTTGAGCTGCAAACGCCGGAAATAAACCCAAACACGCTTATCCATACCAATGGTAATACCCACGAGCACGAGTAAAAAATAAAGCGCGTAACGGGTAAACAATGTAATGTCCATGTTACCTGGATACCAATTGAACCTGCCTAACAGTATTCCGGTCATAAAAAAAAGAAGGATAATAATACTGTCTTTCATGAATCAGGATTTGTTGGAGGTTGTTTCACGAAAGAAAAACCTATAAATAATCCATGAAATAAATATACTTCCCGCGATTACAAAAATTGTTAAAACGAGCGCTATTTCTCCTAACTGAAAGAATCCTTTAATGATTTCATCACTCGCGCCCACGTTCATACCCATGAAAAACAGCAATAAGTATATAGAAAAACTTAGCAGCAAGGTAGCGGCTTTCTTTAATGACTGTTTTTTCCTGAGAAACATCCCTGTCAGGAAACCGATAAACAATAATAGAATAGCAATTACCATAAAAGAAATTTAACCGGAGAAACCAGAATTCCCGTGTGTGCCATCACAAAAAGGCTTATTTGTCGATTTTCCACACCTGCAAAGAAAGGCGATGCCGTTGGTATCTATTTCTTCTCCATTTTCATCGATGATAGTATAATTACCGGAAACCTTGAGAGGTCCGTTTTTAAAAACCTTGAATTCGGTATTGCTACTCATTGTTTTGTTCTTTACGATTTAAAACCTGCTATCCTGTGTGAACCATCACAAAATGGCATGGAACGGGAATTACCACACCGGCAAAATGATGTGATTTTCAATGATTTCATTTGTTGCCCTTCTGTACCTGTAATTTTAAAGTATCCTTCTACAACCAACGGCCCGTCTTTCATTACCTGAATTTTAGCAGGTTGTTTATCTTCTGTTTCATGTTCACCTGGTTGTGTTAACTCAGCATTTTTCTTATCATCATTATAACTGAAACTAAGGGCCTGAGTCGGACATTTCTTTACAACCTCGATAATTCGTTCCGTAGGCGCTCCCTTCATATTTACCCAGGGACGTTTCCTTGGATTAAAAACATCTATCAATTCACGGTAGCAAGTAGTCGCGTGAATACATTTGCCCGGTTTCCAGTAGACAGTTATATCCTCGTTTTTATACTCCCTGTCGCTAGGATCCATATTTCCTTCCACGTGTTTTGTCATACCTCACTCCAAAATCTAAATACCCGGGTTAACCGTCACCTGACGGGAAGCACATGTTCGCTTCGCTCCAACCGGTTGACTTAGGTTATAGTCAAACAGGTTCTTTCGGGAATTGTTCAAAAATAACAAAAAAAGTAAAAATATGCCCATGCCAGTTAATCTTACAATAAAAACACAAAACAAAATGAAGTTTCTTTTCGTTTCATAGATCAGGTAAAGAAAGAACCTTGAAATACCATGAAAAATACATTACTTTTATATACCGGGACATGTATTTGTTTGCAATGAATAAGATAGACAATAAAAATTAAATGGCACAATAATTGATTTTTTGTACAAAAAGGAAGTATGTTCAAACAAGGTGTTATTATCATATCTTTATTATCATCCCTTGTATTACTTAATGCACAGGATGTCCCGGAAAATTTTCATCTTCTCCCGGCAGAAATCGAGGATGGAGACACCACTTATCTTGCCCATATTGATGAAGTGCATATTTTCCCCGGGAATCGTTTTCGTTCTAATTGGGAGGCTCGAAGATACCGAAGGCTGATCCAAAATCTCAAGATAGTTTATCCATACGCGAAACTGGCAGGCGACATGTTCAAGGAAATGAATGAGCATTACCTTACGCTGGATTCAGAAAAAGAAAGAAAGGAATACGCGAAACAGGTCGAAGATCGGGTACGTTCTGAATTCGAAGATGACTTGAAACAATTAACCATCACGCAGGGGCGGTTACTGATCAAGCTTATTGACAGGGAAACAGGAGAAACTTCCTACGCTGTTGTAAAAGAATTCAGGGGGACATTTTCCGCGTTCTTCTGGCAGGCCCTGGCAAGACTTTTTGGGTCAAATTTAAAATCCGAATACGATCCACACGGGGAAGACCGGCTTATAGAAGATATTATCACCCGGATAGAAAGAGGATACCTCTGACCCTCCCTGAATTTGAGCACCTTACATATCTTCCAGCATTTTTTTCACGACATTTTCAGCCCCACCCGCAATTTGCACGATATTAGCATCAAGCATGTAACAAGGTGTCGTGTAAATATTATTTTGTTTATCAACAACAACTTGCCCGTGACTGGTAACTTTGTGAGATGCCCCTAACTTATTTACATTTTCTGCAGTGGAAACATCATCACCAATCGTTAATTCAACACTATCAAGCACTTTCGCTATTAAAACCGGTGAAATACACAAGGCTCCAATAGGTTTATCCAAAGTATGCATCTGTTGAATCGCATTGGCAATATCCGGTATCACTTGAACATCAGTCCCCTTGAATGCATAATCGGATAAATTCTTGGCGGCGCCAAATCCACCGGGAAATAATAAGGCATCAAAATCAGCCGCGTTAAATTCCGCCAGTTTTTTAATATTTCCCCTTGCTATCCTTGCAGATTCGACCAAAACATTTCTCTTCTCATCCATTTCCTCTCCAGTGAGATGATTGATTACATGATGCTGCATGATATCCGGGGCAAAAATCTCATAGGTGGCTCCATGTTTCATGATCGCGTACATGGCAAGAGTAGCCTCATGAATCTCCGAACCATCATATACCCCGCAACCAGAAAGAATGACCGCAAATTTTTTCTTGTTTTCCATATCTTTTCTGTTATTAATTTTTAACTTTATTGGACACCTTAAAATACAAATAAAAAATGAACTTGTCAATATCTGATCAAATATGAGAACCTTTATTGCTGTAAAAATCTTACCGACCCCGCGGTTAATTAAATCTATCGTTGAAATCAGGGAAGAATTAGCCAAAGAAAAAATCAAATGGGCAGAAACCCATAATCTTCATCTTACACTTCGTTTCCTGGGTGATACAAATCCCGAGACGGCAGCAATAATATCAAAATCACTTGAAAAGATAAAAAGCCAGGTGCCTCCTTTTTCATTCATCATTAAAGGCACCGGTGTTTTCCCTGGCACGCGTGCGCCAAGAGTATTATGGATGGGTATTGAAGAATTCGAGGGACTGGAATTTTTAAAAAAGCACATTGATCCCTTGATGGAAGCACGAGGATTGGAGCAGGAAGACCGTCCCTTTAAACCTCATCTCACCCTGGGCAGAATCAAGCACCTGGGAGATCGCGAAAAACTAAAAGCACTGCTTCAAAAACACGCCCAAATGTTCCAAAAAGTAATGGTGAATGAATTTATCTATTATGAATCGGTATTAACGCCTGATGGACCAGTATACAAAGAAATAGGAAAATACAGGCTTGCAGGGAATCTATCCTGATTATTGCCATTCAACTTCTTTTTGTAGAAAGACTTTACTTAAAAATAATGTCTTTTCGTAAATAATGCTGGCGAATCCTTTATCTTTGCACGAAAACTTCTGACATGCGTTATACTCTACTTCTGTTATTCATCTACGGCTTTATTTTTGTTCCTTCACCGGCTCAGCCGGTACTGGGTAATGAAGAACTGATGACAGGTATAAAAGAAGGTGTATATAAAGTTTATAATTATGAATTTGAGAAAGCGGAAGTGATTTTCAAAAAATTAAAATCCGATTACCCGGATCATCCCGTTGGCTACCTCCTTTTTAGTTTATTGCAGTATTACAAGTATTATCCTTTGATACCCGGGCACGAGATGACACCTGCTTTCATTACAGAAATTGAAAAATCCATCCAATTGTCTGAAAGAATCCTCGAAAAAAACAAAAATGATCTGGAAGGCATAGCCTTTTCAATGGTATCAAGAAGTCTGCTTTCCATGTATTACGCTGACAATGAGCTGTCGATGAAGGTCATTTCTAACGCCCCGACTTTATATAATCTCGTGGTTAAAGGGTTCAAACTGAAAGATGAGTTCGTGGAATTCTATTTTACTACCGGATTATATAACTACTACCGGGTAGCCTACCCCGAAGCACATCCTGTTTATAAACCCGTTACAGTGTTTTTTCAACCAGGAAACAAGGAACTGGGATTGCAACAATTAAGATATGCAGTTGAAAACGCGGTTTTCATGAAAGCCGAAGCTATGATTTTTCTAACATATATTTACCTGAATTTCGAGAACAAACCGGATTCGGCCATGCATTACGCCCGAAAATTATATGAAGAATATCCTGAAAATCAATATTTCCTTTCTGAATATACTGAGGTTCTCCTCATCAATAAAGAATTTGAAAAAGCAAAATTATTGATTATCGATTTGCTTTCAGATGATAATCAATTCAACCAGATGAAGGGTGTCATTTTCAAGGGTATTTACGAGGAAATCCGCCTAAAAGATTTAAATACCGCCAAAAGGAATTATTTATCCGGTCTGAAAATCGCGGAAACATACGGACCCATGGCTGATAACTTCAAGGCCTACAGCCATTTAGGCTTAGCAAGGATTTACAAAAAGCAAGGTAATGAAAAGAAAGCGCGGGAACATGAAAAAGCAGGCAACTCATTCGCGAAATATGATTACCATTACTCCCTGGCTGAATAGCTATAACAGGGGCATTGAAGTTAAGCGGGTTTAATTTTGAAATAACACATTTGACCGATACGGACAGGATATCAAAGCTCCTCTCGCTAATGTCTATCGCGTATATATGGGCTTATCGTGTCGAAATTTATAGGGACATGAACATGGCTCCTTGCTTTATCAAGTATATCCGGATTGTAATCCTGCATAAGTCAATAATTGGTCCTGTAAAAATATGAAAAGATATGCATTATATGAAAAATGATGAAAATTTAAAGGTAAAACAAAATAGTTCCTGGATGGTTATTACATTCTAAAGGCATAACGAAATAGTGTACCATGGAAAAACCCAGGATTGCAGGACTTAGGTCCATGAAGTTAGAAACAGGTCCCGGCACTTACTTCTGGTGTACCTGCGGGAAAAGTAAAAAACAACCCTTTTGTGATGGTTCTCATCAGGGAACTTCATTCGAACCCCTAAAAGTTGTTATTGAAGACAAGAGGCTAATAAAGTGGTGCGTCTGCAAACATACCAAAACACCCCCATTTTGTGATCACACCCACAGGGAATTGCCGGGTTACACACCGAATTAAACAAACTCGTGAGTTTATTGACTAATTACTATGATCTTGGATTCAGAATAAACCTGTTATACAAGAATAGCGAGACAAATGTCAGGACGGAAATTCCTGCCAAAACCCATACAAAATCAAATGGCTGATAAGTGTTCCACAAGTAATGATCTAGATCGGTAGCTGATAAACCTGTTACTTCGCGGGCTCTTTCAAGCAAGTGCGTTTTCGTGAACTCTGCTGATAATTCAGGTACCTGAATTCCTCTTTCGATGAGATCCTTTTTTACCAGTACAATCTTATCAGCCATATTACCATAAACAGGGCCGGCTATAAACCCACCAATGAAATTTCCTATGGCCACGGAAACATACTGGGTACCCATGTAAAGAGCTGCATCTTTTTTTGGTGCGATGCGACCAATATACTCGAGAATCTTTGGTGATGCAGCCATTTCTCCAATAGAGAAAATAAAAATTGCAAATATAACAAACCAACCGTTTCGGGTAAGCATGGCCAAGACGATGCCAAGTCCATTGACCAGTATACCCGTGGTCATCACTGAAAGGGGTTTTGACCGGGCTGCTATTGAAGAAACAACAATCTGAAAGATAATGATGAAAAGGGCGTCCAGGGCTATAATTTTCTCGGCAAGTATTGTTCCATCGCTCGTGGCAACAGCATTCGCGAAACCAGGCCAAACCGAGTACAGTCCCTGGTAAATCATACCGGTTTTTGTCCATTGTTCGATAAAAACAGGGAGAGAGTAAAAGTATTGCCAGAAAACGGTCCAGAAACCAACTATAATTATGAGAAAGAGCAAAAGCTTCGCGTCACCCAGGGCATGTATTATATTTTTCAGGATTTTGGTGATTGTTTTTCCCAGGTTTTCCTGTTTTTCTAATCTTTGAGGTTCTTTATAAAAAAGCAATACAAGAATCAGGTTAATCCCAATGGCAGCCGAGGAGGAAATAAAAACCAACTTCCAGCTTATTTCTCTTAACTCGGATGCCATCACCGGTCCAATCAATCCGCCAATGTTCACTATCATGTAAAAAAAACCAAATCCCAGGGAGGAATTGTCCTCATCAGTGGTTTGAGCAATAGTAGCGGAAATAATAGGTTTGAAAAGTGCCGCGCCAATGGCCACGTAAAAAAACGAAAGGAATACCATGGCAAAAGAACTTGTATAGCCCATCAGGAGATAACCCGACGATAGAATGACATAAGAAATAACCAACATTTTTTTATATCCCAGCTTATCAGCAATAGCACCAGTAATTATAGGAAGAAAATAGAGGATGGCATTGACTGTCCCCATTAATAATCCTTTTTCCACCTGGGTAAATCCCAGCGCCCCTGTTTCAGTAGAACTGGTAAGATAAAGTGCCAACAGGTTAAATACCCCGTAGTAGGCCCAACGCTCGAATAACTCCATGGAATTCGCTGTCCAGAAAGTACGGGGAAATTTTTTAACAGCAGCAAAAATGTGAAGCATGATCTTTCGTTGTTTGGTGATTTGCAAAGAAAGAAAAAAAATATAAACCAAACACACGATAAATTGATCAGAACCTGTAACCAATGAAAAATCGTTCGCATACGTACACTAAAATCCCGATATCGTACACTTTTTCATGTATCATTCTAAATAATAAATATCTCTTAAATTCTGTTTCATTGCAACTTACAAGTTTTGGCACAATAAATGATAAAAAGAAGATCGAGTAAAACTTATGAGGTAAACTCTATAAAAAACCAATCCCCGGTTTGAGGCTCCGGGGATTGGTAAATTCAACATCTTAAGGATAAATTGTTTAGGCAGAAAAATGAATATAATCGGGTTAAAGATATAAAAAATGGATAGATATTCCATGGTTTACAAGTAGTATTTTCTCTTATTCCTAAATTTTTTTTGTAAATACGCGATTTCTCTTTTTTCCGATTTCTACATAAGTTCTTGAGTAAGTTGGATTTGGCAGGTATCTTTTCATAAGTCGTTAAAGATGCCTGTCTTTCAGCATTCATAATTTTCCTGTTCACATCCTGTAAAAAAATACTGGAGACTGATCCGAGGCAATCCATGCTTGCAGATGAAGCACTTTCAAATACAGATGCCCACTTGGATCAGGGCACACGAGGTGATCAATATGAATAAATATAGTTCTTGACAACCTTCATCTCGTCGACAATGAAGAACAAAAAGCAAAGCTCCAGGGAGAAGCACTGGGAACAAATGACAGCTAGAACTGGCATGGGAAGGATTTACACTGCACGACCTGAGAAGATGGAAAATGGATGTAGCCGGTTTGCCTTAGGATGCTCCAAATCTGGTTCTCCCCATTCCTAAAAGGGAAATCGACTTGTATCCTGATCAATGGGTGCAAAACGAAGGATACTGATAAGTAATGAAAGATTTTTAAAAAGAGCAACTATCAATATGGCTACTCATTCTATTTTTATCTTCCCCTATTCGCGTTTGTGATAAAAATCATTATTTTTACACCTAAAGAATTATTGGGAATCCATTTTCCCGGCTTGAAACCCAAAAGAAAAAAAGCGCGCAACCTAAAAGCATGTTTATGAAAAGAATTGCCTTATTTTTTAGCCTTCTGGCTTTTGCCTCGGTTACTCTTTTTGCTCAACCTGTTACGATTACCGGAACTGTATCTTCAGCCGAAGATGGCACCACCTTTCCCGGCGTAACTATTGTTGTAAAAGGAACCACCATTGGAACCATAACTGATTTTGATGGAAATTACCGCATTCAGGTACCTCAAAATGCCACTACACTGGTTTTTTCCTATGTTGGCATGCAAAGCGTGGAAGTACCCATCGAGGGACGTACCGAAATTGATATTGCCCTTGAAGCAGAAATAGTGGGCCTTGATGAGGTAGTGGTAGTGGGGTACGGCGAGCAAAGCCGGCGCCTCCTCACGGGTTCCGTGGGAAAAATGGAAAGTGAAGCCATCGAAGACTCTCCTTATACCGGCATCGATCAGGCCATGCAGGGCAGAATCGCCGGCGTGATGGTCAATAGTAACTCGGGTACACCCGGTGGAGCAGCTACCGTGAGAATCAGGGGCAGCTCCTCCATTTTAGCCAGTAATTCCCCCCTTTATATCGTGGATGGCATACCTATTATTACCGGGGATTATTCACTACAATCAGCCAATTTCGGGGGGCAGGATCTAAATGCACTGGTTGATATTAACCCATCTGATATTGAATCTATTGAAATTCTAAAGGATGCATCCTACGCTTCCATTTATGGTGCAAGAGCCGCCAATGGGGTGGTATTAATTACCACTAAATCAGGAAAAAAAGGCAAAGTCAAAGTGAACTTCAATTCTTACTATGGAATTCAGCAAATATCGCGAAAAATTAATCTTACCAACGCGAAAGATTACGCTACCCTGATGAATGAGGCCATAGAAAATACATTTAGTATTCCCGATTACTTTGGAGACCCGGCCGATCAGGAATACGATACAGATTGGCAGGATGAAGTGACACGTGTTCCTACCGAGGCTTTTGTTCAGGAATACCAGCTTTCATTTGACGGGGGCGATGACAAAATCAAATACTTTATTTCGGGTAATTATCACGATAAAAATGGACTCATCATTGGCTCTGCTTTTAAAAGATATTCAGGGAGAATTAACCTGGATGTAAAAGGTTCTGATAGATTAACCCTGGGTACGAGACTTTACTTTGCAAGCACGGAACACGACAGGATTTACAGCGATAATAATATTTATGGACCATGGTCGAACGCCATAGCAAATCCCCCGAACGAACCGGTATACGAGGAAGGAACAGAGGAATATTTTGATACATACTACCCGAATCCCGTTGCCATGGGGCTCGAACCAAAACATAAGTTTAACTCGTACAGAAATCTTATCAATTTTTTTGCCGAGTATGACATCCTAAAGAATCTTACCTTCAAGTCCAGTTTAAATGCCGATATTCTAAACACCCGGGAAGATTCTTTTTTGCCAACTGATATTGGATTGGCTGCAGGCAGTAATGGTAGCGCCTTATCCGGGAATTCAAACGTGTACAAGATTGTTTTTGACAACACGCTGAATTATCGCCAAACTTTCGCGGAGAAACATGGTGTATCCCTTCTCGGGGGATTTAGCTACGAAAGATATAATGATTATTATACCTCTGTTTCAGGCATTCAGTTACCAGGAAATGAATACCAATACGTGACTTCAGCAGCAGAAATTGTTGGTGGCACCTCTTTCCCTGAAGAATACAAGCTGTCCGGATTTTTTGGTCGTTTCAATTATGATTATAACAAAAAATATCTTTTGAATGCAACCTTCCGTGCTGATGGTTCCTCCCGGTTTGGTGCAGAAAACCGGTACGCTTATTTCCCTTCTGTTTCTGCTGCCTGGCGTATGTCTGAAGAAAGTTTCATGCAAACCATCACTTTTCTCAGTGATCTTAAACTAAGAGCTGCATACGGAACAACCGGTAACCAGGAAATTGGAAACTATAGCAGTCTTGGCATTTGGTCAACCGGCATCAATTACCTGAATTTGGCAGGATTGGCTCCAACGCAATTGGCCAATCCCGATCTTAGATGGGAAAAAACATCAACGATCGAAGGGGGAGTTGATGCAGGTTTTTTTAATGACAGGGTATTCTTTTCGGTTAACTACTATTCAAAGATAACATCTGATTTATTATTACCCAGGAGAATACCGGCCACGAGCGGTTTTACAATTATAAATGAAAATATCGGGGAAATCAGCAACAAAGGATTCGAGTTTAGTCTTGGAGGACAGGTATTTGCTGATCCAAAAGGTTTGAACTGGGATTTAAATTTAAATATGGCCACTAACCAATCTAAAGTTGAAGAATTATATAATGACGAACCCATCAATATCGGTTATGCCAATCGTTTTGAAGTAGGCGAGCCATTTGCAGCCTTTTATGGTTACAGGTATATTGAAGTAGATCCCCAGGATGGTTCCATTGTCTACAAGGATAAAACAGGTGATGGAATTACAGATGATGACCGTGAAATTATTGGAAATCCTAATCCCCTTCTCACCGGAGGTATTACCTCAACATTCTCTTACAAGGGAATAGAACTCAGCGGTTTCCTGCAGTTTAATTACGGAAACGATATCATGAATGCCTTCCGTACCTACTCTGAATCCTATTACAGCGATAATCTCACTTCAAGGATGATGGATCGCTGGCAAAGACCCGGGCAGGTAACTGATATACCCAAACCTTCCTATGCTGATCCTGATTATCAACTCATTTCCTCAAGATTTCTGGAAGATGGATCTTATCTCCGGTTACAAAGTCTCACCTTGGCATACAACATACCCTCAAACCTTCTGGAACCTTTAAAAATCAATAAATTAAGATTGTATTTTTCCGGGCAAAATATATGGTTGAGTACCAAATACTCAGGGGTTGATCCTGAAGTAAATTATGCCGGTTCAAGCAACACGGTAATGGGTACCGATTTTTACACTTATCCCATTCCCCGCGTGTGGACTCTCGGGATTGATTTAGGTTTTTAAAAAACAAATACTTAAAAATATAACATCATGAAAACCAAATACATATTCCTTACATTTATTACAGTACTCTTATTCTGCGCATCCTGCGAAGACATGTTGAAAGTAAAACCAAGCGATGTAGCTTATGATCAAAATTCCATAAATCCCCGCGACATTATTGTAGATGAAAGTACTGCCCAAAGTGCCGTGTTAGGCATGTACAGCTCTTTGCAGGGGGATAATTACTATGGTCAGTACATGCTGGTATGGGGCGATTTAGCCGCTGATGTACTAGAACATACCGGTACTTTTCCATCAAACTCTGAAGTTGATTTTAATGACGTGCAAACCTCCAATGTCACCATTGACGGGTTATGGACCAACATATATGCCACCATCAGCCGGGCGAATAACATTATATATGCCATTCCTGCAGTCGACAATCTTGACACCTACCTGCAGGATTTATACCTGGCTGAAGCTCATTTTGTAAGGGGTTTGGCATATTTCGACCTGGTAAAATCATTTGGCGGTGTGCCCATCATCAATAATCCCATCTTAAGCATGGATGATATAACCCGACCCGAAAGGAATACCGTGGATGAAGTGTATGAACAGGTAGAAACTGATTTACAAGCATCCATGGATTACTTCACATCTTATGCTAATGATTTTGGGGATGATTTTTATACCGAGGGCCGGGCTAATTTTTACGCGGCCATGGCTCTTAAAGCGCGAGTACACCTATACCAGGAAGAATGGGAACAGGCAATGAATTATGCAGATTCCGTGATTCAATTCAGCCCGTTTGTACTCGAACCAAATTATGCTGATATCTTTGATTACCGAAAGCCAACGAGCCAGGAAATTATTTTCATGGTTGATTTCAACTCGCAGGATAATAATAACCTCGCTTTCTGGTTTTTTAATTTCCCTGACGGAAGACACGAGTATGCCCCCACGAAACAACTGCAATTGGCATATCCTATTGATGATACGACCCGCTATAATTATAATATAATGGAAATGGACGATGGAACCCTCGTTGCTACAAAATACAGGGATGTTTCAAGCGGTACTGATGATGTAATTATACTCCGGCTCACCGAAATGTATTTTATCAGGGCAGAAGCCGCGTTAAACGGGGCTTCATACCCGGACGGAACAACGACGGCCTTGCAGGATATCAATACCATACGCGACAGGGCAGCCATAAGATCTTTAGAAAAAATTTCTCTGCCTCTACTCTTGCAGGAAAAAATGATGGAATATGCATTCGAGGGACACCGGTGGTTCGATTTAACCCGCGTAGGACGAGCCGATTTTTTTATTTCAACCGTGGAATCACAAAATCAATATTTATGGCCCATCCCGCAAGATGAAAGAGATGTAAATCCGAATTTAGAACAAAACCCGGGATATTGACAGTTTGCTTCTCCTGCCTCTTGCTCGATACTCAAAACTGTCTTACGGCATATTGTAAAATTCCTTCTTTTCAGGAATAAATAATACATTCGTGTAAAGAAAATTTCTTTTTATGCAACGAATCCTCATTCTTGGCGCCGGCTTGTCCACTACCAGCCTCATCCGGTATCTCCTGAAAAACGCCGCGATATTCGGGTGGAAACTAAGAATCGGAGATATTTCTGAAGAAATTGCCCGGAAAAAAGCAGCCGGTCATCCCAATGCCGAAGCTGTAAAATTTGATGTAACAAATGATATCCAGCGTGCATTCGAGGTAGAAAACGCCGATATTGTTATTTCCATGCTCCCGTCAACCATGCATTTCAAAGTAGCACTGGAATGCATTCGTTTCAGGAAAAACATGATTACCGCTTCCTATATTTCCCGGGAATTAAATACCCTTGCCAATCAGGCAAAAGAAAAAAACATCCTGATTTTGAATGAAATGGGAGTTGACCCGGGTATCGATCACATGTCGTCCATGCAAATTATTGACAGAATCAGGAAAAATGGTGGGAAAATCAATGTTTTCGAGTCGCACACTGGCGGGTTAATTGCTCCCAAGCACGATAATAATCCATGGAATTATAAATTCACCTGGAACCCGAGAAACGTGGTGCTGGCAGGCCAGGGCGGTGCACGATTCCTGCACAACGGCCGTTTCAAATATATCCCATACCATAAGATATTCAGGAGATACGAACGCTTGTATATTTTAAACTTGGGAGAATTTGAATCTTATCCCAACCGCGATTCCCTCAAGTACCAGAAAACATACGGGCTTGAAGATGTATCCACCATGTTCCGGGGTACCATACGGCGACCCGGCTATTGCAGGGCATGGGATATTCTGGTTCAGATTGGCGCCACGGATGATTCATACCTGGTTGAAAACTCAGAAAATATGACTTACCGGCAATTTATCAATAGTTTCCTTGCATATCATCCTGAAAAAAGAGTTGAGGATAAACTTGCTGAATATACCGGAGTTCCCGAGGATTCTGAAATCATGTACAAGCTACGTTGGATGGGCTTGTTCAGTGAAAATATAATTGGATTACAACGTGTTTCTCCCGCGCAGATTTTACAACACCTGCTTCAAAATAAATGGCAGATGGACCAGGATGACAAGGATATGATAGTAATGCAACACCAGTTCGAATATGAAATTGAAAACAGAAAAAAACGCCTCCTCTCCTCCCTCGTGTTCACCGGAAAGGATAACGAGGAAACTGCCATGTCGATGACCGTTGGATTACCGGTAGCTATCGCGTGTAAATTAGTGTTAACAGGCAGAATAAAACTATCGGGACTCCAAATGCCTATTCGCCCAGAAATATATGAGCCGGTTTTGAAAGAACTGGCCGAACATGGAATTCAGTTCATAGAGGAAGAGGCAGAAGTAAAGGATGGAAGCCTTTGATCAGAATTTCAAATAAAAATCTTTCGTCAGATCCTTGTACTCGTCCGTGTAATCATGTCTTTCCCCTTTCTCAATGGTCAGGAATTCCTCGGTAGTTATACCCTGTTCAGTTGAAAACTCGATCATTATCCTGTGGTAATCCTTTTCAGCAGTTGGACGAATATTCATTTTCCTGCTCACGAAAAGATTATATCCTCGTGCAGTATCAATAAATTCACTTTCCGTTGTATAGGGGAGAATTACTGAAAATGTTCCCCGGGGTTTTAATAATCTTGTAACCCCGTGCAACAAATCAGAACGGTTTAATTCACTCGTGTGCTTTGCCAATACTCTCGGATTGTTGGATGGAGGCAAAGAATTGTCAAAAAAGGGCGGATTTGAAACAATCCCGTCATAGGCAGGCCCATTTTGCTCACTAAAATCCTGAAAAGACTGACGGAACATGGTAATACGATCTGACCAGGGACTTTTCTTCGCGTTTTCTACTGCCTGATTAAAGGCCTCCTCTTCAATTTCAATTCCTTCAATTTTTGCCAGGGATCTTTGTGCCAACATGATGGCAATAATACCGGTTCCGGTGCCAATATCTAAAATTTTCTCTTTTCCTTCCACGCCTGCCCATGCACCTAATAATACGCTGTCGGTGCCTACCTTCATAGCGGTTTTATCATGAAATATGGTGAACTGTTTAAATTTAAACCAGGTATTTGCCATGAAGTGAATACTTTAAAATTTTTCAAAAATGCCCAATCCAAAGAGTGCAAAATCATATTTTACGGGATCATCCGGCTCCATCTCCCGAAGTTTACCCGTTAACTCAACAACAGCTTTCCAGTCGTTTTGTTTTCTTTCAAGCAGGCCCAGTTTCCTGGAAACATTACCCGTGTGAATATCAAGGGGAATGAATAGCCGGGATGACGGTACTGTTTTCCATATACCAAAATCTACACCACGATTATCCCGTCGAACCATCCAACGCAAAAACATGTTCAATCTTTTACCTGATGCACCCCTTGTTATGTCAGCAATATGCTTTTCTGTTCCGCGCGGGTGTTCAATCTCAAAAAACACCTTTCTCAATCGAACAAGTCCCTTTTCAACAGGATTCATTACTTTGTCGTCTCCGCCAAATATGCCTTCCAGTCCGCCGTGTTTCATGTAAATATTCCGTAAAGCCCGGATAAAATACTTGCAGTCGTCCCCGTTAAAAGTTCTGTGAATAAAAGTTCCCAGTTTATTGATTTCCACAGGAGATGCATTCATCACGAACTCGTGGGGAGCATGATTCATGAGTTCCATTAAAAAATTAGCATTTCTGAGGATGGTTTTTCTTTGTCCCCAGGCGATAATCGCGGAAAGAAAACCGGCTATTTCGATATCTTCTTTAGCAGTATATCGATGCGGGATGGATACAGGATCGGTTTCAATAAACCGGGGTCGATTATAAACATCATGTTTTTCTTCTAAAAAATCTTTTAACTCCTTCAAATTCAAATCCAAGATGAGTAGAGATTAAAAATTAGATAATTTTCCCGTCTGCCATGGTTAACTTTCGATCAGCCATGTCGGCCAACTCTTTATCATGGGTAACAATGATAAAAGTCTGCTGATACTTTTCACGCAGGGAGAAAAAGAGCTCATGTAATTCTTTTTTATTTTTAGAATCGAGATTACCGGAGGGTTCATCCGCCAGGATCACGGCAGGATTGTTAATTAAAGCCCTCGCCACGGCAACTCTTTGTTGTTCCCCTCCTGACATTTCAGAAGGTTTGTGATCAAGCCTTTCGCTTAAATCGAGAAATCCCAGTATTTCTTTGGCTTTTAATTCTGCTTCACTTTTCCCCTTGCCGGAAATATAGGCAGGTATACAAACATTTTCAAGGGCAGTGAATTCAGGTAACAGATGATGAAACTGGAATACAAATCCGATATTCCTGTTCCGGAACCTGGCCAGTTGTTTATCGCGAAACTTACCGATTTCCTGATCATGATAAATGATTGTGCCATTATCAGGCCTGCTTAACGTTCCGATAATTTGGAGCAGCGTGGTTTTACCTGCTCCACTCGCACCCACGATAGAAACTATTTCCCCTTTTCCAATTTCCAGATCAATACCCTTGAGTACCTTTAACGACCCGAAAGACTTCGTTATATTCCTTGTTACAATCATACTTGTCTATTCCCTTGTAAAAATCAGATACAAATATAACATATATATCAGAATCAGTAAAAACCCGCCGATCCGGCCCAGGCGAGGCCTTTTAAACGGCAAAGAAACGAGTACCAGCGCAACGCCGGTTCCGGCAACCCAAAAAATATCAAAATCGACCACCTGTTGATTAATCGTTAGGGGTTTAATCATTGATGTAATTCCCAATACAGCGCCAATATTAAATATATTTGACCCGATAATATTACCAACAGAAATATCTGCTTCTTTTTTAACTGCCGCGATTGAGGAGGTGACCAACTCGGGTAGACTCGTTCCAAAAGCAATAAGTGACAATGAAATGACACGTTCACTCACGCCAAGCGCACGCGCGATACCGGCAGCTCCTTCCACCAGCCAATCGGCACCAAATGCCAAACCGGCAGTTGATATAACTATCATAATAATAGCCAGGTAAAGGGGAATAGTAGGAGACAGGAATTTTTCCGCGTTTCTCCGGCTTTTTAACCTGGAAGATATAACCGACCAGTTGACATAGAAAATGAGCATGATAAAAATGGTCAATCCGCCCCAGAATCCTAAGGTGCCATTTAATATCAAAAAATATAGTATGATTGTAAAAACCATCATTACGGGCCAGTCGAAGATAAGAGATGATTTGTTGATAACGACAGGACATATTATTGCTGCTATCGCGAGCACGATGGATATATTGGAAATATTACTCCCCACGACATTTCCCATGGCAATATCGGGATAACCGCCAATAGCAGCCTGCACGCTCACGAGAAGCTCCGGGGCAGAGGTACCGAAGGAAACGACTGTAACTCCAACAACCAGTGAAGACAAATGAAAATGCCTGGCCAGTTCTACACCGCCGCGCACGAGGAATTTTCCACTATACAAAAGTAAAGCCAACCCCCCAACAAGGAATAGTATATCCATCTATCAAGTCTTTCCGGTGAAGTTGAAATAAAAAGATATGTTCACCTGAGTTTATTGTTGAAATCGTCCACATCTTTCATTACATCGGAAGAACTCTCGTTGATCTCCCGCTTGATATCCTCCGTGGCTTTTTTAAATTCTTTTAGCCCCTTGCCGAGACCTTTCGCAACCTCCGGTATTTTCTTTGAGCCAAAAAGCAGCAAAATAAAGACAAAGATAACTACTATCTCGGGGCCACTTATAAACATCAGATTAGGCATGTTGGACATTTTTTACGCGAATTTAACACGAAGTTTTCATAAAAAAAAGATCAATCTTTTCGTCAATCATTTTAACTGGTATCTATTCTGATTAACGTAATATAGTCTCACTTTTGTATATCCAGAACAATAAAGGCTGGTAAAAAACCAGCCTTTATTGTAAATGCTATTTTTTCGTTCCTCTCTTCAATTTTTGAGAAATTGTATCGTAAACAACGGGGGTAGCTATGAACAGTGACGAGTAAGTACCCACGATTATACCGAGAAGCAGTGAGAAAATAAAACCGCGAATAACTTCACCGCCAAACAAAAAGATGGTTAATAACACCACGAATGTACTGATAGAAGTATTAAATGTACGGCTTAACGTGCTGTTCAGGGCACTGTTATAGACATCGATCCTGTCACGCTTAGGATACAGCTTGAAATATTCCCTGATACGGTCAAATACAACAACGGTATCATTAATAGAATACCCTACTACCGTGAGGATTGCGGCAATAAATGCCTGGTCAATCTCGAGTGAAAATGGCATGCGGCCGTAGAGCAACGAGAATATCCCAAGAATAATAAAGGTATCATGAACAAGGGCAGCCACAGCACCCAGACCGAATTGCCAGTTCCGGAATCTTGCCAGCATGTATATGAAAATGATCAGCAATGAGAAAGAAATGGCATACATGGCTGCTACCTTTAAATCATCTGCAATGGTTGGGCCTACCTTCATGGATATCATCCTGTAATCATCAAGAAATTGCTGGTAAGTGACATCATCCGGCAACATGGGTTTTAATCCCTCGAAAAGTTGCGCGTTCACGAGACTGTCCACGTGTGGTCCTGTTTCTCGAATAAGGTATTTCGTTGTAATTCTAATCTGGTTACTCTGCCCATAAATAATTACTTCAGGTTCCTGTTCTAAAGGTTCCCCCAGCATATTGGCGATCTCAACAGTAGACTCAACCGGCTTATCAAACCGAATGATATAAGATCTTCCACCCGTGAAATCAATACCTTCGTTTAAGCCTCTAACTACCAGGGAACCAACTCCTATTAGGAAAATAATTCCTGAAATAACATAGAATACCTTTCTTTTCTGGATAAATTGAAAATTAATATTCTTGAAGGCATTTTTGGTAATTTTATTACCAAATTTGATATTCCAGTTTTTATCCAGTCCCCATGTAAAAATTAGACGTGTAATAAAAATTGCTGTAAATAATGAAGTAAGAATACCAATTACAAGGGTGGTAGCGAAACCTTTGATCGCACCTGTACCAAAAACATAAAGGATAATACCGGTTAACAGCGTGGTAACATTCGCGTCGATAATGGCAGAGTATGCATTTTTATAACCATCGGTTATTGCCATCTTTATTCCCTTACCACTTTGCATTTCCTCCTTCACCCGCTCAAAAATCAGCACGTTTGCATCCACGGACATACCGATTGTTAAAACTATACCGGCAATACCAGGTAAGGTAAGTACGGCACCCAGTGAAGCCAAAACACCGAGTATAAAAAACATGTTAGTAACCAAAGCAATATCGGCAACAAGACCAGCACTGCGGCTGTAATAAAATACCATGTAGAGTATCACTATCAGAAAGGCAATCAGGAATGAATTCAGACCCGCGTTAATTGCCTCCTGACCTAATGAAGGACCTACTACTTCCTCCTGAATAATTTCTGTTCTGGCCGGAAGCTTCCCTGATTTCAGAATATTAGCTAAATCCTGTGCTTCACGAATGGAAAAATCACCCGTGATAGAAGAGTTACCTCCTTTAATTTCTGAATTCACGCGGGGAGCTGAACGTACTTTTTCATCCAACACGATGGCAATGCACCTGCCAATGTTAGCACCAGTTAATCGAGCCCATATTTTGGCTCCCTCGGCATTCATTGTCATGGTAACCTCGGCACTGGCTTGGTTTTGGCCAAACTCCGCCCGGGCGTTGGTTACCATGTCCCCATCCAGGGGCGCTTCACCATCGCGGGTTGTTATTTTAATCGCGTGTAATTCATATACTGATTCATTCCATGATGTAGGAGTCGCTGACCAGAGAAACCTTAGGTTTCTAGGAAATAAAGCTCTAACACGTGCAAGGCTGAGATAATAATTTACTTTACCTGTATCTTTCAGATGGGTAAATCCAACAATGGATCCCGGAACAATTTGATTATCGCGTGTAACATTGGGTTGCAGCACGGAAAAGAGAGGGAAATCTTCCATGAAATCATCCGGTGCTAAAGTATCTGCAAGAGTAGTATCGGTTTCCAATTGCTCAAGCAGGCTAAGCTCTTGTTCTGTTGTATCTGCTATTGAACCTTCATCTGTCAGTAATGCATCGGTGTCCCTTTCTTCTTCAGTAATAGTTCCTAAAGGCTCACCTTCTTCAATCAGTTCAGCATCAGTATCCTCTTCAATCTGTTTGATGACTTCATTTGCTTCAAGCAGGCTCTCGTAAACCTCGCTGTTCTCGAATGTTTCCCAAAACTCAAGATGAGCGGTACTCTGTAGAATCCTTCGGATACGCTCGGGATCATCTACCCCCGGAAGTTCCACCAGGATTCGGCCATGCGTTTCGAGACGCTGAATCTTGGGTTGAATCACGCCAAACTGGTCGATACGACTTGAAATAATATTAAACGAATTATCAATGGCATTCTCTGTTTCATCTTTGATTACCTGAAGAACTTCATCATTCGGTGTATTGAAAGTAATACGGTCTTTCATTTCTCTCGTGGCAAATATAGCGGCCAATTGAGCATTGGGATCAATTTGATTAAAAGCCCTGCCAAAGAGAGTGATAAAATCTTCCTGGCTTTCCCGTTGCATTTGTTTCGCGAGAACCAGCGCCCTTTGAAATGTTGTGTCTTTACTGTTGTTGGAAAGCGCCCGGATCATGTCTTCCACTGAAACCTCGAGGGTCACGTTCATACCGCCTTTCAAATCCAAACCCAGGTTTAATTCTCTCTGCTTTACCTCGTTGAAAGAATATTCGACAATACCAAGATTATACACGATGAGACCGGACACAGAATCAAGATATTCTCTTTTTTCTCTTTCGAAAACTTCCTCATTATCGCCGGCAATTTGCCTGGCATAGTCTTCTGCTTTTTGATCTACCCGGTATGCTACCCAGGTGAACGACAACTGATAGATACATACTATGGCAAAAGCAATAGCAAATAATCTTATAGCTCCTTTATTTTGCATTTCTTCAAATTGATATTTAGTATTTTATTACTATGTTTTTTTAACGTGCCGCAAATATATTAATTATTTTTCACAATCCTGATGAACAAGAAATAAGATAGTCAAAGAATTGAAAAAAATTGTGAGAAAAAAATCATTAATTCAGTGGCAGCAAAAAACAAAGGATTTTTCATAAAAGGTTCGAGAGGTAGGGAAAAAAAATAATCATACCAATGATCACCGCACCTATCGCGGCAATAAGTACGGCACCCGCTGAAACATCCTTTGCTTTCTTAATTAAATCGTCATAATCAGGGTTTATCCTGTTGGAAATAATTTCAATCGCGGTATTCATACCTTCTGCTATCCAAACCATTGTGATAAAAATCACGAGAATAGCCCACTCGAATGGTGTGATATTAAACAGGAATCCTGCAAATACTACAAGAATAGTAGCCAGAAGATGAATCCTGGCATTTATTTCAGTCCTGAGAAGCAACCAGATTCCACGGAGGGCGAAAATAAATGATTTGATAAGATAATGCATCTTTTTTTTACAAAGATAACATTATCAGAAAATATTCATGTTGTCCAAAGCATTCATCACATTTCGAACTGATTCTGCAGATTCGTTCAGCATTTTCAGCTCTTCCTCATTCAACTGAATCTCAACTATTTGTTCAATCCCATTTTTCCCTAATATCACCGGAACGCCAAGGTAAACGTTATTTAACCCGAATTGCCCGTGTAAACAGGTAGAAACAGGGAATACCCGTTTCTGGTCATCCACAATTGCCTCCACCATTTGAGCAGCAGCAGCACCCGGTGCATACCATGCTGATGTTCCCATCAATTTAACAAACTCTCCCCCACCGGTTCTGGTTCTTTCAACAATCTGGTCAATTTCTTCTTTTCGTAGCAAATCGGTGATAGGAATTCCGTTAACACTTGTATAGCGCGGTAATGGAACCATGGTATCCCCGTGTCCTCCCAGCAATAATCCATGAACATCCTTGGGGGAAATATCCAGGGCGTCGGCAATAAATGCCTTGTAACGACCCGTATCCAGAATACCTGCCATACCGAATACCCTGTTGCACGATTTGTTGGCCGCCAGCGAAGCGGTATATGTCATCACGTCAAGAGGATTGGATACAATGATATAAATAGCATCCGGGGAATACTTAACGGCATTTTCAACGACTTCCTTCACGATTGTCGCGTTGATCTTAATAAGATCGTCCCTGGATTGACCTTCCTTGCGAGGAACACCGGAGGTAATAACAACTACGCCGGATCCCTTGGTTTTAAGATAATCGTTTGTTGATCCAATTACACGGGTGTTGTAATTATTTATGGATGATGCCTGCCACATATCAAGAGCTTTCCCCTCGGCAAGACCTTCTTTAACATCCACCAGTACAACCTCACGGGCTAAATCTTTATGGGCAATTACATTAGCACATGTTGCACCAACATTCCCGGCCCCAATTACAGTAATTCTATCCATGTAGATGAAGTTTTATATTTTGATAATACGAACTTTCTGAACACATCACTTGTCCTGATTTATTTTATCGCCTGAAAGTAAAAGTAACTTTATTATAATATAACATTGTTAAAAACCCACTATGTAAACAATCAGCTTACTATTTAGTTTAAACTGTTCTATTTACACTTTCATAAAACTCCCCTGTCATCAAGGGAATTTAATACATTTGTCAAAATGCTTCTAAAAATAAAAAAAAATGCGAACTAGTTCTGCTTTTTTTAGTTTGTATTTTGGCCTTGATTTCCTCCTTCAACTTTCATACTCCCAAAAAAATCAACGAATATGCCCGGAATGAATGGATGGCCATATTCGTTGGCCACACCCTTGAAGGATTGAGAAACTTTAACAGGGACACCCTGATCGGGTGGATAGTTGAAGATAGTTGCAGGGTTGCATTGGACCAGGGAGGTCGGACAAAGACCAATTAGTCGTATACCTGAATAATAACATCAAAATCAGTAGTAATCCCCACATTTTCTTGAAAATCATACATCGTGAGTTTACGGATATTATAGTAGTAATTCCAGTAGTTTTTAAGAGTACTGATATAACCTCTTTTTGCCACGTCTTTTTCCTGCAATGCAACATTCAAATCTAAAACATCAATTTTTCCTATTAAAAATCTTTGTTTGGATATCTCGTAACGATTCTGGGCAATAGTATCGGCTTTTGCCGCGATCAAAAGCTGATCATCCTGCAAATTAAACTGCATGATCTGCAGAGCGACTTCTTGTTCAAAATCGATTTTTAATTGTTCAACACTGGTACGTACTACTTCCTGGCCAGACAGGGCCATTCGATATTGTCCCTTGCCCAGTCCCCAGTCAAGAATGGGAAATCTTACACCAAGTGAAACACCTTGCTGATTAAGTGGATCCACATAAGCACCGGAAAAATCTCCCGCCTGTTGCGTGAGTCCGTAACGGGCAAATAAACTTGCATTCAGTCCTTTCCCGGATTTTGCCTCGGCCACGTCGCGCTTGGCCTCCAGGAGTTCTCTCTGCCATTGCAGTACATCGGGATTATTTTCACGGGCTAACTCAAGTGCTTTCGATACTTCAATTTCCAAGCCGGGTATCTCTCCCGGGATCACAAGTGTGATATCCACGTTCTCGTTATATCCTAGAAAAGAGCGCAGCCGGCTTTTCTTCATCTCAAGATCAATGGAAGCCTCATTTAAGCTTGTTCCTGCATTTAAAAAACTAAGCTCCATTTGTAAAAGTTCATTTTCGGCTATAGTTCCAATATTATATCTTCCCCTTGCTATTTCATACAGGGTATCTGTATTGGAGTAATTGATTTGTGCTACTTCATAATTAATCTGGGCCATGGCCAGTTCAAAGAAATAATTGGTGGCCTGAATAGCTACCTGCTCAAGCGCGACAATAAAATTCCTCCTGGCTTCCTCGAAACGAAGTGGTTCAATTTTCTTTTCCCATTTTAATTCATTATACCTGAGCATGGGTTGATCGTATTCAATATTTGTAGGAACAGAAACATACCGCGTATACCCCCCGGAACCAAACACGTCGAAACGGGTTAAATTGCTGTTGACAGAAATCCACCCGCCAGTTAAACCCACGTTTTGCCGAAGCGACAATCCACCAAATGTACTATTCTGATTTTTTGGCACATATATATCCCGGCCCTCATCAAATTCTTTTTCAAAAGAACGATTGTAATTTATCAGGTTCCCGTGAAAATTCAATGAAGGTAAAAATCTTGCTTTATGTGTCCGAAACTGCCAGTAACTTGCCCGGAACCTGTGCCTGGCCAAAATGGCCTGTAAAGAACGCTCCTTTGAAAGCTCGATAACCCGTTCGTAGGTCAGCGCTTCTTGAATGGTTTGTGCCCTCGTAACAAGGGGAAACAAAACAATAATAATTGCCAGTACCGGAAATGCTGATTTGATCAATTTATTCATATCTGAGTGATTCAATTGGATCTTTTTCTGAAGCTCTTTTTGCCGGTGAATAACCAAAAATAATACCCACGGTTGCCGAAACAATAAAGGCAATGAACACGGACAAGGGAGAAACAATAGTCCTGATTTCAGAAAAATAGGTAATGGATTTCGAAAGACCAATACCAAGGCCTACCCCAATAAGCCCGCCGATAATACTGATCAACATTGCTTCAGCTAAAAATTGTATCACGATATCCTTTCGGGTAGCACCTAAAGCCATACGTGTTCCTATTTCTTTAATCCGTTCCATAACCGATGCAAACATGATATTCATAATGCCTATACCCCCGACCAGGAGAGAAATCCCGGCAATAGCACCGAGTACAATGTTAAAAATATCTTTGGTTCGTTGTTGTTGCTTGAGTAAAAGTTCGGGAACCGTGATTTCAAAATCCTGCACGTTTGAATGACGTCTTAATAGCATTCTTGATAATACTTCCGTGGTGGGAGATAATTCCCCTGTTTCCCTGACCTGTACAACAATTTTGTCTAATTGATGATAATTGGCGCCATTATTTCCTCCTGACCCACTGCTGAATGAAAAGAAAAATCGTCCATGGAAACCACGTCCTTCTGTCATTTTTTTTGAATTAACAAGAGCCCGGTTCTTATAACGCATAAGCATGGTTTTCACCGGAATATAAATATTATCATTTTGCACGTTAACCCCCGTGTTTTCAAATGATGAAACATTGACATCACTTTTTTCAAGTACCCCGATTACTTTTAACCACACGTTCCCAAACTTCAAATAATTATTCACGGGCGACTCCGATGAAAAAAAACGGGTTTTGATGTTTGCGCCTATCAGGCAAACAGGTAATCCTTTTTCCTCGTGAATTTCACTAAAATACATTCCCTCTGCCAAGGGAAGATTGTACATATCGAAATATTCGCCAGAAACTCCTATCAATTTTGCCTGTTCTCTCACTCCATCTTTCACGGCAAAAGAATTCAGGATAATTTCCGGACTTACCAGATTCACCGAAGGTAAAATATTCTCTATGGCTTGTACGTCCAAAAGTGTTAACCCGGCAGAATATTTCTGCTTTTCTTTTTGCCCGTTTTCTTCCTGTCCTTCCTCGCCGTTCTCTTCTCCTGGATTCCCGGGGATAATGGGGGTTATGTTAATATTATTGACTCCCACCATTTTTATTTGCTCGAGAATTTCCTGCCTGGCACCATTTCCTATTGCCAGCATGCTAATTACAGCAGCCACGCCGAAAATAATACCAAGAGCTGTAAGTATCGATCTGAGTTTATTGGTCAGGATAGATTCAATCGCGATAATTATGTCGTGATAATACCTGTTCATGGAAAATATGTCAAATATTTGGCTTTCTTCTACCTTTCTTCATAGAAAATTCCTCCTTTGCTTCCTTTTCCTTCTCGTTACCGTTAACCTTTTCCTGAAGTTTCTTCCGGGCAATAATTTCTTCTGCCAATTCTGATCCTGCTATTTTAAAATCTTCGGCATTAGATGGCAGTGAAAGATAGACCTTATCGCCTACCCCAAGGCCTTTTTCAATAATGACCTCGTTTTCGTTGGCTTCTCCCAATAGAACCAGTTGCCTGGAACCATTTTTCCGGTAAACGAAAGTCAGGCTGTCGCGAGCATGCACGGCTTCAAGGGGTAAATAAATAACATCTTTATATTCTTTTACGAGTATGGCATTGCTGGTTGTCATGGAAGGACGCAGAATGGGATCGGGTTCGTTAATTTTAATAACTACCTCGAAAACCTTGGCATCGGTATTAGGTAGTTGTTCTCCAATATTCGCGACTTCCGTAACTTCACCGGTATATCTTTTGCCTGGAAAGGCATCCACGCCCACGTCAACTATTTGACCCTTCACTATTTTACTAATGTCTATCTCATTAATGAATGTTTTTGAAATCATACTACTTAAATCAGGTAAAGTGGCAACAGTAAGATCCCAGCCATTTATTGTAGAGCCTACTTTTCTCTTCTGGCCACTCCATTCACGATGATAAATTACCATTCCGCCAGAGGGTGCCCGAATAATAAATTTATCAAGCAATCCCTCCATTTCTTCCTGTTTCCTTTTTTCTTTTGAGAGTTCTATGGCCACCTGCCGCATATCTGCCCTGGCTTGCTGCACTTTCAATGCATAATTCTCCCTGGCCTGATCATAAGCTCTTTTTGCCTTGTCCAGATCAATCTCGGCCTGACGAATAGTAGCTGGAGGTTCAAATTTGGACTGCTCCAGCTTAATCTTCGCCTCTTCCATGTTAAACTCCAGATTGATAAGCTCATCCCTGAGGTTACGAAGCTGAATAGTGGTATCAAGTTTTGTCTTTGTATAATTCGACATTTTTTGCTCAACCCCATCCAGGATGTCCTTCAAATTATTATCGGCTTCTGAACGATCAAGGGTGGCGACGTAATCTCCTTCTTTAACAACTGTGCCCTCCGGTATCAAATCCTGAATCTTGATATTACCAATACGGATATTACGACTTCTTAGCTCTGAAGGTCCCATTATTTTTTCAGAATTCTCTGCCTGCAATTCCCCTGTAACGGCAACAATTATTTTGAAAGGTCCTTTTTTGGCAATAGTTTCCAATGATGTTTCTCCTTCCTTTTTGAATACAGAAAAAAGAATAACGGCAATAATTACAGCAGCAAAACTACCAACTGAAATAATTCGTTTTTTACGTTTCATCGACTTTTTTTTGGGATTAGCAATCTGTCTGGCTTAAAGTAGCTTATAAGATAACTCCAATTTATCTGATTTGTTGTACGCGGAATTCTCTATTTAATCAGGTTTGTTACATCATCCATTATTCTCCGTGCCAGGTTATCAGCATTTTCATTACTGATACTTTCCGCGTAGACCCTGATGATTGGTTCTGTATTTGAGCCTCGCAAATGTACCCATCCCTCATCAAAATCAATTCTCACGCCATCAACATCATTCACCGGGTATGCATGGTATTTCTCTTTTACTCTTTTCAGCAATTCAGGCAACATGAGATCCGGGGTAAGTTGGATTTTATTCTTCGAGATAAAATACCTGGGATACCCGGCTCTCAATTCACTACATTTTTTCCCTGATCGTGCCAGTTGAGAAAGAAACAACGCGATACCCACCAAGGCATCCCTGCCATAATGCAGGTCGGGCAGGATTACCCCGCCATTGCCTTCTCCACCAATAACTGCTCCTGTTTTTTTCATCATCTCTACCACGTTTACTTCACCTACCGCTGAAGCTGTATATTCTCCACCCCGTTTAACGGTGATATCCTTCAAAGCCCTTGATGAGGATAGATTAGAAACCGTATTACCCGGGTTAATACTGAGTATATAATCAGCAACCGCTACCAAAGTATACTCCTCGCCAAACATGGTCCCGTCTTCATTAATAATAGCCAGCCTGTCAACGTCCGGATCCACGACAAAGCCCAGGTCAGCTCTTTTTTCTTTTACCAGTGAAGATATTTCTTCCAGATTTTCCGGAAGGGGCTCGGGATTACGCGGGAACCGGCCGTTTGGCTCGCAATATAACTCTATTACTTCTTTAACACCCAGTGCTTTTAACAAACCCGGGATAATTACTCCTCCCACCGAATTCACGCAATCTATCGCGATAGTAAAGTTCGCTTTCCGGATGGCTTTCTTATCAACATAAGGCAATTTCAATATTTGATCTATATGTAGCTGATTGAACCTGTCGGTAGTAATGAATTGCCCTATTTTTTCGATATTCGCGAACCTGAAATCACCTGATTCGGCTATTTCCAGTACCTCTTTCCCTTCTTCTGATGATAGAAATTCTCCTTTTCTATTCAACAGTTTCAAGGCATTCCATTGTGCGGGATTATGACTGGCGGTAAGAATTATTCCTCCATCGGCCGATTCCCAGGTCACGGCCAACTCAACGGTTGGTGTTGTAGCCAGCCCCGCGTTGACCACATCGAAACCCAGGGCCATCAAAGTGCCGGACACCAGCATATCAACCATCTTACCGGAAATTCTCGCGTCTCTCCCTACCACAATTTTACCGGTACCATCAGGAGTTGATTTTTTAATATATGTACCGTAACCAGCCACGAATTTTACCGTGTCGACCGGGCTTAATCCTTCACCGGGTTTACCCCCGATAGTTCCGCGTATTCCTGAAATTGATTTTATTAATGTCATCACGTATAATTTATTATGATTTACAAAGTTATTATTTAAAGCGAAATCATCAATATAGAAAACAATTAGCATGTATTATGAAAAAAAAATGTTACATTACTTTAGCATGATTAATTAGTCAGGTTAGACTAATTTCCATATAATAAGTTTATTTTTGCCAAAAAACAGACAATGCATTCATTCAAAGGAAAAAATAACAATAAAAGACGTGAGTCTGGTGAGAGAATTGAATCAGGAAAAAAGAAAGTTTTCCCGAGGGAGAAAAAATATCAAAAAAATACCCGGGTATACAAAAATCCCGCTGAAGAAGAGTCAATAAGGCTGAACAAGTACATTTCAAACTCCGGAATATGTTCCCGAAGGGAAGCGGATACCTATATACAAACCGGCCTGGTTACCGTTAACGGGAAAATAATTACCGAATTAGGCACCAAGGTAAAACCGGGTGACGATGTCAGGATAAATAACACCCGGTTAAAACCGGAAAAAAATGTTTACATTTTGCTGAATAAACCCAAGGATTTTATTACCACGTCGAAAGATCCTCATGCCAAGAGAACCGTATTAGATCTCGTACAAAACGCTTGCAGGGAAAGGGTTTTCCCGGTTGGCCGTCTCGACAGGAACACTACCGGGGTTCTGTTAATTACCAATGATGGAGAGTTAACCAAAAAATTAACCCACCCTGGTTTTAACAAAAAAAAAATATACCATGTAACACTCGACAAAAATCTTAAAAAGAGTGATATGGAAAGAATCGCGAGTGGGATTGAGTTGGAAGACGGCTTCATCGCGGCAGATGCAGTTAGTTTTGTTGATCAGCAAGACAAAACACAAGTAGGCATTGAAATTCACAGTGGCAGGAACCGCGTGATCAGAAGAATTTTCGAATTTCTCGGGTATAAGGTAAAAAAACTGGACCGGGTATATTTTGCCGGCCTTACAAAAAAAGGAATACCCCGGGGGAAGTGGAGATTTCTCGATGAAAAAGAAGTAAACATGCTAAAAATGGGAGCTTTTGAGTAAAAAAAAGTTTACATACCTACTTCTTTTTTTATTGGCTGGATTCTTCACGGGACTCAAGGCTCAATTCTCCATACAGGGAAAGGTGACGGACAGTGCGACCGGGAACCCACTATCTTTCGTGAATATCATTGAGATCACTTCCGGCAAAGGCATGGTAACCGACATTGACGGTCACTTCTCGCTCAAAAACATATTTCCTGACGACACGCTCCAAATCAGCTTTGTAGGATACCAAACAAAAACAATTCCCGGCAGAGAACTGCAGGGCAAGAGGTTTTTATCAGTTTCCATGGATAAAAGATCTTATTCCATTCCTGAAATAGATATTTATCCCGGGGAGAACCCGGCTCATAAAATCATCAGAAAGGCTATAGAAAACAAAAAAAATAACGACCCTGAAAACAGGGAAAATTTCAGCTATTATGCCTATAACAAAATGGTTTTTTCTATCATACCAGGGTCCATCTCATTGATTGATTCGCTCGGGATATCCACCAGGCCTTCCAATACCAACAAGCTAAGCGTCAGGGAATTTGCAGCTACCCGCCATCTCATGGTCATGGAATCCGTCTCAAAAAGAACTTTCAGCGGGAAAGGACAGGATCACGAGGAGGTGCTGGCATCCAATATATCCGGTATAAATGATCCAATTTTATCTTATATTGCAAGGGAATACCAGTCGTTTAGTTTCTATAAAAATTTTATAACCGTAGCAGGAAAAGAATACGTGAATCCATTAAGCAGGGGTTCAGAGAAAAAATACTTTTTTCTCCTCACGGATACATTTCTTACCGCGCTCTCTGATACGGTTTATGTAATCTCCTATAAACCAAGAAACAAACAAGTCTTTGCCTCTCTCGAGGGAATCATGCATATCAACACCAGGGGATACGCCCTGCAAAACGTGTTGGCATCACCCACCGGTAATGATGGTTTTTACAAACCAGAAATTCAACAATTATATAAACTGGAGGACGATGGTACCTGGTTTCCCGCCCAGCTTAATACCCGGCTTGAATTTCTCAATCCCTTTTCCACTTCAAGCGGGGAAAATTTTTATATTGAAGGATCCGGCAAAAGTTACATCTCGAAAAGAAAAATCAACACCGGGAACACCCAAAAAATTCCACCCTGGTACCTGAGCTTCTCACCCGACGTGGACCAGGCCCCGGATTCATTATGGAAAAAGTACAGGTACACACCCTTGTCAAGAAAAGAACTTAATACATATCTCTACATGGATAGTATTTCTGGTTCACTCGATCTTGAAAGAAGGATTAACAGTATGAAAGGCATCATGCAGGGTTATATTCCCGCTGGTTTTCTCGACATTGAATTAAATTCTCTCCTCGGCTATAACGAGTACGAGGGCATCAGGTTGGGCGTTGGTGGAAGAACAAATAACCGGTTGTCGAAATACTTTTCTACCGGGGGACACGTGGCATGGGGCACACGGGATCATGTCTTTAAATACCGGGTTTTTACTTCTTTTCATTTTCCCGCATCCAGGGAGGGAGAACTATCTTTTTCATACCAGGATGATTTAGCAGAAACAGGAGGTATTCGGTTTTTAGAGGAAATTAACACCCTGTTACCAGAATCCTTCAGAAGCTTTTTAATCAGCGAGATGCACCAGTTAAGGCAATATGAAATGGGTTATTCTTTCAGGGTATTCAGGGATTTAAAAACATCTTTATCATTCAGCGATAACCAGGTAAAAACAGGAGAACATTATTATTTTAACGATGTTTCAGCACCAGAAAATGCTTTCTCTTTTAATGAAATCGGACTAAAGCTCAGGTATAGCTACAAAGAAAAACTCTGGAAAAGTCCTGAAGGAAAGATCATGTCAAATGGCAGCAGGTTCCCGGTTGTTTTCTTCAATTATAAAAAAGGTGTTCCATTGGGCAAAAACGTTTTCAATTACGATAAATACGAGATAAAAATAGTCGACAACCTGCCATTTAAATACGCAGGCAATTTAAATGTAGTGTTAATGGCCGGGCTTGTTGAAGAAAACCTGCCCCTGCCCTTTTTATTTAATGGTCATGGCAGTTTTGCTCCTTTCACGCTGGATGCCCCGAATAGTTTCGCGACCATGCATCCGCAGGAATTTTATCACAACCGGTTTGCCTTTCTTTTCCTGAAACATAATTTTGGTAAAATCTTCAGGAGTGAGGGTATTTTTCAGCCCGAACTGGAGATAGCCTACAACATGGGTATTGGTAGGCTGGATTACCCGGATTCTCACATGAATAAAAATATGAAATCCATGGACCCGGGTTACCTGGAATCAGGTATTCTCATCCCAAAAATACTTCACCAACATTTTTCAAGTTATGGCATAGGTTTCTTTTACCGTCATGGGCCACACGCTTTTTCAAACTTCATGGACAACATGGCTATCCGGCTTGTTTTTTCTGTAAACCTTTAATATGCCGCTATTTTCTCAAAAATCATCACTAAATTTGCACAAATTCAAAGTAATGGAACATAAAGCCGGTTTTGTAAATATCATCGGAAGCCCAAACGTGGGAAAATCAACCATTATCAACCAATTAATGGGTGAAAAACTGGCGATTGTGACCCCAAAAGCCCAAACCACTCGTCAGCGACTAATGGGGATTGACAACGAGGAAAACTACCAGATCGTTTACAGCGATACACCCGGTATACTCAAACCGGCATACAAAATGCAGGAATCGATGCTGTATTACGTGAATGAGGCTCTTGAAGATGCAGACATCCTTATATATGTTACCGATGTTATTGAATCGGTTGATAAGAACAAGGAGATTCTTGAAAAAATAACAAAATTTAGCATTCCGTTGATGGTATTGGTTAATAAAATTGACCTCTCGGACGAGAAAAAAGTGAAAGAATTAATTACATGGTGGAATGATTTTATACCGAAAGCAGAAACCATCCCTGTTTCAGCTATAAAAAACTTTAATCTTTCGCGGGTAAAATTCAGGATACTGGAACTTTTGCCGGTGTCGCCCCCATATTTCCCGAAAGATGAAATAACAGATAAAACAGAAAGATTCATCACAGCCGAAATAATCAGGGAAAAAACATTATTACTATACAAGCAGGAAATACCTTACTCGGTTGAAGTAGTAATAGAAGATTTTAAAGAAGAAAAAAATATCATCCGGGTAAGAGGCGAAATATATGTTACCCGGAATAGTCAAAAAGCCATCATCATCGGTCACAAAGGAGAGGCTATAAAAAAGCTGGGAACGGAAGCCCGAAAAGATATTGAGACCTTTTTCAATAAAAAGATATACCTGGAACTCTTCGTGAAAGTGAAAAAAGACTGGCGAAATGATGAAAAGATGTTAAGAAAATTCGGGTATCGGTTTTAAGATTACAAGTAATGGCAAATATTGCAGCAATAGTAGGAAGACCTAACGTGGGCAAATCAACCTTGTTTAACCGGCTAACCGAAACGCGGGAAGCAATTGTAGATGAAACAAGTGGTGTCACCCGCGACAGGCATTACGGGAAAGCATTCTGGAACGGGATAGAGTTTTCGGTTATCGACACCGGGGGCTACATTTATAATTCGGATGACGTGTTCGAGGAAGAAATAAAAAAACAGGTGCGGCTGGCTATAGAAGAGGCAGATATCATTCTTTTCGTGGTTGATGTTTTAAATGGAATTACCGATCTCGATCAGGAAGTAGCAAAGATTTTGAGAAAGACCAAAAAACCTGTTTATCTCGTGGTAAACAAGGTCGACAATAACCAACGTATTTACGATGCCAGTGTATTTTACGGGTTAGGAATGGATAAATTGCACACTATTTCATCCATTAACGGGAGTGGAACGGGTGAATTACTGGATGATATTGTCACTAATTTCAAAGATAGCTTACCGGAAGAAAAAGATGAAATTCCCAGGTTTGCCGTTGTTGGTCGACCCAACGTGGGCAAATCATCGCTAATCAATGCCTTTATAGGGGAAGACCGGAATATTGTTACGGCTATCTCGGGCACAACCAGAGATTCAATCCTTACCCGGTACAACAAGTTCAAACACGATTTTTATCTTGTTGATACTGCCGGTTTACGCAAAAAGGGAAAGGTGAAGGAAAATGTTGAGTTCTATTCTGTAATGCGCTCTATCAGGGCCATTGAAACCAGTGATGTATGCCTCCTGATGCTGGATGCAACATTGGGAATAGAAGGACAGGACATGAATATTTTTAATCTTATTACCCGAAACAAGAAGGGGGTTGTAGTACTGGTCAACAAGTGGGACTTAGTAGAAAAAGATACAAAGACCTCAGAGGAGTACATGAGAAACATTAAAAAAAGACTCGAACCTTTTGATGATGTACCCGTGCTGTTTACTTCCGCTGTAACGAAACAAAGAATTCATAAAGCCATAGATGCCGCTGTTGAAGTTTACCACAACAGGGCCCGCAAGATAAAAACATCACAACTAAATCAAATTATGCTGGATGCAGTTGCAGAAAATCATCCTCCGGCCGTGAAAGGAAAACATATTAAAGTGAAATACGTGACACAACTACCCGTTAAAACACCAGTTTTCGCTTTTTTTTGCAATCTTCCACAATATATAAGAGATCCATATAAACGATATCTTGAAAACAAGTTGAGAAGTCATTTCAATTTTACCGGGGTTCCCATACAAATTGTTTTCCGGAAGAAATAAATGAATAATCCGGAAATTTCTTATTAATTTTATCGTTGCAAAAAAGAAGATAAAGCACGCGATGAACAAGTGGTTTTCCTGCATATTATTTGTGACATTCATGCTGGGCTGTGAAGAAATCGAGGTTTCATCGGAGATTCCCGAAATAGAATTTATTTCCTATAACTATCCTGACTCCACGCTTAAATTCAGCCTGCTTGACGGGGATGGGGATATCGGTTTAAAACAGGGGGATACCGCTGATCCATACGTGGACAAGTATTATTACAATTTCTATTTTTACCTGCTCGAGAAAAACGACACAGGTTATGCCGAGGTGGAATTCGCGGAACCTCTTCATAGCAGAATTAATTATATAGAACAAAAGCAGGGACAAAACAAAACACTGAAAGCAGACATTGAAGTACACGTGAGGGAATATGGTATAACGGAATTACCCGATACCTTCAAGTTTGAATTTTATATTATTGACAGGGCATTGCACGAGAGTAACGTGGTTCGGACTCCTGTCCTTTCATATGAAACCCACAAGTTCCTTTATTAACCCAGGCTTTCTTTTACCTGGTCGGCTGCTTCCTGAAGAGTAATTACAGATGAAACACTTAAACCGGATTGATCTATCAACGCTTTAGCTTCTCCTGCATTTGTTCCCTGCAATCTAACGATAACAGGGATCTGGATATTGCCAATTTTTCGATAAGCCTCTACTACTCCCTGGGCTACCCGGTCGCATCTCACGATCCCCCCGAAAATATTAATAAGAATAGCTTTCACGTTCGGATCTTTCAGGATTATCCTGAAGCCAGCTTCCACGGTTTCCGCGTTGGCAGTACCCCCTACATCAAGAAAATTAGCAGGTTCTCCACCAGATAACTTGATGATATCCATGGTAGCCATTGCCAGTCCGGCTCCATTTACCATGCAACCCACGTTACCATCCAATTTGATAAAATTGAGCCCGTGTTTTCCGGCTTCCACCTCCGCGGGATCTTCCTCTGTCAGATCCCTCATATCGGCATATTCCTTGTGTCTGAAAAGAGCATTATCATCGAGGTTTACCTTGCAATCGGCAGCAAAAATATTATCATCCGAAGTTTTTACTACCGGGTTAATTTCAAACAAAGAGGCATCACTTTGTAAATAAGCATTATAAAGAGCCATCACGAATCTGACCATTTCCTTGAAAGCCTTCCCGTTCAAACCCAGGTTAAAGGCAACTTTTCTTGCCTGAAATGCTTGAATTCCTGCAGCGGGATCAATTTCTTCACGGAAAATAAGGTGAGGAGCTTTTTCAGCCACGGCCTCGATGTCCATCCCCCCCTCGGTAGAATACATGATAATATTACGCCCGGTCTCCCTGTTCAGCAACACGCTCATGTAAAACTCCCTGATTTCTGATTTACCAGGATCATATATACCCTGTTCAATTAATACCTTGTTCACTTTTTTTCCCTCTGCCCCGGTTTGATGTGTTACCAGGTTCATGCCGATAATTTCGCCGGCAAACTGTTCTACTTCATCCAGGGATTTTGCTATTTTAACGCCACCGCCTTTGCCACGTCCACCGGCATGGATTTGGGCTTTCACTGCCCAGGCACCTGCTCCGGTTTTGGATTTTATTTCCAACGCGGCATCCCTTGCCCTGTCTGCCTTGTCTATTACAATTCCTTCAGGCACGGTAACGCCAAATCCTTTCAATATAGACTTCCCCTGGTATTCATGTAAATTCATAACTATTATTAATTTTGAGGTCACTAAATTATTCATTTTTTTTTTAACTTGATGAACTTATCATACTGAAAATAGAAGACAATTTCACATGAGAAAATTAAGAAACGAGGAATTAGACAGGAAAACACCTGACGAATTCAAGATGTCAAAAAAAAATCCGCTTGTTGTCGTTTTGGATAACGTGCGAAGCCAGCACAACATCGGCTCGGTATTCAGAACATCTGACGCATTTCTTATCGAAGCGGTGTATTTATGTGGTATTTCAGCAACTCCTCCCAATAAAGAAATGCATAAAACAGCACTCGGCGCAGAGATGGTGATAAACTGGAAATATCGCGAAGAAACCCTGGATGCAATTGATGAATTAAAGAAAGCAGGATACACTATTCTCTCTATTGAACAAGCCGATGGAAGTAAAACACTTCAGGATTATGAAATTTTTCCAGACAAAAAATACGCGTTAGTTTTTGGTCATGAAATCAAAGGAGTATCGCAGGAGGTGGTAAATGCCAGCGATGATTGCATAGAAATTGAACAACACGGCACAAAACACTCGTTGAATATTTCCGTGAGCGCGGGAATCGTGATATGGGAGTTCTATAAAGTATTGATGGCAAAAAAAAAAGAGCGGTCAAGTTGACCGCTCTTTTTTTTTTGTTGTATTTTCAAATTATTCCACGATAGACTGGAATGTTTCATTTTCAAAGTATTCAGCAAATTCCATATCGGTTTTTGCTGATTCTTTCAATGAAGAATCCACGCGAACAGCACCTCTCAGATTATTGAAAAGCATCTCGGTATTATCTGTTCTTGCACCCACGATGGCTTTCAGGTAATACACGCCGGCATCTTCCTGTTCTTCAACATTGCCAAGTGTAGTAAGAGCGGCATCTGTTTGGGTATTGAGAATTTGAGCAAGAGCCAGGTTATAAGAAGGCTCGTTTCCAAAGTAATTAATTGCAGCCTCGTAATTGGCTTTCTTAATATTGATAATTCCAAGATTATAACTTGCAGCTTCTCCCGCGCCCATGCCAGATGTGAAAAGCTCTTCAGCTTTCTCTTCATCACCCTGCATAAGAGCAACAGCACCCAGGTTGTTCTTAATTACATCATTATCTTTCAATTCCTGAGCAGCCTCAAAAGCTTGTTTTGCCTCAGCAGGTTGATCCATTTTTACATATACATAACCCAGGTTATTTTTTGCCCTGAAACAATTGGGATAATTTTCAGAAGCTTTCTGGTAAATAGCCTGTTTCTTTTCAAGATTATCTGTTAAAGTAGCCGCGTAAAGAATTTCTTCCATGCCGAGTGAATCCGGGTTGGATTCAAAAATACTCATGATTTCTTCATCAGACAGCCCTGTTTTCTTAACATTGGCAATAAGTTTCGATCTCCTGAGCTCGGGAAGAATTTCATCAGCAAGAACTTCATAAGTAGCTGACATGTTCTTGATTTCTCTTTCTCTCACCTGGGGATCATCGTACATCGAAAGAACGCGAAGTATCAAATCTTTATCCTGAATATCTGATTCCTGAACAAGTTCTTTAAAACCTTCCCAGTCTTCTGCTGTTGACATTAAAGTCCAGAATTCCTCCTGGTCTGCTTTATTCACTTCAGCTTTTTTCAATTGCCTTTCCAGGTATCTTTTAGCAGAAGCTTGACGATCTTCTGACAACTTATCATTGAAATCAAGCGGTCCATCAGGTGAAGCATAGGCAGAAATCTTAACACCTTCCAGGGCTTTTCTTTCTTCTTTGCTGGCACTTTCAATATATTCTTCAAGTTTTTGGATATCTTCGTTTTTCAGTTCAGATCCGCGCACATTAGCCTTGTTGATAATGTAATGGATATCTGCTTTATAGCTATCTTCGGTTATTCTTTGGAATTTATCAGCAACCATGACCGGCCGCGGGTCAGTTCTCACGAGATTGGCCGTTGCAACAACACCTTCCGCGATTTTTATACTCCCGAGGTCTACTTTGTTATCTTCCTTCCCCGCGACATATGCTTCAGCCCTGATCATGAGATCTGACATTCTCATACTTTCAGCGTATTCTACAGAACCAGAATAAGATACGCTCCCTCCTTCTGCATTCTTAATTACCTTATTATTCTCTTCTACACTTTCTCCCTGAACTGTAACAGGATCAAATGTTGTTTCTCCACCCTCGTAAGTCAGAACCGGTGTTAAAATGACAACAGCTTTTTTCGCGAAATATTTTGGAGGATATTTCACATCAATGGATACATCAACCTGCTCAGCATGCATTTCTAATGGAGTGGGCGATACATTGTAACTCACATCGGTGGAGGCACTTTTCATTTTATTGAGTGGATTACAACTACTTAAGGCAATCGTACCCACCATTAATAACGATAGATAATTAAAACTTCTTTTCATAATTCTTTAGGTTATTTGTTATACATTCCGCATTTTCCGGTTATAAAATAAATACAAACTTAATAATTGTTTTTAATAAAAAAAAATAATACAAGATATTTAACTGACTATCAATTATAAATTTACATGGGTGATTCTTTTGCTTAACTTAAAGTTAAAGATATAATTCTTTAATTTCTCGTAAAATTTAGTGTTCCGGACAAAATCTATATGCCCGGTATTTATGACCAATATATTTTGATAATCAGTACTTTTAAAGCTTTTGAGATAAGACTCATTCAACGCTTCAAGGTAACCGGGATAGATGCTATTTTCCATTTTCCTGCCTCTTTTTTTGATTCTTTCGGACAGTATATATATAGGAACATTCAGGAAAACATAAAGTTCAGGAAAAAAAATTTTCGATAACATCATTTTATATATAGCCTGAAAGAGACGGTATTCACTTTCTTCCAGATTCACTTTCGCGAATATATCTGACTTGGAAAAATGATAATCGGAAATCACCCATTTATTTTGATTCAACGCGGGTTCTATCTCTTCCCTGAATTGCCGGTAGCGTTCGACAAGAAATCCTAATTCAACATGAAGAGCGTATCTTCTGTTATCTTTATAAAATTTCTCAAGGAAAGGATTTTCCGCGTATTTTTCATACACTCCTACTCCAGCAAAATCCCTGGCCAGTTTCCCGACCAGGGATGTTTTTCCCGCGCCAATATTTCCTTCTATAGCAATATACTTCAATCGTAAATTTTTAGTACAAGGGTTCAATATCCATATTAAAAAACATGAAGGAATAAATATCAGCCAGTTCTTCAATAATAATACTGGTTGGTTTACCGGCACCATGACCGGCCTTGGTCTGAATCCGGATCATCACAGGATTTTTCCCAGTATACTTTTCCTGTAGTGTAGCAATATACTTGAAGGAATGCGCGGGTACAACGCGATCATCATGATCAGCCGTGGTTACTAACACAGCAGGGTATTCTGCATTTGCTGATATATTATGCAAGGGGCTGTACTTGTAAAGATACTCAAATTGTACCTTGTCTTCACTCGAACCATAGTCGGGTACCCATGCACTTCCGATAGTAAAGTTGTGGAACCGCAGCATGTCCATCACACCAACCTGTGGTATAGCCACACCAAAAAGATCAGGTCTTTGATTGATAACCGCTCCAACAAGCAGGCCACCATTACTACCACCAATCACACCAAGTTTCTCCGGATTTGTATATTTTTCATTTACAAGGTATTCTGCCGTGGCAATAAAATCATCAAATACATTTTGCTTGTTTAGCTTTGTGCCTGCCAAATGCCATTCTTCGCCGTATTCACCACCCCCGCGGATGTGGGCATTAACGTAAACACCTCCATTCTCGAGCCATATGATTCTTGAGGTACTGAAATTCGGTTCATAAACCACGTTAAATCCCCCGTAACCAAATAGAATGGTAGGGTTCTCGCCGTTTAATTCCAGTCCTTTTTTGTGCACGATGAATAAAGGCACGCGTGTACCATCCTTGCTTTCAATAAAAACCTGATTTGTCTCGTAATTTTCCGGGTTAAAATCAACTTCTGAAGCATGATACACGGATGAAGCATTTTCTGTTGCATCATACTCGTAAATCGTTGTTGGATAAGTATATGATTCAAAAGAATAAAAAGCACTTTGTTTCTCAAAACCGGCCCGGAAGCTTCCTACAGAACCAAGCGTGGGCAATTCAATTTCACGAATATAATTCCCGTCTGTATCATAAATCTCAAGAATATGATGAACATCTTTCATGTATTTAGCAACGATATTCCCATTTAGTAGATACACGTCTTCCAGTACCTCCTCTTTTTCGGGAAGTATTTCAACCCAGTTCGCTCTCCCGGGATTATTCATATCTATTTTAAAAAGACGCTTACGCGGTGCATCTTCATTGGTCAGCAAGAAAATCGTGCTTTCACGTGTTCCAACCACCCCGTTTCTGAAATCATATCCTTCGGCGAGTTTAATTATTTCATCTTCTCCCTTGTCGAGGTCTGTCACGTGTATTGCATTACCATTGGTACTCCATTGTGATTCGTAGATAAAAAGATACCTTTGATCATCACTTACATCAGCGATGTACATTTTTGATGGATCGGAAGTATTTTCGAAAATAAGCTTATCCTCATCCTGAGATGTTCCTAACTTGTGGTAATAAACTTTTTGAAAGCTGTTTTTATTGGTAAGTTCATCACCCTCTTCAGGTTTGTTATAACGGCTATAATAAAAACCTTCATTATGCCACGCGAGATTTGAGAACTTAACCCACTGCACGTGATCTTCAAGCAATTTTCCAGTTGCAATTTCTTTCACGTAAACGTCGCGCCAATCTGAACCTCCTGTACTGGTGGCATAAACGATGTACTTGCCGTCATTTGAAATATCATAACCCGCGAGAGCCACGGTTCCGTCTTCTGAAAAGGTATTGGGATCAAGCAGAACTTTCTCTTCTGCTCCCAGGGATTCCATGTAATAAAGAACATTTTGATTCTGAAGTCCATCATTTTTACTAATAAAAAAATAACCACCTTTTTCAAAGGGTACTCCTACTTTAGGATAATTCCATATTTCTTTTAGTCTCTCCTCCACCTTTTCCCTGAAAGGAATTTGGTTGAGATAAGAAAATGTTACCTCATTTTGTGCTTCTACCCATTCTTTAACCTCGGGTGCATTATCATCCTCGAGCCAGCGATAAGGATCGGGAACGTCTGTTCCAAAATAATGATCAATGGTATCTACTTTTTTTGTTTCCGGGTAATTATACCGGCTGCTATTGCATGAACTTATCAGTACGGTCATGGCAACAATAATAAATAATTTTTCCATTTTTCGTGAAATTGAAAGTTAAATAATTATTAATCCTTATAATGTTCTTCCAGTGACGCGTCACATTTAATATTGCAGAAGGAATGCCCTACTTAAGATACTTGGCACAGATCAACCGACATTATTTCATTGACAAGACACCAGAAATTTAACCAGTTACAAACGATTATATTGCACGTGACAATATACTATTTCCCTTTAAAAAAACCAGTTGCTAAAAAAATGTTTAATAGCAGGCCACAAAAAAAGGCCTCCACGAGGAGGCCTATCTTATTGCACTGTATGTTTATCATGATTTCCGGTTATCCGGTTCATTTCTTTGTTCGGGTTTAGGTAATAAAACCTTCCGGGATAACTTGAGTTTCCCGGTTTTCTCATCAATATCTATCAGTTTTACTTCTATTTCCTGTCCCTCTTTCAAAACATCTTCAACAGCATTGATCCTTCTCCATTCAATTTCTGAAATATGGAGCAGTCCTTCTTTACCGGGCAATAATTCAATAAAGGCGCCAAAAGAAACAATAGATTTCACCTTACCTTTGTAAACCTGGCCAACCTCGGGAACGGCAACAATCAATTTTATCCTGTCGAGAGCCATATCAATTGCTTCCTTGTTATCAGCGAAAATATCGACAATTCCCTGTTGCTCAACTTCCTCGATAACAATGGTAGCGCCGGATTTCTGCTGGATATCCTGGATAATTTTACCACCAGGACCGATAATTGCACCTATCATATCTTTAGGCACTGCCATTTGTACAATTCTCGGGGCGTGGGGTTTAAGCTCAGAACGGGGTTCGGATATTGTTACTTCCATCTTATCAAGGATATGCAGTCGTCCTTGTTTTGCTTGTTCAAGAGCTTTAGAGAGTACCTCGTATGAAAGACCTTCTACTTTGATGTCCATTTGAGTTGCGGTAATTCCATCACGTGTTCCGGTTACTTTGAAATCCATATCTCCCAGGTGATCTTCATCTCCCAGGATATCAGACAGAACCGCGTATTTACCTGCTTTTGTATCTGTAATCAATCCCATCGCGATACCGGAAACCATCTTTTTTAGCTGTATTCCTGCATCCATCAGGGAAAGTGTACCGGCACAAACAGTAGCCATGGAAGAGGAACCGTTTGATTCAAGTATATCAGAAACAACCCTTATCGCGTAGGGATTCTCTGAATTTTCCGGGATCATATTTTTAAGGGCGCGATGGGCGAGATTTCCATGACCTACTTCCCGGCGGCTTAAGAATCTCGAGGGACGTGCATCACCCGTACTGAAAGGTGGAAAATTATAATGTAACACGAATTTTTCAGTACCCTGGATCATAACCTCGTCAATTACTTTTTCATCGAGTTTTGTACCCAGTGTCACGGTAGTAAGTGATTGTGTTTCGCCCCTGGTAAAGACGGCCGAACCATGTGCCGAGGGAAGATAATCTATCTCGCACCATATGGGTCTGATCTCATCCAACTTTCTTCCATCGAGCCGGATTCCTTCATCAAGAATCAATTTTCGAACAGCATCTTTTTGGACATCATGATAATACCGATCAACCATTGCCTCATTTAATTCTCCTTCTTCCTTGCCTTCGGAAAGCTCAGCAATCAATTCTTCTTTCAACTGATCGAAAGCTTCATTGCGATCTTGTTTTGACTTTTGCTCTTTGGCAATGGTATAAATTTTTTCATACGTTTTTTCCCGGACCAATTTTTTGATCTCTTCGTCATTCACCTCGTGTTCATAGGTTCTTTTTTCTTTTACACCAGCCATCTCAGCCAGTTCCAACTGGGCCTTACATTGAACTTTAATGGCATCATGGGCGAATTTAATGGCTTCCAGCATATCTGCCTCCGGAACTTCCTTGAGTTCACCCTCTACCATGAGAATATTATCAATGGTAGCCGCCACGATCATGTCAATATCAGCTAATTTAAGCTGGGATGCTGTTGGATTTATGATAAACTGGCCATTTATCCTGGCTACTCTCACTTCTGAAATCGGGCCATTAAAGGGTACGTCTGATACCACCAGGGCAGCAGAGGCAGCAAGACCTGCCATTGCATCAGGTAATATCTCCTTTTCCGCGGAAATCAGATAAACATTCACGAAGGTCTCTGCATGATAATCATCTGGAAATAACGGCCGCAAGGCGCGATCTACTAACCGGGCAATCAAAACCTCGTAATCTGAAGGCCTGGCTTCCCTTTTCATGAATCCCCCGGGGAAACGGCCTATAGCAGCAAACTTTTCTTTGTATTCAACCGATAGAGGCATGAAATCGACATCCTCTCTAGCATCTTTAGCGGAAACCACTGTTGCCAGGAGCATGGTCTTTCCCATTCTGACTACAACCGATCCGTCAGCTTGTTTCGCCAATTTTCCTGTTTCAATGGTAATTTCCCTGCCATCACCCAGATCAATTGATTTTGTAATTTGTTTATAATGTTCATTAGTCATTTGTAATCTTTTTAAAAAGTTATTTTAACCAGCATGTACCACAAGTTGTTTAAATTATCTTGGGATACTGGTATTATTCAAGTTGTTTATGATATAAAATTATGCAACAACATATTCCTTACATAATAAAAAAAAGGCAATCGCGTTAATTGCCTTTTCATGGAAAAAAATGTTTTATTTTCTTAGGCCTAATTCCTTAATGATGGAACGATATCTTTCGATATCTTCACGCTTAAGGTAATCCAGGAGCCGTCTTCTTTTACCTACCATCTTCAGTAAGGCTCTCTGGGTGCTAAAATCTTTCTTGTTCGATTTCAGGTGCTGCGTGAGGTGGCTAATCCTGGTGGTAAAAAGCGCGATCTGAGATTCAGACAAGCCTGTATTGGTTTCTGTTTTCCCGTGTTTCGCGAATAACTCTCTTTTCTTTTCAGCAGTTAAATACATGTTCTCTACTCTATTAAATATTATTATCTACTCCTTTACAAAGAATTGCAAAATTATTTATTTTTTTTGACATGAAAAAATTTTAAAGTAAAAGTTTTGGTTTTTTGATATTGTTTTTTATTGCTGCTCAATGTCCTTAGTGACGCGTCATATTTGATACGGCATAAAATTATTCAATTTATCTTGAAATCAGCTTCAAACCGATACCACAGGAAAGACACTTTTTAAAGTTACAATATTCTTTAGATACATGTATCATGGCTTGTGTATTTAATGCATTTTTTGGATTAATTCCTGCTGATTGCCAATATCCCGTGATTTTATTTTTTTCCGGGGGCAATTGTGATAAAATTTCCAGGGCCCTGTCAGAAATTTTGGATTCACCGCACTCGTTACCGTAAACAAAAAGAAAAGGTACCACTGTATTAATCATAATTGTATTGATAAATGCCTGACCTGTTTTTTTTTCAACTTCAACATCATGTTTTCTAATGAATGAATAATGTGTTTCCCAAAAAGGGGAAGTTTTTCCTGTAAGAATCTTGCTTAAATCCTGTAATTTATCAGTTTCTGTTATTTTCTTGGCGAGATGATGGTGATTTATCAATATATCGCAAAACTGAGAAACGCGAATTGTTGGAAATGCCATGGGCCGCAACCTCATGAATTTCCATAAATGCACGGGTAGCGGCTTCAACGAGTATTTATTCCTGAGATATTTATATTCAGCACGAAGCTTTTTATGATATTCGAGATCAGGTAACTTTTCTTCCAGGAATCCTGCCTGTCCATAAAAAAGTGCCTCGATTGTATCTCTTGAATTCATGTTCTTTCGGACGAGTTGCAGTGGAATAGATCTGGCCAATGCTTCAAAAGGAAAGCTATTCAAATTCGCGCCGAAGCCGCGTGCCAGGGCCTGATAGAAAGTTTCTTCCCAGTTATTTTTGTTGGACTTCAATTGCTGCAGCAAATACCCGGCTTTTTTACTGATTCTCTCAATGGCAGCACTCTCAAACCAATGAAATACATGAAAAGGCTCAACCTGATGAATTACTTCTGCACAAGGAAAGGTAGTAGTATTTTTAACAAGTTTAAAATAATTATCATAATAGGAACTGTTATACCTGAGTTTCAGGGTAGGAATAATCTCACCTGTTTCACGGGATACAGGCCCCTCGTAGTTTTCTACAACATGGAGAATTACATTGTTGTAATTAGGGTCAAGAGAATGCTGATGCTTATTCCAATCGTTTGAATTAACGTGTATCTCGACATTTCCAACCCACGTGGTATTGTTCAGTTTTACCCTGGCGTTTAGAAAATCGGGGCCAGCGTTCATGTTATGCTCACCAGTATTGACTATTTCAACCGTTTGCCCATCGTCAGATTGTAATTGATTAAACTCGAATAGTTTATACTTCCATAAAAAATGCAGGAAATGTTCTTTCATATTTATACATGTTATACCATGAAAAACCTTGATAAAAAAAGGTTATCATGACAGGTTAAACAATTGCTTTTACCTGTTTATTCCTGATTTATGAAAATATCTTAGCAGATAAGGAGGAAAAATGTAAAAAACTATTTAATTGATGATTCTCCTGGCTTTAAGAATCAAGGACATCTCTTGTTGCAGTTTTTCAGCTTCCCGGGCAGAAGCCTTATCGAATCTGTCAGAACCATCAGCATAGATAATAGATCTGGATGCATTTATTAAAAGACCTGCATCCCTGTTAAGACCATAACTACTCACGTCTTTTAAAGAGCCACCCTGCGCCCCGACCCCGGGAACCAGCAAAAAGTGGTTCGGTATAATTTTCCTGATATTTTTAAATGCATCCGCCCTTGTAGCGCCAACAACGTACATCATGTTGTTATAATCACCCCAAGAAGCAGATTGCTGAATTACATGCTCGTAAAGCATCTTCCCTGCTGAGCCGGTTTTCTGCAGTTGAAAATCGGCCGCTCCCTCGTTAGATGTAAGAGCCAGCAATATGACCCATTTCCCATCATGATGAAGAAACGGGGTCACTGAATCGGTTCCCATGTATGGCGCAACGGTAATTGCATCAAAATCCATGTTCCGTAAAAATGTAGTCGCGTACATACTTGAGGTATTTCCAATATCACCTCTTTTGGCATCAGCAATCAGGAATAAGCCCGGGTAATTTTCACGGATATAATTCACGGTAAGTTCCATCGTGGCCCAACCAGCAGCACCCATGGTTTCGTAAAAAGCAGTATTTAACTTGTAGGCGACAGAAAAAGAATGGGTGGCATTGATTATTCGCTTGTTAAATTCAAAAACAGGAAACTCGTAATCCAGTAGGAATTTGGGTATCTTGTTAATATCTGAATCAAGTCCTACACACAGGTAGCTTTTCTTCTTTTGAATCTGCCCGCTTAGTTCTTTATATGTCATACCCGGCTATTTTTATCAGTTGGATTCTTCAAGTCCGCTTTCTTTCAATCTTTCAAGATTTTCTGCAACCTTTAGTTTATCAATCAGTTCTTCAATATCGCCATTCATAACGGCAGGCAAATTATAAGCCGTGAAATTTACGCGGTGATCGGTTACCCTGCCCTGCGGGTAGTTATAAGTACGGATTTTCGCCGATCGATCACCTGTTGAAACCATCGTTTTTCGCTTCGATGATATCTCATCAATATATTTTTGATACTCCAGGTTATAAATTCTTGTCCTGAGTTCTTTCATGGCCTTATCAAGGTTTTTTAGCTGTGATTTCTCATCCTGACAAGTAACCACGATCCCGGTAGGAATATGCGTTAAGCGGATTGCGGAATAAGTTGTGTTAACAGACTGCCCCCCCGGTCCTGAGGAACAATATGTATCCTTTCTGATATCTTCCGGTTTAACTTCAACATCAAATTCTTCAGCTTCCGGCAATACTGCAATGGTTGCTGCCGAGGTATGTACCCGGCCCTGTGTTTCGGTTTGGGGAACCCGTTGCACTCGATGTACACCTGATTCATATTTCAGGTTACCATAAACCCCGGTACCTGTAACATTGAAAACAACTTCCTTATAACCACCAACGGTTCCCTCGGTTACACGGGTAACGTCAATTTTCCAACCCTTGTTTTCACAAAACTTTGTGTACATCCTGAAAAGATCTCCCGCGAAGATACTCGCCTCATCACCCCCGGTACCAGCCCTGATTTCCATAACAGCATTTTTATCATCCCCCGGATCTGATGGTAACAATAAAATTTTGATATCTTCCTCCAGTGGCTTAACCTTTTCGGTAAGCTCATCCAGCTCGACCTTGGCCATTTCTCTCAATTCTTCATCTTTTTCACTGGTTAAGATTTCCCTTGCCGATGCTATGTTACTCAGTAAGTTCTTATATTTCCGATATGCTTCGATCACTGGTTCAAGTTCGCGGTATTCCCTGTTTAGAGAAATATACCTCTTCATATCCGCGATTATATCCGGATCGGTTATTAATTGTCCAACTTCCTCGAAACGGTTCTTTATACCCTCCAGTTTTTCAAGGACCATATTGTTTGCCATAATATACTCTATCTAATCTTAAAAATGCCTGCAAAAATAGTAAAAATATCGAAGGTTTGCTACCTGAAAATCAATATTCAAAGGTGCCAAAAGGACTGATGATTGAAAGCCTTTTATGACTATATTTCTCACACCTGCCAACCACCCTTGCATCGATATTGAAATGTTTTGATATATCTATAATCCTGTCGGCCAAACCTGGTGCTGCATATATTTCAAAGCGATGTCCCATGTTAAATACCTGGTACATCTCTTTCCATCCTGTTTTTGATTGTTCCTGTATTGTTTTAAATAACGGGGGAACCGGGAAAAGATTGTTTTTAATAACATGCATGTTTTCGACAAAATGGAGGATTTTGGTTTGTGCTCCCCCCGAGCAATGAACCATTCCATGGATGTCTTCCCGGAATTCTTCAAGAATGGTTTTAATAACGGGGGCATAAGTCCGTGTTGGAGAAAGCAGCAGCTTACCCGCGTCGAGTCCGGTCTGGTCAATTATATCCGTAAGTTTGAGCTTCCCGCTATAGACGAGTTCTTCAGGAATTTCATTGTCGTAGCTCTCGGGATATTTATTTGCCAGGTAATTAGAAAATACATCATGTCTGGCAGAGGTCAAACCATTGCTTCCCATGCCGCCGTTATACCCGGTCTCGTAAGTAGCCTGGCCTGATGAAGACAAGCCAATGATCGCGTCTCCATCTTTTATATTATCATTTGATATTACATCCTCGCGTTTCAAACGGCAGGTTACAGTTGAATCGACGATTATTGTGCGAACAAGGTCCCCGACATCTGCAGTTTCTCCTCCAGTTGAATATATTGAAATACCCATGGATCTGAGAGATTCCAGCAATTCTTCTGTTCCGTTGATAATGGCTGCAATTACCTCGCCAGGTATCTTATTTTTGTTACGACCAATGGTAGATGAAACAAGTATATCTCCCGTCACACCCACGCAAAGGAGATCGTCAAGATTCATCACGAGAGCATCCTGGGCGATACCTTTCCAGACCGATATATCACCTGTTTCTTTCCAATAAACATATGCCAGGGATGATTTCGTTCCTGCCCCATCAGCATGCATTATATTGCAATACGCTTCATCTCCCCCGAGTATGTCTGGAATGATTTTACAAAATGCACCCGGGAATAGACCCTTATCAAGACCTTTAATAGCCTGATGGACATCCTCTTTCGAAGCAGAAACTCCTCTTTGATTATACCTGAAATTCATAATTTTTTTCGCGAAGATACAATATAAGAAGATACAATATAATAAAATAATGTTTACAAATACCTTTGTCAATAAAAGAGAGGTGATTTAAATCACCAGTTAATGGAATTAAATATCATTCACAGGCTATTTACATCGGGTTAAACACTTGGTAAATTTGTTTAACATCCTAACCATAAAATATGCAACCATGGAAAACAACCTTTACACTGCCCAGGTTTTCAATTTATCCGGAGAAAAAGTACTTATCCGTACCAACTGTCAAAATATTAACGGACATTCGAAAAAACTTCCCGAGGGAGTATATCTTGTATCCTATACCGATACCCTGGGAAGAATTATAAAAACGGAGCGGTTGGTAAGAAAAAACTACCAGATTACCCCCGAGGTTTAAATTTTCAATCCCATGAAGAGTACATCATCAACCTGATCATAATCTTCTTTCCAAAGATTGAAATTACTTTTCACGTAATGATATTGTTCATCCATGGGTTTGGTATGAATATCCCTGAGGAGATTCCTGAGTCGCACCATTTTAAACTTTTTACCAACAGGACCTCCGAACTGATCGGGATAACCATCAGAAAACATGTAAACCAGGTCTCCTTTCGAGAGAGAGAACTCCTGGTTTTCGAATGTTTTGTTTTCATTTTCTTCAAAGGAACCACCAATGGAACTTTTACTTCCGGACACGTATATCTGTTCCCCGTTCTGGTAAATAATCAATGGTCGCATCGCGGATGCAATCCTTAGATTACAGCTATTCAGGTCGATTTCGCAGACGATAATATCCATCCCGTCGTTAGACTTTTCAGCATCGAGATTCTGATTGAGTGTTTCATGTATTTCCAGGTCCAGGTTGGTTAGTATATCTGAGGGTGAATTAACGCCGGGTCGCATACAGATGTCCTTAATCAGGGTAGTTCCAATCATAGACATGAAGGCGCCTGGCACTCCATGCCCTGTTGAATCGGCACAAACGATAATAAAACGATTATCACCAATATTATCGAACCAGTAAAAGTCCCCGCTCACGATATCCCTTGGTTGATAGAACACAAAAGAACCCGAGAAATTGTCCTGTAATTTTTTTATAGATGGCAGGATGCTGGCCTGTATCCGCTGCGCGTAATTGATACTATCAGTAATATCACGGTTTTTTAACTCAATTTCTTCTTTCTGACTGACTACTTCCCTGGTACGCTCGTCCAGTTTTTTCTCAAGGACTCGCTGAAATTCAATTAATCTTCGTTCCCTGTACTTGATTATACCATATACTGCTAAAATGAGAACTACAACTGACAAGCTTATAAACCACCAGGTTTTCCAAAATGGTATTTTCACCTTAACGGAGAGTTCCAGGGGCATTTCAGTACATTGTCCCTCTCCATTACAGGCTTTTAAAAGAAAAGTGTAATTACCGTCCGTAACATTACTGTAAATCGTGTATTGATTGGTGGTTTTTTCCAACCAGTTTTCATCAAAACCCTCCAGCATGTACTCGTAAACTACATTTTCAGGTGAGCTGTAATTCAACCCGATATAATTAAACCGGATTTTATATTTTCCATAGGGCAATACAATTCCATTCTTAAAATCAACCTCCTTATCGTTAATTATTACAGAAGTCACGTTCAGGGCCGGGGGTACACTTTCCTGTTTATCCTTACTGATATCATATTTCAGAAGTCCATCCGTGGTACCGAAAAAGATCTGAGCATCTTTACTTTTCGTTACCGCGTTATAGTTCACGTCTCCTGTAATTCCCATTTCCCTGCCATAACTTATAACAGAATAAGTACCGGCTATTATTTTACTTAATCCAACGCGATGACCAATCCAAATGTTCCCATCCTTGTCGCTGGTAACAGCATAGCAATAATTGCTTTTCAATCCATTATCAGTCGAAAAGTGGAGTAATGTATCGGCACGAAACATGAAAACACCATACCCATCAGTTCCTGTCCATAAATTTTTGTTTTTATCTTCCGTGATGGAGGTAAACTCAATCTCGGCCCTGCTATCAAGACTAAAGCTAATTTCATCGTCAATAGCAGTGATACCATCACTTTTAGTGGCTATCCAAGCTATATCATCAGAATCTATAAATACATCCCTGATCCTGTTATGTGGCAACCCGTCTGCAGTATTTAATGTCTCAACACTTCCTGATTTTTTATTTAGAATTACCACGCCATTATTGGTAGCACAATAAATCATATGTTTAATACCGGTAATTCTGTTAATCGTATTTTCGAGTGAATTTTGCGAAACATGCATTCTCCTGACCGATTTACCTTTTTGGGGCAACAAGTATATCCCGTTTTTCCTGGTTCCAATCCACAAATCATTTTCATAATCCAGGAAAAGAGCAGTTATATCATCAGTAGGCAGACCAATCTTTTTATCATAATACCCGGTGACTTCTCCTGAGGTTTTATCAGCCCGAATCAACCCGTTTTCTCCACCCATCCACAAGTATCCATTTTCAGCCTCAATTGAAATTATTTTTCCACCAATGGTTTGCTCACCAATTTCATAAAACACGAAGGCCTGTTCAGATAGCGCAGCCAGCCCGTTACCATAGGTTGCTACCCAGGTAATGCCTTCCCGGTCGTGAAAAACCTGCTTTATAAAGTTATTTTCTAACCCATTTTTGTCATTATAATTGATAAAATCAACATATCGATCTTCCCCGGCTGAATAAATCAATTGCGTGAGTCCTTCTCCGAATGTACTGACCCACAAGTTCTTTTCAGGGTCAAGTTCTAATGATTGCACGTTACTATACTCAAGGCCGGCCCATGTCGCGTATTTACGAATTTCATAACGACCACTTTCAAAATCATCAAATTTTAACCGGTAAAGTCCTTCACCCTCGGTTCCTACAAGAAAAAAAGCACTGTCAGGAAAATGCAAAATATCCTGTACCTGGATATATGCCAATTCTTCAACCTGAATGCCCAATTCAAAATCGCTTTTTTCACCCGGTAGGCTACCGGTATATAACCCTTCGTTTGTGGCAACTAACAGATTATCATTTGTGTCAATATGCAAATAAGAAATTATATGATCGCTAAAAGCATCCTTGTAAACTTTTTTTTCCCCGGATGGTGCAATAACGGCAACCCCATGATTTTGGCTTGCACAATAAATATTACCTTTTCGATCTTCAGTAATAGTAACAATCATGCTATTTAATGCAGGCTTGAAAAGTACTGTTTCAAAGCCATGATCCGAGCGAAGTGTAATGCTGCCATCACCATGACCAAACCATAGCCGACCCTGGGAATCTACATAAGAAGTATTGGCGTATGCATTGGAAAGGGTATCACCAAAATCAGATTGAAAACCGAAACCATCGAACCTGCATATTCCCACGCCTGTTCCTGACCATAGAAAACCATCTTTATCCTGGGTTATGGTATAAACCGTATGATGGCAATTACCTTCCTCAATGCTGAAATGACGGAACTTATAATTTTGTGCATCAATGTTAAAAATTAAAGACAATGCCAGAGCAATGAGTAAAACGAAAAATCTTGAAAATTTCTTCATCCTGTCTTAGTTCAGATTGTGTATTTATTCTTTTCTTTTCACGCCAATTTTATACTTGTACTTGGGAACCCCGCCAATAGGAATGGTAAAAAAGGGAAGCAACTCGTTATATTGGTTTCTCACGTAAATAACAACATTATTATTTTTAACTGGTGGTGATTTCCTTTTAATAAACTGGATATCCAGTGAAGTATTTTTTTCATCTTCAATTACCTTGAATTCACTTTCCACCCAGTTGTCTTCACCGGATACTTTTTCAAGCTGCCCTTGCCGGGCAACCGATACAATCCGGATAAACCCGTCATTATCCCAGTCAAAATTAGATTGTTTTACCAGGTAAGTTTTATCATCAATATATGGATAAATATGAGAAACCTCGTTTGGGTTATTGTGCATTCTGAAAGAATACTCGTAAGCAAAGGCATTTCCGCCTTCAATAGAACGATTTTCATTGGCTGATGTACTCAGGTAATAGCGGTACATGTTTCCATCATCCCCGGAAATTCCTTCAGCGATCACTTTAAATACATATCCCCCCCAATGCTGCACGTATTCACCTTCGGTTGGGTTAAATGGACCAAAAGTATACCAGTTATTATCATACCTGGGATTTACCCCAAAAGTCTTGGTTGACAGCAAGTTGCCGCTCTTGTAATTACCTACAGGATCAGGGCTTTGGGCATCTTCTTCCGACCAGCAATTTTTACCGCCATAAACAGAGTAGGTGGTTCGGGTATCGAAAGTTCCATTTAATTCATCAATTTCACCCCCGGTATCCGGATCAAAAACACGGATAAAAATAGGTGTTTTGTGCTCTTCAGGTATCCGAAAGAAAAATGTTTGAGAGAAATCATCGTCGCCCCAGGATGTTTCAGCTTTTGATCCAAAAGTCATCAAAAAAGGAATATTCTCATCTTCTGCCGGCACGGGCTGGGAATATCCCTCCAAGGTAGTACCCAAACCGACTGCAAATAAGAAAAAACCAAATCGTACCATTCTCCACTTATCTTCTGTTAAAATAAATCTTTTCATTTTTCGAAATATATAAAAATTTTCAGCTTCCCCGGTCAAAGTCCACCCAAATATATAATATTATTACATGCTTTTAAAATTAACGAAAAAAACCTCATTCGGATTCAAAATAAAACACATAATTATCAAATAATTACCTATTACTCACTATCACTTAATTTCATGCCACGCGGTGGAAGAACAAGAACTGATTTATAGCCACATTTCTTTTCATAATTATCTCTTCGGCCGGGAACACTGGTAACACCCAATTGAACATTATATAGCCCCTCACGATGAAAAACGTGACTAATTTTCTCCCCTGTTTTCTTCGTGTAATTTCCCAATTTCCAGTAATAGTAGTTGATTTCAAAATCTTTCAAATTAGTTTCTGAAGCTGAAAACTGAATTTCCTCACCCGCGTAACAAGTATCAGGTCCCGTTATATATACCTGTTCAATTTTTTCAAGTGGAAATTCATAAGTAGCCTCGTTAAAATAGACTTCCCCGGTTAGCGTATCAATCACATTCAGTTGAATCAGGTAAAAACCCGGGCCCTCGAAACAATGTTCTGCCTCAAGCCCCCTTACTTTAGTGCCATCACCCAAGTCCCACTCGTATTCTAGAGAAGTGGTATCCAATTGCATCGATCCCTGTTCATAAAATACAAAGCAATAATTATTCTCTTCCACCTCTTTGCAGGCTGAAAATTCGGGAAAAAGAGATTTAAACTCAAAAATATCATCAGAAGAACGATCCCTGTCACTACAAAAATAACCACTAGTCAAATCTTCATTGGCGATAAAGCTATAATCATCATACCGGCTGTTAATCGGTTCCGGCAATTGAACGGGTTCTGTCCATTTTCCATTGACGAACTCGGTATAAAAAATATCCAGCCTTCCCATGGTATTATGTTTCCATGAAGAAAAATACAGTCTCCCGCTTTCATGAATAAAAGGGAATAGCTCATCCCCGGAGGTATTAATGGTCGGTCCAAGAGAAACCGGATCTGACCATCTCCCTCTTTCAAAAGTTGAGTAGTACAAATCCCAACGGCCTTCTCCCCCCGGCATATCTGATGAAAAATAGATAGTTTTATCATCAGCGGACAAACTGGGATAAGCAATATGATATCCTAATTCTTCCTGCCCGAACAAGGGGGTAATGTTCGTCCATTCATTACCCATTTTAGTTGCCACGTAGATATTCAGGAAGTTATTGTCCCCGCGAAAATTCCTGAGTGGGCCGGGATCATGCACGTTCCTGGTGAAGTACATTTTGTTACCGGTTCGATTAAAGACCACGGTGGCTTTATTGGATCGGGTAATCAGGCTTTCGGAGAAAATTATTTCATTGGTCCATTTGTTATCCTGTTTTTTTGAAATGAAATAATTAAATAAATTCTCATTATTCTCAAACATCGTGTAACTCACGAAATAACTAGTTCGGCGATTTGAGCTAAACACGATACCATCCTCGTAATAGGCCGGAAACGCTTCATCGAACAACAAAGAATTGAATGAGGGTTTTTCAATCTCGTAAAGTTCCTGTCCCCGACAAATTGTCAAGCTAAATATTAATAAAATACATATTTTTACTTTTTTTATCATGCCCGGAACTAAAAGAATTTTGGGTTAAATGCTTTTATTTTATAGTTGAATTCGTATCTTAACATTACTTCATGCGCCCCATTGTTATGTCTTGAAAGCTCACCGATTCCCAAGTCATAGGAATATCCAATTTTAATCTGCGGATTTACCTGTATCTCGCTAATCAAGGCAACTGTTTGATCGGCCCTGTATGATCCACCTATCCATATTATATCTTCAAAAAAGATGAGGTTAAGATTAAGATCATATTGAATTCCTGCCGGTTGACTATATTTAACGAGAAACGAGGGTTTTAATTTGAAGTTGGAACCAAAATCCATTAAATAACCGGAAGTGGCCATGTAATTATAATACTTAACATTGGTATAGTCTGTAATCAGAATATCATCAAAACTCTCCGGATAATTAAGCAGGGCAGGAACTGAAACCCCCATGTAAAATTTCTTCGCGTAATAAAAAATACCGACACCAAAATTTGGTATATAAAAATACCTGGATTCACCCGTGAATACAGGATCTGGTTGTTTTGATTCAATTTTGGTAAGATTTTCACTCATTACATTTACTCCACCCCTTAAACCAAACGACAAACGACCGTTTTCTCCTAAAGGGAATCTGAAAGCATAATCTGCATATATATTCGAATTGTCATAAATCGAGTAACTCATGTGTTGCACGATCAGGCCGAGTGAAACAGCATTCTTTTTGAGCGGGGCATGACCACCTGCCGTTAAATGTCTTGGATTTCCATCAAAACCTCTCATTTGAGTTCTCCCGGTCAGATTTGCGCTAAATACCTCGCGACTGCCAACATAGGCCGGGTTAATAGCCTGCCCGTTGAACATGTACTGACTATACAAGGGAATATTCTGGCTGCCCGCGTGATAAACACCGGAAATTATGAATGTCCATATGATGATCAATCGTTTCATCTTCTTTTCAATACCACGTATCCCTTGTAAATTAAATCTTTATTAACTCTGAGTATCCAATAATACGTGTCATCTGGCAAATCAATGCCATTTTTGTCCTTTCCATCCCAGCCATTCTCATTATCATAATTTTCCGCCCGGTATACTTCCACACCCCATCGATTAAGAATAACCAGTTCGTTCTCACTGGTATTTTCGATTCCGTCAATCACGAAAAACTGATTGTAATCATCGCCATTTGGAGAAAATCCCGTGTAAAAACCAAGATCATTTATCGTCAGAGAGATGGTATCCGTCACGATCTGACAAACACCATTTTCTATTTTCCAAACCAGGGTTGTTGTACCGAATTCAAGATCAGAAATTTCAGCACCCGGGAAATTTGGATTAGAAATAAATCCCGAACCATCTATGATTTCCCACGTGCCATATCCTGCAGTAGGTTGGGAACCATCAAGACTATATACAGATGTAAAATTAATGGTGTCGCTTACCCCGGCATCCGGTTCAGCAGGCTGCTCGTAAAAGATCACATCCATCTCGTCACTGGATGAACACTCCCAGTTTTGTTCATTCCATGTAAAAGTGTATGTACCATAGCCGGGAACCGTTACATCAGGATCGGATACAGTATTATTTGGTTCAAAAATGACTTCTTCATCTGATTCCCAGCTACCATCCCCTACCGATGGATTAGCATTTAAAGAAACCACGGGGCCGCACACTTCAATATCTTCACCCGCTTTAGCGTCAGGATTCTTGTAGACAACGACATTTACTTCTCCTGATTTTTCAGTGGCATAGCACAAGTTACCATCTCTCACCTCGACTAATGTATATTGATAATCTCTGGATGAATTTCCTTCTGTCAGGGGTGTTACAGAAATAGCAGCATCTTTCGTGTTAAGAGTGCCAAGTGATTGCTCATACCCGTTAGAATAAGTTACCTGCCATGGGCTTTGACCAGTAAAAGTCAGGTTCAGTTCTGCAGAAATATTTTCGCAAATTGTATCTGTATAGGAAGCGAGCAAAGCGGTTGGCAATGGATCAAGTGTTACCTGTATAGCTGCACTGGTATCGATACAACAATTATCCGGTCCGGAACGTACAATGCGCCTGAATTTTATTGGTTCCGGAATTCCCGGGGGAATATAATCCCTGTTATTACCTCCTGAAATACTCGACCAGTCATCGTTGGTGGTCGATTGCCAGACATAGGAATAAGAGCCTGCCCCACCTGTCAGGCTATTACTACCTAAGGTCCCGGGAGAAGTATTATAACAAACGGTTGTATCTTCCGGCAATATATTTCCTGAAATAGAAGGCAGCACGATAATTGTTAATGTATCACTCCAATCATTGCAAACCCCCGATTCAACACGTCTCCGGTAATGGGTCGTATCCGTCAGTAATGGTGGACTGAAATCTGGTTGGTTATTTACTCCCGGGGCGGCTTGCCAGGTAACCGGGTTTGTGGCAGATTGCCAGGTATACTGGTATGTTCCTGCACCTTCCCCACCAAGAGGGGTGGTCCCGTTCAGTTGATCAGGTGTCTGCCCGTAACAAATGGTCGTATCTCCTGATATAATGTTATTCAGAATGGCTGGTTGAACCATGATTTTTACCTGGTCGGATGTATCTTTACATGCATCACCTGCACCGGATAATACGATCCGCCTGAACCATGAAGTATCGGTCTGGCTAACAGGCTGATAAAAAGTCTGACCCGTGAAATACCCGACAGAATCCCAACCTGATTGGTCAAATGATTGTTCCCAACGATATGCATAGCTGCCCGGTTCCCCACCCGCTGGCAATGAACCATTTATTTGTTCCGGGATATCATTTTCACAGGTAATCTGATCCTGGAAGATAGAATTACCGGATATAGATTGCAAAACAATAACTGTTAAAGTGGCAGTGGTATCTTTACAAACATTATCCGGTCCCGACATAACAATTCTCCTGTAATGTGTTGTATCATTAAGCGGGGGTGCCTGATAATGCCTGGATGTATTGTTCTCCCGGGCATCACTCCAGGAACCATTATCCGATTTTTCCTCCCATTGGTATATGAATGATGGAGCATTGCCTCCTTCAGGCAGGCTCCCATCAAATTTATCAGGCTGATCATTCATGCAAATAACCTGATCTTCTATAATCAGGTTGTTTTCAAGAGAGGGAAGAACGGTTATTTGCAGCACATTACTGGTATCTGCACAAACGTGTGAATTCACGATTCTCCTGTACCAGGTAGTATCGGTTAAAGCCGGGGGATCGAAATTGTAGGCCGCGGATCCTTCTTCAACTGAATTCCAGGTATTTAAATTCTCGGACTTTTCCCAGCGATAGGTATAACTGCCATTTCCCCCGTTTACAATGTCGCCATTTATTGGTAAAGGATCCTGATTATAGCAAATGGTAGTATCTGCTGATATTTCATTAACCTGCAACGCGGGAAGCACGTTGACAACTGTTACATCACTGGTGTCTTTAATTTCTGCTGACAGGACGATTCGCCTGAACCAGGTTGTATCTGAAAGGGGACCTGGCTGGTAATCCTCTTCTGAATTTCCAACATCGCTCCAGGATACAAGGTTTGTTGTTTTTTGCCATATGTAGCTGTAATTACCATTACCGCCTTTTGGAGTGGTTGCATCCAGTTTTTCGGGGGTATCTCCCTCGCAAATATCCTGTGCGTCGGGCATGGCATTAAACAAGAAACCCCGCATGGGTATGAGGAGGCTGTCAAGGATTTCTCCAGCCGATCCATCACCACTCTCACGAGCACCAAAACAATTAATATTGAAGGATTGGCCATTATTCCCGCCGTCAAAATTTAATTGTAACCCCGAGTTTACAAACTTGACAGAATCCATGCTATACCATATGATTCCACCACCTCCACCGCCACCGGGGCCACCGCAATTGACATCCGTATCCCCGCCATAACCCCCGGTTGCTTCTAACACGGGGCTACCCGTGATTTCATCAACGTCAAGCACAATAGAACCACCAGCACCGCCTCCTCCCCCACCTGCAGAAGAGACTGTTGTAACCGACATCCCATTGGCTTTAATATTCCCGGAAACAGAAACAATTTTTGGGGAAAGAATGATAACAATACCTCCCCCATCACCACCTGGCGCAGCCGTGTAACCAGGAGCAAAAGACGACATACCGCCACCGGCTCCCATGAAAATTCTATCCTGCGTATTAGTGTACAAGAAGCTCATGGGTCGTCCACCTACACCCCCGGTATTTGAACCGGAATTTTCAATACAAGAATACCTGCCACCATTTCCACCTTCGCCATAATTACTCCCTCCACCTCCTCCGGCGAAGCGATGGTTACCTCCCCCGGGGCCACTTGTAAGCGCTCCCTTTCCTCGAGCCTTAGATGCTGTGTAAACCGTCAATCCTTCACCTTTCATGCCAGCAGAATCATCTGCCGTAACAGAATAATATAAATCATCAAACCCGTTGGCAATGGGAACGCTGCAAGCCACATCAAAATCATCAGATGAGGAATTCGCTCCCTGGAATCCTTTCCCGGATACATCAATATCATCATTGAGTACTAATGAATCCGTGGCCATCAAAGCCAATACACCACCAGTACCGGAATTTCTGTCCCACTGTTTACAGGTAAGCACATCGTTTTCAACCACCGCGGTTTCATAAATGGGTACCTTTATTAATTGTACATGCGCGGACACATCATATGTATCACCGGGAATAAGATTGGTTCTTGAAGTAAAAACAATAACATTACCACTTAATATGGACTGGATTTTAAGAATTTCATATTTGCCAACAAAATGTGGATCTTGCGTGGCCCCTGAAAACAAATCAGGTACTGCCCCTTTCATCTGCATCAACAGTACTGCATCACCTTTAGAGAAAACGGAGGCATCATTCACTTTAACCGAATCGAGATCAAGCTCGTTATTGTTGTAAACCTGACTAACTGAAGCGTACTGGTTAATTACATCATTTATAGACGAAATCTGACCATTGGCAATCTCGAACAGGCTTGCCCAGAATAAAAATAGAATTATTATAACTTTCAAGTTCCGATCCATTCTTTTTTTTCCATCCTCTCGGAACAAATATATAAAATAAACCTCTTCCTTTGCTATTCAATCGATATTTTTTATTAACTATTCTGTTTATTACCTGAGCATTGGAAATTGAAGGACGAATGTTGTACCCTTACCTACAATTGTACTATAATCTATGTTTCCCCCGGAACTTTCAACAATACTTTTCACGATAGCGAGTCCTAATCCTTTACCCCCACTCTTGGTAGTAAAATTGGGCTGAAAAAGTTTATCACGCATTTCTGCTGGTATGCCGGAACCATTATCCGATACACGCACCTCGTAAAATTCATCATGTTTTTTAATTTCAATAACAACAATCCCCTGAAGTCCTGTTGGAATTGATTGACTCGCGTTTTTAAGCAGATTTATAAATACGCGGTTAATCTGCTCACTATCTGCCTCTATAAAGGCATGTTCAAGATTGCTAAAATCTTTTATAATTTCAAGGTTTTCTGAATTTCTGAATAATTCTGACGCGGTATTTATCCTTTCTACCAGGTCTACCCTTGTAAGTTTAGTTCGCGGCATCTTTGCAAAGTTTGAAAACTCCGTGGCAATCAGGCTAAGGTTATCTATTTGGCCAATCATGATTTCAGAAAAATTCTTTAAATAGTTATCCATGTCATCCTGATGCTCTCTCCATGACCGTTTCAAATGTTGAATATGCAGTTTCATGGGTGTTAACGGGTTTTTGATTTCATGTGCAATTTGTTTGGCCATTTCCCTCCAGGCTATCTCTCTCTCTGTTTTAGCAAGCAGCTTAACACTTTCCTCCAGTTCTGTAACCATTCGATTATACTCTCTCACGAGTTGTCCGATTTCATCATTACCCTTGTAGTCTAATTTCTCGTATTTCCTGCCCAATTTTAATTCAGAAAATTTTCGCTGTAACATGCCCATGGGCCGGGTAATTTTCCCGGCAATAATAACGGCAATTGTTACTGAAAGGAGTATTAACAGCACGTAAACGTTAATAACAGCCACAACAAGGGATGAAATTTCCCTGGTTAAATCTCCCTGGCGGGTAAAATAAGGTAGATTAAGATAGGCCAATAATTTTTTTTCCCTGTTGGTAAAAGGTACATAAGCAGAGAGATAACTTAATTTTCCAATTTGTTCGTCCATTAAAAATTCAGCCCTGTTATTTACACTTAATTCAATAAACGCTTCGGGATTCATTTTAGAACCAAGTAATTCCTTACTGAAGATTTCATTTCTGGAAGTGGCTAATAGATCTCCACTTTCATCATAAAGGTTTATATCCGTGTAAAAAACATTGGAGAATTTAATTAATAATTGATCAAGATTATCATATCCCCCGGCACTCCAATCTCTTTTTAATGATGTTTCATGTTCAAGTTTATGCACCAGTTCGATATAAACAGATTGGATTTTCTCCCGCAAGATCTCGTTATGCTTGGCCTTGTATTGCTGAATGCTGAAATAGATGGCCCCTCCACCAACGAGGAATAGTGACAGGAACAGGATACCAATCATCGAGTACTGTATGCGATTTTTGAAATTTGGTGCAAAAGCTTTTTGAAATGTAGAGAAATCAGTAGCGAGTAAAAAAATAGTTGTAAGCACAAAATAGAAAATAAAAATATAAGAGAAAGACACCAGAATCTCAAAAAATGTTACCTGGGGTTTACTTAATATGATTAAATTTTCTTCATCAGGCTTATAAACAGTATGTTTGTAACCATTATAGGTTTCATGGGTGATCGAGGATGTAGAAACTTGATAAACAGGATCTTTTAGCCTGTAAGGAAAAGTTCCCGACTGGGTAATCAATACTCCCTTGTTATACTTTGCATATGAATATCTTGAATACAGGGAATATCCCGAGTAATTTTCATCGAGAAGCAACTCTGGATATCCCAATTCCTGTGCCAACAAGCGTGAATCAATTTGCATGAAAAGAGTAACCCTGGTTGTATCTTCGCTTCTTGGGGAGGTATTTTCTAAAGTGGCAATACCAAGATAACCAATCCTGCCATTTGGAATATCAAGAAAATAGAAATTATCTGCAGGAATGATGCCACCAGACTCCTCCAGAAGAGTATCAAAAAAAGAATAACAATGCTTCCATTGCATTTCAGGCTCAATTAAAACTGAATCTTTGTCCGTGCAAAGTGTAAGTTGCAGATCATACTTATTGAAATACCCGGAATAAAAATTTCTTCTAATATAATCATAAACATCATCATAATTAAAATACTCTGCAAACATCAGGTCATTCAATTCCTGATCTCTTTCAATTAGCGGAATTATATCTTCAAGCAGTAACTCTGCTACCGGGTCATGCTCTACCGCGAGATTCATTACCAGTACACGGCGATCTTCTTTTTCTTTTTGTTTATTATATAACCTGATAAAAACGGTAGAGAAGACAGAAAAAACCAGTACTATAAAAACAAAAAAAGAGTATCTGAACCGGAAAGTCTTGTAGTAGTATTGTATTATAACGACAGTAAAAGCAATTCCAAAAAGAAAAGAGGGCAGGCCGAAAGTACCAGATTCAAGGTAATCATAAATAAATATCACCATTAAGGCAATTATAAAAACTGCTACCTGGTATTTTTTCGTGAAAAAGCCAGAGAAAAGTTGTATGATCTTTCGTGTAAAAAGACCATAGGCCGCTATTAACAAACCAACAGACAAAAGCCCCACGAAGCTATATAAATTTATTTCCAGTAAGTTATGGGCTTCAAATGTAATGTCTGAATTAAAAATCAAACTTTTAAAAACTCTAAATCCATAATAATAAAATAAGGTCGCGCCAATAGCGAATAACAGGTGTGACAACACAATGAGTTCTTTTCTTCTTTTATTAAAATGAACTGGAAAATTACCTGTTGCACAGCAATTAAAAACAATGAAAAAGATAAATACAGAATTTAAAAGCAAATCTCCTAAAGATGGTAGGGCTGAAGAGGCAGCAAAAAATTCAGGACTGAATAACCCAAGGCTGTATATAGAATTAGGAATTCTGAAATACACCATAACGAATCTTATCCCGGCTAAAATGAATAATGTTAAAACAATACTCCAAGTCCTAACCTTGTTAACACGAAACGAGTTTATACATTGAGATAAAAAAAACAGGAATATTAACAACCCGGATAAAAAAAGCCAGGAGGTCAGTATATATTTATAACCTTCGAATTCTTCCTTTTCATGTTCAAGGGAGAATAAATGATCACCTTCATACCCTTTTACCGGGATTGAACCCCCATGGGCAATATTGGCAGGTATTATTGCCGGGTTACCTTTTATTCCGAAATGATGAAGATAATCATTTTGAACAAATTCATTCTGATAAGGATACTGTCGCTTTATTAAAATTAAAGCGATAATTCTTTTATTCTCTTCAACAAAATTTTTAACCACGAACCAACCATTGCTTAAAAAGATACATGGACTGTCGAATGTATCTGGTTTATAAAAAACCGGGAAATTCACCGTGTTATCTGACCAGAATGCCAGGCTGTCGGCATAATAAACCAGGTAAAGTATGCCTGATTCATGCAATGGCCCTGTTATATCAAGCAATTTTGTTTTCAGGCTATCAGATTCAATACCATGTTGAAGGCTTCTTGAAATTAGCTGAACCTGTTCTTTTACACGAATTTCTTTCGCGTGTAAGACAGATTCAACCTGATCTGCCTTGATCTCTTTTTTCAAAATTGAAAAATGGACTTTTTCTAAAACAAACGTGGCTGAAAAGAGTACAACACTAATAAGTCCCAGCAATATGATTTTTTTGTTTTTCAAAACATACAAATTTATTACTTTCCAAAAGTATTAATATTCTGAATTAATTCCTTAGTCTTATTCATTGTGATAAGGCTCATTATGCAAAATGGATAATCCCCTGTATAATTGTTCTAGAAAGATAATTCTGACCAAATGGTGAGGGAAAGTCATTTTCGATAGAGAGAGTTTTTCGTTGGCTCTTTTGTAAATACTTTCTCCAAATCCCCGTGCACCACCAGCCATAAAAACGATTCGTTTATATGACATGTTAAATTTTTTATTCAGGTACATCGCGAACTCCATTGAGGTCATATGTTTGCCTTTATCATCAAGCAAAATCAGGAAATCCCCCGGGTCTAATTCCTGAAAAAAGGCCTCTGCTTCCTGATCTTTTATCGTTTGAACAGGGATCCTGGCCGATTTCTTACTCTCGGGTATGTACTTTATGTCAAAGGGTAACTTCATTTTAATTCTTTTCAGGTAAAAATCAATTCCCTCGTTAATAAAAAGTTCATTGGTCTTTCCGGTGCAAACAAGTGTAACTTTCATTAAATTTTAGCGTGTTAATTTCACTGATTTGATAACTTGAATTATTTATTATAATTTGCAGGATATTTATTCTGGTTCATTTTTTGCTGGAATTTTTCAGCTTTTAAAAATAATTAAGTTCCATGTCAATTAAAAGATACATGAAAAAAATCGCCCTGTTTGTTGCGGGAGTTTGTATCCTGTCGACTGTCGCGGTAGCAAAAATACCTGATGATATTATTCTTGCATTAAAAACGGGAAATGCAAAAGAATTAACAAAATATTTCGATACTACCATTGAATTGGTTGTTGCCAATAAAGAAAATGTATACAGCAAATCTCAGGCCGAGATTATCCTGAGAGATTTTTTCCAACAACATACCCCTGAAAATTTCATTCTTATACACGAGGGAGGAAAGGAAAATTCACGGTATGCCATTGGTAACCTGATGACTAACAAGGGCATGTACAGGATTTATTTTCTTTTCAAAGGCAATAAAGACTTATCGCTAATTCATCAGCTAAGAATTGAAAAAGAAAATGATACAAGCAGGTAGTGAACTGGAAAAATTTATTCTAAACGCGATACAGGAAGACATTGGAGAGGGCGATCATTCGTCGATGGCATGTATTCCCGCTGATGCCTCAGGAAAAGCGAAATTGCTGGTTAAACAGGAAGGAATTCTTGCCGGTTCGGACATAGCCCGGCAGGTTTTTCAATTGATTGATCCAAACACCAGTCTTGAATCATTTATTGAAGATGGAGCAAAAATAAAAACCGGTGATGTTGTTTTTCATGTTTCCGGGTTGATACAATCTATTCTTAAATCTGAACGCCTGGTTCTGAATATCATGCAAAGAATGAGTGGCATTGCAACAAGAACCCGTGCATATGTTGATAAAATTGCAGATTTACCAACAAAAATACTTGACACGAGAAAAACAACACCCGGCATGAGGTTTTTGGAAAAAGCAGCCGTGAGAACCGGGGGAGGAGAAAACCACCGCATGGGATTATACGATATGATAATGCTGAAAGATAACCATATCGATTTTGCCGGTGGCATAAGGCAGGCCATCCAGAAAACAAAAGAATATATCAAACATAATAATCTGAAAATAAAAGTTGAGATCGAAGCCCGAAACCTGAAAGATATCCGGGATATTATGGAAACAGGCGAGGTAGATGTTATATTACTGGATAATTTTACACCTGAAACTACGAAAAAGGCAGTTGAAATGATAAATGGCCGTTACCTGACCGAATCTTCCGGTGGCATTACACTCGATAACATTAGAGAATACGCGCTTTGCAAGGTTGACTTTATCTCTGTTGGAGCACTCACCCATCAAATCAGCAGCCTTGACCTGAGCTTAAAGGCAATTGATTATTAATGAATTATCCTGGTAAGAAAAAATACCGCATTTTAAACCACTCCTCCAGTATACTGACTGAACGGTCGCGGCAAATTAAATTTCCCGGTTCAAGAGGACTTGCCATATATGACGTGATCCATGTTTTCACGAAAGGAATCAAAAAAGGGTCTATTACCACGCGGGCTTCTTCCATCTCGTTTCAGTTTTTTCTTGCTTCATTACCTATGCTTATTTTCTTTGTTTCTTTACTTGCCTATATTCCTATTGAAAATTTCCACAAGGAATTGCTGGGATTAATAAAAGATATTATGCCTTCCTCGGCATTTAAAGCTTTCGATAAGACCGTTGAAAACCTCCTCGTAAAACGTCACGGGCTCACTATCTTTGGTTTTATTACTTCTTTGGTTTTTGGTTCCAATGCCATTGACGCCTTGATAAAAGCATTTAATGCATCGTACCATGTTATTGAAAACAGGACCTGGCTTCAAAGGCGTATTATATCACTCGAGTTGGTTTTTATCCTGACCTTTTTAATCTTGTTAGCTGTTATACTGTTTATCATGAGTAAACTGGCTGTTTTAAAAATGTCAGAATTTAATATAATTCATCATACCATTAATTATATTATCATTGGTTTCGGCCAGTGGCTATTTATTCTGGCTCTTATTTATTTCGCTATTTCATTTCTGTATTACCTTGGTCCATCGAGAAAACCCAACTGGAGTTTTTTTTCTGCCGGTTCTTTTTTTGCCGCTTTCCTGTCAATAATGGCCTCATTGGGATTTACCTATTTCGTGAATCATTTTGGTAAGTTTAACCAGTTTTTTGGATCCGTGGGCACGCTCATGGTTATTCTTATCTGGTTCTATTTTAATTCCCTGGCAGTACTAATTGGTTTTGAATTGAATGCCAGCATAAATAATGCCCGTCTGAATAATGATGAACAATTTTCATCAAATGATGTTGATCAATTCATGAGTAATCCAATTTAGTCGCGTTACCTTGTAATATTGCAAAAGAGATGCCCCTCTATTCAGGACATGTGGCATAAATCAACCATCATTTTTTCATTGACAAAATATTGGTAAAGAATGAATTTATCGGAAATCAGGAGGGAATACATGAAACAATCCCTGAGTAAATCGACCGTGCATAATGACCCGGTAAAACAGTTCGGCAAGTGGTATCTTGAGGCATCGGATAGTAATATTACCGATCCAAATGCCATGACCATTGCCACGGCGACAAGCAATGGTTTACCCTCTGCAAGAATTGTGTTGCTAAAAGAGTATTCTCATGCAGGATTTATGTTTTATACAAATTACCTGAGCCGGAAAGGCCGCCATCTTGAAGAAAATCCATACGCTGCACTACTGTTTTTCTGGCCTGAGTTGGAACGACAGATCAGGATTGAAGGAATGGTCGAAAAAGTACTCCCCGCGGTATCTGAAAAATACTTTAATTCACGGCCCCGTGAAAGTCAATTAGGGGCATGGGCTTCACAACAGAGTCATTTAATTGAAAACCGGAAGTACCTGGAGCAGAAGTATAACGAGTACAAGTTGAGATTTATTGACAACCAAATCCCTCGCCCCGAACATTGGGGAGGGTATTTGTTAAAGCCTTCCTTATTCGAGTTTTGGCAGGGACGGACAAGCCGTCTTCATGATCGAATCGAGTACACGTTTGAATCAGGTTCATGGCAAATCGCGAGATTAGCGCCGTAATCTTGTATTATTTTTGTAAGCTATCCAGTCTTTCTCTCAGAATTTTCAGCTTGGTTTCGGCATCAGCCTGTTTTTTTCTCTCCATTTCAACCACTTTCCCCGGGGCATTGTTCACGAATTTTTCATTGCCCAGTTTTTTCATTACACCACGAAGAAAACCTTCCTGGTATTCGATTTCTGACCTGACCTTTTCGATTTCCGCCTCAATATCAATCATCCCGGTTATTGGAATAAACAGTTCGTTGGATTGTACCAGAACGCTTACTGCTACATCAGGTTTACTTTCTATTTTCAAGATATTGGACAGCCCGGCCAACTTCACTATCAGAGCCGACCATTTTTCAAGAAAATCAGGAATTTCCCCGGTGTATAATAATTCTATCTTTTCTTTCAGGGAAATATTTTTTTCTCTTCTAACCGATCGGATCGCGGTGATTGTTTCCATGGCTTTATCGAAGCCGGAAAGTATTTCGTTGTCAAAATCCTTAACGGTCGGCATTCGTTGTACCATAATACTTTCACCCATTTTCCTTTCATCCAGGTACTGCCATATTTCTTCCGTGATAAATGGCATAAAAGGATGCAGCACCTTGAGCTGGCGATCAAAAAAATCAACGGTTACCAGATATGTTTTTTCATCAATAGGCTTGCCATATTCGGGTTTTATAGCCTCCAGGTACCATGATGAGAAATCATCCCAGAACAACTTGTATACTGTCATCAAAGCTTCAGACAACCTGTACATGTTGAATTGCTCCTCGAGCTTGGAGAGCGTGCTGTTCAACTTGTGTTCAAACCACTCTATAGCAAGAGAGGCAAATTCAGGTTGCGATTGTTGATTATCAGTTTTCCATGATTGTACCAGCCTGAACGCATTCCAGATTTTATTGGCAAAATTACGACCCTGTTCCGGTAATCCTTCATCAAAAAGAAGATCTCCACCTGCAGGTGAACACAGCAGCATACCAACTCTCACTCCATCAGCGCTGTATTTCTTAATCAAATCGAGAGGATCCGGTGAATTGCCGAGCGATTTCGACATTTTTCTCCTCTGCATATCTCTTACAATACCGGTAAGATAAACATTTTTAAAGGGTTTCTCATGCATGTATTCATACCCGGCTATTATCATACGGGCAACCCAGAAAAATAAAATTTCAGGAGCCGTTACCAAATCATCGGTAGGATAGTAATACCGGATATCTTCATTTCGGGGATCTCTTATTCCATCAAAAACTGAAATGGGCCACAACCATGAAGAAAACCAGGTATCCAGTACATCCTCATCCTGACTGAGATCTCCCTCATTGATTGATTTTTCCGGGTACCTTTCCCTTGCGATCCTGTAGGCTTCATCCTCACTGGCCGCGATTACATGATCTCCGTCCGGCAAATACCAGGCAGGAATTCGATGCCCCCACCATAATTGACGACTAATACACCAGTCTTTCACATTCTCCATCCAATGTCGATACGTATTCTTGAATTTGAGTGGATACAGGCGGATATCGTCTTTCATTACACTTTCCAGCGCGGGTGCCGCCATGTCTTTCATCTTCAGGAACCACTGAATCGAGAGCTTGGGCTCAATTACCGCGTCAGTACGCTCAGAAAAACCCAGCTTATTCATGTAATCTTCAATTTTAACCAGGTGGCCTTCTTCTCTTAATTTATCAACGGCCAATTGGCGAGCCTCAAAACGATCAACACCAACGAACAAACCAGCCTTTTCATTCAGCGTTCCATCGTCATTGAAAATGTCAATCGATTGCAGTTTATGACGAATCCCGATTTCATAATCGTTGATATCATGAGCTGGTGTAATCTTGAGAGCACCTGTACCAAAGTCCATTTCGACATATTCATCCTTCACGATAGGAACAACCCTGTCTGTCATGGGGACATGAATTTCCTTACCATGCAGGTGCTTAAAACGCTCATCGGATGGATTCACGGCAACGGCAGTATCACCCAGGATGGTCTCGGGTCGGGTAGTGGCGATAGTCAGCCATTCATCTTCACCGTGAATTTTATATCTCACGTAATATAATGCGGATTTTACCTCCCTGTATATAACTTCTTCATCGGAAACGGCAGTTTTCGCGGCCGGATCCCAGTTCACCATCCGGACACCCCGGTAAATTAACCCTTTGTTATACAAATCGATAAAAACATTGATCACGCTCTCCGACATGTCATCATCCATGGTAAACTTTGTTCGTTCCCAATCGCATGATGCGCCCAGTTTTTTCAATTGTTCCAGGATTATTCCGCCATGCTTTTCTTTCCATTCCCATGCGTGTTTCAGGAAATCCTCCCGGGACAGGGAAGCCTTATTAATCCCTTCAGCAGCCAGTTTGGCCACTACCCTTGCCTCGGTTGCTATGGATGCATGGTCTGTTCCCGGAACCCAGCAGGCGTTAAAACCTTTCATTCTCGCCCGTCTCACGAGTATATCCTGGATTGTATTGTTTAACATGTGCCCCATGTGCAATACACCAGTAACATTCGGGGGAGGGATAACAATCGTGTAAGGTTCACGTTCATCGGGTACAGATTTGAATAATTCATGCTCCAGCCAGTAATTATACCACCTGTCTTCGGTTTTCGCCGGATCATACTTCGTCGGGATATCCATAGTTTATTTTTTTTTCCTAACCTGATTAATACACGGGATTAAAAATTCTTTTGAAATGCAAAAATATAAAAATTCCTTTTCCCGTTAAGAAAAAGAGAAAATAACTGTTCTGATATATGTCACCGGATAAAAATTTCAAATATTCATAAACATGTACTAAATTAGCAGTTGAAATACTAATTTGTAATTTAACAATCTTAAATTCCAGAAAAATGAAAAGAATAATATTTATACTTCCCGCATTTTTCCTTACTACTATTATGGTTTACAGCCAAAACCCGGTTAAAACGGAAAACAAGAATGAAACGGCTAAACCAGGGATTGAATTTACCGAACTTCGTCACGATTTTGAAAAAATCGAATATAATGGAGATGGTTCGTGTGAATTTGAATTCACCAATAACGGGAAAGACCTCTTGATATTATCAAACGTGACCTCGACATGTGGCTGTACTGCTCCCAAGTGGACGAGAGCACCCATTCAACCGGGAGAAAAAGGAAAAATTTCTGTAAAATATGATACAAGACGCGTTGGGCCATTCACGAAGTCTGTCCGCGTGTACTCTAATGCTACAGACACGCCAGTCACTTTAACCATAACCGGCACTGTAGAGAAACCTCAAAATCAATAAAACATGCCTGATATTTCCCTCAGGGGACAAAAAATGCCCTTATCGCCGATTAGAAAACTTGTTCCATTTGCTGAAGAAGCGAAAAAAAGAGGCGTTAAAATCTATCACCTGAATATAGGACAGCCGGATATTATCACTCCTCCTGCTGCCATTCAGGCCGTGAAAGACATGAACGACAAAGTGATAGAGTACAGTCACTCGGCGGGAAATGAATCTTACAGGCGGAAACTGGCTCAATATTATCAGAATATTGGCCTGGATATTGATTTCACGGAATTGTTAATAACAACCGGGGGCTCCGAGGCTATCACATTCGCCCTGATGTCGTGTTTTGACTTTGGGGATGAAATTATTGTACCGGAACCTTTTTACGCTAATTATAATGGTTTTGGGACGGCAGCAGGACTCATGATCAAGCCTGTTACCTCTTCCATTCACGATAATTTCGCGCTACCTCCTATCGATGAGTTCGAAGAACTAATAGGTCCAAAAACCAAAGGAATCATTATTTGTAACCCGAATAACCCGACGGGTTACCTCTATTCAGAGACAGAATTGCTGAAACTTCGGGATATAGTCAGGAAACATGATCTATATCTTTTCGTTGATGAGGTTTACAGGGAGTTTTGTTATGACGGGAATGAACATCATTCTGCATTATTGTTAAAAGGCATTGAGGATAATGTTGCCGTGATCGATTCAGTGTCTAAAAGATACAGTGCCTGTGGAGTTAGGATTGGTACATTAATTTCAAGAAATAAAAGACTTATCGAAACAGCCCTCAAGTTTGGTCAGGCAAGGCTAAGTCCTCCGTCTTTCGGTCAGGTTTTTGCTGAAGCCGCACTCGATACATCCCCGGAATATTTCAAGAAAGTTTATGATGAATATATCAGCCGTCGTAATTACATGGTTGGCGCTCTCAATAAAATGAAAGGGGTTATTTGTCCAATGCCAAAAGGAGCCTTTTACACGATTGTTCACCTGCCTGTAGATGATGCAGATATGTTCTCTCAATGGATGTTGAGTGATTTCGAGTATAATAATGAAACAGTAATGATGGCCCCGGGTTCAGGATTTTATTTTACACCTGGTTTAGGTAAAACAGAAGTTAGAATTGCCTACGTCCTCAATAAAGAAGATCTGGGGAAAGCCATGAAATGCCTTGAGGAAGGCCTTAAAGCCTACCCGGGAAAAGTTTTATAGGAAAAAGCTTGCTAATCAGGATAAATGAGATATTTAGCCCTAACCGCGAGGTATTTATTTAGATCATCCTGCCAACTTTCTCTTATTTCTTCAACAGATTTCCCCTCGATTATCATCGATTGGATTTGATTCGTACCGGCAAGCAGTTTAAAATAACTGTTGAAAAATTCATCCCGCCACATTTCCCGGTAAACCTTGATTAACCAGTCCAGCTTTATCTGCTTCTTCCTTTTGATATAATCAATATTCAACATTCTCAGGTCAATCCCACAGCATACTTTTCCCTCGTGTTTGGGATAGAGTGTCTCACCCGGCCGCGATTTTGGCATGTATGAAAACTCACAATACGGATAATCAGGATGACCAATTACTTTGAATGGAAAGACAGTACCCCGTCCCACGTTCATTATGGTTCCCTCGAAAAATCCAAGTGAAGGATATAGGTAAACTGATAGCATATCCGGCAGGTTGGGAGATGGTTTCACGGGGAGCTGGTAATAAGAATCACGCGTGTAATGGTCACATTTTATCACCTTTAAATTACAGGTTACATTATCTTTCAACCAACCCTCCCCATTGATCATGGTTGCAAACTCACCAATGGTTAAACCATACACTACCGGTACTGGATGGAGGCCAACAAACGATTTATGCTTATCCTCGAGAACAGGCCCGTCAACATAAAACCCGTTCGGGTTAGGCCTGTCGAGTACAATGACAGGAATATTATTTTCCGCGCAGGCCTCCATCACGTAATGCAGTGTAGAAATGTAGGTATAATATCTCACCCCGACATCTTGTAAATCAAACAGGATTATATCCAACCCTTTCAATTGTCCCGGTGTGGGTTTAAAATTTTTACCGTATAATGAAACAAGAGGAAGCCTGGTTTTTGTATCATGTGCATCCTCTATCTTTTTCCCCGCGTCCTGATCGCCACGAAAACCATGTTCTGGTGTAAAGATCTTCACTACATTTATATTATGAGATAACAATGAATCTACAAGGTGCGAATTGCCGATCATGCTCGTGTGATTTGCCACCACGCCAATTTTATTACCTTCCAAAAGCGGAAGATAACTCGTGATCCGCTCGGCACCAGGCAGGATAGGGTTATGACCGGCAAAAATCACCTCACCAAACAGAATTATCAAACCAAAACCGGATAAAATTCTTTTTGCTTTCTCCATGAATAATACCATTTTTAGATGCCTTAAAATTACTACATTTGCATAAATATTAAACACCTGATAACTTTGAATCTCGAATTTTTTATTGCCAAACGACTGGTCCTTGATAAGGAAAACAAAAAAGAATTTTCCAGGTCTTTTATTAAGATCGCTCTTTTTGGCATTTCTCTCAGCCTCACCGTGATGCTCGTTACAGTATCCATTGCAACAGCCTTTAAGGAAGAAATCAGAAACAAGGTGATTGGATTTGGCGCGCACGTGCAAATCATCAATTATGATTCCAATACTTCTTTTGAAACCAAACCAGTAAGTAAAAAGCAGGATTTTAAGCCCGCCTTGAATGACATGCCTGGTATCGGCCATGTGCAAGTTTTTGCCACGAAGGCAGGCATCATGAAAGCAGGAGAAGAAATTCAGGGAACTGTCATCAAAGGAGTGGGTCCTGATTTCGACTGGTCATTCTTCAAGAGGAACCTGAAAGAGGGTGAAATTCTATCTATCACTGATTCAGTGTATAATAACGGCATAATCGTGTCTCAATACATGGCAAATATGTTAGCTCTTTCCGTGGGAGATGATATTGCCTTATATTTTATACAGGATCCCCCGAGAGTCAGAAGATTTACAGTAAAAGGAATTTATGAAACAGGTTTGCAGGATTTTGATAAATTATATTCTGTTGCCGATATCAAGCACGTGCAAAGGTTAAATGACTGGGATAAAGATCAGGTAAGTGGATTTGAAATTTTCGTGGATGATTTCGATCAACTCGAGGAAATGACATTTATCGTGAATGATATCGTTGGTTACGATTACACGGAAGAAGGAGAACCACTCAGGGTAACAAATATTGTACGTGAATACCCGCAAATTTTTGACTGGATTGGATTATTCAACCTGAATGTTATCATCATCATCATATTGATGCTGGTAGTTGCAGGAATAAATATGGTTTCCGGACTTCTGGTAATGATACTGGAAAGATCTAGAATGATCGGGATACTAAAAGCTGTTGGTGCAGAAAACATGAAAATCAGGAAAGTTTTTTTGTACATGAGTTCATTTTTAATACTGGCAGGGTTATTTTGGGGGAATATTATTGGCCTGGGATTACTTTGGATACAAGATTATTTCAAAATACTCAAACTTGATCCGACAGCGTATTTCCTGTCAACCATACCAGTTAAATTCAACCTGATACACGTGTTGCTTATCAATGCCGGAACCCTGATAACCGTTTTATTAATTTTGGTCATCCCTTCCTATCTTATTTCCAGGGTGAGTCCCGTGAAAACAATACAGTTTGATTGATTGGGAATGGAGTTTAAAAGATTTATAGATCGCCTTGTTGATGAGCTTTCCCGGGAGAAATTACCAGGACATGCTGAACAGGTTAAAATGGCACCTGAGGCCCGTATCATGAGAAGTAACAAGGGTAAGGAAGCAAGTGCTGCCGTTCTTATCCTCTTGTTTGAGAAAGAAGGCGCTCCATATTTGGTACTAACCAGGCGCAAAGAGTACGAGGGTGCCCATGGTGGCCAAATTAGCCTGCCGGGAGGAAAAACAGAACTCCGGGATGGTACACTCATAGAGACCGCGTTAAGAGAAACAGAAGAAGAAATAGGTGTAAATAGACAAAAAATTACCATAATCGGACAATTAACCGATTTATATATCCCCGTCAGCAATTTCATGGTAAGTCCTTTTATCGCTTACACGATGAACATAGGCGATTACAAAATCGATCCTTCCGAAGTAGAATATATTATCGAGTGCAACCTCTATGATCTATTGAGCCCGGATAATATAAAAAGAAAAAAGGTACAGGTAGACCTTCAGAGACTTACAGTACCTTATTTTCAAATTGATAATGAAGAGATTTGGGGGGCAACTGCAATGATTTTAAGCGAATTCGCGGCAATTTGCGCCCGCTTTTACCCTCATCGTTTATCTTGAAGTAATGATATTTTTGTAATGATCATACCTTCCCAAGATCTCGTAAACATAATTATAGGCCTGATCTCCCATTGCAAATCCATATTTCACGACCGGATCACGATAGAAATTAGGATTAGATTTATTTTTGATGAAAAAGTCAACATTATTTTCCCAGATATTCGGATCCTTCCCGTTTTTCCGCGCGAGCCTCCTGGCATCAAGCACGTGTCCTAATCCCATGTTATAGGAGGCAAGAATAAATTTCAATCGCTCATTCTTGTCTTTTACCTCGTCAACTAACTGATTATCGAGCCATTGAATAAACTGTACCCCCGCGCGTATTTGCATTTCCGGTGGTGAAGTTTCGGTCACCCCAAACCGACCAGCCGTGGCAGGCATTAATTGCATCAAACCAAAGGCACCCGCCCATGACCGGGCAGAAGGATTAAATCTGGATTCCTGATAAATCAATGAAGCCAGTAATTTCCAGTCCCAATCAATCTCAGCCGCGTATTTCTTTATGGCATCATCAAAGGGCGACACTTTACCACTGGTAAGTGAAAAATATTCATTATTAATATCATTAAACTTCTGATTTTTGAAGTACTTGTTATAAATAATGGTGTACCGGCTTGTTTTTTTAAAATTATCTAGCCAATTATTTAACACCTCAAGCAATTCCTCCGAATCTTTTCGTACACCCCATGCAAGATTCTGGGGAAAACTCACGGGTGTTCTGATATCTATACCCGGATAATAAGTTGAATTTACCATGGCCACGTTTTCATCACACACCGTGTAATCAATTTCTCCTTTTGCCACGAGCGCGATCAATTCTTCTGATTCCTCAGGAACCTCAATGTACCTGATAGAATCACCAATTTCTCCAGATAAATTTTGTAATCGTTGCACGTGAGCAGAATTTTTTTGCACGTATATAACTACATTTTCACCAGCCAAATCCAATTGGTTCCTGATAAGCGTGGATTCGAAAGCCTTAGATGACAATTGCTGCCAGTTTACTGGTTTCCTTTGCACGAGAACTTGTCGTGTATGACTGTGTGGCAGAGTAAATGCAATTCTTTCTTTTCGTTCTTTTGTAACTGCAAGGTTCATGGCAATTAAATCACTTTCACCGGTATTCAGTGATTCAAATGTCTCATCAATATCACTATTCACTAAAATTTCAAGCTTGAGCCCCAGGTAATCTGAAAAATTTTGCAATAATTCGTACTGGTAACCAAGGGGTTGGCCACGATAAATAAAATAATTAATTGAATTAAAATCGGTTATAGCAACCAATTTGCCTCTCTCCCTGATTTTGTCCAGGTCGCGTGAAATAGATTGCGTTCCCGGTTGATGGTTATCAGAATTACAAAGTGTAAGACCGGAAAAAACCAGGCTGAGAAGAGAAAGTTTAACCAATAACCTTGTTACCGGTTTAAACTTATTTATATGAATAAATTCAGACATAACGCTCCGATTTTATCAATAAACTGTAAACGCTTAAAGTTCCTTAATGTTCAATAAACTAATTGTAGAAAGTCCAGGATATCCCAAACCGGAATGCTCCGGGGTTCATGGGGTAATGAAGTGTTGTAAAATAATTGTCTCCTATAAGTAACTGGTTCACGTGCATGTATTTAAAATAAAATCTTGTTCTTTTTAGTTTCAAATTTATGAAGCCGTGAAGATACGGATAATTGCCTAATTCCTTCTCATTTTGCACGGTAAATTGACCAATGGCAGGAGAATAGCCATGAGCATAATATTTCGTATTATAAAAAATTTCATATCCCATTTGAACCTGTAGTACATTTTTAAAAAGAAATTGCTCAAAGAACACGGAGTGGTATAATGAGAATAGTGGCAAAGGTAATACCGTTTGTTTCCCACTATACTGAAAAACTCCCTTGTTTATACCGTGTAATTTCCACGTGTTAAACTTTTTACTCAAAGATAATGCCAGAATCGGAATTGTTTCTGTTTCCTGAGCTGGACCATTGTCATTAAAGTAAACGTAATCCTGAACAAGGGATCCTGTCGCGGAAATACTAAGGTTGATGGAAGACAGGTTCAAATCAATATTAGCCCGTGTATCTTTAACCGGGCGTAACCTATTTGACGCGTGCTCATAAAAATTCCACTGGTAATGATTACTGAAATAATGTTGTTTCAGATATTCTGGTGTTACTGCAGCAGTCATCACCCTCAACTCTGTGGATGCTGGGAAATTACCAATATTAATATCCCGGGAGAGATGTGCCGAAAAACTATAATCACCGGAGTTATATCCCAATAAATCATACTTTGCATTGAGGCCCCAGCGAGTCATCCCCAACTTATCGAATACATCAAGCAATAGATAAACCCGGTTGAAGCGTTGTTCTACCTTTTCTCGATAAAGAGTATCTACCAGTTCGTTTAGTTGCAACCACTCGTATTCATCGAAAGCATATTTTTTAAACTCACTGAATATTCCCGCTCTTAATCCCAGCGGAAGATTACTATCTTGCAAATGTTTCAACTGGTATTGCAGGTTAAACCCAAGATTCCGGTAATACACGGAATCACTTGTTTGAGAACTATCCGCGTAAATATTATCATAAAATAAAAAATCCTCGGGATTATCACCCCCCCCGCCAGCCAATAAGTCATCGTTATATAAACGGGAAAACCTATTGAAGTTGACTCCCACCATTATTTTATGCTTGAATTTTGGAATGGAATCGACATTCGTGGAATCTGATTCCACAATGGGTAAAATTTTGCCGAACCTGTATGCAGGAGTTAGCTGAAAGTTAAAGTTATTAAGCATAGTCGTGGCATTCTGCAGGTTCACGGGTATAAACTCGGGATCTTCGCTTAATAAACTATCATGTTGCAATCCACCGTTATTTTCAAACCTTAAATTATTAACTCCAACAGAGGCCGCGATATCCAATTCATTTTTTATATATGAAGAAGTAATACTAATTGCGTTATCATTGGTTTTCTGATTGGGATATATTCCCTCTGAACCAATCAATTGCAAATCGATAGCGGTGTTAAAGTAAGGTTTAATATTCTGGGTATGTAGTAATTTCAGGATTTGTTCAGCAGTGTTTTTATCACCCCCGGCATTATAGGTAAGCCAGGTAAAAGGTTTACGAGTATTATAATAGATAGAATTATCAGGCAGAAACATGTATGATTCGAGCGGATGAGCAAACATGAAATCACTTTGAAAATATTTTTGGGAATAAACAGCAGGATAGGCAGGCAGACCGAGATTACCGAGGTATTCATTAGCGATAGAATTCCTGTAAACGGGATTATAAAATTGAAATCCTGTTAAAGATGTATCTATTTCGACAGTATCACGGTTTGAAAAATTATCAACAAGTTTCCATCCAAGGATAACAGAATCGGTTTGAGCAGAAACGGAATGTGATATTACCAGGCATATCAAACAAAGGAGCCACCGTAAGGTTTTTCTATATTGATTGCTATTTAGAGGAAAACTCGATTTCGACAAATTATAAGTGATCACGATGATTTACAATAAAAAATGTAAAACGAGTTGAGAGATAATATATTATAAAGGTATCAAAAAAAAGTCCCGCTTATTGAGATAAGCGGGACTTTTTGAAAGAAAGGCAACGACCTACTCTCCCGCTAAACGCAGTACCATTGGCGCTAATGGGCTTAACTTCTCTGTTCGGAATGGGAAGAGGTGGAACCCCATTGCTATAGTCACCTAAAACCTTTATGGATAAACCAATATCTTTAGTACTGGAAGAAACTTCTAATATAAACATTATGTTGAGCGATCAAAAGCATACGGGTAATTAGTACTACTCGGCTTTGACATCACTGCCTTTACACCTGTAGCCTATCAACGTCATCGTCTTTAACGACCCTTAAAGGAGACCTCATCTTGAAGGGAGCTTCGCGCTTAGATGCTTTCAGCGCTTATCTCTGCCAAACGTAGCTACCCTGCGATGCAGCTGGCGCCACAACAGGTACACTAGAGGTT